>NZ_MKKE01000032.1 GCF_001942305.1 Saccharomonospora sp. CUA-673 | reverse complement strand
CCGCAGCGACAGGCGGTGCGCCAGAGCGATCGGCAACGGCATCAACTCAGGAGTGTCCGAGCAGGCGTAACCGAACATCAGGCCCTGGTCACCGGCGCCTGCTTGTCCAGGTCGTCGAGGGCGTTCTCGAGGCGGGACTCGTAGGCGGTGTCCACACCCTGCGCAATGTCCGGCGACTGGGCACCGATCGCCACATTCACGCCACACGACGCGCCGTCGAAACCCTTCTCCGACGAGTCATACCCGATGTCGAGCACCGCCTGCCGAGCCAACGCGTTCACATCCACGTTCGCCGCCGTCGTGACCTCACCAGCCACATGAATCTGACCCGTAGTCACCAACGTCTCCACCGCGACACGCGACCGCGGATCCTGCGACAACATCGCATCCAAAATCGTGTCGCTGATCGCGTCACAAATCTTGTCCGGATGACCCTCGGTCACGGACTCACTCGTGAACAGACGCTGGACGGGCACCGGCGGCACCTCACCTTTCGCTGGGGACTCGTTCGCTGCGGCCTCTGTCGCTGAGTACTCGCCGAGGCCTACAGACGACTGAAGCCACTGTCACCCTATCGGCGGCACGGCGCCAGTCCTGCCATGTGAGACGCCGCCGGTCACGGCGGGTCCGCCCCGGCAGCGAGTCAGGCAGTGGCGTCGCCGAGCAGGCGCGCCGCGGCGTCCCACACGGTGGCGGCCAGCTGCGATTTGGCGCCCAGCGGGATCTGCTCCTCGGCGCCGTCGGCGGCCAGCAACCAGCCGGTGTTGTCCTCGGTGTCGAACGCCTTGCCGTCGCCGACGGCGTTGACGACGAGCAGATCGCAGCCCTTGCGCTTGAGCTTGGAGCGGGCGTGGTCGAGGACGCTGCCGTGCTCGTCGCCGGTCTCGGCGGCGAAACCGACGATGATCTGGCCGGGGCGTCGCTGCCGGACGAGGTCGGCGAGGATGTCGCGGTTGCGCGCGAGTTCGATCACCGGGTCCGGCGAGTCGTCACTCTTCTTGATCTTGTGGTTGGCCGAGCCGGTGGGGCGGAAGTCCGCGACGGCGGCGGCCATGACGACGACGTCGGCCTCGCGCGCGGCCTCGTCGACGGCGTCCCCGAGCTCGGCGGCGCTGGAGACGGACACGATGCGGGCGCCGGCCGGTTCGGGCAGTGCGTCGGTGTGCGCGGACACGAGCGTCACGTCCGCACCGCGCTGCGCGGCGACGCGGGCCAGGGCGTAGCCCTGTTTGCCCGACGAGCGGTTGCCGAGGTGGCGCACCGGGTCGAGGCGCTCGCGGGTGCCGCCCGCGGACACGACCACACGGCGGCCCGCGAGGTCCTGCGGCAGCGCATCGGCGCGGGCGAGCAGCAGGCGGGCGAGGTCGACGATCTCGCGGGGGTCGGCGAGGCGGCCCTTGCCGCTGTCGACGCCGGTGAGCCTGCCGGAGGCCGGTTCGGCGACGACCGCGCCGCGCGCACGGAGGGTGGCGACGTTGTCGCGGGTGGCGGGGTGCTCCCACATCTCGGTGTGCATCGCGGGGAAGAACGCCACGGGACACCGCGCGGTGAGCAGCGTGCCGGTGAGCAGATCGTCGGCCAGGCCGTGCGCGGCCTTCGCGAGCAGGTCGGCGGTGGCCGGGACGACGAGCACGAGGTCGGCCTCCTGGCCGATCCGCACGTGCTGGACCTCGGACACCGCAGTGAACACCCCGGTGTGCACCGGGTGTCCGGACAACGCCTCGAAGGTGGCGGCACCGACGAAGTTCAGGGCCGCCTCGGTGGGCACGACCCGCACGTCGTGGCCGCTTTCGGTGAGTCCGCGCACGACCTCGCACGCCTTGTAGGCCGCGATGCCGCCGCTGACCCCGAGAACGATCCGCTTCATAGGTAGGTCCTACGGGGACACGCGCCCGAGCGCAACGTGCTCACCACCACGCCGCGTTCGGGCTGGACACCCGGCATCGCCGTGGTGGTTACTCGCCCTCGGTGTGCTCGAGGAGACCGGCGTGGATCTCGCGGAGCGCGATCGACAGCGGCTTCTCGCGCGGACCCGGCTCGACGAGCGGGCCGACGTACTCGAGCAGGCCCTCACCGAGCTGCGCGTAGTAGTCGTTGATCTGGCGGGCCCGCTTGGCCGAGTAGACCACGAGCGCGTACTTCGAGCTGACCTTGTCGAGCAGGTCGTCGATGGGCGGGTTGGTGATGCCCTCGAGCTGCTCGCTCTGCGGGCCCAACGTGAACGCGGTCACTACTGCTCCGAATCTGCGAAAGCGGTGTCGCGAAGATGTCTGGTGGGAATGATTCTCGTCGGCGCCGGTGCTTCCACGGCCCCGGGGCTTCAGGGTCGCGACGAATCGGAGGCGTCCGAAACGTCCGAGGCATCGGCGTCGTCGGCGGCTCCGGCTTCCCCGGAGGCACCGTCGACCAAGTCTAACAACTCCCGCGCGGCGGTCGTCACGTCGGCATTGACGACCTGCGCGTCGAACTCGCTGGCGGCGGCCAGTTCACGCTCGGCCTCCCCCAGCCGGGCCTGCACGGCCTCGAGGGCCTCGGTGCCACGGCCGGTCAACCGGTCGACGAGTTCGCCCCACGACGGCGGCAGCAGCATCACCAGCTGCGCCTCGGGCATGGCCTGGCGAACCTGACGGGCGCCCTGCAGTTCGATCTCGAGCACGGCCGATCTGCCGGATTCGAGCGCCTCCTCGACGGGGCCGCGCGGGGTGCCGTAGCAGTTGCCCGCGAACTCGGCGTGTTCGAGGAAGCGGCCCTGCTCGACCATCTCGTCGAACGTCGCACGGTCGACGAAGTGGTAGTGCGCGCCGTCGACCTCGCCCTCGCGCGGTGCGCGCGTGGTCATGGAGATGCTGAAGTAGATGTCCGGATCGAGGCGGCGCAGTTCGCTCACGACGCTCGATTTCCCGACCCCGGACGGGCCCGATACGACGGTGAGCCGGCGCCGGGCGGACGTGCCCGACACCGGCTCACCGGATGCCCTACGGCCGCCGCGCACGCCGGCCTGGTTCGAGCCGCGCTGTCGCTGCTCGCTCACTCGCCGCTGAACTCGGCGAGCAGCGCCTTGCGCTGCCGTTCACCGAGGCCGCGCAGACGACGGCTGGCCGCGATCTCGAGGCGCTCCATCGTCTGCTGTGCACGTACCTTGCCCACACCCGGCAGGGCCTCCAGCAGCGCGGAGACCTTCATCTTGCCGAGCACTTCGTCCTCGTCGGCCTGCTTCAGCACATCAGCGAGGGTCGTACCGCCGCGCTTGAGCCGCTCCTTGAGCTCCGCGCGGGCGCGACGGGCGGCGGCGGCCTTCTCCAGCGCCGCAGCACGCTGTTCCTCGGTGAGCTGGGGAAGTGCCACGTTTTCCTCCGGTATTACTCAAAATTCTGGGTGGGTGTGGCGACCGTACCCACCCCTGACCTGGACTCACAATGCGGGGGTGAGCGCTGAACCCGGGCCGGTAAGGCCCGGGAATTCCCGGCACCGGCCGGTCCTTCGGCGCCCGCCGTGTCGCTCCTGTGCCGCGACTGGGGGCCGCGGCACGCGATCCGGGAAGACCCTACCCGTGGCACCCTCCTCGATCGCCACAAGCCGGGGTTCCGCCTCCCGGAAGGCGGTGACGATGACACCGCGTACCCCCGCCGCGCCATCTTCGTCGACAGCGTAGTGCAAGATCAAAATCCCGGTGGACCTGGGGATCCATTCACTTCCGCGAACCGGACTCCCCCATCCGGATCACGCCGGGGAGCCGCCGGCACCGGCGGTGATCCCGGCCAGCTCGTCCTGCACCAGACGCAGCTGTGCGCGCATCGCCGCAGGGTCCGGACCGGCCCGCAGCAGGGCCCGTGACGAGGCGGGCAGCACCGCCGACAGAGCGTCTCCGAACACCGTCGCGAGGTCGTCCGCCGTCGCCCCCTGGGCGCCGAAACCGGGCGCCAGAATTGGGCCGTTCAGCCCAGCGAGGCGAAGCTCACCCGGGACGTTCGTCGCACCCACGACCACCCCGACGTCGCCCAGCGGGTCGACGCCGGCATTGCGCCCGGCCGCCTGGTCCACTATGGACTGGGCGACCGAGATTCCGCCCACCCCGCCTACCTCGGCCGTCTGCAGCGCCTGTCCGTCGACGTTCGACGTGCGGGCGAGCACGAACACGCCCCGACCCTGCCGGGACGCCTCCGCGGCCGCGAACGCCGGTTCCAGCGCCCCGAAGCCCAGGTAGGGCGACACGGTGACGGCGTCGGCCGCCAACGGCGAGTCGTCGGACAGGTACGCCGCGGCGTAGGCCGCCATCGTCGAGCCGATGTCGCCCCGTTTGACGTCGAGCAGCACGAGCGCCCCGGCCTCCCGGCAGCGCGCGATCACCCGCTCCAGCACCGCCACGCCGGCCGAGCCGTGCGCCTCGAAGAACGCCGACTGCGGTTTGACGACCGCCACATGCTCGGCCAGCGCCTCCGCGGCGCCCAGGGCGAACCGGTCGAGACCGCTCACATCACCCGGAAGCCCCCATTCGGACACCAGGCCCGGATGCGGGTCGATCCCGGCGCACAGCGGCCCGCGCGCGGCGACCGCGCGGGCCAGCCGAGCGCCGAACCGCTCGGTCACGACTGCGCCCGCAGCGCCGCCTGCAGTTCCTGGAGGGCCCGGACGCCCACGTCGCCCCGGATCATCGACTCGATGCCGTGCACCGCGGCCGACGCGCCCTGGACGGTCGTGACGCACGGGATGCCCCGGGCCACGGCCGCACTGCGGATCTCGTAGCCGTCGATGCGCGGCCCGCTGTTGCCGTACGGCGTGTTGATGACCATGTCGACGGCGCCGTCGAGGATCAGGTCGACCACGTTCGGCCCGTCGGGGTCCACGGTGCTCGCCGTGCCGGCCGCCTCGGCCGCCTCGTCCTCGTGCTGCTTGCGCACGACGCGGCAGTCGACGCCGTTGCGGCGCAGCACCTCGGCGGTGCCCGCGGTCGCCACGACCTCGAAGCCCAGGTCGGCGAGCCGCTTGACCGGGAAGACCAGCGAACGCTTGTCCCGGTTGGCCACCGACACGAACACGGTGCCGCTGGTGGGCAGCGAGCCGTACGAGCCGGACTGGGACTTGGCGAACGCGGTGCCGAACGCCGTGTCGACGCCCATCACCTCGCCCGTGGACTTCATCTCCGGGCCGAGCAGCGAGTCGACACCGTCGCCCTCCGGCGTGCGGAACCGGTGGAACGGCAGCACGGCCTCCTTGACCGCCACCGGCGCGTCGACCGGCAGGTCCCCGCCGTCGCCGTCGGCCGGCAGCACCCCGCGCTCGCGCAGGTCCTTGATCGACGAGCCGGTCATGACCAGCGAGGCGGCCTTGGCCAGCGGCACGGCGGTCGCCTTGGACACGAACGGCACGGTCCGCGACGCCCGCGGGTTGGCCTCGAGCACGTACAGCACGTCGTCCTTGAGCGCGTACTGCACGTTGAGCAGGCCGCGCACGCCCACGCCGCGTGCGATCGCCTCGGTGGAGCGGCGCACCTGGTCCAGATCGGTGCGGCCCAGGGTGATCGGCGGCAGCGCGCACGCCGAGTCGCCGGAGTGCACGCCGGCCTCCTCGATGTGCTCCATCACGCCACCGAGGAACAGTTCCTCGCCGTCGTAGAGGGCGTCGACGTCGATCTCGATGGCGTCGTCGAGGAACCGGTCGACCAGCACCGGGTGCTCGGGGGTGACCTCGGTGGCGCGGGCGATGTAGTTCTCGAGCGAGGACTCGTCGTAGACGATCTCCATGCCACGGCCGCCGAGCACGTACGACGGGCGCACCAGCACCGGATAGCCGATCGTGTCGGCGATCTGCTTGGCGCCCTCGAACGAGGTCGCCGTGCCGAACTTCGGCGCGGGCAGCCCGGCCGAGGTGAGCACCTCGCCGAACGCGCCGCGGTCCTCGGCGTGGTTGATCGCCTCGGGCGGGGTGCCGACGACGGGCACTCCGGCGTCGGCGAGCCGCTGGGCCAGGCCGAGCGGCGTCTGACCGCCCAGCTGGACGATGACACCGGCGACCGTGCCGGACTCCTGTTCGGCGCGCACGACCTCCAGCACGTCCTCGAACGTCAGCGGTTCGAAGTACAGCCGGTCGGAGGTGTCGTAGTCGGTCGAGACGGTCTCCGGGTTGCAGTTGACCATCACGGCCTCGAAACCGGCCTCGCGCAGCGCCAGCGCGGCGTGCACGCACGAGTAGTCGAACTCGATGCCCTGGCCGATGCGGTTCGGCCCGGAGCCGAGGATCAGCACCTTCGGCTTGTCCGGCTGGGCCGTCACCTCGGTCTCGGCCGCGGGGTCGGACTCGTAGGCCGAGTAGTGGTACGGCGTGCGGGCGGCGAACTCGGCCGCGCACGTGTCGACCGTCTTGAACACCGGGTGCACGCCGAGCCGCTGACGCAGCGAGCGGACGCCGTCCTCCCCCGCCAGTTCCGGGCGCAGCGCCGCGATCTGCCGGTCGGACAGTCCGGTGCGCTTCGCGCGGCGCAGCAGGTCACCGGACAGCACGGGTGCGTCCCGGACCTCGGCGCCGACCTCGCCGATCAACGCCACCTGGTCGACGAACCACGGATCGATACCGCTGGCCTCGTGCACCTGCTCCGGGGTCGCGCCGAGCCGCAGTGCGCGCTCGACCGCGTAGATCCGGCCGTCGTGCGGCGTGCGCAGATCGTCCAGAGTGGACTCGACCGTGGCGCCCTCCGGGTCGGGCCGGGTCCAGAAGCCGACGCGCTTGGTCTCCATCGACCGCATCGCCTTGCCGAGGGCCTCCGGGAAGCTGCGCCCGATGGCCATCGCCTCGCCGACGCTCTTCATCGTCGTCGTCAGCTCCGGGTCGGCCCCCGGGAACTTCTCGAACGCGAACCGCGGCACCTTCACCACGACGTAGTCGAGCGTCGGCTCGAAGCTCGCCGGGGTCTCGCCGGTGATGTCGTTGCTGATCTCGTCGAGCGTGTAGCCGATCGCGAGCCGCGCCGCGATCTTGGCGATCGGGAAGCCCGTCGCCTTCGACGCCAACGCCGACGACCGGGACACCCGCGGGTTCATCTCGATGACGACCATGCGCCCGTCGTCCGGGTTGAACGCGAACTGGATGTTGCAGCCACCCGTGTCGACCCCGACCGCGCGCAGCACGTCGATGCCGACGTCGCGCATGCGCTGGTACTCGCGGTCGGTCAGCGTCATCGACGGTGCCACGGTGATCGAGTCGCCCGTGTGCACGCCCATGGCGTCCACGTTCTCGATGGAGCACACGACGACCACGTTGTCGTGGCGGTCGCGCATCAGCTCGAGCTCGTACTCCTTCCACCCGAGCACGCTCTCCTCGATGAGCACCTCGGTCACGGGGCTCTCCTCGAGGCCGAGGGCGGCGAGGCGCTCCATCTCCTCCTCGGTGTGCACCATGCCCGAGCCGAGCCCGCCCATGGTGAACGAGGGCCGGATGACGACGGGCAGACCGACCTCGGCGACCGTCGCGCGGACCTCCTCCATCGAGTGGCACACGGCGCTGCGGGGCACGTCGCCGCCGACCTGGCGCACGATGTCCTTGAACTTCTGCCGGTCCTCACCGCGCTGGATCGCGTCGATGTCGGCGCCGATCAGCTCGACGCCGTACTTGTCCAGCACCCCGTTCTCGTGCAGGGCGACGGCGCAGTTCAGCGCGGTCTGCCCGCCGAGGGTGGCCAGGACGGCGTCCGGGCGTTCGGCCGCGATGACCTTCTCGACGAACTCCGGGGTCACCGGCTCGATGTAGGTCGAGTCCGCGAACTCCGGGTCGGTCATGATCGTCGCCGGGTTGGAGTTCACCAGGCTGACGCGCAGCCCCTCCTCGCGCAGCACCCGGCACGCCTGGGTGCCGGAGTAGTCGAACTCGGCCGCCTGGCCGATGACGATCGGCCCCGAGCCGATCACGAGCACGTGCTCGATGTCAGTGCGCTTGGGCATCAGTTCCGCGCCTCCATGAGCGAGACGAATTCGTCGAACAAGGGGTCGGCGTCGTGCGGGCCGGCCGCCGCCTCCGGGTGGTACTGCACCGAGAACGCGGGCACGTCGAGGCAGCGCACGCCTTCGACCGTGTCGTCGTTCGGGCAGTGGTGGCTGATCTGCGCGGCGCCGAACGGCGATTCGAACCGCTGCGCCGGTTCGCCCTCGAGGGCGAACCCGTGGTTCTGCGCGGTGATCGCGACCCGGCCGGTGGCCGCGTCGATCACCGGGATGTTGATGCCCCGGTGGCCGTAGCGCATCTTGTACGTGCCGAGCCCGAGCGCGCGGCCGAGGATCTGGTTGCCGAAGCAGATCCCGAACAGCGGGATCTCGCGCTGCAGCACCGACTTCGTCAGCTCGGTCGCGTGGTCCTGGGTCTGCGGGTCGCCCGGACCGTTGGACAGGAACACCCCGTCCGGTTCGACGGCCAGCAGATCGTCCACCGTGGACGAGGCGGGCAGCACGTGCACCTCGATGCCCCGCTGCGTCATCCGGCGCGGGGTGTTCGACTTGATCCCGAGGTCCAGGGCGGCCACGCGGAACCGGGCCTCGCCCGCGGCGGGCACGACGTACGGCTGCGCCGTCGTCACCTCGCCGGCCAGGTCGGCGCCGGCCATGGCGGGACTCGCCGTCACGGCCGCGATCATCTCGTCCGGCCCGGCCAGACCCTCACCGGAGAACACGCCCGCGCGCATCGCGCCGTGCTCGCGGATGTGCCGGGTGAGCGTGCGGGTGTCCACATCGGAGATCCCCACGACGCCCTGCGTGCGCAGCTCGTCGTCGAGCCCCCGCGTCGCGCGCCAGCTCGACGGGCTTCGCGCCGGGTCCCGCACGACGTAGCCGGCGACCCAGATGCGGCTCGACTCGTCGTCCTCGTCGTTCCAGCCGGTGTTGCCGATCTGCGGCGCGGTCTGCACCACGATCTGCCTGCGGTACGACGGGTCGGTCAGCGTCTCCTGATACCCCGTCATGCCCGTGCAGAACACGACCTCCCCGAGCGCCGAACCCTCGCGCCGTAGGCGGTGCCCCGGAAGATCCGGCCGTCCTCGAGCACGAGTGCGGCCGGTGTACGTGTGCCGGTCATACCTGGGCACCTCCATTCCCCTGCCCGGCCTCGACCTGCGTGCCGTCGAGGCGTTCGATCCACTGCGGATAGACCCCGCGGTCGTCCGCGCGGAAGCCGGTGTCGACCTCCACCGCGTCGTCCCCGTCACCGACCACCCAGGTCACGACCAACAGGCTGTTGCTGCCCATGACCTTGCCGGCCATGCCGCGGCCCGTGGCCACGCCCGTGATCGCCGAGCGCGGGATCCAGAACCCGGGCATGCCCGCCCGGTCGACGTCGATCCCGTCGGCGTGCAGCCGCAAGGTCGCCGGGCCGCGCAGGCCCGCACCGCGCGTGACGATGCGCTCCTGCCAGTGCCCCGCATACGTCGTCGCCACGTAGAGCCCCGACTCCTCCAGCTCGGCCGCACCCGGGGACTCCGGGCGCTCCGGGAACGGAGGGATGCGCACACTCTGCGTCCGCGCCTGTCGTCGCCAGCCTCGCCACATGCCGTACACACACAGCGCGAGCAGCGCGGCGAACAACAGCGAGAGCAACAGCCGTTCCATCAGTCAATCTTCCCTTCACGAGCCGTGATCCGCCCACGCAGCAGCGTGGCCGTCACCACGGCGGGCAGTCGCATCCCCTCGAACGGGGTGTTGTGCGCAATGCTTGCCAGCTCCGGTCCCCGCACGGTCCACTCGGCGTCCGGATCGACGAGAACCAGGTTCGCCGGCTCCCCTTCCGCCAGCGGCCTGCCCTGGTCGGGCAGCCGCGCGATCTCCGACGGACGTTCGCTCATCACCCGCGCCACCCCTCGCCAGTCCAGCAGCCCGGGCCGCACCATCGTCTCCACCACGATCGACAGCGCCGTCTGCAGGCCGAGCATCCCCGGCCGCGCCGCACTCCACTCGGAGCACTTGTCCTGCTCGGCGTGGGGCGCGTGATCGGTGGCCACGCAGTCGAGCACACCCTCGGCCAGCGCCTGCCGGAGCCGGTCGACGTCACGCTCGGCGCGCAGCGGCGGGTTGACCTTGTTGACCGGGTCGTAGGTCTCGAGTCGCTCGTCGGTGAGCAGCAGGTGATGCGGGGTCACCTCGGCCGTCACGTCGATCCCGAGCTCCTTCGCCCAGGTCAGCACGTCCACGGTACCGGTCGTGGAGACGTGGCAGATGTGCAGTCGAGCACCCGCGTGCCGGGCGAGGATGCAGTCGCGCGCGACGATCGACTCCTCCGCCGACGACGGCCACCCCACATACCCCAAGCGCGACGCGCGTTCGCCCTCGTTGGCCTGCGCACCGTCGGTGAGCCGCGGTTCCTCGGCGTGCTGGGCCACGACCACACCCAGGGCGGTCGAGTACTCCAGTGCCCGCCGCATCACCAGCGGATCGGCCACGCACAGCCCGTCGTCGGAGAACACCCGCACCCCGGCCTCCGAGGTGGCCATGGTCCCCATCTCGGCGAGCCGTTCGCCCTTCAGGCCCACCGTCACCGCGCCCACCGGGTACACGTCGACGAGGCCGACCTCCTGGCCGAGGCGCCACACGTGGCCCGTGACGAGCGAGTTGTCGGCGACCGGGTCGGTGTTGGCCATGGCGAACACGGCCGTGTAGCCGCCCAGGGCGGCAGCCCGCGATCCACTCTCGACGGTCTCGGTGTCCTCGCGGCCGGGCTCGCGCAGATGCGTGTGCAGATCGACCAGACCCGGCAGCAACACCTGGCCCTCGGCCTCGACGACCTCGGCCGACCCCGGCGCAGCGACCGCACCGGGGGCGCCGATCTCGGCGATCACGCCGTCGGCGACGAGCACGTCCACACCGTCGCCCTCGCCGTACGGGCGCACACCCTTCAGCAGAACCTCAGACATTCGCATCTCCGTCTTCTGCGGGACACCCGCACCCGTCGACCACCATGTCCGGAAAAGGCGCCGAGTATCAGCCATGGTGGTCTCCGTCTCCTGCGAGCAGGTGGTACAGCACGGCCATCCGCACGTGGACACCGTTGCTCACCTGGTCCGTGATCGCCGCCCGCGGACTGTCGGCGACCGGCGAGGCGATCTCCATCCCGCGCAGCATCGGCCCCGGGTGCAGCACCACGGAATGTTCGGGCAACATCGCCATCCGCTTCTCGTTGAGGCCGTAGGCGATCGAGTACTCGCGCGCCGACGGGAAGAACCCGCCGTGCATCCGCTCGGCCTGCACCCGCAACATCATCACCGCGTCCACGGTGGGCAGCTGCGCGTCGAGCTCGTGGGCCGTGGTCACCGGCCACTGCTCGACGCCCTGCGGCAGCAGCGTCGGCGGCGCCACGAGCACCACCTCCGCGCCGAGGGTCGCCAGCAGGTGCACGTTCGAGCGCGCCACCCGGCTGTGCAGGACGTCGCCGACGATCGCGATCCGCCTGCCCTCGATCCCCCCGAGCCGTTCGCGCAGGTCGCCGCGTCCAGCAGCGCCTGCGTCGGGTGCTCGTGCATCCCGTCGCCCGCGTTGACGACCGAGGTGCGCGTGTCGGAGAGCCATTCGGTCAGCCGCTTCGGTGCGCCCGAGGCCGGATGCCGGACGATCACGCAGTCCGCCCCCGCCGCCGACAGGGTCAGCGCCGTGTCCCGCAGCGACTCGCCCTTGCCGACCGACGAACCACCCGCCGAGACGTTCACGACGTCGGCGCTCATCCACTTGCCGGCGATCTCGAACGACACCCGCGTCCGGGTCGAGTTCTCGTAGAACATCGTGATGACCGTGCGCCCGCGCAGGGTCGGCAGCTTCTTGACCTCGCGCCCGAGCAGGGTGCGCTTGAGCTCGTCGGCGGTGTCGAGCACCGCCGTGGCCTCGTCGCGACCGAGACCCTCGGTGCTGAGCAGATGCTGCATCGGCGAAATCGGTGTCATCGTGATCTCACTGCCCCCTGATCAGCACGGCGTCGCGGTCATCGGTCTCGGCGAGCAGCACCGACACGTCCTCCGAGCGCGAGGTGGGCACGTTCTTACCCACGTAGTCGGCGCGGATCGGCAGTTCCCGGTGCCCCCGGTCGACCAGTACGGCCAGCTGCACCGCGCGGGGACGGCCGTGATCGCGCAGGGCGTCGAGGGCCGAGCGGATCGTGCGGCCGGAGAACAGGACGTCGTCGACGAGGATCACCACCCGGTCGTCGATCCCGCCGGGCGGCAGGGCCGTCTCCTCGAGCGGGCGGGTGGGCCGGCGGCGCAGGTCGTCGCGGTAGAGCGTCACGTCCAGCGCGCCGAAGGGCACGGTCACATCGGAGAACTCCGCGATGCGCGCGGCGAGCCGGGCGGCGAGGGGCGTGCCGCGGGTCGGGATGCCCAACAGCACGGGCGAGGTCACCGGATCGCCGGCGGCAGCCGGGTCGCACTCGAATCGGTGCCGTCGGCGCCGGGCGCGGTGTCCGGGGAGGTCAGCGCGGTCTTCTCGATGACCTGGTGCGCCATGCGGGCGATGGTGCGCGCGACGTCGCCGGCCGAGAGCAGCTCGCGCTCGGCCGGATCCGCCGCACCACGAGGTGGTGCCACGGTGCAGCTCCTTTCCCGCCTCACCGGACGGGTCTTTAAAGGATGACGAACCCCTACTTTAGGAGGTCCAGTACGGACCGTAGCAGCAGTACAGCCCTACCCGATCGAGTGGTCCATCTGTGGCAAACAACTCACCGGGTGCGATGACGTCCTTGACCTGGTGACGACAACGCGTAACCATTACTCTGAGTATTCGGACTCACGAGTTCCCTGTCGGTCAGCCGGGCCGATCCGGGGCGAGGAAACGGAGAACCACCACATGGGCGATTACGCCAAGGCGCTCGGGGCCAAGCTCCGCGGTATCCGTCAGCAACAGGGTCTGTCCCTGCACGGGGTCGAGCAGAAGTCCGGCGGCCGCTGGAAGGCGGTCGTGGTGGGCTCCTACGAACGGGGCGACCGCGCGGTGACGGTCCAGAAACTGGCCGAGCTGGCCGACTTCTACGGCGTGCCGGTGGTCGAGCTCCTGCCCGAGGGCCGCGTCCCGTCGGGGGCCGAGCCCGCGACGAAGATCGTGATCAATCTCGAGCGGCTCCAGCAGCTGCCCGCGGAGAAGGTCGGTCCGTTGGCCCGCTACGCGGCGACGATCCAGAGCCAGCGCGGCGACTACAACGGCAAGGTGCTGTCCATCCGCACGGAGGACCTGCGTTCGCTGGCGATCATCTACGACATGACGCCGGGCGAACTCACCGAGCAGCTCATCGACTGGGGTGTGCTGCCTCCCGAGGCTCGTCCGTCCAAGGAGGACTGACACCGGCCTCGGGACGGACGATGCCGCCTGGCCCGTGTGGACGCAGGCGGCATCGTCGAAACCCGTGCGCTGTGGACACCGGCGCGACGCCGGTGAGCTCGCGGCCGCGGATCTACAGCACGGCACGCAACCGGTCGGCGATACCGCCGATCCGGCCCAGCACGCCGTTGACGAACCGCGGCGAGTCGTCCGTGGACAGTTCCTTCGCCAGGCCGACCGCCTCGTCGATCGCGACCGGGTCGGGGACGTCGGCCGACCAGAGCATCTCGTACACGCCGACGCGCAGGATCGCCAGATCGACCGGAGGCATCCGGTCGAGCGTCCAGCCCTGCGCGTGTTCGGCGAGCAGTTCGTCGACCCGGTCCTGATGGGCCTCGAGGCCCTCGACGACCGAGATCGTGTAGTCGCCGATCACGTCCACCTCGGGCGATCCGACGTGGTCCCGCAGCACCGCCGCGGGCGAGAGCTCCCGCTGCGCGGCCTCGTAGAGCAGCTCCACGGCACGCCGACGCGCGTCGCGGCGGCTGATCCAGCCGCCTCGCCGGGACTTCGACTCCGAGCTCACCGGGGTGCTCACACGCGGCCGAGGTAGCGGCCGTCGCGGGTGTCGACCTTGATCTTCTCGCCGGGGTTGACGAACAGCGGGACCTGCACCTCGGCACCGGTCTCCAGGGTCGCGGGCTTGGTACCGCCGGTGGAGCGGTCGCCCTGCAGACCCGGGTCGGTGTGCTCGATCGTCAGCTCGGCCGAGGCGGCCAGCTCGACGTAGAGCGTCTCGCCCTCGTGCTGCGCGACCTGCACCTCGCTGTTCTCCAGCATGAACTTCGCGGCGTCACCGACGACCGCAGGCGGAACGGGCACCTGGTCGAACGTGTCACCGTCCATGAAGATGTAGTCGGTGCCGTCGTTGTACAGGTAGGTCATCGTGCGGCGGTCCACCGTCGCGGTCTCGACCTTGGTACCCGCGTTGAAGGTCTTGTCGACGACCTTGCCGGAGAGCACGTTCTTGAGGGTCGTGCGCACGAACGCACCGCCCTTACCCGGCTTGACGTGCTGGAAGTTCACGACAGACCACAGCTGGCCGTCCAGGTTGAGGACCATGCCGTTCTTCAGGTCGTTGGTGCTGGCCACTGGTGTGAGTTCTCCTGTGTCGGGGTCGGGGCCGCGCGCTTAGACGACCACGAGTTCCTTCGTGCTGAGGGTGAGGATCTCGGGATCTGACTCCCGTACGACGAGCGTGTCCTCGATGCGGACTCCACCTCGGCCGGCGAGGTACACGCCGGGCTCGACGGTGACCGCCATGCCGGCGGCCAGTGTACCGTCGGCCGTCGCGGCCAAGCTCGGAGCCTCGTGAACCTCCAGGCCGACGCCGTGCCCGAGCCCGTGGAGGAACTCCGCTCCCCGGCCCGCGTCGGCGATCACCCGGCGTGCCGCGGCGTCGACGTCGGCGGTGCGCGCGCCGGCCGCGGCCGCCCGCACACCCGCCGCCTGCGCGGCGTGGACGAGGTCGTGGATCTCCCGCTGCCAGTCGGCGGGCTCGCCGAGCACGGCCATCCGCGTCACGTCCGAGTGGTACCCGTCGACGGTCGCGCCGAAATCGAACTTCACGAGATCGCCCGGCTCGAGGACCGCGTCGGTGGGCCGGTGGTGCGGGATCGCCGAATGCGCGCCCGCCGCGACGATCGACTCGAACGACGCACCCGACGAGCCGTGGTCGAGCATGCGCGTCTCCAGGTCACGGGCGACCGCGCGCTCGGTGCGGCCCGCACACACGCCGCCGGCGGCGATCAGGTCCGCGAACGCGCGGTCGGCGGCCCCGCAGGCCCGGCGCAGCGCGTCGATCTCGACCTCGTCCTTCACCGCGCGCAGCCGCTCGACGAGCCCCGGGCTGCGGCGCAGCTCGACGTCGCCGGCGGCATCGGTGAGGCTCGCGGCCTGTTCGACGCTGACGTGCTGGCTCTCGAAACCGGTCCGGGCGTACCGGGCGCGCTCGGCGGCCGCGGTCGTCGCGAGCTCGTGGGCGCTGGCCCGCTGCACGCGGGTCGGCAGATCGGGCACCTCGGCCGCGGCCTGGGTCGTGTAGCGGCCGTCGGTGCAGAACACCGTGTGCTCCTCACCGCCGGCGTGCACCAACAGCGCGGCGTTCGACCCGGTGAAACCGGTGAGGTACCGGATGTTGCGCAGGTCGGTGACCAGCAGTGCGTCGAGATCGGTCGCCGCGAGCAGGTCCCGCAGCGCCGCCCGGCGCGCGGATGCACCGCGGCGGGCTCGCCGGTTCGGGCACTCGGAGAGGAGACGGACATGGCGGTCAGCTTAGGAGTGCCCGCCGCCGCTCGGTGCCCGGCCCGGCCGGTGCCGGGTTGGTGGGACGGGGCGGGCCGCGCGGTTACAGTGTCGAGATGGCGCCCTGGGTCCTTCGCTTGCTCGGCATGGCACTGTTGCATGCCACCGCCGCCGTCGCACTCGCCAAGATCGCCGTGGTCCAGCCCGGCGACACGACGTTCGCCCGCGCCGCCGCGCTCGCCCTGCTCGTGGGCTCGGCCGCGCTGTGGGCGTCGCTCGACGGGTGGATGCGCAGGCCTGACGGCGGGCGCACGTGGTTCATCACCGGCCTGGCGGCGGGTCCGCTGTCCGGTCTGCTCAGCGTGATCGGCCGCGCGGTGTTCGTCGACAACACGAGCACCTCGGAACTCGGACCGGCGCTGACCAGCGGCGCGGCGTTCACGGCGCTGCTGATCATCCTGCCTGCCGGGCTCGGCCTGTTCGTCGGCGGACGCCTCCCCCGCCCCGGCGGCGACCTCGACGACACCGGAGACGCCGGAGACGCCGGAGACGACCGCAGGACCCCGGCATCGACAGCCGCAGCGTCGGAAACCCCCGCCGACAGCACTGACACCGAGGATGCCGGGGACGCCGGAGCCACCGAGGATGATCACGAGGTGTGGAAGGCACCGGCTGTCGCCGAGATCCCCTCGACGTCCTCGACCGCACGGGCGCGGACGAAGCCGGACGAGCGTGAGGAGACGGTGCTGCTGAAGAAGCCGCGGCCGCACCGCCGGCCCCGGCCCGCCCCGCGCGACGGCTCCCGCGACACCGGTCGGACCGAGGACTGAGCCCGACGGCCCGGCCTCAACCGCCGATCCCTCAACCGCCGATCCCTCAACCGCCGAGCGTCGAGCCGAGGGCGTACGAGCGCCACTCGTCGGTGCTGATCTCCTCGAGTTCCGAGCCGTTCAGGTCGAAGGCGTCCCGGGCGCTGTCGGCCACGGGCCAGATGGTGCGCCCGACGACGAAACCCCGCCCCTCGGGCGATTCGACGGCCCGCGCTCCGGCGGGCAGCCTGCCCGCGACCTCCGTGTCGGCCAGTCCCTCCGGCCGCCCCTCGATGAGCCCCGAGGTCACCGCGTCGGCCACCGACCGGCGTTCGACGCGCAGGATCCGGCCGTCCGCGACGACGTCCATGGTGCGTTCCGGCGACGGCATCATGACCCCGTCGAGCGCGGCCAGTGCCCCGTTCTCGGTGGTGCAGCCGTCGAACCCGGTGACGTCGGTACCGAAGTGGCGCAGGTCGGTGGGGGCGTCGGCCTTGCCGATCCGCGTGGCCTGCATGACGTCGAGCGGCACCCGGCCGCACGGGTCCTCCGCGGAGATCCGCGCGTGTCCCTCGCCGGTGCGCACGAACCCGGGGCCTTCGCGCCACGGCACCGGCAGCACCACCGGTTCGTAGGGCTGGGCGGTGAAATCGCTGTTCCAGAACGTGAACGAGGTGCCGTCGTCGGTCTGGTGGGCGATGGCGAACGCGTCCATCGCGTCGATCCACATCAGATCGGCGCTGAACGCGTCGACCACCGACTTCTGCCGCGGCGCCTCGGGACTGTCGACGTCGGCGAAGCCGTCGGGACCGAGCGCCTGGACGTTGCCCGAGAACGTCGGCTCCTGCGCCCGCAGCACGAACTGGCCGGCGCCGTTCCACCCTGCCGCCTCGCCGGTGGTGTCGGTGAACATGAGGTAGAACCAGCCGTCGACGTGCACCGCCGCGGGCTGGCCCACCCCGTAGGTGTTGTCGCGCTCGATGTCGTGGGCGGCGTCGACGACCGGCTCGTCGCTCTTGCGCCAGCTCCGCCCGTCGGTGCTGGTGGCGAGGCCGATGGCGTTGCCGTGGGCGTGGCTGCCCGCCGCGCCCGTGTAGTACAGGTGGTACACCCCGCCGACGCGGATCACCGACGGGTCGCAGGTGTGTTTGCCGTCGAAGTTGCCGGGCGAGCCCGACAGCACGGCCTCCGGTTTGCCGCCGCCCGGACCGCGGAACGGTCCGTGCAGGCCCTCGGCCCGCGCGTACAGGATGTCGTCGCCGGGTGGCGGCGCGCTGCCGTACTGGCTGCACCACCACATCCGGGTCGTGTCGCCGTCCTGGACGACGGTCGGTCCGTAGTTGTACGGCCCGTCGCGCCCGCCGCCGCGACCACGTGATCGCTCTGCCGGGGCCGGTCGACGTCGAGCGCAACAGGGTCGGCGGGTTCGGCGGGCCGGGTGTCGCCCCGGCCGTCGCCGCCCCGGGCGTCGCCGGACACCTCGGCATCGCTGGGTGTGCACGCCACGAGCAGGGCGACGCCGGCGAGAGCGGCTCCGGCCGAGGTGGCCCGCCGGCCGCGCGTCCGTCGTTCGTGCGTCCGTCGTTCGTGCACAGCGCCGCCCAACCTCCGTCCCCTCCCCGGCCGCTCACGCAGGTGGAGGCCCAGTGTACGACGGGGGCTCACCCGGTCGGTGATCACGGTCTCCGTGAGTCAGGAGGGGCGCCGGGCCAGCCATTCCAGCGCGAGGCGGTAGCCGTCGACGCCGAATCCGGCCATGACGGCCGTCGCGATGTCGGACAGCACGCTGTGGTGCCGGAACGACTCGCGCCGGTGCACGTTGGAGATGTGCAGCTCCACGAGCGGACCCGTCAGCTGCGCCGCCGCGTCGCGGACGGCGATCGAGTAGTGCGTCCACGCGCCGGCGTTGAGCACGACCGCCGCGCCGAGGTCCGCGGCCTCGTGCAGCCAGCCGACCAGTTCGCCCTCGTGGTCGGTCTGCCGCACCTGCACGTCCAGGCCCAGGTCGCGGCCGGTGTCACCGACCAGCGTCACGAGGTCGTCGTGCGTGGTGGAGCCGTAGACGTCCGGTTCACGGGTGCCGAGCCGGCCCAGGTTGGGCCCGTTGAGGACGAGGACCTTCACAGCAGCAGCCCTCCGCCCTGCGAGGTCGGCTCGTCGGACGCGATCGCCGAGTAGGCGCCGGCGAGCAGGGCCGGGTCGGGCCCTTCGAGCCGGCCGGGCTTGGCGAGTCCGTCGAGGACCACGAAACGCAGCGTGCCGGACCGGGTCTTCTTGTCCGAGCGCATACTCTCGAGCAGCTGGGGCAGCGCGTCGGCGTCGTAGCGCGTCGGCAGGCCCAGGGCTCGCAGCACGCTGGTGTGCCGGTCGGCGGTCGCGTCGTCGAGGCGGCCGGCGAGCCGGCCGAGTTCGGCGGCGAACACGAGACCGACGCTGACGGCCGCGCCGTGGCGCCAGCGGTAGCGCTCGCGCCGTTCGATGGCGTGGGCCAGGGTGTGGCCGTAGTTGAGGATCTCGCGCAGATCGGATTCCCGCAGGTCGCTGGCCACGACGTCGGCCTTGACCTGGATCGCCCTGCGGACGAGTTCGCCGAGCAGCTCGCCCTGGGTGTCGACGGCCCCGGCGGGGTCGGATTCGATCAGGTCGAGGATCACCGGGTCGGCGATGAAACCGGCCTTGACGATCTCGGCCATGCCGGCGACCAGTTCGTTGGGCGGCAACGTGTCCAGCGTGGCCAGGTCGGCAAGCACCGCGGTCGGCTCGTGGAACGCGCCGACGAGGTTCTTGCCCGCCTCGGTGTTGATGCCGGTCTTGCCTCCGACGGCGGCGTCGACCATGCCCAGCAGCGTCGTGGGCACGTTGACGAGCCGCACACCGCGCATCCACGTGGCGGCGACGAACCCGGCGAGGTCGGTGACCGCGCCCCCGCCGAGCGCGACGACGACACCCCTGCGGTCGAGGCCCATCTGGCCGAGCACGTCCCAGCAGAAGTCGGCGACCTTGAGCGCCTTGCCGTCCTCGGCGTCGGGGATCTCGACGCGGTGGGCGTCCAGGCCGGCCTCCGTGAGCTCGGCACGGACGGCCTCGGCGGTCGTGGTCAGCGTGGGCGGGTGGATCAGCGCGACCGTCGAGGCGTCGCTGACGATCTGGGTCAGCTCGCCGAGCAGGCCGCGGCCCACCACCACGTCGTAGGGCTGCCCGCTGCGCACCCCGATGCGGACCGGATCGCTGGTCATCACGTGCTCCTCATGCTGCTCTGGTCCTGGCTGCTCTCGTTCGGGTTCTGCTGCGGCTCGTGACCGGGTGCGATCCGGTTCAGGGCCTCGGCGGCGATGTCCTCGGGGTCGCGGCCGTCGGTGCCGACCCGGCAGGTGGCGACCTCGAGGTACAGCGGCAGCCGCGCGTCGAGCAGCGCCTTGTACGTCGCGCGGGGATTCACGCCGGCCAGCAGGGGTCGCGCCGTCGACAAGCCGGTGCGCTGCACGCCTTCGGCCATGCCCACCTCGAGGAACACGACCGTGTGGCCGCGCAGTGCGGCGCGGGTGCGTTCCGAGAGGATCGCCCCGCCGCCGAGGGCGTAGACGCCGTCGTGCTCGGCGAGGGTCTCGACGATGGTGCGTTCCTCGATGGCGCGGAACACCTCCTCGCCGTCCTCGGCGAAGATGTCGCTGATCGCGCGGTGCTCGGCGGCCTCGATGTCGGCGTCGGCGTCCCGGAACGGCACACCGAGCCGCTCGGCGAGCAGCAGGCCGACGGTGGTCTTGCCGGAGCCGGGCGGGCCGACGACGACCACCGGGCCGGTCGTTCCACCCGACCCGGCCGCGTCGCCGGCAGCGGCTGTCTGCCCCATCGTCAGCGCTTCCACCATTCGTCGAGTCCGGCCACGTAGGCCTCGGCGTTGCGCGTGGCCTCGGCCAGCGAGTCACCGCCGAACTTCTCGAGCGCGGCGTCGGCGAGCACGAGCGCGACGACCGACTCCAGCACCACGCCGGCGCGCGGCACGGCGCAGACGTCGGAGCGCTGGTGGATCGCCACCGCCGGCTCCCGGGTCTCGACGTCCACAGTGGACAACGCCTTGGGCACGGTCGAGATCGGCTTCATGGCCACCCGCACGCGCAGCGGTTCGCCGTTGGTGATGCCACCCTCGAGTCCGCCCGCGCGGTTGGAACGGCGGGTGACGCCCTTCGGGCCGGGCCCGGGGTCGATCTCGTCGTGCGCCTGACTGCCCCACCGGTGGGCGGTGGTGAAGCCGTCGCCGACCTCGACGCCCTTCATGGCCTGCACGCCCATCAGCGCACCGGCCAGCTTGGCGTCGAGCCTGCGGTCCCAGTGCACGTGCGAGCCGAGCCCCGGGGGAAGTCCGTAGGCGATCACCTCGATGACGCCGCCGACCGTGTCGCCCGCCTTCCGCACGGCGTCGACCTCGGCCACCATCGCGTCGGTCGCCGCCTCGCCGAAGGCGCGCACGGGGCTCTCGTCGATGGCCGCGAGGTCGCCCGGTTCGGGCAGGTCGCCCGCCGGGGCCTCCGCCGCGCCGATGGAGACCACGTGGCTGATCACGTCGATGCCCAGCAGCTGCTTCAGGTACGCCCGCGCGACGGTGCCGAGCGCGGTCCGCGACGCGGTCTCGCGCGCGCTGGCGCGCTCGAGCACGGGCCGGGCCTCGTCGAAGCCGTACTTCTGCATCCCGGGCAGGTCGGCGTGACCGGGCCGGGGACGGGTGAGCGCCTCGTTCCGCGCCAGCCCTTCGATCTCGGCCGGGTCGACGGGATCGGCCGACATGACCTTCTCCCACTTCGGCCACTCGGAGTTCTCGATCTGCACGGCGATGGGGCCGCCCTGCGTCCTGCCGTGGCGAACGCCGCCGACGAACTCCACCTTGTCGGTCTCGAAGCCCATCCGCGGGCTCCGGCCGAATCCGAGTCGCCTGCGGGCGAGCTGCTCGGCGAGGTCGTCGGTCGTCACCTCGACCCCGGCCACCATGCCCTCGAGAATTCCGGCGAGAGCCGGGCCGTGCGACTCACCTGCGGTTATCCAGCGCAACACACCGCCGATCCTGTCACGCCGCGATGACGCGGGCGCAGCCGGCTCGGCTAGGACACGCCCGTGGCGACCACCCCCGTTCCCGCCCCCGGAAAGACCACGACCAGGCACGTACCCAGCAGCAATCCCGGCCCGTGGGGAATCCCGCGGTCCGGGCGCCCGGCGCGGCCGCGCTCCGAGTCGGCCGCCGCGTGACCGACGGCACGCCGGTTCGCACACGAGCCGGCACCCACGTCAGTACCGCCAGCGCGAGCGTCACGACCGACGCCGTGCACGCCGCCACGACGAGCGCAGGCACCCGAGTGCGCCGAGCGCCGCACCGAGGCCGGCGGCCAGTTTGACGTCACCGGCGCCGAGCGAGCCGGGCAGCAGCATCCGCACGAGCAGGTGCCCGCCGGCGAAACCGACCACGCCCAGGACGGCGCCGACGACGAGGCCACCGCCGGCGTCCGGGGCGGCCAGCGCGGCCACGGACACGGCCAGGAGCACCAGCGGCACCGCGGGCAGCGTGAGGACATCGGGCAGGCGCCGGTAGCGCAGATCGGTCGCCGTCAGCGGCACCGCGAGCGCGCCGACGACGAGCGGCACCGGAAGCCACCACCACGGCAGGCCGCCCGCCGCGGCGCGCCACGCCACCAGCGCCCACAGCACCGCGGTCCCCGCGGCGCAGGCGGCCACGGGCACGGCCGCAGGTCGCGGACCGCGCGTCAGGACCCGGCACAGCGCCCACGCCGTCAGGGCGCCGAGCAGGCCCGCCACCACCGGCGCCACCAGCGAGACCGTCGGGTCGATCACATGTTCTCGGATCACGCTGCCCAGCCTGGGCGGGTGCCGCGGGCACGGCAATCGGCCCGCGACGCGAACGGACCGTTCACCGCACACGGGCCACGAACGTCACCCGAGCGGCGCAGGATCGCCGGCGCGAACGGTTCCGTTCGCGCGCGGCCGGTACCGAGCCTCAGCCCCTCAGGCGTTCCAGGCGAACAGCTCGTCACCGGGCTGCACGGCGACGCCGGACTCGGCGACCGCGAGCGCGGCCCCGTCCGCGTCGAGCGCGATGACGGGCACGACCGGTGCGTACCCGGCCTCGCGGACCGCCGCGGGGTCCCAGCCGACGACCGGCTGGCCCGCCCGCACCCGCTCACCCTTGACGACGTGCAGCGTGAAGCCCTCGCCCTGCTGCTTCACGGTGTCGATGCCGAGGTGCACGAGCACGGCCCTGCCGTCGTCGGAGGCGACCACGAACGCGTGCGCGTGCACGGTGGCGAGGGTGCCGTCGATCGGGGCGAGCGCGTCGGCCCGGCCGTCGAGGGGTTCGACCGCGATCCCCGGGCCCACCATGGCCTGCGAGAACACCGGGTCGGGCACGTCGGCGAGCGCGACCACCGTGCCGGCGACCGGGCTCTGCACGGTCAGTGCCGCGGCGCTCACATCAGGTCCTGGATGTCCTCGGCGATCGTGTCGGCCTCGGGGCCCACCACGACCTGCACGACGGTGCCCGCCTTCATGACGCCGTGGGCGCCGGCCTGCTTGAGCGCGGCCTCGTCCACGACGGAGCCGTCCTCGAGTTCGCAGCGCAGCCGCGTGATGCACCCTTCGATCTCGATCACGTTGTCCGCGCCGCCCAACGCCGCGAGGATCTGCTTCGGCCTCTCGTCCGCCATCCCGGCCTCCCTGATGTCCTGGCGCCGGTACCGCTACCGGACCGCCGCTGCCGCACCGACCTTCGTGCGCACTGTCATTCTCGCCGTCATTCTCGCCGCAGACGACCACGGCTTGACACCCGGTCGAGCGAGGAGCATTCTCCCTCCTCAACCAAGTGGTCTAGACCGGGAAACTACCACCGCGACCGCGGCGGTGCGCCCGCCACGCCGACACCGGGCCCGCGCCCGCCTACGGCGAACAGCGCACGTCAGCGTCGGTTTCCCGCTAGTCTTCCGCCCCGGGTCGCCTGTACGGGCGGCCCGGCACGGACCCGCACCCCGACCGGCCTGCACACGGAGGACGTCATGAGCGAACGCACGAAAGGCAAGCGTCCAGGACTTGCCGGGCTGCAACGCTTCGGGCGCAGTCTCATGCTGCCCATCGCCACCCTTCCCGCGGCCGGTCTGCTCAGTCGACTCGGCCAGGACGACATGCTCGGCCGGTGGGAGGCCACGGCCAAGGTCGCCGAGGTCATGGCCGCCGCCGGTGGCGGCCTGTTCGACTGGCTTCCGCTGCTGTTCGCGGTCGGCATCGCGGTCGGCTTCGCCCGCAAGGGCGACGGCTCGACCGGTGTCGCCGCGGTCGTGGGCTTCGTCGTGTTCAGCAAGGTCGTCCAGGTCTTCGCGCCCATCAACGAGCTGGACGGCTACGAGGAAGGCTGGATGCTGGCGCCGATCCGATGGCCCTACAGCGTGCTGTCGGGCGTGGTCGTCGGCCTCGTGACGGCGGTGCTGTGGCAGCGGTTCCACCGCATCAAGCTGCCCCCGTACCTGGCGTTCTTCGGCGGCCGCCGGTTCGTGCCGATCATCAACTCGTTCGCGCTGCTGCTGCTCGGTGTCGTGTTCGGTCTGGCGTTCCCGGTCATCGACGCGGCCATCCACAACATCGGTGAGGCGGCCACGAGCGACGCGGTCATCGGCGGTGGCATCTACGGCATGCTCAACCGGCTGCTCATCCCGATCGGCCTGCACCAGCTGCTCAACGTGCCGCTGTGGTTCATCTTCGACGGTGGCGACATCAACAACTTCTTCGCCGGCGACCCGAACGCCGGTGCGTTCATGACGGGCTTCTTCCCGATCTTCATGTTCGCCCTGCCCGCCGCGGCGCTGGCGATCTGGCAGTCCGCCAAGCCGAGCCAGAAGAAGGTCGTCGGCGGTGTGATGATCTCGGCCGCGTTGACCGCGTTCCTGACGGGTGTCACCGAGCCGATCGAGTTCGCGTTCATGTTCGTCGCGTGGCCGCTGTACCTGATCCACGCGGTCCTGACGGGCACGTCGATGATGCTGGTCAACGCGCTCGACATCCACCTGGGCTTCTCGTTCTCCGCCGGTGCCATCGACTTCCTGCTCAACTCCGGTGCCGCCGCGGCGAACCAGGCGTGGCTGCTCATCCCGATCGGCCTGGCGTACGCGGCGATCTACTACCTGCTGTTCCGCTGGGTGATCATCAAGTGGAACCTGCGGACCCCGGGCCGCGAGGACGACGAGGACGCCGGCTCGAACGACGAGAACAGTGACGACAAGCAGGACGACGACAAGGCCGACAGCGACGCCGGTGGCGACAAGGCAGGAAAGGGTGGGAAGACGGTCGATCCCTGACGCCGCCTCCCGCCGTTAGGGTGTGGCCATGGACAGCCTCCGCCTGATCGACCACTGGCCGGTGCCCCACGCGGCGACGGCCGTCGTCACCGCCGACGGCACCGTGGTGGGCACCCACGGCGACACCTCGCAGGTGTTCCGGTTGGCGTCGGTCACCAAGCTGCTGACCGCGTACGCCTCGTTGATCGCGGTCGAGGAGGGCGTGGTCGAGCTCGACACGCCGGCGGGGCCGGACGGTGCGACGGTCCGGCACCTGCTGGCGCACACCTCGGGGTTGGCGTTCACCGAGCACCGGGCGCAGGCACCGCCCGGGCAGCGGCGCCTGTACTCGAGCTCGGGCTACGAGCAGCTGGCGGAGGTGATCGCCGGACATTCGGGCATCAAGTTCGCCGACTACCTCGCCGAGGCCGTGCTGCAGCCGCTCGGCATGACGGCGACGACCTCGACCGGCACGTCCGGCGCGCCCGGGGCCGAGGCCGAGTCCACGGTGGACGATCTGATCCGGTTCGCCGCGGAGTTGCAGGCACCGACCCTGATCGCACGGTCCACCCTGGACGAGGCGACGTCGGTGCAGTTCCCCGGATTGAACGGCGTGCTGCCGGGCCTGGGTCACCAGAAGCCGAACGACTGGGGTCTGGGCTTCGAGATCCGCGACGGCAAGGACCCGCACTGGACGGGCACCCGCAGCTCCCCTCGCACGTTCGGCCACTTCGGACAGTCCGGCACGTTCCTGTGGGTCGACCCGGACGCCGGCGCCGCGTGCATCGCCCTGACGGACCGGGATTTCGGCCCGTGGGCCGCGGAGGCCTGGCCCGCGTTCACCGACGCCGTCCTCGCCGAGCTCTGACCCCGTCGACCGAGACCGTGCCGTGACCCGACTTCCCTAGATTCGTCGACGGGGACGCCGGAGACACCGGCGTCGTCGACATCCTGGGGGTACAGGCATGAGCACACGGTTCACCGCGGCCGCCCTGGCCGGGCTGGGCGTCTTCCAGACGGGACTGGCGGCCGGCGCGCCGTGGGGACACATGGCCTACGGCGGCGGCCATCCCGGCACCCTGCCGGCGCCGCTGCGCCGGGTCAGTGGCGCAGCCGCGGTCGGCTACGTCGTCGCGGCCGGACTCGTGGCCACCCGACGGGGCTCGGTGCCGGCACGGCGCCGGGGTCTGACCGGACTCGCGGCGTTCATGGCCTTCGGCACCGCACTCAACGCCGTGTCCCGCTCCCCCACCGAACGCGTGTGGGCGCCGGTATGTGCGGCGACCGCCGTCGCCGCGTGGCGCGCACGCCCGGAATCGCAGCAGGACTGAAGCGCACCGACTGACCCGAAGCAGAGCGCCCGCCGAGGCTCAGGCGGCGCGTTCGGCGGCCTTCTCGGCTCGCCACTGCTCGTCGTCGGCGCCGCGGCGCCAATAGCCGGAGATCGACGTCCACTCCCGGGCGATGCCGCGCTCGCCGAGCAGATAGCGGCGGATGTCCCGCACGGCGCCGGCCTCGCCGTGGACGAACGCCTGCACCTGCCCCTCGGGCCAGTCCAGTGCGCGGACGGCGGCGACCAGGTCGTCCCCGCGGCGGCGGTGCAACCAGTGGATGTGCGCGTCGGCCTTGGTGACGAGCGGCTGCTGCTCGGTCTCGTCGGAGACGAGGACGTAGACGTGGGCGGCGGCGCCGTCGGGCATCGTCTCGAGGGCGGTCGCGATCGCGGGCAGGGCGCTCTCGTCGCCGGCGAGCAGATGCCAGTCGGCCTCGGGCGAGGGCGCGTAGCCGCCGCCGGGTCCGACGAGCAGGATCTCGTCGCCGGGTCCCGATGCGGCCGCCCACGGACCGCCAAGTCCCTGGTCACCGTGGTGGACGACGTCGAGCACGAGCTCGCGGGCGTCGGTGTCGAACGAGCGCACCGTGTAGGTCCGCATGCGCGGACGCCGGTCGGCGGGCACGTCGGCGAGGTCGGTGCCCTCGGGGTAGTGCACCCCGTCGGGCGCGAACAGCACCTTGACGTAGCTGTCGGTGCAGTCGTTGGGTCGGAACGAGGCGAGCCCGTCGCCGCCGCAGACGATCCGGATCATGTGCGGGGTGAGGCGTTCGGTGCGCAGCACCTGCGCTCGCATCACCGGCCTGCTGCGTCCCTGTCGGTCGGACATCCGGACCTCCTCACCTCGTCGCACCTTTCAGGTAAGGCTAACCTTCCTAGCGCGCGCATGCACCCCCTGACCCCGACCCGTGCCGCCGACCGGAACGGTGCGGCACTCTTGACACTCCGCCAACAACGGACGACGGTAGCCGTCATGACGCAGTTCGACTACGACGTGGTGGTCATCGGCTCCGGATTCGGCGGCAGCGTGAGCGCGCTCAGGCTGACCGAGAAGGGCTACCGGGTGGGCGTGCTCGAGATGGGCCGGCGCTTCGCCGACCACGAGCTGCCCCGGACGTCGTGGCGACTGCGCGACTACGTGTTCGCACCGGCCCTCGGGTGCACCGGCATCCTGCGCATGACCCCGCTCAAGGAGGCCCTGGTCCTGTCGGGAGCCGGCGTGGGCGGCGGTTCGCTGGTGTACGCCAACACCCTCTACGAACCGCCCGACGCGTTCTTCGCCGATCCGCAGTGGGCGCACATCACCGACTGGAAGTCCGAGCTGACGCCGTACTACGACCAGGCCAGGCGCATGCTGGGCGTCAACTGCTACCCCGGCACCACGCCCGCGGACGAGGTGATGCGCTCGGTCGCCGAGGACATGGGCATCGCCGACACCTACGGGCCCACGCCGGTCGGGGTGTTCTTCGGCGAGCCGGGCAGCCGGCCGGGCACCACCGTGGCCGATCCGTACTTCGGCGGCGCCGGCCCCGAACGCCGCACGTGCACCCACTGCGGCGAGTGCATGACCGGATGCCGGCACAACGCGAAGAACACGACCGTCAAGAACTACCTGCACCTGGCCGAGCGGGCCGGAGCGACGGTCCATCCCCTCACCACCGTCACCGAGGTGCGGCCGCTGCCCGGCGGCGGCCACGCCGTACGGACCGCCACCACCGGGAAGCCCTGGCGGAAGCAGACGTTCACCGCCGCGCAGGTCGTGTTCTCCGCCGCGGCGCTCGGCACGCAGCGCCTCCTGCACGCGATGCGCGACCGCGGCACGCTGCCTCACCTGTCCCGCCGCCTCGGCCTGTTGGCCCGCACCAACTCCGAGGCGATCCTGGCCGCACGGTCGGTCGCCGAGGACACCGAGTACCACCGCGGCGTCGCGATCACCTCGTCGATCCATCCCGACGAGGTGACCCACGTCGAACCCGTCCGCTACGGCAAGGGCAGCAACCTGCTGGGACTGCTCGGCGCCGTGCTCGTCGATCCGCAGCCGGGCCGGCCACGCTGGTGGCTCGGGCTGAAGGAGATGTGGCGCAGGCGCAGGCAGTTGCCCAAGCTGCACGATCCGAGGCGGTGGTCGGAGCAGACCATCGCGCTGTTGGTGATGCAGACCCTCGACAACTCGGTCACGACCTACACCCGTCGGGGCCGGCTCCGGACCAGGCAGGGCGTCGGCGAACCCAACCCCACGTGGATCCCGGCCGGGCACGAGGTCACCCGGCGGGTCGCCGAGAAGATCGACGGGATCCCCGGCGGCGGCTGGAACGACCTGGCCAACGTGCCGCTCACCGGGCACTTCATCGGTGGGTGCACCATCGGCGACTCGCCGGAGACCGGTGTCGTCGACCCGTACCAGCGGGTGTACGGCCACGAGGGCCTGCACATCGTCGACGGCTCGACCGTCTCGGCCAACCTCGGCGTCAATCCGTCGCTGACGATCACCGCGCAGGCCGAACGCGCGATGGCGCTGTGGCCCAACAAGGGCGAGCGCGATGCCCGTCCGCCGCTCGGCGCGGACTACCGGCGGATCGACCCGGTGGCGCCGCGCAGTCCCGTCGTGCCCGAGGCCGCGCCGGGCGCGCTCCGACTCCCCCTGTCCCCGGCATGAGCGGGGCCCACATGCGAAGCTGCACCGCATGAGCGCCGAATCCGCGCCGAAATGGCGAAGGCTCGAGCCGGACCAGCGTAGGGAGGAGATCTTCGCCTGCGCGGCCGAGCTCTTCGGCGAACGCCCGTACGCGGCGGTGTCCACGGCCGACATCGCCGCCCGCGCCGGCGTGGCCCGTGGCCTGATCAACCACTATTTCGGCACCAAGCGTGAGCTGTACCTGGCCGTCGTCCGCAGGACGTTGACCCTGCCGCCGTCGGCGGTGACCACCCTGCCCGACGGTTCGTTGGCCGAACGCACCGACGCCGCCGTCGACTGGTTCCTCGACATGGTCAGCAAGCAGCAGAAGACGTGGCTGGCCGCGATCACGCCGGAGGGCATCGGGCGGGACGAGGAGGTCGAGCGCATCCTCGACGACGCCGACCGCGAGGCCGCCACGCTCGTGCTCGAGGCCATGGGGTTCGACCCCACCGACCCGCGATGGGAACAGCAGATCGCCGTCATCCGCACCTACGCGGGCATGGTCAAGGCCGCCAGCAGGGAATGGCTCGACCGCGCGACGCTCAACCGCGAGCAGGTGCACACGGTGCTGTCGCGGGTGTTGCTGAGCCTGCTGTCCGACGTGATCCCCCGCGCCGGACAGCAGACCGCTACCGATAGGTGACGAACTCGGCCGCCGGGCCGTCGAAGTGGCCGTGCTCGTTGAACGACACCAGCGTCAGCCCGGAGCGTCCCGTCGCGATCTTGGTGATGCCCGCGTTCACCGCGACCCGGCTGTAGGGCACCAGGTGCGTCTCGGGACTGCCCAGCAACGCCCCGCACAGGGTGGCGATCACGCCGCCGGAGGTGAACACGACCGCCTGCTGCCCCTTGCCGAGTGCGCCCGCGACGTCGGCCAGTGCACGTTCGGTCCGCGCCCGGAACGCGGGCCACGACTCGGCTTCCGGCCCCGACTCCCCCGCCGCCGTCCAGGCCGCCAACGCGGCCTCCAGCACGCGTTGGAACCCCCGCGGGTCGCCCGCGTCCTGGGGTCGGCCGCCACCGTAGGCGCCGAGGACGTCGCGTCGGAGTACTCGTCCCACCGCGGATCCTGCCGGAGCTCGACGTCGGGTGCGCACTCGGCGAGCGCGAGTTCCGCCGTGGCGCGCTGCCGGGACAACGATCCGCACCACGCGTGGTCGACGCGCACGCGCCGCCGGGCCAGTTCGACGCCCACGAGCCGAGCCTGCTCCCGGCCGAGGTCGGAGAGTCGGTCGTAGTCCGCGGAACCGAACGAGGCCTGTCCGTGCCGCACCAGGAGGATCGCGCCCATCAGACGAGCCTCCGGAACAGGCCGACCGGCACCGCCTTGAGCAGCACCGACAGCGGGGTCCACGGCCAGGACGGCACGTAGGACGTCGCGCGCTCGGATTCGATGGCCTTGACCAGTGAGTCGGCGCCGCTGTCGGCATCGGCCACGAGCGGGGTGCGCCCGCCGGAGCGGGACGTCATCTCCGATTCGATGAACCCGGGCAGCACGGTGCTGACGCGGATGGGCGTGCCGTGCACGTCGGCGCGGATCCCGTCGGCGAGCGCCGAGACGCCCGCCTTCGACGCGCCGTAGGCGGTCATGTTCCGTGGCATGCCGCGGATCGCGCTGAACGACGACACGACGACGAGGTGTCCGGCGTTCTGCTCGCGGAAGATCTCCATCGCCGCCTCGCACTGCGCGAGCGCGGCGACCATGTTCGTCTCGACGGTCTGGCGGTTGGCCTCGAAGTAGCCGGTACCGATCGGCTGCCCCTTGCCGAGGCCGGCGTTGACGACGATGCGGTCCAGACCGCCCAGTTCGTCGCGGAAGGCGCGGAAGACGGTGAAGACGTCGTCGTGGTCGTTGACGTCCAGGCCTGCGGTCGTGACCCGGATCGTCGGGTGCTGTTCGGTGAGCTGGGCGGCGAGCGCGTCCAACCGGTCGGTGCGGCGGGCGCACAGCGCCAGGTCCCTGCCCTCGGCGGCGAACCGGCGGGCCATGCCCTCCCCGAGTCCGGAACTGGCTCCCGTGATCAGAATCCTCGTGCGCGTGGTCATTCCCGCACTCTGCCATTGCCGCCGACCGGCACCGAACGACCGGCGCCCAAGATCACCGGCACAGCGCACGACCGGCGGCCCCGGCCGGCCGCCGCGGACCGGATCTGCCCGGACATGCCGGTGGCCCAGCGCCACGCGAGCGCTGGCCACCGGTTCGTACCGCCGTGTCCGGCTATGCGGAGCGGATCACTCCACGCCGGTGTTGAGCAGCAGGTTCGGCGTCTCACCCGTCGGGTTGCTGATCGCACCCTCGGTGGCCTGCGAGGTCAGCGCCTCCGCGACCTCGGCCGGGGTGGCCTGCGGGTTGTCGGCCAGGTACAGCGCCGCGGCGCCGGCCACGTGCGGAGCGGCCATCGAGGTGCCCGACAGGGCCTCCGAGCCGCCGCCCATGGACGCCGAGGTGATGTCCACGCCCGGGGCGTAGAGGTCCACGAGCGAGCCGTAGTTGGAGAACGTCGCCTGGGCGTCGCTCTCGTCCGAGGCCGCCACCGTCAGGGCGTCCTCGACCCGCGCCGGCGAGCTGTTGCTCGCGTCGGAGCTCTCGTTGCCCGCGGCCGCGACGAACGTGACGCCGGAGTCGATGGCGCCCTGCACGGCGTCGTCGAGCGCCGTGTCGGCGGTGCCGCCCAGGCTCATGTTGGCGACGGCCGGACCCGAGGCGTCCTCGGCGACGAAGTCGACGCCCTCGATGACGCCGGCGGTCGTGCCCGAGCCGTTGGCGTCGAGCACCCGCACCGGAACGATGCTCGCGCCTTGGCCACGCCGTACTCGCTGCCCGCGACCGTGCCGGCCACGTGGGTGCCGTGACCCTGCTGGTCGTCACCGTCGCCGCCGCCGTCGACGAAGTCGGCACCCGGCTGCACCCGGTCACCGAAGTCCTCGTGCGCCAGGTCCACACCGGTGTCGATGATGTAGGCGGTCACGTTGTCGGCCGTCGTGTTGTACGTGTACGAGTCGTCCAGCGGCAGCTCCGCCTGGTCGATGCGGTCGAGACCCCAGGACGGCGTCGGCGACTGCGTCTCGGCGGCCTGCACACGCTGGTTCTGCACGACGTAGTCGACCGCGGGGTTGGCCGCGAGCCGCTTCGCCGCCGCCTCGCTCACCTCGAGCGAGAAGCCGTCCAGCACCGTGTTGTAGGTCGACGAGACGTCGGCGCCGAACTTCCCGGCCAGCTCCGAGGCCTTGGAGGCCACGGCGGAGGCGTTCAGGCTGTCGTTCAGGACGACGATGTAGCTGCCGTCGACCGCGTTGGGCGTGTCCGCCGAGAGGATCTTGCCCTCCGGCGCCGCAGCGGCGGTTCCCAGGCCGGCGGCGACCAGACCGGTCACACCGGCGGCCACGACGCCTGCGTTCAGGCTCCGCCTCAGCTTGCGCGAGTTACCCATTCGGATTCCTTCCGTTATCCCCGGCAGGTTCGTGAGTCATGCAAGCCGGGCAGCCAGGGTTGGGCAATGATTCACAGTTACCAGTTGTGGGCCGGTCACCGTATCGCGTGATACTCCGAACGGTCTAGTCCTCACTCTGCGCATCCAGGGCGTGACGCGTTACACGGTTCTGTTAAAATTGGCTATATCGTTACCATTACGGCATCTCGGAGGCGATTTCTCACGTGGGCGGCACCGCATTCTCGATGGCGCTCCGTTCGGCGATCGCCACCAGCGGACTCGGCCTCGACCGAATTCAGGCCCGCCTCCAGGACCACGGAATCGCCATCAGCGTCACGGCGCTGAGCTACTGGCAATCCGGAAAGCGCCAGCCCGAACGTCAGGGCTCCATCTCCGCCGTCCGCGCGCTCGAGGAGATCCTCGAGGTGCCCACCGGCTCCCTGCTCGGCCTGCTGCCCCCGCCACGCCCCCGCGGCACGTCGTCCCGACGACTGCACGAGGACGCCGGTCGCGCGCCGCTGAGTCTGGACCGCCAGCCGGACGTGACGCTCGTCGGCCTGCACGACCACTGCGTGGTCACCGAGGAGGATCAGGTCAGCCGCAGTACGGTGACGGCAAAGGCGGTCTTCCGCGCACAGGCCGACGCACAGGACCGGTGGCTGCTCGCCTACCGCCAGGACGGCCTCGCGCCCCGCGCCGCCGGTGCCGGCGGCGCCCCCGGGATCGACGCGGTCGCGCCCGTGCTGTCGGCCGTGCGCAACTGCACGGTGGGCCGGATCGAGGAGGACGGCGACTCGGGGCTCACGCTCGCCGAGCTGCTGTTCAGTCGACCGATCGACACCGGTGAGACGCATTTGATGGAATACGCGCTCACCTACCGGCACGATCCGGATTCGACCGCCCGGAAAGCCCACTTCCGTGAATTCTGGAAATCCATTCCGGAATACCTGCTGGAAATCGACTTCGAATCCGCGCACCCGCCCGAGCAGTGCTGGCGGTACTCGCACCGCAACAATGGCGGCGCGGCCGAGTCGCACGACCTCACCGTGGACGAACACGGACGCGTTCACGCGATCGCCACCAACTTCGGCCCCGGCGTCTTCGGAATCGGCTGGATCTAGCGACTTTCGTCTGGTCACCCACACAGGCGACGTTCACCGAGGTCCGGACCTCCCCCGGACCGGGAACATCACGAAGGTCTTGTTGGTCCTTTTCGAACGATTCACCCGCTGACGCGTACAACGCCGACGCGGTCATCCCCGGTTCCGGGGCCGCATGCGACCCGGAACCCGTTCAGGACAGCTGGTTGCGCAGCAGCTTTCCGGTGGCGTTGCGGGGCAACGCGTCCAGGAACTCGACGTCGCGCGGCACCTTGTAGCGGGCGAGGTTGTCCCGCACGAACGAGCGCACGCCCTCGACGTCGAGCATGGAGCCCGTCGACCGCACGACGAACGCCTTGAGCCGCTGTCCGAACTCCTCGTCGGGCACGCCGACGACGCCCGCCTCGAGGATCTCCGGGTGCTCCACGAGCAGGTTCTCGACCTCGATGGGGTACACGTTCTCGCCGCCGGACACGATCATCTCGTCGTCGCGGCCGTCGATGAACAGCCGACCGTTCTCGTCGAGGTGTCCGACGTCGCCGCTGGCCAACAGCCCGTCGATGATCTCCTTGGTGCGCCCGTCGGTGTAGCCCTCGAACGCCAGCCCGCTGCCGACGAACACCCGGCCGGTGACGTTCGGCGCGGTGATGCGCTCGCCCGCCTCGTCGTAGAGCGCGACGCGGCAGCCGACCGGCGGCCGGCCCACGGTCCCCGGTGCGGCGGCCCAGTCCTCGGGGGTCGCGACGGTGGCGACGGCGACCTCGGTGGAGCCGTACAGGTTGTGGATCACCGGGCCGAACAGCTCGGTGGCCCGGTTGCCGATGTCGGGCGGCAGGGCCGAGCCGGCCAGGAACACGATCCGCAGGCTGGAGGTGTCGTACTTGCCGATCACGTCGGGGCCGAGGTCGATGATCCGCTGAAGCATCGTCGGCACGAGCACGAGCGCTGTGCAGCCGTGCTGCGCGACGCCGCGCAGCGCCTCCTCCGGGTCGAACTTGCGCCGCACGACCACCGTGTTGCCCAACGCGAGCGACAGGATGAACTGCGAGATCCCGGTGCCGTGGAACAGCGGGGCGCCCATGTAGGTCGCCTCGCCGACGCGCAGCGGGATGCGGTCCAGGAACTGCGCCGAGTCGAGGCCGGAGATCTTCGGCCTCGGCGCGCCCTTCGGCGTCCCGGTGGTGCCGCTGGTGAGGAGCACGAGTCCCCCGGGCTTCGGCGGGGCCTCGGGGGCGGAGTCGTCGGCGGCGTCGATCAGCGCGTCGAGGGTGCTCACGCCGCCGGCTGTGGCCTCGTCGTCGACCCAGGCGAGGTAGCGGTCGACCTCGTCGATGCCGCCCAGCAGGTCGGTGAACTCCTGGTCGTAGACCAGCACACGCACCTTCTCGCGCCGGGCGACGTCGGTGAGCTGCGGCCGGGCGAAGCCGGTGTTCATCAGCAACAGCGCCGCGCCGAGCTTGTTCGCGGCGAGCATGGTGAGCACGAGGCCGCGGTGGTCGCGGCACAGGGCCGCGATGCTCTCGCCGGGCCCGACGCCGCGTTCGCTCCACGCGCGGGCGAGGGCGTTCGAACGCCGGTCGAGCTCGGCGAAGGTCAGCGGGCCGCGTTCGTCGACCAGTCCGATGTCGCCCGGGTTGCGGCGGGCGGCGATGCGCACGGCACCGGCGATGGGCCCGTACCGGCTGGTGAGGACGAGCGAGCGGATCGCTTCGTCCAGCCGGGGAAAGGGCACCAGGCCCGCCCTCCACATGACGCCGACGCTGCGCACCTTCTCGACCATGCGCGTGGTCAGCTCCGACACCGCCGATGGCGACTTCATCCGGGCACCTCCTCGAGCTCGTGGAACATAACCTACCCGCTAGTAGGGCAACTGGAGCAACCCTCGCGCGGGCGAACGTCGGCGCCGCGTAACGGACGTCTCACCGGCGGGCACGGAACTGTCGGCGGCGTGGCGCAGAATCGCCGGTGTGCATGTCATCGTCGCCCGCGACCGGGCCGGTCGCTTCGCCGTGCGCAGCCCCGACGGCCCCGCCGGCGACCCGGCTGGGGACACGACTGGGGACACGGTGGCCGCCGACGGGCTGTCGGCCGAGCAGGTGGCGGCGCGGGCCGAGCGGATCGAACGGGAGCACGCGCCGCGCTGGGTGCTGCCGTCGGCCGAACGCGACTACCGGCCGCTGCTCGAGGCGGGTGTGCGGGTGCGCCGCTGTCACGATCTGGCGCTCGTCGAAGGTCTGCTGCTCGCGGCCGAGGGGCGGCACGGACAGTCCTGCTCGCTGGCGGCGGCCCACGCCCGTGCCCGCGGGTTGCCCGCTCCGCGCGAGAGCGCACCGCACGCGGCGTTCGACGACCGGCCGGTCCTGTTCGACCCCCGCGACGGCGGCCTGCCCGACGGCGTCGAGGCCGTGGACGCGGCGGCCGTGGTGCTGGCCGATCAGCTCGCGCGCAGCGCGCAACACGACAGGATGCGGCTGCTGGTGGCGGCCGAATCGGCGAGCGCGCTCGCGGCGGCGGAGATGTCGGCCGACGGGCTGCCGTGGCGCGCCGAACGGCATGCCGCGCTGTTGACCGAGCTGCTCGGCCCGCGCGTGCCGGCCGGATCGCGCCCCGCCGTGTTGGCGGCGCTCGTCGAACGGATCGACGAGGCGTTCGGCCGGCCGGTCAATCCCGACCATCCGGAGAGCGTCGTGCGTGCGTTCGGCAGGGCGGGGATCTCGGTGCCCTCGGCACGCGCACACGTGCTGCGGCGGGTGGACCATCCCGCGGTCGCGCCGCTGCTGGAGTACAAGGAGCTGGCGCGGCTGCACTCGGCGCACGGATGGGCGTGGTTGGACCAGTGGGTGCGCGACGACCGGTTCCGCCCGGTGTACGTCGTCGGCGGGGTCGTGTCGGGCCGGTGGGCCAGCCGCGGCGGGGCCGCGTTGCAGATCCCGCGCATGCTGCGCGGCTGCGTCACGGCCGACCCTGGGTGGAAGCTCGTCGTGGCCGACGCGGCCCAGCTCGAACCGCGCATCCTGGCGGCGCTGTCCGGCGACCGGCGGCTCGCCGAGGTGTCGGGGGCGACGGATCTGTACACGAGCCTGGCCGAGGAGCTGCATCCCGGCGCTGCTGCGGAGTACCGGCCGAGCGCGAAGATCGCGATGCTCTCGGCGATGTACGGCGGCACCGCCGGTGAGGCGGCCCCGACACTCGCGGTGCTGCGGCGGCGTTTCCCGGACGCGGCGTCCTATGTGGAGCATGCTGCGGCGACAGGCGAACGCGGCGAGGTCGTGCGCTCGCGCCTCGGCCGCACGTCGCCACCGCCGTCGGAGGCCTGGCGGGCGCTCACCGGCGGGGACGGCGCCGAGGACGTGGCCCGGCGCGCGTCGCGGGACTGGGGCCGGTTCACCCGCAACTTCGTGGTGCAGGCCAGCGCCGCCGACTGGACGGCGGTGCTGCTGGCGACCCTGCGCCGACGGTTGCCACCGCCGGCGCACCTGGTGTTCTTCCAGCACGACGAGGTGCTCGTGCACACCCCCGCCGACCTCGCCGACACCGTCGTCGCCGAGCTGGGCGAGGCGGTCGCCGAGACCACCTCACTGGTGTTCGGCCCGGCCTGCCCGGTGCGTTTCCCCATGCCCGCCTCGGTCGTCGACACCTACGCCGAAGCCAAGTAACCGTGTCAGCACCCCACGACACCGTGTCAGCACCTCACGTCGCCGTGTCAGCGTCCCGCGTCGCCGTGTTGTCCCGCGGCGCGATGACCCGACCACGGAACAGCGACGGCCTCGGCGCCCGGAGATCGACGGCGATCATCCGGCGCACCCCGCAGTCGCACCGTTGGTACACAACGTGTCCCTCGCTCGTTGCGTGGGACGACTCGACGCTCCAGTGGTGAACCGCGTGGCGTGACAGCATGACCCCAGCGTGCTGTCATGGGTTTGTGCATATCAACCATTACACGATCGATCCGGTGGTCCTGGCTGCCGAGCTGGTCAACGAACCAGCGGCCACCCCTGCGGACCTGGCACAGCGCTGCAGCGATGCCTGTATCGCACTCACCCGCGCTCCGTCGGCGCGCCAGGTCCGCGCGGTACACGCGTTCCTCGCCGAATGGGCATGCATCGCCGACGCGACGAACCTCCGGCACGAGCAGAACTCCTCAACGCACTCCTCGCCGAGTACTCGTCCCGGCCACGACTGACCAATCACCTGGGCACGGGCTGGCATATGCATTTCCGGGACGACAACATCGCACCGGACCGCCAGCTCGCGGCACTGATCACCGTCGGCACGGCTGTCCACCTGACGAGCCGTGGCATGGACCGCCTCGGACGGTGCGACGCGGACGACTGCGCCCGGGTCTACGCCGACGTCTCACGCAACGGGCGGCAACGGTTCTGCAGTGCGCGTTGCGGGAACCGCGCAACCGTGCGGCGACATCGTGCGCGTCGCGCAGCCAACTATGTAAACTAAGTTTACGATACGGCCGGGATGCGTTGCCGGCACGGGAGTCGAGGGCACGGAGGACCACATGAGCGCTGCGGCACGGGGCGTCACCGCGGACAGCACGGTCGGCGAATGGCTGGCCCATCCGGAGGGCGGCGCCGCGCTGCGTGAACTGCTCGGCGAATCGGGCTTCGGCCCCGAAGTACTGGCACCCGTGTCCAACCTGCCACTGTCCGAACTGGTCCAACTCAGCCAGGGCCGACTCACCGACGACCACGTCGAAACCCTCGTGCGCCGCGTCCACAACGGCTCGACACCCGCCAACCCGGCCGACGCTACGGACGACGAACCGGCCACCGCGGCATGGCGGGAACGGATCGTGGAAGGACGGTTCGAGGGCCGGACGGTCGTCGTCACCGGCGCCGCCTCCGGGATCGGCCGGGCGACGGCCTCCCGCATCGCGCGCGAGGGCGGACGTGTGATCGCGGTCGACATCACCGCCGACCGGCTCGACCGGCTGGCCGCCGAGTTCGACGCCGACACCGTGTCGCCGGTCGCGGCCGATATCACCAGCGGCGACGACGTCGACCGCATCGTCGCCGCGGCGGGCGGCCGGATCGACGGCCTGGCCAACGTCGCCGGCATCACCGACGACTTCTCCCCCGCGCACGAGACGTCCGACGAGATCTGGCGGCGCGTGTTCGCCGTCAACGTCGACGGCACTTTCCGCCTCACGCGCGCCGTGCTGCCCGCGATGCTGGAACGCGGCCGCGGCTCGATCGTCAACGTCGCCTCCGAGGCCGCATTGCGGGGCAACGCGGCGGGCGCGGCCTACACGGCCTCCAAGCACGCCGTCGTCGGACTGACGAGGAACACGGCGTTCATGTACGGCGACCGCGGAATCCGTGTGAACGCGGTCGCCCCCGGCGGTGTGGCGACCGGCATCGCGGCCGGCGGCGGGGGCGCGTCCGAATGGGGCGGCGCGCGCACCGGACCGTTCCTGCGGATGATCCCGCCGATCGCCACCGCGGCCCAGCTCGCCGCGTCGATCACGTTCCTGCTCAGCGACGACGGCGTGAACGTCAACGGCGCGATCCTGCCCTCCGACGGAGGCTGGTCGGTGCAGTGATGCACCGATCCGGCGCCGGAAGCGGAGCCGACGTTCAGCCTCCCGGGGTGATGATGTCCTGCACGATCGCCCCGTAGCGCCGCACGAGCGCGTCCCGCTGCCGGGCGAGCGTGTGGTCACCGGCGACCCATACCGAGTACAGCAGGCCGCCGACGACCGCCGCCGCCATCCGCGCCCGCAGGTCCGCATCCGCCGGATCCGCGCAACCTGCGGTGTCCACTCGGGACAGCCGGGTGCGCAGCGGGGCCACGAGCGAGTCCTCGTGCACCTCGCGCAGCCGCTCGGCGATCCGCTGCTCCCCACTCCCCCGGACCAGCGCGAGGTAGACGTCCACGATGTCCTGATCGCTGGAGAGCACGACGTTCACGAATCGCTCGCCGAACCGCTCGATCGGCACGTCCAGCAGCGGTTCGTCGTCGATCGTGAGCCGCATCGTCTCCAGGAACAGCTCCTCCTTGCTCCCGAAGTAGCGGATCACCAACGCCGGGTTGACCTCGGCGAGCGCGGCGATGTCCCGCACGGGGGTGCGCGCGTAACCGCGTTCGCGGAACAGGCGCGACGCGGCCGCGTGTATCGCCTCCCGGGTGGAGCGTCCCGACGCACGTGTGGCCATCCGGTTCAGCGTAACGAGCCCACGGCCGGTCCGACGTCCACACGCCGGCCGGTCATGCGGGCGGGTCGAAGCGTCCGTCCACGGCGGTCCAGCCGCCGTCGACCATCACCGTCGACCCGGTGACGTACGTCGAGGCGTCCGAGGCCAGGTACACCACCGCGCCGGCGAGTTCCGACGGCTGCGACCACCGGCCGAGGGCGCTCTTGGCGGCGTAGGCGTCGTACCACTCGGGGTGGGCCTTGGTCTGGTTCGTCAGCGGTGTCTCCACCACGCCCGGCGCGACGGCGTTGACCCGCACCCCCGCCGGTCCGAACTCGGCGGCCGCGGTCTTGACCAGCTGCACCGCGCCCGCCTTCGTCGCGGCGTACACGCTCTGCCCCGGTTCGACGACCTGCCCGCGCACGGACGAGAAGACGATGATGCTGCCCGCGCCGCGCTCGATCATGCGCCGTCCGAACGCCTGCAGCACCGTGAACGTCGCGCGCAGGTTCAGGCCCACCACCCGGTCGAAATCCTCGGGCGTGTAGTCGACGATCCGCTTGCGCACGTTCATCGCCGCGGTCAGCACCACGACGTCGGCGTCGACGTCGGCCGCGACCCGCTCCACCGCCGAGGGGTCCATCAGGTCCAGTTCGAGCGCGCGGCCGCCGGCAGCGTCGGCCGTGGACGTCGCCACGTCGACATCCCGATCCGCACAGACCACGTCGGCGCCGTGCGCGGCGAGCGCCGCCGCGGCCTCCCGGCCGATACCGCCCGCCCCGAGCAGCAACGCGCGCTTGCCGTCCAACCGGAACAACGTCGAATAATCCGTCACCACAGGTCCTTCCACTCTCATTCCGGCCGGATGATCGCCATGCGCGTCACCGTCAGTTCCTCGATCGCGAACCGCGGGCCCTCCCGGCCGACGCCGGAGTCCTTCACGCCGCCGTAGGGCATGATGTCCGACCGGAAACCGGGCACCTCGTTGATCACCACGCCGCCCACGTCGAGTTCCTCGATCGCCGCGAACGCCGTGGCCAGCGACCGCGTGAACACGCTCGCGTGGAGTCCGTACCGCGACCGGTTCACCAGTTCCAGCCCGGCCTGCAGATCGGGCACGGTCCGCACCGCGATCACCGGCGCGAAGACCTCCTCGCACCACGCCTGCACGTCCTCGGGCGGATCCAGCAGCACCGTTGGTTCGACCGCACCGTCCACAACGGACCCGCCGTGGGCCACGACGGCCCCGGCCCGCCGCGCCTCGTCGATCCACGCGAGGACGCGCTCGGTCGAGGCCCGGTTGATCAACGGCGCCACCCGCGTGTCCGGGTCCCGCGGGTCGCCGACGGTCAGCTCGCCGATCCGCGCGCTCAATCGCGCCACGAACTCCGTGCGCGCCGGCTCGCACACGATGACCCGTTGCACCGCGATACACGCCTGGCCGTTGAAGTAGAACCCGCCGCGCAGCACGGCGTCCACGGCCTTGTCGAGGTCCGCGTCGGAGTCCACGACGAGCGCCGCGTTCGAGCCGAGTTCGAGCAGCACCTTCCGCGGTGCCGCGTCCCGCGCGATTCGGTGCCCGACCTCGGCCGAGCCGGTGAACGACACCGCCGCCACCCGCTCGTCGGTCACCAGCGCCTTGCCGACCTCGGCGTCCCCGGTCACCACCTGGACGATCTCGGGCGGCGCGCCGTGCCGTGCGGCCGCCTCGCGCACGAGCTCGGCCAACCACAGCACGCTCAACGGCGTCGCCGGCGCCGGTTTGCAGATCACCGGGCAGCCCGCGGCGATCGACGGCGCGATCTTGTGGCTGGCCAGCAGCAGCGGCGCGTTGAACCCGGCGATCCCGACGACCAGTCCGATCGGCCTGCGCGTCCAGTACCCGATCATGCCCGCGCCCGAGGCCTGCATGTCGAGCGGCACCGTCTCGCCGTGGATGTGGCCGACCTCCTCGGCGGTGGCCGACCAGGTGAACAGCGTCCGCGCCACCTCGACGCCGCAGTCGGCGCGCGTCTTGCCGGTCTCGGCGATCAACAGCTCGACCAGCTCGTCGGAGCGGGCGCGCAGCGCCACCTCGACGTCCAGCAGGATCGCCCGGCGCGCCTCGGAGGTGAGCTTCCGGACGGGGCCGCGGGCCGCGAACCCGGCGTCGAGTGCGGCCTCGGCGTGCGCGGTCGAGCCGAGCGGCCCTTCGGCCACGACCGATCCGTCGTACGGGAACACGACCGGCGCGCTCGCCTCGGCCGCCATCCACCCGTCGCCGATCGGCAGTCCGGGAGGCAGCTCGGGCACCGCGAAACCCGTCCCGACACCTGCGGAATCCATACCCTCACTCCTTCGGACGTCGTCGTCCAGGCATACCGCAGGCCGTTCGGGTCCGCGCCGCCTGCTGGTACGACCAGCACGCACCGCGCCGAGCATGCTGCAGTCGGCTCGACAACGTCAAGAACCCGCTCACGCGGCGCCCGCCACACTCTCCGACCCGCGATGTAGCTGCGCAGACGGCCACCGTCGGACCCGCACCACCCGGCCCCGGCTTGACGCCCGCCGCCGGGTGGGTCAGGCTCCGAGACACGGTATCCAGCCCGCTGAGCAAGGAAGGTCGGCGAGGAATGTGGCCCACCGCGACAGCAGCACGCGCGCGCTACCGCTGGTCGACGAGACGGCGTCGGTCCTGCGCGAGCGCATCTACGCCGGCCGCTACCCCGCCGGCACGTGGCTGCGCCAACACCAGCTGTCGGCCGAACTCGGGGTGAGCCGCACGCCGCTGCGCGAGGCGCTGCGGATGCTCGAACAGGAAGGCCTCGTCGTCGTGACCGCCGGGCAGGGCGCCCGCGTGGTGACCGGCGACCTCGACACGCTCCTCGACGCTACGCCCTGCGCGCCGTCGTCGACGGACTGGCCGCCCGGCTGGTCGCCGAGAACGCGCGCGGCGACGTGGCCGGCCGCTGCGCCGCACCATCGACGTGCAGCGCGCCACGCTCGATCCGTGGCGCGCCCACGACTACACGGCTTCCAATGTGGACTTCCACGAGGACATCGTGCACCTGTCCGGCAACGAGTTCGTCGTCGGGCAACTACCCATCCTGCGCATGACCGCGCAGGTGTTCGCCCCCGTCGCGCTCGTCGAACCCGACACCGCGCGGCGGGCCATCGAGCAGCACACCGCCATCACCGACGCGATCGCGGCCGGCGACGGACCCGACGCCGAACGCCTCGCCCGCGCCCACATCGACGCCACCATCACCGAACTCCGCGCCAGGAAGGCGCGATCCAGCCCAGCCAGCGCCACAAAGGAGTGATCCGCCGGTATGCCCGCCTACCACGTCGCCTCCGACATCGGAGGCACCTTCACCGACACGGTCGTCATCGACCAGGCCGGTGCCGTCGGCCGCTACAAGTCCTCGACCGTGCCCGACGATCCGGCCCGCGGCGTGCTGGACACGCTCGTGCTCGCCGCGGAGGACCGCGGCGTCGACCTCGAGGCGTTCCTCGCCGACGTCGACGTGTTCGCCCACGGCACGACCGTCGCCACGAACGCGATGCTCGAGGGCCGCGGCCGCGCCGTCGGCCTGATCCAGACCCGCGGCTTCGGCGACACGCTGCCGATCATGCGCGGGTTCAAGGCGGGCGGACTCGACGAGGACGCGACGAAACGGTTCCGCACGTTGGTCAAGCAACCCGTGGTGGTACCGCGGCAGCGCACCGCGGAGGTCACCGAGCGGCTCGACTACGCCGGCCGTGTCGTCTGCCCGCTCGACGAGGTCGACGTCCGCCGGGCGGTGCGCGAGCTCCTCGCGGCCGGTGCCGAGGTGTTCGCGGTGTCGCTGCTGTGGTCGTTCGCCAACGACGTCCACGAGCGGCGCGTCGCGGAGATCATCGCCGAGGAGGCCCCGGACGTGCCGGTGACGCTGTCCTCGGAGTTCCTGCCGCGCATCGGCGAGTACGCGCGCACGCTCACCACGGCGGTGAACGCGAGCCTGCGGCCGGTGCTGCGCACGTCGCTCGACTCGTTCGAATCGACCCTGAGCGGCGCGGGGCTGGCCGCCGGTCCGCTGTTGATGCAGTCCAACGGCGGGTTGGCCACCTTCGCCGACGTCGAACGCAGGCCGGCGGCGACCGTGATGTCGGGTCCGGTCGGCGGGGTCGTCGCGTCCCAGTCGCTGGGGGCCAGGGCCGGCTACCGCAACATCGTCACCACCGACATGGGCGGTACCAGTTTCGACGTCGGACTCGTCCTGGACGGGCGGCCGGTCATGGCCAACACCACGCTCATCGGCCGGGACCAGCTGGCCCTGCCGTCGGTAGCCGTGCGCGCCATCGGCGCCGGGGCCGGGTCGATCGCCTCGGTGCGCGGCGGGGTGCTGCAGGTAGGCCCCGAATCGGCGGGCGCGCGGCCCGGGCCGGCGTGCTACGGCACCGGCGGCACCCGGCCCACCGTGGCCGACGCCGACCTCGTGCTCGGCTATCTCAACCCGGACAACTTCCTCGGCGCCGCCTCAGCCTCGACGTCGGTCGGGCGCGCGCCGCGATCGCCGAGCACGTCGCCGAACCCGCAGGGCTGTCGGTCGAGGAGGCGGCCGAGGGCATCAAGACGATCGTCGACGCGCGGATGGCCGACCTGGTGCGGCAGGTGACGGTGGAACAGGGGTACGACCCAGCCGATTTCGCCGTGTTCGCCTACGGCGGTGCCGGTCCGCTGCACGCGTTCTCCTACGGCGCCGAGCTGGGCTGTCCCCAGGTCGTCGTGCCGATGACCGCGTCGGTGCATTCGGCGTTCGGGATCGGCAGCTCCGACCTGACGATGGTCGAGGAGCTCTCGAAGCCGATGCAGACGCCGCCGGGCACGACCGATCATTCCGCGGCGCTGCCGCCCGACGAGCTCGACGCGACGTTCCGCGAGCTCGCCGGCCGCGCCCGCCGGAACCTGGTGGCCGCAGGCGCCGACGAGGACTCGGTGTCGGTCGCGACGTTCGTCGAGATCCGCTTCCGCGCGCAGATCCACGTGCTGACCGTGCCGATCGGCGCGGAACCGGTCACCGCGGGGCAGGTCAACGCCATGGTGGAACGGTTCGTCGACATCTACGAAGGCCGGTTCGGCAAGGGCGCCGCGTTCCTCGACGGCGGCGTCGAGATCACCACGTTCCGCGTCGTGGCCACGAGTCCGGTCCCCCACGTCGAGGTCGACGCCGGCTCGCACGGCTCGTCGACCGCCCCCCCGGCGACCCGGCAGGTGTTCTCGCAGGGGGCGTGGCGCGATGCCGCCGTGTATCGCATCGAGCAACTGCGGGAGGGCCTGGGCATCGACGGTCTCGCGATCGTCGAGCTGCGCGACACGACCGTCGTGATCGGACCCGACCAGAGCGCCGTCGTGGACGGCCTCGGCAACATCGTCATCGAGAAGCGCTGAGGCGGAAGGACGAAGCCATGACCACCACCGTCGACCCGGTCACCTACGAGGTCATCCGGCACAAGCTCTGGTCGATCAACTCCGAGGGATCCACGACCGTCGAGCACGTCTCCGGTTCGCCCGTCGTGCACGCCACCGACTACAACTTCGGCATCTACACCGCCTCCGGTGAGATGGCCGTCATCGGCACCTACCTGCTCACCCCGATCTACACCGGATCGATGGCGATCGAGGTGTTCCTGGAACGCTTCGACGACATCGAGCCGGGCGACGTATTCATCATCAACGACCCGTATCTCGCGGCGATGCACCAGAACGACGTCCAGTTCTGCAAGCCGGTGTTCCGCGACGGCGAGATCGTGGCCTGGCTCGGGTGCATGGCCCACCAGGTCGACCTGGGCGGCATGGACCCGGGCAGCTGGTGCACCACGGCGACCGACGTCTTCCAGGAGGGTTTGCGCATCCCGCCCGGCCGGATCGTGCGGGGCGACGAGATCCGCGGGGACGTCGTCAACCAGGAGCTGTGGGACACGATCGTGCTGAACTCGCGCGTGCACGACACCGTGGCGAACGACTTCCGCGCGTTCCTTGCGGGATTGCGCGTGGCCGAGCAGCGCTTCCACGAACTGTGCGACCGCTACGGCGCCGATGCCGTGCGCGCAACGATGGCGCGTTCGCTCGACAATTCCGAGGCAGAACTCCGCGCCATGCTGCGGGAACTGCCCGACGGTGTCTACGAGCACACGTCCTATCTCGACCGTCCGGACGGCAGCGAGCGCACCGGCGACGAGGGCATCGAACTGCTGCAGGTGCCGTGTCGGCTGGAGAAGACCGGTGACCGGATCGTGTTCGACTTCTCGGAGTCGAGCCCGCAGTCGCCCGCGTACGGCATGACCACCCGCGGCGGCCTGCTGGGCGCCGTGGCGACGCTGATGCTGTGCACGTTCGGGTCGGACATCCCGTGGAACCACGGGCTGATGCGGCCGGTCGAGGTGACCGCACCCGACGGACTGTGTGTCACGGCGGTCGAGCCGATGCCGGTCTCCGGCGGTGCGGCCGGCGCGAACTGGACGGCGACCTGCTCGGCGGGCGGGGCGATCGCGAAGATGCTGTCGTTCTCCGAGAAGTACGAGAGTTACGCGTTCGGACCGTCGGACGGGTCGTGGCAGCTCAGCCAGTTCGGTGGGATCGACCAGCACGGCGAGCCGTTCGCGTCGATGTACATGGACTCGTTGCTGTGGGGCGGTCCCGCGTTCTCGTTCCGCGACGGGGTGGACGCCGGCGGTGCGATGGTCATCCTCGCCGGCGGCGCCGGTGACGTGGAGCAACAGGAGATGCGCCATCCGCTGCTGTATCTGTGGCGGCGGATCGTGCCGGACTCCGGCGGTGCGGGCATGTTCCGCGGTGGCAACGGAGTCCAGTTCGCCATGACGCCCATCGACACCGACGAGGTGACCGGTGTGCTCGGCACCCACGGCGTGGCGCTGCCGAACCGGACGGGCGTGTTCGGCGGACTGCCCGGCTCGTGTGCCCGTTTCGAACGGGTCACCGGCGCCGCGCCGCTGGACCGGTTCGCCGCCGGCGCGCCGATCGCGGAACTGGCCGATGTGGACGGTGACCACCAGGTGCTGCCGGGTGTGGCGCCGGCGGCGCGGATCGCGCGCGGCGATGTGTTCGAGTGCACCGTCCAGAACGGCGGCGGCTACGGCGACCCGCTGTTGCGCGAACCCCAGCGCGTCGCGGCCGACGTCGCCTCCGGCGCGGTCGGCGAGTCCGCCGCCCGGCGGCTGTACGGGGTCGTCGTCGCCGACGGCGCCGTGGACGAGTCCGGCACGCACCGGCAGCGGGAGAGCATCCGCGACGCGCGCCGCGCCCGCATGCTCGCCCCCGAACGGCCCGCCGGCGACGTGCCGCCGACGGGCGAACCGTCCGGCATCTGGGGCGGTGCGTTGCGGATTCATGCCGACGGCGAGGCGCTGGTCGGGGTGTGCCGGCACTGCGAGCACGTGCTCGGTGACGTCACCGGCGGCTGGGAGGCCGTTGCGGGCCGGGTTCCGCTCGGCCCGGACGACCTGGGTGCCCGGGTCCACGTGCACGAGCAGCTCGGCGCGCTCGCCTACGTCTGCCCGCACTGCGTCACGGCGCTGTGGGTGGACGTCGTTCCGGCCGACGGCAAGACGTGGCACGATTTCGCCCTGCGAGCCTGACGGTGCCGCACCACTGATGCCCTGCGGTGTGGTGCGGGACGACGGCCCGCACCACACCGCAGCGACGAACGAGGAGAACACGACGCATGCGCAGCTATCGGCTCGCGGTCATCGGCGGTGACGGTATCGGTCCGGATGTGACCTCGGCGGCATTGGCCGGGGTGCGCGCGGTGGCGGGGCGTTTCGGTTTCGAGGTCGAGACCACCGATTTCGATCTGGGCGCCGAGCGGTATCTGCGCACGGGTGAGGTGCTCGACGACGAGGCGTTGACGGCGCTGCGCAAGCACGACGCGATCCTGTTGGGCGCCGTCGGCGACCCGCGGGTGGCGCCGGGGGTGTTGGAGCGCGGGTTGATCGTGGCGTTGCGGATCGCGTTCGTCCAGTCGGTGAACCTGCGGCCGGTGCGCCTGTACCCGGGGGTGACGAGCCCGGTCTCGGGTGTCACCGCGGACAACTGCGACCTGGTGATCGTGCGGGAGAACACCGAGGGGCTGTACGCCGGTGGCGGCGGGTTGTCGCATCCGGGCACGCCGAACGCGGTCGCGCTGCAGAATTCGGTGACGACGGCGGCCGCGACGACGGAGGCGGTCGAGTTCGCGTTCCGGTTGGCCGCGGCGCGGCGGGGCCGGTTGACGCTGTGCCACAAGACGAACATCCTCACCCATGCGGGTGGGTTGTGGCAGGACGTCGTCGACGAGGTCGGTGCCCGCTATCCGGAGGTGGAGCACGACTACGTGCACGCCGATGCGATGTGCCTGCACCTGCCGATGGATCCGGGGCGGTTCGACGTGGTGGTCACCGACAACCTGTTCGGCGACATCATCAGCGACCTCGGGGCGACTGTCCAGGGTGGACTGGGGTTGGCCGCGAGTGCCAATCACAATCCGCACGGTTCGGCTCCGAGCATGTACGAGCCGGTGCACGGTTCGGCGCCCGACATCGCGGGCACGGGTCAGGCGAACCCGGCCGCGGCGGCCTTGTCGGCGGCGATGTGCCTGGCAGGCCTCGGCGAGCGGGACGCCGCGCTGGCTCTGGAGTCGGCCGCGGCGTCGGTGTTGGCGGAGTTGCCCGCGCTCGCCGGGCCGGGGATGGCGCGACGACCGACGAGCTGGGCGACCGCATCGCGGCCCGTGCGGCCGGCATCGAGGTGGCCGATGCGGGCCGTTCGCTGTTGACCGCGCTGGCCGATCTCGCGCCCGCGCGCGCATGAGCGCCGGCGACGGTACCGGCGGTCAACGCCTGTTCCAGCGCGTTGTCGACTGGGTGCAGGGTGCGATGGCCTCGGGTGAGCTCCGGCCGGGTGATCGGCTGCCGAGCGAGCGGGAGTTGGTGGAGCAGTTCGGGATCGGCAGGGCGTCGGTACGCGAGGGCCTGCGGGTGCTGGAGAACATGCATCTGGTCCGTTCCAGTCCGCGCGATCCGCGGGGCCCGTTGGTGTTGCCGGTGTCGACCGAGCCGATGCGCCGGTCGGTCGCGATGTTGACGTTGAGCGGCGGCATGGAGCTGGCGGAGCTGGTGCAGTTCCGCATGATCGCGGATGCGTCGGCCAATCTGCTGGCGGCGTCGCGGAGGACCGAGGACCATTTGCTGCGCATGGAGCGTGCGATGGCGCGCATGCGTGCGTCCATGGGCCGGGATCACGCCGCGTTCAGTCGTGCGGATCTGGAGTTCCACGAGGTGATCGCCGAGGCGGGCGGCAATCGTGTGGTGCAGGTGTACGGCGATGTGATTCGCGAGGCGATTCTCGATCTGATCGCCCGCACCATTCTCGACGCGACGATCGTACGGCGCTGATGTTGCAGTCGATCCGGCACCATCGGGACGTGTTCGCCGCCATCTCCGAGGGTGACGGTCTGACCGCGTCGCGTCTGGCGCGGGAGAGTTTGTACGCCTATTACGCCGAGCGCGTCTCCCCCGCCGATCGCGCCGTCATGGCCGATCTTGTGCGCGAGTGCGGCGGCACGGTGTCCGATTGACCCGGTCAGCTCGCGTCGTCGACGGGTTGGCGGAGGATGGTGCGTTGTTTGTGGGGTGGCGTGCGGCGTGGGTCGGTGAGGTAGATCTCGTGGTGGCGTCCGGTCATCCGCAGGCCGTGGTCGGGGATGACCGTGTGGTGCATGTGGTCGAGCACGTCGGCCTCGTCGTCGAACGACCCGACGTGGAGGGTTTGCACGCAGCGCCCTTCGGTCGCCGTTTCCAGTCGAACGTCGTTCAACCGCTCGGGTGACCGCTTCCTGGCCACCGTGTCGACGGCTGCGGCGAAGGCAGCGTTGTCCGTCCACTCGGGAACCATGATCATGAGTGTCCAGTGCCAGCGGTTCTTGTCGCGCGCGGTGGTGAAGGAAGCCATGTCGTCGGCCCACCACAGCCCTTCGAGCGGCATGACGACGTAGTCGCGGCCGAGTTCCGATTTGCTGGTGAATTTCAGGGTGTACGCCACGGGGTACAGCGCCTCGACCGCGCCGCGGAACAGCGTCGAGCTGTTCGGGTCGCCGTGCCCGTCGATCATCAGGTACCGCAGCTCGGGAACGTCGACGACGTCGAACCGCACGCGGCGTGCGCGATAGGCCGCGATGGTCTTCTTGAAGTCGACCTTGTCCACCGTTCCGTCCCCCGCGTCCCGTCGACATGTCCGTGCAGGTCAGCCTACTCGTTGTCGGGTTCCGACGGGCGTGGTTCGAGGACGGTTTCGCGTTTGTCGGTGTAGGTCACGCCCAGCGGTGTGGTGACCGAGGACGTGCCGTGGACGGGGTCGTACGAGTGGATCCAGCCGGGCGCGTTCTTGAGCCGGTGGTGCTTGCGGCAGCGTGGTGCGGCGTTGTCGGTGGATGTTGAGCCTTGGTCCTTGGCCCACTGTTGTTGGTGGTCGAAGTCGCAGTGCCGGGCGGGCCTGCGACACCAGGGCACGACGCACATGCGGTCGCGGACCTCGACGAGTGTGCGGATCGTCGAAGTCGGACGATACGAGGATCGGCCGAGGTCGACCGGGTTGCCGGTGGCCGGGTCGCACAACACCTTGCGCCAGACCGACTTCGGGTTCGTCATGATCTCGCGGGCGTAGGTGGCCGGGATGGGTCCGATCCCGTCGATCGACGCGCCTGTCTCCGACATCGACAGCGCGGTGTCGATGGGCATGTGCAGATAGACCATCGCCGCAGACTGAGGCACCTGGACACCGGGATCGTTGCCCAACAGCAGGTCGGCGAACACGTCCGCGCGTAGTTGGTCGAGGTTGCGCGAGGAGTCGGAGAGGCGAAGCTTGCGCGCCATCGCATCCACCCGGGCATAGGCAGCCGAGGCGACGGCGGAGGGCAGGTCGGCCGAGATCCGCGACTGGGCATGGACCCCGTGATCGAGGGTGACCTTGCGCCCCTCATGAGCCATACGAGCGGCTGCCGTCTCAGCGCCTGGATCGACTTGCTTGACGATCTGCGAGGCATGCCAAGCCATATTCCGCGGCTGCCACGCAGTAAGAGACAGACGGCCAAGCTTCTCTTCCAATAGCCGATCAACCTCAAGAGCATCGGAATCCGAAACCGGAACAACAACGTTCAACACCCGCTCGGCGCAATACCGATCCACCCGCCCCTCGCTCATCGACTGCAACAGCCGCGGCATCCGATACGTCAACGCCAGCGCGGTATGAATCCGATCCAACACACCCTGCGGCGACAACCGAAGCTCAGGCGCCAACGCCTCAGCCAACGACCGCCGCTCCCACGAATCCGACGACGACCCACCATCCACCGAGGCCAGAAACGACACCTCAGCAGCATCAGCCCGAGCCCGCAAAGCAAGCACCGAACGGGCCTCATCAACGATCCCCTCAACATCTCTCACAACACC
>NZ_MKKE01000031.1 GCF_001942305.1 Saccharomonospora sp. CUA-673 | reverse complement strand
ATTCCATCGCCGACCGGATGACCTCCCAGCTCGCCCTGGACGCGCTGGAATCGGCCGTCGCCCGCCGTGGTGGCCACGTCGCCGGCTGCACGCTGCACAGCGATCGTGGAGGCCAATTCCGGAGCCGGAAACTGCAGCAAGCGTTGTGGCGCCACCACATGCGCGGCTCGATGGGCCAGGTCGGCTCAGCCGGTGACAACGCCGCCATGGAGAGCTTCTTCAGCCTCCTGCAACGCAATGTGCTCAACCGCCGCACATGGGCCACACGCGAAGAGCTCCGCATCGCGATCGTGACCTGGATCGAACGCACCTACCACCGACGCCGCAGACAAGCCCGCCTCGGCCGCTTGACCCCCATCGAATACGAAACCATCATGAGCCACACCGCCACCCCGGCGGCCTAAACCACTGTCACAGTTTCCTTCAGCAGCCCCCACGCACCAGGCAGGGCGCAACCCACCCCACAACCGCCACACAACAACGAACCCTTGCGCCCTGCCTGGAGCGTGATAAACGAAACGAGAGGTCGACGGGATGACACGGAGCAGCGGCAAAGCCGCCCAACATCCCAGAGACCTGCCCGCCGGCGAGGCACCCCAACCCCCAAGCGCAGACCCCGCACCCAGAACGCCAAAACCGCGACGCGAACTGCTGACACGGCGACGAAGAACGCTGACACGGCGTCCACGAAATGCCAACACGGCGACGCGAAATGCCAACACGGCGACGTGGGGTGCTGACACGGCGATACGGAACGCAGACCCCCGGGGGTTACCACTTCCTCAGGACTGCCTCCGCCTCGTCGACGATGCCGTCGATGAGCTCCTCCACGGAGGGCAAGCCGTCCAAGAGACCGACGACCTGGCCGGAGGCGAGGACGCCGCTGTCGAGGGATCCGTCGACGAGGCCGGCGCGGAGGAGCATGGGGGTGTTGGCGGCCATGATGACCTCGCTCCAGGTGAATCCGCTGCGTCGTTTCATGCGGATGCCTTCGCGCAGCATGGCGGGCAGGGACAGTCCGGTGAGGCGGCGGAAGCGGACGGCGTTGCCGGCCGCCCGGGCGAGCCCGCGTACGGGGCCCGCGGTGTCGAGTTTCTCGACCATGGGAGTGCGCAGGACGCGGTGGGGGACGCCGTCGACGCGGCGGGTCAGCACGGTGTCGGTGGTGCCGCGTCCGAGGTAGTACTGCTTGACGGCGTCGGGGACGGTGCTGTCGCTGGTGAGCAGGAATCGGGTGCCCATGGCGATGCCGGCGGCGCCGTAGGCGAGCGCGGCGGCGAGGCCGCGTCCGTCGTAGAACCCGCCCGCGGCGACGACGGGGATGTCGACGGCGTCGACGACGGAGGGCAGCAGCACGGTGGTCGGCACGGACCCGGTGTGCCCGCCGCCTTCGCCGCCGGTGGCGATGACGCGTCGGCGCCCCAGGCTGCGACCTTCTCGGCGTGCCGGGCGGCCCCGACGGAGGGGATGACGACGACGCCGTGGTCGCGCAGTTTCGCGATCTGTTCCTTGCGCGGGGCGAGTGCGAACGAGGCGACCCGCACGCCGCGGTCGATGAGCAGGTCGATGCGGCGGTCGGCGTCGTCGGCGTCGGCGCGCAGGTTGACCCCGAACGGCCGGTCGGTGCGGTCGCGCACCTCGTCGATGGCGGCGGCGAGGTGGTCGTAGGTCATCGTCGCCGACGCGAGGATGCCGAGGCCGCCGGCCCGGGCGGTGGCGGTGACCAGGCGCGGCCCGGACACCCAGCCCATGCCGGTCTGCACGACGGGGTGCTCGATGCCGACGAGCCGCGTCAGCTCGGTGTCGATGCTCACGCCGGCACCTCGCGATCCCGCAGGCCGTCGGGGTCGAGCACGTCGCGGATGAGCCGCAGCTCCTCCGCGCCGGGCAGGCGGGTGGTGTCGGCGCCCGCGCAGTCGACGGGGAAGCCGGTCGCCGCGCTGACGTCTCCGGGGTCGACGCCCGGGTGCAGCGCCACGGCCCGCATCGCGTGGTCGGGTCCGCCGAAGTCGAACACGCCGAGGTTGGTGACGACGCGGTGCACGTCGTGGTGGCGCTGCGCCGCCGGTCCGGCCTTCGCGGCGTTGTCGTAGCCGACGCCCGCGACGACGTCGACCGCCTCGACGAACACCCGCGTGCTGTGCCGCGGCACCCAGTAGCTGGTGCGGTGGTTGACGGTGTTGCCGGGCGCGCCGCGCACCCCCAGCAGTTGTTTCGTGGGGCGGGCGTGGTCGCCGATGGCGGAGATGTTCTGGTTGCCGTACCGGTCGATCTGGTTGGCGCCCATCACCACGTGCCGCCGACCGTGCGGGACGATCGTGTCCAGCATGCGCCGGAACGGCTGCCATCCCTCGACCACGCCGTCGGCGTCGACGAGGTAGGCCTGCCCGTCCGAGAGCATCAGGTCGGGGGCGAACGTCGCCCGCGCCAGTTTCGCGCCCCACGACGGCACCGCGCCCATCGGACTGGCGACGATCTCGCCGTCGTCGCGGAACAGGTCCGCCACCGCGGCGATCGCCACCTCGGCCCTCGTCACGTCGCTCATGCCGCCACCCCCGAAAATGCGCGCACCTCACGCTGATACGCCGCCTCGTCGCCGGACAGGAAGCGGTCCACGAAGGACGGCCAGGCGTCCGGATCCTTCGCCGAGTCGACATAGTGCTTCTGGAACATCTCGTCCCGCCCGTAGTCCGGTGCGGCCGTGGTGAAATGCGCCCCGCCCGGCGATTCGATCACTCCGTCCACCATGGACCGGTTCACCACGAGCGACTGCACCGGGCCGAGTTCCGTCAGCTCCGATGTGGACACGACCTGTTCGGTGGACACGAACCGCTTCTCGGCGGCGAGGCAGAACAGGTCGTCGGCGTACGGGTCGGGGCCGAGGTACTGGGCGTTGCCCCTCTGGTCGGCGCGGTTGAGGTGCACGAACGCCACGTCCAGCGGTTGCGCCGGCACGGCCAGCAGTTCCTCGCCGTCGGCGTACGGGGAGGTCACGGTCCGCAGCTGCGGCGACAGGCGCGGCACGTCCGAGCCCAGCCCGGCGCGCGTGGGCAGGAACGGCAGCCGCTGCGTCGCCGCCTGCAGCGCCAGCAGGAACATGCCCTCGTCGTACTCGGTCACCTCGACCGACGCGGTCTCCCTGGCGCGGCCGAAGTGCGGGTCGAACGGGATCGAATCCAGCGTCACGAAGCCGAACACGACCCGCCGCACCTTGCCCGCCGCGCACAGCAGGCCCACGTCGGGTCCGCCGTAGGACACCACGGTGAGGTCCTTGACGGGGCTGCGCAGGATCGCCCGCACCACCGACATCGGCTTGCGCCTGCTGCCCCAGCCGCCGATGCCGATCGTCATGCCGTCGCGCAGGTCGGCCACCGCATCGTCGACCGTCGTGCGTTTGTCGCCCATCACGAGCCCTTCTCGTCGAGGAACGCCTGCCGCGCGTCGTCCGCGGCCCCCAGCAGGTTCAGTTCGAACGTGAAGCCCTGCTCGAACCGGTAGCTGCGGTGCACGTCCTGCGGGTCGATGCCGTTCAGCGCCTCCTTCGCGGCGCGGATCACGCGCGAGTCCTTCGCCGCGATCGAGCGCGCCACGTCGAGCGCCGCGTCATCCAATTCGGACTGTGGAACCACGTCGTACACCGAACCGAACCCGTGCAGCTGGGCGGCCGTGACGCGGCGTGCGGTGAAGTACAGCGTCCGCATCAGATGCGGCGGTACGAGCCGCGCCAGGTGCGTCGCTGCGCCCAGCGCGCCACGTTCGACCTCCGGAACGCCGAACGTGGCGTCGTCGGAGGCGACGACGACGTCGGCGTTGCCGACCAGGCCGACCCCGCCGCCGAGGCAGTGCCCGTGCACGGCGGCCACGACCGGCACCGCGCAGTCGTACACCGCGCCGAACGCCGCGTAACAGCCCCGATTCGCACCCACCAAAGCCTCGTACCCACTGGAGGCCTGGATCTCCTTGATGTCGACGCCCGCGTGAAGCCGCGGCCCTCGGCGCGCAACACCACGACGTGCACCGCGGGGTCCTCGCCGGCGGCGCGCACCGCATCGGCCAGCGCGAACCAGCCCGCGACCGTCAGCGCGTTGACCGGCGGCGCGTCCACCGTGACCACCGCGATGTGGTCCTCGATCAGCTTCGTCGTGATGCTCATCAGCCTGCTCCGTACACGGGTTCGGGGGCCGGCGCCTTGGCCAGCAGATCGGCGACGACCGGGCCGAGCTCGGTCGGGTCCCATCTGCCGCCCTTGTCGATCTCCGGTCCGCGCCGCCACGACTGCGCCACCGACACGGCACCACCCTCCACTTCGAACACCCGACCCGTCACCCCCGACGATTCGGGGCTGCCCAGCCACACCACCAACGGCGACACGTTCTCCGGTGCCATGGCGTCGAATCCGTCGTCCGGGCGCGCCATCATGTCGGCGAACACCTCCTCGGTCATGCGGGTCCGCGCCGACGGGGCGATCGCGTTGACCGTCACCCCGTAGCGCGCCAGTTCCGCCGACGCCACCACCGTCAGGCCCGCGATCCCGGCCTTGGCGGCCGAGTAGTTCGCCTGTCCGACGCTGCCCAGCAGACCCGCGCCCGAGCTCGTGTTGATCACGCGCGCGTCGCGGGTGCGCCCGGCCTTCGCCTCGCCGCGCCAGTAGGCCCCGGCGTGCCGCAACGTCGCGAAATGCCCCTTGAGGTGCACCCTCAGCACCGCGTCCCACTCGTCCTCGCCGAGGTTGACCAGCATTCGGTCGCGCACCACGCCGGCGTTGTTCACCAGCACGTCGAGTCCGCCGAACCGCACGACCGTCTCCTCGACGAGCGCCTGCGCGGCAGCGAAGTCCGCGACGTCGTGAGTGCTGGCCCACGCCTCGCCGCCGCGTTCGGCGATCTCGGCGACGACATCGGCGGCGGGCCCGTCGCTCGCGTCCGTCCCGTCCAGGCCGCGCCGACGTCGTTGACGACCACACGCGCACCGGCGTCGGCGAACGCCAGCGCGTGCGCCCGTCCGATCCCCCGGCCCGCGCCCGTCACGATGACGACGCGGCCGCGGCACAGTTCGTTGCTCATTGCTCTCCCGTCGGTGTTCCGGTCCCGGGGCTGTCGGTCTCGGCGGTGCGTTCGCCGCGCTCGGCCGCGGCGAGGAATGCGGGCCGCTCTCCCCCGCCGTGCACGAGCAACGAGGCGCCGGTGACGTACGAGGCGAGCGGAGAGGCGAGGAACGCCGCGCAGTTCCCGATCTCCTCGGGGTCGGCGAGCCGGCCCAGCGGCACGGTGTCGCCGACCGCGGCGATGCCCTCGTCGCTGCCGTAGTGCAGTGCCGCGTTCTCGGTGCGCACCATGCCCACGGCGAGTGCGTTCACGCGTACCTTCGGTGCCCATTCGACGGCCAGACTCGCCGTCAGTCCGTCGATTCCGGCCTTCGCGGCGCCGTAGGCGGCCGTGCCGGGCGAGGCGCGGCGGCCGCTGACGCTGCCGACCATGACGATCGATCCACCCGAGTCCTGGCTCTGCATCACGGCATTCGCCTGTTGCGCGACGTGCAACGGCGCGAGCAGATTCAGTTGCACGACCTTGTCGTGGAATCGCGGTGACGCCTCGGCCGCGTCCGCGTACGGCGCTCCGCCCGCGTTGTTCACCACCACGTCGAGCCGCCGATGTCGATCAAGAACCTGTTCCATCATCACGGCGATCTGCTCGGGATCGCGGACGTCGCACCGTACGAACTCGACGCCGCCCGCGGCCGTGTTGTCACCGTCCTCGGGCGGGGTCCGGCCGCACACGACAACCGTGGCCCCGCGCTGGCGAAACGCCGACGAGATGCCCGCGCCGACACCTCGCGCACCGCCGGTCACCAGCACGACCGCACCGTCGTAGGACAGTTCCCGCGTCGCCACCGACACCTCCGATCATTGCCCGCCCCCAAAACTAGAACATGTTTCTATTCGGGACAAGGTCGGGTGGCAGAGACTTCCCGCCGGAATCGGACACACCTAGAGTGGGTTTCTCCAGTCAACGACGACCAGGAGCCCGATATGGCCGCACCCGCAGCGAACACACCGTCAGCTCACCCGTACATCGTCACGGCCGATCCCGACACCGACACGATCGCGGGCCTCCTGCGGCGCAACGCCACGGAGTTCGCCGACCTACCGGCTCTGACCTCCCTCGACGTCGACGGCGCTCCCACGCACACGTGGGCGCAGTTGCAGGACGACGTGGCGGCGCTGTCCCGCGGACTCGCCGACCTCGGCCTCCGCTCGGGACAACGCATGCTGATCATGGCGCCGAGCGACCCGAGCACATCCTCGTCGACCTCGCCGCGATGAGCCTCGGCGCGATCCCGTGCACCGCGTACTCGACCCTGAGCAGTGAGCAGATCGACTTCGTCGCCCGGCACAGCTCCGCACCGATCGTGGTCCTGGCCGGCGAGGCGGAACTCGAGCGCTGGCGGCCGGTGCTCGACGACCTGCCCGCACTCGAGCGGGTGGTGATGATGGACGCCGCCGCCATCCCCGCGGACGACGATCGCTTCGTCGCCTACACCGAGCTGCGCGACCAGGGCGCGGCGGCCCACGCCGCCGACCCGGACACCTACGAGCGCGCGGTCGCCGACATCCGGCCCGACGACCCGCTGTCGATGATCTACACCTCGGGCACCACGGGGAACCCGAAGGCGTCGTGCTCTCGCACCGCAACGTCATCCACCAGGGCGTGGCGTTGCGCAACCGGCACGACAGCCCACCCCATCTGTCCAATGTGGCCTACCTGCCGCTGGCGCACATCGCCGAGCGGGTGCTGTCGATCTACCTGCCGATTATCGGCGCGGGCCACGTGCACACGCTCGGCGACCCGACGGGTGTCGTCGGCGCGCTCGGACGCGTGCATCCCATGCAGTTCTTCGGCGTCCCGCGCGTGTGGGAGAAGATGGCCGCCGGACTGCGCAACATGCTCGCCGGACTGCCCGAGGAGAAGCAGACCGCGCTGATCCAGGCCAACGAACTGCTGCAGCAGGGCTACAAACTCCGCAGTGCGGGCGAACCCGTGCCCGACGAGCTCGCCGAGCGCATCGCGCAGGCCGACGAGAAGGTCCTCGCACCGGTGCGCCAGATGCTCGGGCTCGACAAGCTGTTCCTCGCCTCCAGCGGCGCCGCGGCGCTGCCCGTCGACGTCCTGTACTTCATCGCCGGTCTCGGTGTCGAGATCCACGAGGTGTGGGGGCTGTCCGAGACGACCGGCGCGGTCACCGCCAACACGGCGGGCGCGTTCCGCGCGGGCACCGTCGGCAAACCGCTGGACGGGGTCGAGGTCACGCGCGCCGAGGACGGCGAGCTGCTGGTGCGCGGGCCCATCGTGTTCCTCGGCTACCTCGACGCCGACGGCACGATCGTCGACGTCACCGACGACGACGGCTGGTTCGCCACCGGCGACATCGGCACGATCGACGACGACGGCTACGTCTCGATCACCGACCGCAAGAAGGAGCTCATCATCACCGCGGGCGGCAAGAACATCGCCCCGACCCGCATCGAAGGACTGCTCAAGGAGCATCCGCTGATCGGCCAGGCCGTCGCCATCGGCGACAACCGGCCGTACGTCAGCGCGCTGATCGTCCTCGACGACGAGAGCGCGCCGGTGTGGGCGGCCGCCCAGGGCATCGAGGGCCTCGAGGGCGCCACACCGGCGGAGCTGGCCGAGCATCCCCGGGTGCTCGAGGAGATCGAGAAGGCCGTCGCCGCCGCCAACGACCGGCTGGCCCGCGTCGAGCAGGTCAAACGGCACACGGTGCTGGCGAAGGCGTGGACACCCGAGAGCGGGGAGCTGACGCCGACGTTGAAACTCAAGCGTCGGGTCATCAACGACCGCTACCGCGACGACATCGAGAACCTCTACGGGTCCTGAGGGCTCACGCTCCCGCCGCGCTGAGCCACGTGCGCAGGAGCGGCGGGACACGCTTCTCGAGGCCGTAGGGCTCCAGGTGCGGGCCGAAGACCTCCTCGAACGCGCGGTGGACGCTGTCGGCGTCCCACACCTCGCGTTCGAGGATCGGCGCCTTCAGGTGCGGCTGGCCGACGATGTGCAGCTGCGGTCCGTTGCAGCGCACCATCTGGCCCGTGATGCCGGCCGAGAGGTCGCCGAGCAGGTACAGCACGAGGGGCGCGATGCGGTCCGGCGTGCGTTCGGGCGGGCAGGCACGTAGTGCCCGTTCCGACGTCCACACCATGCGCGTGTGCGCGAGCGGGCACACCGCGTTGACCCGGATTCCCGCGTCCTCCATGTCGAGCGCCCACGAGTACGTCAACGACGCGACCGCGCCCTTGCTGGCCGCGTAGGCGCCGAGCTTGCGCTGACCGAGCGAGGCGCCGGAGCTGATGTTGACGATCGACCCGCCGCGTCCGGCGGTCACCATCGCCCGAGCCGCGGCCATGCCCGTGTAGAGCACGCCGAGCACGTTCGTCTCGACCAGCGTGCGCACGCGGTCCACGTCGTCGTCCCACGGCAGTGCCTCGTGGTTGACGGCCGCGTTGTTGACCAGCCCGTCGATCGCGCCGAACGAGCTCGTGCACAGCTCGACGAGCTCCTCGGTCTGCTCCGGGTCGCGCACATCGTGGCCGCTCGCGACGGCCCGCCCGCCCAGGCTCTGATGTCGGTGGCGGTGGACTCCGCGAGGTCGGCGTCGACGTCGTTCACGACGACGGCCGCGCCCGCGCGTGCGGCGTGCACGGCGAACGCCTCCCCCAGGCCACGGCCGGCACCGGTCACCACGACGGCCTTGCCGTCGAGGGAGTGCCTGTCCCACGCGTCCATGTCGACCTCCCGCACCGGGCCGGGTACCGGCCCGTCAGAGCCGCCGGGGGTCCACTCCCCGCAGCGGTCCCCTTCAGTGTTTCCCCCTGTTGGCCCAACACATGCCTGCCATCGGTGGACGGCACACCAGACGCGCCGAACGCACCGTGGGTGATCGGCGGGGTGGAACTGCCCGACCGGTCGAGGCGGTGGCACCCGAGCCGGCTCCCGACCCCTTTCCGGTGCGCGAGCAGGAACCCGTCGGCCGCCGTGCTCGTCCGATCCGGGGAAGACCGCCGGTTTCGCTCCGTGTGTCCGGAGGGACACTTACCGTCAGATCCGGCACTTCTGCAGTCGACGTCAGGTGACGAACGCGTGGGGACGAGCGAGACCGCCAAGGGTGTGCGCATGCGCACACCCATGCGCAACCGCGAGTTCCGCGCATTGTGGCTGGCCGAGGCACAGTCTGTGGCCGGCGACCACCTGACGACCGTGGCGCTGGCGATCCTGGTGTTCGACCGCACCGGGTCGGCGTTGTGGTCGGCGATCGTGTACGCGATGACGTTCCTGCCCGCGCTCGCCGGCGGGCTCGGCCTGGCACAGATCGCCGACCGCTTCCCGCGACGCACCGTGCTGGTGACGTGCGCACTCGGCCAAGCGGCCGCGATCGGCGCGATGGCGATCCCCGGCGCCCCGCTGGCACTGCTGTGCGTGCTGGTCGTCGTGGCCCGTCTCATCGGCGCGCCGGTGAACGCCGCCCAGAACGCCCTCACCCGCGAGGTGTTCACCGACGACGACGTGTTCCTGCGCAGTCAGGACCTGCGGAGCATCACCAACAACATCGCCATGCTCGTCGGCTTCGCCGGAGGCGGCATGCTCGTGGCGACCGTCGGGGTGTCGTGGGCGCTGACGATCGACGCCGCGTCGTTCGCCGTGACGGCGCTCGTCGTGCGGCTGTGCGTGTGGCCACGACCCACGCCCGGCGACCGCACCGACCCGTGGTTCCGCGCCACCCGATGGGTCTTCGCCCGACGTCGACTGCGCGTCCTGCTCGCGTTCTCGTGGCTCGTCGGCCTGACGATGATCCCGGAGGGGCTCGTCGCACCACTGGCCCACGAGATCGGCGCATCGGACCACGCCGTCGGCTGGCTGTTCGCCGCCGACCCGGTCGGGTTCATCCTCGGCACGTTCCTGCTGTCCCGCTTCGTGTCCGCGGAAGGCCGCCGCGCCCTGCTCGGCGTACTGGCGACCGCGGCGAGCGCGACGCTCGTGCTGTTCGTGTTCCAGCCCGGGCTCGGGGCCGCACTGGCGCTGCTGGCCGTCGCCGGGGCGGCGGGGGCCTACATCGTCACGGTGGGCGCCACGTTCATCACCTGGGTCCCGAACGACCTGCGGGGCGGCGCAGGCGGTCTGTATCGGACGGGCCTGCGCGTCGCCCAGGGCCTGGGGATTGCTCTCGGCGGCGTCGTCGCCGAGAGCCTCGGTTCCGCCACGCACGCGATCGCACTGGCCGGGGTGGCCGGCGTGGTGCTGACGATCCCGGTCGCGATCAGCTGGCACCGGGTCCGCAAGGACGAGATCGAGGGGACGGGAGCCGTTCCGGACGAAGCCGGGCCGGAAGGAGCCGGACCGGAAGCCCCGGAAGGACTTCGCAAAGTGAAGCCTGCACCCGAAAATGGATGACGAAATCAGAAGTCGCGGTCACGCATCGTGAGCCTCCAAACGCGATTATGCAGCTATGCAGATTAAACGCACATCGAAGATAAGTGCCGGTTACCGGCCCGTGATCGATTCATCAATCAATCCGTCGGACCCGGTGATCCGAGTATGCCACAAACTCGCGGAACCCGGGTCGTGGAAGCCGCTTCGCGTTATCCGCATCGATACCGACATGGCTGCCGAACAATGGTGGTCGTCGATCAGTTCCTCGGACCGGTCTCAGAAGTCACGGTCGGTCACGATGCACCTCCTCGCTGTTGGCGTCGGCACCTGCGGTCCGACGCGGCTGCAACCGTCTTGCACAGTAACGAAACCCCAGAGTCGACCCCACATCACGTCACCCGATTCGCTTCACCCGGGACGTGCGGCCGAAGCCGTGCGGACGCTCGGAGTGTCCGATCAGAAATCACGGTCGGACACGATGCACCTCCATTGACCCCTCGGCCCCCTCGAAAAACCGCCGCCCATTGTTGTAGTTCAGAACCCGCTGGGAGACAAGCGTTCGTGACGAGGACAGGAAAATCATCACACAAACCCTGCCGTCGGCCGAACGTCGGCCGAACTTCCTTCGCGGGCCTCGACCGAGCGCAACCTCTCCCCTACCGTGCCCACGGCGGGATCGGACGTGATGAAATGTTACCGAGCCGACCCGGCCGAATGCGCCGGGTAGGTAGAACGGACTCGTGACGGACAAGTGTCCGGACAAGTACCGAACAGGTGAACAGACAAGTAACCGGACAACCGACCGGACAAACGGACAGGTGTCCGGACAGGCGCACCGGAGGGGAGGGCAGACGTGCGGCACCGCTGGCACCCCGCAGGCTGGGCACTGTGGGACCGCCCGCTGCCGTTCATCGCCTTCCTGCTGGTCGGCGAGCTGGTCGCGCTGGCCGGATTCACCGTCACGGTCGCCGGGACGGGCCTGCCCACCGGCGACGACTGGGTGCATTTCCTGGTCCTGCTGGCGGGTGCGACCGTCCACATCCAACTGACGCGCCGCCAGGAGGAGCGCCGACGCAACCGGATGCAGTCGGTGCTGATCGACCTCACGGCGGTGTGGGTGTTCCCCGCCGTGCTGGTGCTCCCGCCGCTCCTGGTGATCGCACTGATCGTGGCGGTGCGGGCGCAACGCTGGTTCGTCGCGCGCCGACCCGCGCACAACTTCGTGTTCTCCACGATCGCCCACTGCTTCGCCGCCGTACTGGCCGGTGAGCTGTACCACGCCCTCGGGCCGGCCGGCTGGGACAACCTCATGTGGTCCGGTTCCCTGCGCGAGGCCGGACTCGTGGTCGCGGCCGCCGTGGTCTACGAGGCCGTGCAGCTGCTCTACGTCGGCGGCATCATCGCGCTGGCGGCCCCGAAGCCGACCGTACAGCGCGTGTTCGGCACCAGGGCCGACAACGTCCTCGAGGCGATCACCACCGGACTCGGCGCCATCACGGCGGTGCTGCTGGTCACCCTGCCGCCGATGGTCCTGGTGATGGCCGTCGTCACGGTCGTGTTCAACCGGCTCGCCGAGCTCGAGCAGCTGCAGGCCGACGCCACCACCGACCCGAAGACCGGGCTGCGCAACATGCGTGGCTGGTCGGAATCGGCCGAACGGGCACTCGGCCGCGTGCGGCGCGCCGACGGCACCCTCTCGGTGCTGATGATCGACCTCGACCATTTCAAATGGGTCAACGACACCTACGGCCATCCCGCCGGCGACGACGTGCTCGGCCGCGTGGCGACGTGCTCCGCGAGGTCACCCGGCCCGCCGACATCGTCGGACGGTTCGGCGGCGAGGAGTTCCTGCTCCTGCTGCCCGACACGACCACCGACGGTGCCGCGCAGGTCGCCGAACGCATCCGGGCGGCGGTCGCGGCCATGACCATCGACACGACCGACAAACGCGGTTCGGAGGTCGCCATCACCGGACGCACCGCGTCCATCGGCATCGCCGGCTACCCCGACCACGCCACGACCCTCGACGGGCTCACCCAGGCCGCCGACGCCGCCGTCTACGAGGCCAAGGAGAACGGACGCGACCAAATCCGGATGTCACCCGCGCTCCCGTAACGTGGATCGACGGGGTACGACCCGGAAGGCAGCGTGGCCTGGCGTACTCACCCGGACACGACCGTCCTGCCGCCGCTGCCACCCTGAGGACCGATGACCGCACCGACCGAGGAGCCCACCGAACGGCGCTCCGAACCGGAGCCCGCCACCGCCGCGACCCCGCGGCCGCGGCGGTGGCTCGGCAGTGGGCTCAGCGGCACGGCCCGCGTGCTGTTGCTGCTGGTCGTGGTGGTGGGGTTCGGCTTCCTGGCCTCCCGCTCGGAGCCGGCGGCCGCACCCCAGGGCCCGCCGAACGGTGACGTCGCCCAGGCCGCGCAGGCCGTCGAGAGCATGAGCGACCCGGCGACGTCCGCGGACGCCCTGCATCAGCTGCCCGCGGACTTCGCCGAGGTCACCGGTTCGGCCGTGGGCCACGAGCAGGCCATGGACGGCACGGTGCGCACCGTCAACACCGACGGCGGCTGCTCGGCGCCGTGGGGCGACGACAGCACCCGCTGGGACTTCGGCGCCGCCTGCCGGTCCCACGACCTGGGCTACGACCTGCTCCGCTACGCCGACGGCAAGGGCCAACCGCTCCCGCCGGAGGCCCGGGAATCGCTCGACACGCGGCTCGCGGGCGACATGCGCGCCACGTGCGAGGCCAACCCGCGCGGCACCGAGCGTGCCTGCGAGGCGGTGGCCGGGGTGTACACCGCGGGACTCGAGGTCAACTCCTGGCACCAGCGGTGGGGACCGCCGGTGCCCGAGGCGATCGGGCCGTTGTTGGCGGGGGTCGCGGCGATCGGTGTGCTGCTGGCGTTCCGGCTGCGGACGTGGCGCGCGGCCCGGCGGGCCCGGCCCAGCGTCGCCGAGGTGCCCGCCGCGCCCGCACCCGCGCCGCGGGCCGGTCGCTGGACGCTGCTCGGGGTGGCGGCGATCGGCGCGATCGTGCTGGGCGAATCGGCCGTCACCGTCGCCCGCTGGGCGGGCGTCGACGAGAGCTGGCTGTGGCCCGCGACGTGGCTCACCCAGCTGGCGTTCGTGTTCTTCTTCGCAGGCGGACATCGCAACCTGGCCGGCTGGCTCGGCGTCCGGAACTCCGGGGGCGGGTACCGCGAGTACCTGGCGCACCGCACGAGCTGGCTGTTGCGCATGGCGCTCGTGTTCGCGCTCGTGGCGTTCACCGTGCCCACCGCGTTGGAGCTGATGGGCGTGCCGCCCACGACCATCGAGATCGTCGTGCGAATCGCCCTGCACCCGCTGTGGCTGCTCGGGGTGTACGTGCTGACGACGGTCGCGACGCCGCTCATGCACGCGGTGCATCGGCGCGTGCCGATACTCGCCTGGACGGGCCTGGGCGGCGCGCTGGCGGCGCTGCTCGTGCTCGCCGACCGCACCGGCAGTCCCCTCGTCGACGGCTTCGCGGCACTGGCGCTCGCGCTGTTGGCCCAGCAGCTCGCGTTCGCGCACGCCGCGCGCACCCGGCGCCGGCCGTGGGTGCCCGCCCTCGGCGCGGTGGCGGCCGGGGCGGCACTGACCGTCGCCGTGGCCCGCGACGCGGTTCCGCAGACGATCCTCGGCACCACCGACGGGCCGCCGCCGCTGGCCGGGCCCGTGCTGCCGGTCCTGCTGCTCGGTCTCGTCCAGCTCAGCCTGCTCGGCCTGCTGCGCCGCCCACTCGCGGCGCTGGCCGACAACACCCGGCTCCGCGCGGCCGCCGGGCGGGCTGCGCAGGCCCCGATGAGCCTGTACCTGCTGTTCCTCGCCGCCATGACGTTGCTCGTGGCCGCCGTCTACATCCCGGACCTCGTGCCGTCGGGCAGCCCGCGCGTGCTCGTGGCCGTCGGGATGCTCGCCGGGCCCGCCCTCGCCGTCTTCTGGTGGTTCGAACGGCACAACGGCCGCCCTCACCCCGTCCTGCCCCGGTCGGTGCCGCCGGTGCCACCCGTCCCGACCGGCCGGCTCGACCGGGTTCTCGCGCAGTTGGCTACCACCGCCGGAATCGGGTACTCCACGATCGGCGTGTTCGGTTTCGCGGTCACCAGCTTCATCGGGGACGCACTGTTGTTGCCGGAACTGCCGCTCGACCCGATCCAGAGCCTCGTGCTCCTGTTGCTCGGCATGTCGCTGCTGCACACGGTCCGCACCGGCGACAGTCACTCGCCGCGCACCTGGCTGCTCACGGCGCTGGCATGCGTGCCTCCGCTCCTGTCGGCGACCACGTCGCCGGAAGGGTCGGGCACGTTCACCGCGGGGGCGGTCGTCCTCGCGGGGACGGGGGTGCTCGCCGTGCTCGCCATCTTGGCTACGGTGTGGGCCGCACGCTGGGCACCGGGGCCCGGAAGAGCCACCATCCGGACATAACGGACGGGCCACATCGGCTGATGTCTGCTCTGCCGGGCTCGCCCGGTTCAGCCGAACGGCGGCAGCGGATCGGAGGACATATCACCGATCCGGGAGTGGTTTTTCGTGTCGTGAACCACATTGGGCCACCAATGTGCCACGCTACGAACAACCTCCTCCCCCACTTCCGCGTCCTGACATAGAGCCGGAAACCGGCTCGAGACCGAAGATGGGTGAACACGGGTCGCACCCATCCCGCACCGAAGGGAGCCGCCTGCGTGAGCGAGCCACCGCGGAATCCCTCGCAGGGACGCGGCCCCGAGCGGCCGTGGCAGCAGGGCGGCCCCGCCGGGCAGAACCCGGGCCCGCGACCTCCGCGCTCGCCGCAGCCGCCGCCCGGTCGGCCCCCCGCGGGCGGGCCTCCGCGATCCGGCCCCCCTCCGCACGGCGATTCCCCGCAGGCCCGCCCGTCCGCACGACGTTCCGCCCGCAGGCGACCCGGCACGCCGCGTGCCCCCTCCGGGCGCGACGGCCCGGCAACCGGAGGCCGGCCGGCCCGGTGCCGACCGTCATCGTGAGCCCGGCCCCGACCGGCCGCGCGCCGGCAGGCCCACCCCTCCCCCGACCCGTTCGCGCCGTCGCTCGCTGCTGCCGAAGGTCGCGTTGACGATCGTGTCGCTGTTGGTGATGTCGTTGACCGGCTACGCGTGGGCGGCGATGCAGGGCCTGGTCAACGGCCTGACGATGGCCGACGTCATCGACTCCGACGGCGACAAGCCCGCGGACGGTGCGCGCGACATCCTGCTGGTCGGCATGGACAGCCGCACCGACGCACAGGGCAACCCGCTGCCCGAGGAGATGCTCTCCAAGCTCAACGCCGGCGGCTCGGACGGCGAGCTCAACACCGACACGCTCATCTTCGTGCGGATCCCCAACGACGGCAGCAAGGCCACCGCCATCTCGCTGCCCCGCGACTCGTACGTCGACGTCCCCGGCTTCGGCCAGCACAAGATCAACTCCGCGTACGCGCGGGCCAAGGCCGTCGAGCGGCAGCGGCTGCAGGCCGAGGGTGTCGACGATCCGCAGGAGATCGAGGTCCAGAGCAACCAGGCCGGCGCGAAGACGCTCATCGAGACCGTCGAGAACCTCACGGGCGCCTCGATCGACAACTACGCCTCGATCAACCTGCTCGGCTTCTACGACATCACCAAGGCCATCGGCGGCGTCGAGGTGTGCCTCAACGAGCCCGTCAACGACCACTACTCCGGCGCGAACTTCCAGGCGGGCCGGCAGAGCATCGAGGGACACCAGGCGCTCGCGTTCGTGCGCCAACGACACGGGCTGCTGCGGGGCGATCTCGACCGCGTCGTGCGCCAGCAGGTGTTCATGGCCGGCCTGGCCTCGAAGGTCGTCTCGGCGGGCACGCTGGCCGATCCGGCGAAGCTCAACGGGCTCGTCGACTCGGTCCAGAAGTCGGTCGTGGTGAACCAGGGCTGGGACCTGCTCGGCTTCGCGCAGCAGCTGCAGGGGCTCTCGACCGGCGACATCGAGTTCACGACGATCCCCATCGCCAACCCCGAGTACGAGACCCCGACCGACGGGCAGGCCGTGCAGGTCGACCCGGCCGAGGTGCAGGCGTTCGTCAGCGGACTCGCGGGCGAGAAGCAGCCGAAGCAGGACCAGTCGACGGCACCGGCGCCCGACCCGTCGGAGATCACGGTCGACGTGCTGAACGGGTCGTCCATCACCGGCCTGGCCGGCAGCGTCGCCGAGACCCTCGCCGGCGCCGGCTACGTGCAGGGCATCGTCGGCAACACCGAACCGCGCACGACGACCACCGTGCTGGCGCCCGAGGGCGAGGAGGCCAGCGGCGAGAAGGTCGCCGAGTCGCTCGGGAACGTGTCGGTGGAGACCGACCCGTCGGTGCCCTCCGGTCAGGTGCAGGTGCTGCTCGGACCGGACTACGAGCCGCCGAGCGGGTCCGGCGGTGGCGCGGCGCCGGGCGGCGCCGGCGGCGCTGCGGGGCCGCAGCTGCAGCAGGCCGAGCCCGCGCCCAGTCAGGACACCGGCGACATCACCGACGCCGAGGACGGCGGGGCCGAGTCGCCGATCAGGGCCGACGGCGTCACCTGCGTCAACTGACGCTGCTCCCGGCCGCGGACCACCGCGGCCGGGTCCCGTTCGGCGCCACCCGATCCGGGCTCACCCAACGGGGATCCTGGTCCGACCAGCCCTTACCGCGAGGCCCTCGCGTGCGCAACGGCAGGACCCGACGGGCGAGCCTATTCGAGTGACAAAAGTAGCCCGAGTGGAGTAGTTTGCCGGCCCGGGTGAAACTTTTTCGTCGATCTGCGTCAGGACCATCCACCTCGTCACTTTCACTCCCGTGAAGGACGCAGCGCCGGGCGCACCGGCACATGATGCGGGCAGGGGACGAGGAGTGCTGATCGACGCGGACGCTTACCAGCGCGTCCTGGGGGAAGAGCTGCGCCAACTCCGGAAACGGCGCGGATGGACCCGGAAGGAACTCAACCAGCGACTGCAGAGTGAGATCTCGTTGCAGACGCTCGCCACCTACGAACTGGGCACCCGGCACTGCTCGGTGGTCCGGCTCGTGGAGCTGTGCCTGGCCTTGGAGGAGGCGCCGCAGGACCTGCTCGCCCGGGTGCACCACCGCGTGTTCGGCGAGGAGCCCGGCCAGGTGCGCCTCGATCTCGCCCGCGTGGCCGCCGACCAGAGCCCCGAACTCTCGCCCCTGCGCCGATGGGCCGAGGACCGGCTGCGTCAATCCGGGTCGCCCGAGATCCAATTGGACCGCTCCGCCGTCGAGCGGATGGCCGAGCTGTGCGGCGTGTCGACGCAGCACCTGCTGGGCAGGCTGTCGGAACTGTCGTGAACTACCGGTGACCCGAGGCCGGAACCTCGGGTCACCGGCGCCGCGTCCTCGTCACCGGGTCAGCGTGTAGTCGCTGGCCTCCAGCTTGCGGGTCTGCATCCAGTACCGCCACGTGAAGCCGGGCCAGACGGTGCGGTTGACACCCTGCGCGTCGAGGTACCAGCTCGTGCAACCACCGCGGCTCCAGATGCCACCCTCGAGTTTGCGCTGGATGTCGGCGTTGAACTTGTCCTGGACCTCGGTGCGAACCTCGATGGCCTCGGCCTGCTTGCGCTCGGCGTACTCGATGGCCTCGCTGATGTACCGGATCTGCTGCTCGATCATGAACACGACCGAGTTGTGCCCCAGCCCCGTGTTCGGGCCGAGCAGCAGGAACAGGTTCGGGAAGCCGGCGACCGTGATGCCCTTGTGGGTCTGCATGCCCTCGGTGGCCCACAGCTTGCCGAGGTCCTGACCGCCGGTGCCCACGATGTTCAGGTGGTCGAACGCGTCGGTCACGTGGAAGCCCGTGCCGTAGATGATCACGTCGACCTCGTGCTCGACACCGGACTTGTCGACGACGCTGTGCTCCTTGACCTCGGTGATGCCGTCGGTCCGGACGTCGACGTTGTCCCTGGCCAGCGCCGGGTAGTAGTCGTTGGAGATGAGCACGCGCTTGCAGCCCATCACGTAGTCGGGCGTGACCTTCGCGCGCAGCTCCGGGTCGCCGACCTGCTTCTTGAGGTGCCGCTCGGCGACCTTCTGCGCGAGCTTCATGATGCGCGGGTCGCCGTTGAAGCCGATGGCGCGCGCCTCGAGGCCCCAGTAGATGGCGGCTCGGTAGAGGCGCTGCACGCCGGGCACGCGCGAGAACGCCGTACGCAGCCACGCCGGCATCTCCCGGTCGGGCTTGGGCATGATCCACGGCGGCGTGCGCTGGAACAGCGTCAGCTGCTCGACGTCCTTGGCGATCTGGGGCACGAACTGGATGGCGCTCGCGCCGGTGCCGACCACCGCGACGCGCTTGCCGGTGAGGTCGACGTCGTGGTCCCACTGCGCCGAGTGGAAGGCGGGGCCCTCGAACTTCTCGGCGCCCGGCAGCTCGGGGATCTGCGGGATGTGCAGCGCGCCGACGCCCGCGACGAGATGCTGGGCGACGAACTCGTCACCACGGCCGGTCGTGACGTGCCAGCGCTTGGTCTCCTCGTTCCACCGCGCGCCGGTGAGCTCCTGGCCGAAGTGGATGGAGCGGTACAGGTCGTACTTCTCGGCGGTCGCGCGCAGGTAGTCGTGGATCTCGGGCTGCCGCGAGAAGGCGCGCGTCCACTCCGGGTTCTGCTCGAACGAGAACGAGTACATGTGCGACTGGATGTCGCAGGCACAGCCCGGGTAGGTGTTGTCGCGCCAGGTGCCACCGACCTCGTCGGCCTTCTCGATGACCACGAAGTCGTCGCGACCCTCCTGGCGGAGTTTGATCGCCATGCCGAGGCCGGAGAACCCGGTCCCGACGATGATGACGCCCGCCTCGATGCGGTTGCCCATTGCCTGCCTCCCAGCCGAAGCTCGTGTCCGTACCTGTTACCGCGAGTCCACCTTACTCGAAGTAGGTTACTTCCGGTAGCCTACGGGTGTGAGTTCGACGGCGAGAACCCCGGCCAAGGGGACCAAGGCGCCGCGCAAGCGGATGCCGCGCGCGCAGCGCGAACGGCAGATGATCCAGGTCGCCGAGGCCGTGTTCGCCGAACGCGGCTACACCGCGGCGTCCATGGACGAGATCGCCGAACGGGTCGGCGTGTCGAAGCCGATGCTCTACGAGTACTTCAACTCCAAGGAAGGACTCCTGCTCGCCTGCATCCGGGAGGCACGCGCGGAGCTGCGCCGCGTCACCGAGCAGGCCGTCGCCCAGGCCGGCAACGCCGAGGAGGCACTGCGCCAGGGCCTGCTCGCGTTCTTCGCGTTCATCCGCGAACGCAGGCAGTCCTGGATGCTCGTGCGCCACGAGGCGACGCTGGTCGGCACTGCCGCGGACGAACTCGAGACCACCCGCCAACAGCAGACGGACCTCATCGCCACCCTCATGGGTGATTTCGTCGATCCGGACGCCGCGGCGGCCGTCGAGGCGTCCGGCATATTGTACGCGGCGGCGGAGTTCGTCGTCGGCGGCTGTGAACGGCTCGCGATCTGGTGCGAACAGCGTGACGACCTCTCCCCCGAGACCATCGCCGAATACGCGGTCAACCTGCTGTGGGGCGGACTCGCCCAGCTCACCGGCCGGTGAGCCGGCCGCCGCGGTTCCCGCCTGCGTTTGATGGAAATTCATCAACCGCGGCTGGCTGCTGACACTCAGTGGTGATGCCAGGTCGGGGACTGAGACCGTTCTCACCCTGAGTAATAGCCGACACGCATTCGTATTGCTGAATGCACCCACTCGTAACACAATCCGAGGCAACGCCGGACGCCACTCGATCGTGTGGTCATCGAAGCGGCGTCATAGGACGACGGTGGGGACGTCCTGCACAGTGAGACCTGCCGTTTGCAGAGGGGTGAGGACAGTGGTTCAACCGATCACCGCGGTGTACGTGCGCGAGGAGGAGGACTACACGGTCACGGTGGCCGGCCTGGGCAAGGAGTTCAGCGAGACGGCCCCGGGCATCATCGCCGCGCGCGATTGCGCCGACCAGCTCATCGAGAAGATCGCGCCGCGCACCGGGAGCGATGAGGACCCGACCGTGGTGCACCTGCTCAACGGCAGTGCACTCGAGTTCACCTCGATGTACATGACGGCCCGCCTGTCGAAGACCGACGTCCCCCAGGACACCGGCGAGACGGTCGACGCCGAGGCCGACGACGCCGAAGAGTCCGGTGAAGCTGCCGAGGTCGAGGTGGCGGCCGACGAGTCCGCGGACGGGGAAGCGGCGGACGAGCAGGCCGACGAGACCGAGGTCGCCGTGGCCGACGTGGCCGACGTGGCCGAGGACACGGAGGACTCCGAAGGCTCCGACGAGGCCGAGACCTCCGAAGACTCCGAGACCGACGTGGCCGAGGATGAGGCCGAGGCGGACGTGGCCGAGGAGGTCGAGGCGGCCGAGCCGAGCACCGTGCCCGGCAGCGCCGTGCCCCGCAAGGAGCTGGCCAAGAGCCCGGCCGAGGCGGTCAAGGAAGCGGCGGCGGCGTCGGAATCCGACGAATCGGCCGGCGGCGGCGACACGACCGGCGCCGACAAGACGTATGCGGCCGCGACCGGCGGCCACACCGCAGCGACGGGCTGAACCCGCTCATCCCGCGAACCACGCCGACGACTCCACGAGACGTCGGCGTGGTTTCGTGCGTCGAAACGCCCGGCCGTCAGCGGACGAGTTTGCGGATGAGCAGCGCCGCCACCAGCGCGCCCGCGCCGATCAGCGGAAACTTCACCTTCGGCTCCTCGAGCTTCGCCTGAACGCTCGTCTTCGCGGTGTTCGCGAGTCGCTGCGGGTTGGCCTTCACGCTGAGCTGATCGACGGTCGCCGCCAGTGCCGACCGCGCCTTCTCGATGTCGCGTTCGATGGCGTCCGGATTGCGAGCCACGTGTCCTCCTCGCTGAATGCATGCATTGCGCGCAAGCTGCCACGTTAGATCACGCCGCCCCGACGCCGGCACAGGCCACGCCGACAACCGGCCGACGCCGCCCGCTAGGCTGCCCCACGCCGGCCCGTAGCCCAATTGGCAGAGGCACTAGGTTTAGGTCCTAGCCAGTGTGGGTTCGAGTCCCACCGGGCCCACCACCCTCCCCGCACCGTGTTGGCAACTCACGTCGCCGTGTCAGCATTCTGCGGCGCAGTGTTGGCATTCTGGGTCGCCAACCGGACCCCTTGGAGCACGAATGCTGTCCCCACGACTCGCCGCCGTCGTCGACGCGCTGCCCCTGAAACCCGGCCTCCGCGTGCTCGAGATCGGCGGCGCACCCGGGCCCGCCGCGCGCGAGGTGGCCCGGCGCATCCAACCCGGCGGACACATCCTCGTCGTCGACCGGTCCGCGCGCGGCGTCGCGCTCACCGAACAACGCTGAGCCGACCTCATCGCCGACGGGCTCCTCGCGGTGCGCCTCGCAGCCGCCGAGGACCTCACGCTCTCCCCCGACGAGCCGCCGTACGACCTGGCCTTCGCCAACCGGGTCGGCGCCCTCGACGGGCGACACCCCACCACCGGCATCCACGCGCGCGCACGAATCCGCGCCGCACTCGCACCCGGCGCGCCGCTCTACGTCGACGGGGTCCGCACCACACCCTGACCGACCGTCGGCTCCGGCTGCTTCGCGCGCGCCGCCAAGGCCACCGACGCGACGACGACCGCGCAGCCCACCAACTGCAACGGCGAGGGGCGCTCCGCCAGGATCACCACGCCCAACAACACGGCACCCACCGGCTGCACCAACAACAACGTGCCACCCAGCGCCGCCGGCAGCCGCGGGATGGCCGCACCGATCAACAACCAGCCCACGATCTGGCCCGTCACCGCCAACACCGCAACCCATCCCAACGTGGGCAACGACGGCAACAAATCGAGCGTGCCCGACCCCACGCCCGCCACCAACGCAACCAACGCACCCGCACCGTTGATGGTGATCAACATCGGCACCTGCTCACCCCGCCGGCCCGCCCTCCGCAACACCACCAGATAACCCGCATACGCCACACCCGCCAGCAAACCCATCACCGTGCCGTACAGCGGATCCGAGCCGAACCCGGCACCACCGAGACCACTGTCGACAGCACCACCGGCCAACGCCACCCCACCGAGCAACAACGGCGCCGTCGCCCAGAACGCGACCCGCACCGGCTCCCGGAACAACACCAACGTCACCAACGGCACGATCACCACCTGGACGTTGACCAACACGGTCGCGACACCCGCCCCCACCGCGGCGATCGACTCCGACCACAACACCATGTCCAACCCGAGGAACCCGCCCGCCAGCGCGTGCCACACGTTGAACCGCCACCGCAACCGGCGCCACACCACCACCGCCGCCAACAACGGCAACGCCAACGCACACCGGAAGAACGTGACCGTCGCACTCGACGCATCCGCCAACGCGACGAACACCGCCGTCAACGCGATCGTCGACGCACCCGCCACCGCGACCAACCGCGCATCGAAACGGTCCACACCGGACGGAACCGGCGCGGCGGAAGGGGCGACGGACGGCTCGCCAACAGCAGGCGGCGACAGGGCCGAAGTTCGGGTCATACCCCCATTCGACCGGCCGACCCCCGACGACACCAGCGATGAACCCTCACCACTACCCGTCACGAACCGTGACGAGTCGGCCGGCGACGGGAGCGCCGAGCTCGCCGAAGCCGTATCGTCGCTTACGTGTTCCGCACCGAACGCCTCCAGGCACTGCACGCCGTCGACCGCCACGGCACCCTCGCCGCAGCCGCCGAGGCACTGCACCTGACCCCGTCCGCGGTATCCCAACAACTGTCCAAATTGGAACGCGACGTCGGCACGCGGTTGCTCCTCCCCCACGGCCGCAGCGTCAAACTCACGCCCGCCGGCCGCGTGCTCGCCGACTCCGCCGACACCGTGCTCGGCGAACTGGCCCTCGCCCGCACCCGCCTCGACGCCCTGTCCGGCGACATCACCGGACCCATGCGCGTCGGCTCGATCCCCACCGGGGTGTACACGTTCGTCACCCGCGCCCTCACCTCGCTCGCCGGCGCGCACCCCGACGTCGAACCGGCGGTGATCGAGGCCGAACCCGAACGCAGCCTGCCGATGCTCGTCAACGGCCAACTCGACGTCGCCGTCGTCGAGAGCTGGGACAACATGCCCCTCACCCGGCCACCCCACACCCACTGGCGCGCTCTGCGCGACGACACCGCCCGCGTCATGCTGCCCGCCACCGACCCGCGCGCCGACCAGGACACCATCGACGCACCCGAACTCGCCCGCGACCGCTGGGTGTCCTGGACAGCCGGCTCACGCGCGAACGCCTGGCTCTGCCACACCCTCCGCGAACGCGGCATCGAACCCGACATCCGCCACTACGTGACCGGCTACGCGACCGTGTTCTCCCTCGTGGCCGGCCTCGGCGCCGTCGCGCTCCTGCCGGCCATGGCCCTGGCCGTGGCCTCCGGCCACGACGTCCGGCCCGTCCGGGTCGACGACCCCGCGCCGCGGCGCACCCTGTACGCCGTGACGGCCGAACCCCACCCGCGACCGGCGCTCGAGGCCTGCCTCGACGCCCTCGCCGACGCCGCCCAGCTCGGCGACGGCGGCACCGACGGCTGAGGCGGTCAGAACGGCAGGACCTCGCGGTGCGGATGGTCCTCGAGGGCCTCGCGGTCCCAACCACCCCGGTCGGCCGCCGCCTCGTACGTGGTCTGCAGGAACGCCAACACCGCACCGTCCGGATCGCCGGTGGCCCTGGCCGCCTCGTACGGCAGCACGTACTCGCCCAGTTCGGCCACGTAGGCGGCACCGTCGGGCCGCACCGGGTGCCGCGCGAACCCGTCCGGCTCGGGATAGGCGTAGGCGTAGAACGCGCCCTCGGCGCCGCCACCGGGCCAGAATCCGCAGCTGTACAACTCGTGCGAATAGCCCTCGACCATCACCCAGTCCGCGCAGTTCGGCGCGCCGCCGGGATGTTGCGGGGCCGCCCGGCCCGAGAACCGCGTGCACGCCAGATCCATCGCGCCCCAGAAGAAGTGCACCGGGCTGCTCTTGCCGTAGAACCACGACCGGAACCGGTGCAGCACCCGATCGGCCGCGATCAGCTGACCCCAGAACCGCCGCGCGTGCTCGGCGTCGTAGGTCCGTTCGGCCACGTCCTCGGCGAACGGGATCGCCTCCGGCACCTCCACCGGCGTCGCCATGATCGACACGTCGAGCCCCAGGTCCGCCAGCGCGTCCATGACCTGCTGGTGGAACGTCGCGACGGACTTCGGCTCCAGCCGCACCTCCCGCTCCGAACCGCGACTCGAACGGATCCGCAGCACGCTCGCGACGAAGTCGAACTCCATGTCGAACACCGCACCGCCGTGCGGGATCGACGACGTCGTCAGCCCACGCGCGACACGTACAGCGGCACCTGCCACCAGTGGTTGAGCATGGGCGCCTGCGCCATGCGGATCTTGCCGACGACCTGCAACCACATGTGCAACGTGTCGCGGGTGGGCTGCCAGTCGCCGGTGGCCAACGCAGGCCAGGCGTCGTCACGGGTCACGGTCGACATGGGGGTCCTCCTCGCAGGTGCGGGTCGGTCCCGGAGTACCCGCCGCAGCGGTACGCTCACGCGCGGGACACGAACACAGGAGGTGACATGTCCGAACGAGGTCCGCTGAGCTGGCCGGGACGTGTCGCCGACTGGTTCGAACTACGCGGAGTCTACGTGCCCGGCGAGGACAACCGCATTGTCGATCCGTGGCGCGACTGGGGCTGGCTCATCGTCGCCTGGCTCGTCACCCTCGCCGTGTTCATCCTGCTGTTCGCCCTGGCCCTGTGACGCGGACCCCGGCCACCGCGCCGCGCGGGCGGATGTGACGTACGACAACCCCGGGTCACGGCCAGGACACAGGGCAGAACCAGGTCCGCCTCAACCCCCCGCCGCAGCTGGCACCCCCGCACGGACCACGAGCACAGTGGCCGATGGGCGTCGCCGCGGCGCCCGGCCGACGCTCACCGACGAGCCTGCGGCCCAGGACGAGCCAGCGCCGGAATCCGTATCGGGGCCGCGCGCGGGGCGGAACAGGAGCGACAGCAGTGCGAAAGGACAGGCCGGCTCTGGCTGTCTGCGCGCTTCTGGCACTCACCGCCTGTGGCGCCGAACCCGCCGGGGCACCCGCCGCCGGAGCGCTCCCGCCCGGCACCCCCGAGGTGACCAGGGCGGCCCCGAGCGGGGACACCACGATCGCGCCCGTGCGGCACGCCGTGCTGTTCGGCTCCGACCACCGGTTCGCCTCCGACCTGGTGGTGCAGGTGTCCGAACCGCAGACGTTCACCCCGGGCGACGCGGCCTACCCGGACACCGACCGCGCCGCGGCGGTCACCGTCAAGGTGCGCAACGAGTCGGCCAAGCCGTACCGGCTCTCGCGGCTGTCCGTGCGCGCCTTCGCCGACGACGAGCAGCTCGTGCAGGTCGTCGACCCGGCCCAGGGGTATCCGGGCATCGTCGACGCCGACCGCGACCTCATCCCCGGCGACCGGGTGGAACTACCGTTCGCGTTCGTCGCCCCGGAGGGCTCGGGCACGTTCGAACTGGCTGTCCAACCCGACCCGAACGAACCCGCGCGGGCCGTCTACCACGGCGGGGCCTGAGCCGCCTGCCGGTGCGCAGGCGTCGGATACGCTGCGGACATGACCGAGCAGACGCGACTCGAACCCGGCGACAAGGCACCCGACTTCACCCTGCCCGACAGCGAGGGCCGCAACGTCTCGCTGTCCGACTTCCGCGGCAGCCCCGTGGTCGTGTACTTCTACCCGCGTGCCAGCACGCCGGGCTGCACCAAGCAGGCGTGCGACTTCCGTGACAACCTCGCCCTGCTCGGCGACTCGGGCTACCAGGTGCTCGGCATCTCCCCCGACAAGCCGGAGAAGCTCGCCGCGTTCGCCGGCGAGGAGGGGCTGACGTTCCCGCTGCTGTCCGACCCGGACAAGACCGTGCTGTCGGCCTACGGCGCGTTCGGTGAGAAGAAGAACTACGGCAAGGTCGTGCAGGGCGTCATCCGCTCGACGTTCGTCATCGACGGCGACGGTGTGATCACCACGGCGCAGTACAACGTGCGCGCCACCAACCACGTCGCCCGGCTGCTCAAGGAGCTCGACCTGGCGAGCTGACCCGCCCGGTGTGAAGCTCCCAAGGGCTATGTGCGTGACGCGAACCTAGGGCCCTTGGGACTCTGCTGTGCTTCTCAGGCGGTGGCGAAGCGGTTCAGGTGCGGGAGGAGGGCGCGGAGGGCGCGGCCGCGGTGGGAGTCGGCGTCCTTCTCGGCCGGTTCGAGCTCGGCCGAGGTCCGCGTCCCGCCCTCGGGCACGAAGATCGGGTCGTAGCCGAACCCGTTGGTGCCGCGCGGCTCGTCGATGATCGTGCCGCGCCATTCGCCGCGGACCACCACCTCGGAGCCACCCACCCCGGACCCGCCGGGAACGGCCGCGTCCGGGACGACGAACGCGGCGGCGGACACGAAGCCCGCTCCCCTGCGTTCGGCGGGCACGTCCTGGAGCTGGCCGAGCAGGAGCCGCAGGTTCGCCTCGTCGTCGCCGTGCCGCCCGGCCCAGCGGGCCGACAATACGCCCGGCATGCCGTTCAGCGCGTCGACGGCGAGCCCGGAGTCGTCGGCGATCGCCGGCAGTCCCGTGGCGACGGCGGCGTCGCGCGCCTTCGCCACGGCGTTCTCCTCGAACGTCGCACCGGTCTCCGGCGCCTCGTCGAATTCCTCCACATCGGACAGTCCGAGGATCTCGACGTCGCCGAGGCCGGCGGCCGCGACGATGCGCCGCAGTTCCTCGAGCTTTCCGGCGTTGCGGGTGGCGAGCAGAAGGCGCGTGCTCACTTGCCGCCCTTCGACTTCTTGTCGGTGCGCACCGGCTCGGGCAGCGTGCCGGGGTACGGCTCGGCGAGCGCCTCGGCCTGCTTGCGGGCCAGTTCGGCGCAGCCGGCCTGCGCGAGGTCGAGCATCTTGTCCAGCGTGGACCGCGTGAACGTGGCGCCCTCGCCCGTGCCCTGCACCTCGATGAGCGTGCCCGCGTCGGTCGCGACGACGTTCGTGTCGACCTCGGCCCGCGAGTCCTCCTCGTAGGGCAGGTCGAGCCGCACCCGCCCGTCGACGACGCCGACGCTGATGGCCGACACGGTCGCCGACAACGGTTTCGGGTCGGCGAGCTTGCCCGCGGCGCCGAGCCACGTGATCGCATCGGCCAACGCCACGTAACCACCGGTGATGGCCGCCGTGCGGGTGCCCCCGTCGGCCTGGATGACGTCGCAGTCGAGCTGGATCGTGTTCTCGCCCAGCGCGGCGAGGTCGATGCACGAGCGCAGCGAACGGCCGATGAGCCTGCTGATCTCGTGGGTCCGCCCACCGATCTTGCCCTTCACGGACTCGCGGCTGCCGCGTTCGTGCGTCGCCGACGGCAACATCGCGTACTCGGCGGTGACCCAGCCGAGTCCCGATCCCGCCCGCCAGCGGGGCACGCCGTCGGTCACGCTCGCCGCGCACAGCACCTTCGTGTCACCGAACTCGATCAGTACCGATCCCGCGGGCCACTGCTGGAAGCCCCGGGTAATCCGTACGTCACGAAGCTGGTCGTCGTTCCTGCCGTCTTTTCGCACCACGGGATCCGACCCTACAACCCGACGCGGGCTCGCACGTCGCAGCCGCCGCCGGCGGCAGCGTCGGAGGCACTAGAGGTCGTACACCGCGCCCTGCCGGGCCACCTCGGCGGCGCCGTCGAACTCGGCCCGCGCCTCGGCCAGCACCGCGGCCGGGTCGGTCCACGGGGCGATGTGGGTCAGCATCAGCCGCCGCGCGCCCGCGCCGGCGGCCAGGCGGCCGGCCTGGGTGCCCGACAGGTGCACCCCGACGGGCCGATCGGGGTGCTCGGTCCACGACGCCTCCGCCAGCAGCAGGTCGACGCCGGCGGCGAGCTCGTCCAGCGCGGCGCACGGTCCCGTGTCGCCGGTGTAGGCGAGGGTGCGCCCGCCGTGGGCGATGCGCAGGCCCCACGCCTCGGTGGGGTGGTCCATCGGGAACACCGACACCTCGAACGGCCCGATCGTGCGGGTTCCGGCCGTCAGCGCACGGAAGTCGTAGACGTCGGACAGGTCGACCGCGCCGCGCTCGGCCGCGTCGGCGGCGAACGCGCAGCCGAGCCGGACCGGGGCCTCGGCGGGGGCGTGCACCGGCAGGCGGTGCCGTCTCGGGTCGAACGGCGGGTCCGGGTGGTAGCGGCGCAGCACCGTCAGTGCGCTCATGTCGGCGCAGTGATCGGGGTGCAGGTGCGAGAGCACCAGCGCGTCGACGTCGAACGGGTCGCGCACGGACTGCAGCTGGGCGAGTGTGCCGTTGCCGAGCTCGACGCCCAGGACGAACCCGTCGGCCTCCACCAGGTAGCCCGACGCGGCGCTGTTCGGTCCGGGGATGCTTCCCGAACAGCCGAGGATGGTGAGTCGCACGGTCGACACCATGCCACGGCCGCTTCGCCCGCGCCCGTACGACGTGGCGGTGAGCACGCCGCCCGCTCGGGTGTCGGCCCGGCTGTCGGCTCGGGTGTCGGGTCGACGTTCAGCTCGGGGCGAGCACGGGACCGAAGCCCATGAACCGTTCGGCGAGGCGGGCGAACCGCTCGGGCTCACCGGTGGCGTGGAAGGTGTGCCGGGGCCGCTCGCCCGGTTCGGCCAGCAGGTCGCGTTCGGTCAGGACGCGCACGAGGTCCTTCGCGGTCTCCTCGGCGCTGGACACGAGCGTCACGTCGGGGCCCATGGCGAGCTGCAGCACGCCGGTGAGCAGCGGGTAGTGCGTGCAGCCGAGGATGAGTGTGTCGACGCCGGCGCGCGCGAGCGGTTCGACGTAGCCCTGCGCGAGGCCGAGCACCTGCCGTCCGGAGGTGATGCCGCGTTCGACGAAGTCGACGAACCGGGGGCAGGCCACGCTGGTGAGCTGCACGTCGGTGGCGGCGGCGAACGCGTCCTCGTAGGCGTGCGAGCGCACGGTGCCCTCGGTGCCGATCATGCCGACGCGCCCGTTGCGGGTCGTGGCGACGGCGCGGCGCACCGCGGGCAGGACGACCTCGACGACCGGGATGTCGTAGCGTTCCCGCGCGTCGCGCAGGCACGCCGCCGAGGCGGTGTTGCACGCGATGACCAGGGCCTTCACCCCGTCGGCCACGAGCCCGTCGAGAGCGGTCAGCGCCAGTTCGCGGGCCGTGGCGATCGGGAGCGGGCCGTACGGGGCGTTCGCGGTGTCGCCGACGTAGCGCAGGCTCTCGGCCGGCAGCTGGTCGGCGACCGCACGGGCGACGGTCAACCCGCCGACCCCGGAGTCGAAGATGCCGATCGGAGCGCTCACGTCGGGTCAGCCTACGCCGCGGCTCCGGTGCCGACCCGGCGGTCGGACTTCGCGGTCAGCCAGGCCGCGAGGACGCCGCCGAGGGCGCCGAACAGGTGGCCCTGCCACGAGATACCGGGCTGACCGGGCAACACGCCCCACAACATGCCGCCCCACACGAAGAACAGCACGACCGCGACGGCGAGCTGGGCGGCGCTGCGGTTGAACAGACCGCGCACCAGCAGGTACGCCAGCCAGCCGAACGCCAGGCCGGACGCGCCGATCGTGACGTACCCGGGTGGGGCCGTCAGCCACACGCCGATCCCGCCGACGAGCCAGATCGTCGCGGTCACCGCGATCCACGGACCGATGCCGCGCGCCATGGCCAGGAACGAGAAGATGAGCACGGGAACGGTGTTCGCCAGCAGGTGTCCCCAGCCGCCGTGCAGCAGCGGCGCCCAGGCGATGCCGTCGAGGCCCGACAGTTGCCGTGCCACGATCCCGCCGTTGTCGAGGTTCATCGGCAGGATGACGTCGATCAGCTCGATCACGTACAGCAGCACGGTGAACGAGGCCGCGACGATCGCGGCGGCCAGCGGTTGGGGCGGCAGCACACGCTTGGCCGCGGGACGGGCGGGCTTCGCGGGTCCCGCGCCGGGCGTGGGAACAGGCGGAATACTCACAATCCACAGGTTACGGGCGCGCGACGCCCGCACCTCGGTGATGACCCTGAATTCCGGCCCCGAGGTCGGCGGGGTCACGGGGGGCCGCCAGCTCCGCCGGATCCGTAGCATCGCCGGGGTGCGTTTCCGGCCCATCGCGTTCGACCGGCTCGTCGACGAGCTCACCGGACGAATCGCCGAGCAGCCGCGGGATCGGCGCATCGCCGTGGCCATCGACGGCGCAGGTGGCGCCGCCGGCGCCGCGGATCCGGCGGGGCTCGCCGACGCGCTGGTCGATCCGCTGCGCGTGGCGGGACGGGCGGCGCTGCGCGTGTCGGCGTGGAACTTCCTGCGCCCGTCCTCGCTGCGGTTCGAACGCGGCCGCCACGACCCGGACACCCGCTACGAGGACTGGCTGGACGTCGGCGCGCTGCGCAGGGAGGTGCTCGACCCGCTGCGGCCGGGTGGCAGCGGTGAGGTGCTGCCCGCGCTGTGGGACGCCGCCGCCGACCGCGCCTACCGCCGTGCCCGCGTGCCGCTGCCGGCCGGGGGTGTCGTGCTCGTCGACGGGGAACTGCTGCTCGGGCAGGGGTTGGCGTTCGATCTGACGGTGCACCTGTGGCTGTCGCCGGACGCGCTGGCCCGCAGGCTGCCTACCGAGGAGCACTGGGCGCTGCCGGCCTACGCGCGGTACGAACGCGAAACGACGCCCGCCGAGACGGCGGACGTCGTCGTGCGCATGGACCGGCCGGCCAACCCGGCCGTGCGGGAGTGACCGCTCAGGCCCAGAGCTGCCCGTCACCCGGTGCCGGACACGATGTCGTCCTTCAACGGTGCGACGGCTCCGATGATCTGGTCGACCGTGTCGTTCGGGACCCCGGCCGCTGCAGCGCCTCGGTCAGGTACTTCGCCACGAGGTCGAAGTGCTCACCGGTGATGCCGCGGCCTCGGTGGACGTCCTTCATGGACCGGCCGGAGTACTCCTCGGGACCGCCGAGGGCCTGGGCGAAGAACTCGATCTGCATGCCTTTGAGGCGCGGCATGTTGGTGCCGAGGAAGAACGGGGCGAGCTGCGTGTCGTTCAGCACCCGGTCGTAGAAGTCATCGACGACGGCGATGAGGGCGTCCTGGCCGCCGATCTGCTCGTAGATACTCATAGCGGACAGCAAATCGGGGCGATGTTTCTCCGGGATGTGCGTGGCGTCAACGCCACGCAATCACCCCATCACCGACGGGGCCGCACCGCGGAGAGATCCACCGTGCGGCCACCTGCCGGCTCAGGCCCAGAGCTGGCCGTCGAGTCGTTCGGCCGCCTCGTCGAGCGAACCGCTGTAGGCGCCGGTGGACAGGTACTTCCACCCGGCGTCGGCGACGACGAACGCGATGTCGGCCGACTGTCCCTTGGCGATCGCCTTCTCCGCCACGCCCAGCGCCGCGTGCAGCACGGCGCCGGTGGAGATGCCGGCGAAGATGCCTCCTGCTCGAGCAGCTGACGGGTGCGGCGCAGCGCGTCGTAGGCGCCGACCGAGTAGCGGCCGCTGAGCACGTCCGGGTCGTACAGCTCGGGAACGAAGCCCTCGTCGAGGTTGCGCAGGCCGTAGACCAGCTCGCCGTACCGCGGTTCGGCGGCGATGATCTGCACGTCCGGCTTGTGCTCGCTGAGGTAGCGCCCGACGCCGACGAGCGTGCCCGTGGTGCCGAGTCCGCCGACGAAGTGCGTCACCGACGGCAGGTCTGCCAGCAGTTCGGGGCCGGTGCCCTCGTAGTGGGCGGCGATGTTGGCCGGGTTGCCGTACTGGTACAGCATCACCCAGTCCGAGTTGAGCTTGGCCAGCTCCTTGGCCTTGCGCACGGCCTCGTTGGAGCCGCCCGCGGCCTCGGAGAAGATGATCCGCGCCCCGTAGGCCTGCAGCAGCTGCTTGCGCTCGGCCGACGTGTTCTCCGGCATCACGCAGACCAGACCGTAGCCCTTGAGCTTGGCGGCCATGGCCAGCGAGATGCCGGTGTTGCCCGACGTCGGCTCGAGGATCGTGGCGCCGGGACGGAGCGAACCGTCCTGTTCGGCGGCCTCGATCATCTTCAGGGCCGGACGGTCCTTGATCGACCCGGTGGGGTTGCGGTCCTCGAGCTTGGCCCACAGCCGCACGTCGGCGGACGGGGACAGGCGCGGCAGGCCGACGAGCGGCGTGCCGCCCAGCGTGTCGACCAGGGACTCGTAGCGAGCCATGATCAGCGCATGCCGCCGGCGACGGCGGGCAGGATCGTCACGGTGTCACCGTCGGTGACCTCGGCCTCGAGGCCGCCGACGAACCGCACGTCCTCGTCGTTGACGTAGACGTTGACGAACCGGTGCAGCTTCTCGTCCTTGACCAGACGGTCCTTCAGGCCGCCGTGGCGCGACTCGACGTCGTCGATCACCTCGGCGACCGTCTTGCCGGCAGCCTCGACGGACTTCTCGCCGCCGGTGTGCGTACGCAGGATCGTCGGGATGGACACGGTCACGGCCATGGGTTACCTCCGCAGAATGGCTTGTCGATGAGCACAGACGTATGAGCACGCGGGAAAATTCCACGTGTGACCCGGGCTACGCCGGGGAGCAATCAGGCGTCGGGAACGTCGTCGCTGCCGGTGTTGGCGAACATGTACGACTCGACGGGCGCACTGTCCGGCGCGACGTCCGGGTTGAGGCGGATGGCCGCGCTCTCGGCCGTGGGCTCACCCACGATCTCGACCGGTTCCTCGGTGACCTCGCCGTCGACGATCCGGTACGAGCGGAACTCGGCGACGTCGTCGAACCGCGTGGACACCAGCACGTAGTGCGCGAAGGGCTCCTGGGCGAACTGGATGTCCGTCCGCGAGGGGTACGCCTCCGTGGCCGTGTGCGAGTGATAGATCACGACCGGCGTCTCGTCGTTCGCGGCCATCTCGCGGTACAGCTTCAGCAGGTCACCCGAGTCGAACTCGTAGAACGTGGGCGAGCGCGCCGCGTTGACCATGGGGATGTAGCGCTCAGGGCTGTCGCTGCCATCGTCCGGTCCCGCGATGACGCCACAGGCCTCGTCGGGGTGGTCACGACGGGAATGGGCGACGATCGCGTCGACATGGTCACGGCGGATCCGAAGCACGGCACTATCTTACTGGCTGAATAAAGCGCGTTCACAGTGTGAGACGGGCACTGTGTCGCATCCCTCCCAGCAGCGCGGATCCGCCTCACCGGCCGTGGCGGGTGTCGGTGACGGCCTCGGGCCAGACGTCGCGGTAGGCACGCAGTCCCGCCGCCGACGTCGCCGACAGCACGCCGCGGACCATCGCCCGTGTGAACACCCGGGCCGCCGCCGCGCACAACCCGTCGAGCGCCGCGGCCCGCTGCGCCCCGCCGACGGTGCCCTCGGCCTCGCTCAGCGGCCGGTCGCCCGTGGCCAGCGCGAAGACCGTGTCGCCGTCGTACATGGTGTGCGCAGGTCGCACGGCGCGGGCCAGGCCGTCCTGCGCCGACACCGCGAGCCGGCGCGCCTCGGCCTTCGACAGGTCCGCGTCGGTGGCGACCACGCCGATCGTGGTGTTGAGGTCCTTGCGCCCACCCGCCCCGACGTCACCGGGACGGCAGGGCCACGCGGCGATGCCGAACTCGCCGTCGACCTCGTGATCGGCCGCGAACGGCGCCCCGGTCTCGAGGCTCACGGCCTCGCCCGAGGCGTTGACGACGACCAACGCGCCCACGGTGTGCTCGCCGACCCGCTCGCTGGCGGTGCCGACACCGCCCTTCAGGGAGCCGACCTGGCGCCCGTGCCGGCACCCACGGTGCCCTGCGCGACCGGCCCGGCCGTGGCCACCCCGCACGCGGCGTACCCGAACGCGGCGTCGGGCCGGTTGCCCCAGTCGCTGCGCGGCAGGTCGAACACGACCGCGGCCGGCACGATGGGCACGACCTCGAACGGCCGGCGCCCACCGGAAACCGCGCTGCCGCTCGCCGAGCCAGCGCACCACGCCGTCGGCGGCGGCCAGGCCGTAGGCACTGCCGCCGGACAGGCAGATCGCGTCGACCCGCTGCACGAGGTTCTCGGGTTCGAGCAGATCGGTCTCGCGGGTACCGGGCGCTCCCCCACGCTGGTCGACCGCGCCCACGGCCCGACCGGGCACGAGCACGACCGTCGTCCCGGTCGCCCAGCCGCGGCCCAGCCGATGGTGGTGCCCGACCAGCACCCCGGGCACGTCGGTGATCGCGTTGAACCCCGGCACGCCGACCTCCTCGTGTGCGTGGGCGCCTACGGTCACCAACTATGCCGCCGCGCCACCGATCACGCCGCGCCGGCCGTGCGGTGCCGGTTATTCGGTGAGGGCCTGCACCAGGCTCTCCTGCACCCAGGTCAGCCAGTGGTAGATGCCGAGGTGCGAGGCGCGGGGGTCGTCGTCGGGCAGCTCGTCGGGAGTCTCGTCGTTGACGTCCAACGCCGTGCCCAGCGCGAGGCGGACGTCGTTGAGCGCCGACACCCAGGAGTCGGCCTGCTCGTAGGTCAGCTTGATGTTGCCGCCCTCGGGCGGCAACGACGCGAGCAGTTCCGCGGCCACCCCGAGCTTGGCGTCGAGCACCTCGGGTTCGTGCAGCGACCGCAGCGCCGCCGCCGAGTCGACGTCCTCCTGCGCGGGATGGTCCGGGTCGAGCTTGTGGAAGTCGGGCAGGAGCCGGGACAGCACCGGATCGTTCGGGCCCTCCGACGGGCCCGTCTTGATGCCCGTCAGCTCGGCCAACTCGTCCTGCGGCGTCTCCTCGACGCGCGCCCTGAGCATCTCGTCGACCTGTCGGACCAGGCCGCGCAGCACCGCGGCCTCCTGCTGTTCGAATCCCGCGAGTACGCGGCCGCCCTTGCGGCGCCAGGCCTTCACGTCTGCTCCATCGTGGCCCACAGGCCCGCCGCGTGCAGTTTCGCGACGTCGCCCTCGACCTTCTCCTTGGTGCCCGAGGTGACGATGGCGCGCCCCTTGTGGTGCACGTCCAGCATCAGCTTCGTGGCGTGATCTCGGCTGTACCCGAACAACTTCTGGAACACGTACGTCACGTACGACATGAGGTTGACCGGGTCGTTCCACACGATGGTCTGCCACGGCGTGTCGTCGGCGCTCACGTCCTCGCCGAGTGTCTGTTCGGCCTCGACCGGCGTCGTCATACCCTCCATGTTGTCACGCCGGACATACCGCCCTGCCCGGAACCCCGCAGTTCGCAGGTATGGCCGGACACCCGACGCGGCGCCCCTGCGGACCCCGCGGATAGGTTCTTCCGCATGGAACAGATCGGCCCCAGCACGGCACTGCTGACCGACCACTACGAGCTGACGATGCTCGGCAGTGCGCTCGCGGACGGTTCGGCCGACCGGGACTGCGTGTTCGAGGTGTTCGCCCGCAGGCTGCCGAACGGCAGGCGCTACGGCGTCGTCGGCGGCACCGCCAGGGTGCTCGACGCGATCAGCGACTTCCGGTTCACCGACGCCGAACTGACCCAGCTCGAACAGACCGCCGTGGTCGACGCCGCCACGCTCGGCTGGTTGGCCGACTACCGCTTCTCCGGCGACGTCGAGGGCTATCCCGAGGGCGAGCTGTACTTCCCGGGATCGCCGATCATGACCGTGCGCGGCAGCTTCGCCGAGGCGGTCGTACTCGAGACGCTGGTCCTGTCGATTCTCAACCACGACACGGCCGTCGCCTCGGCCGCCGCGCGCATGTCCGCTGCAGCATCGGGCAGGCCGATCATCGAGATGGGCGGCCGCCGCACCCACGAGCAGGCCGCCGTCGCCGCCGCGCGCGCCGCGTACCTCGCCGGCTTCGCCACCACGTCGAACCTCGAGGCGGGCCGCCGCTACGGCATCCCCACCCGCGGGACCACGGCACACGCGTTCATCCTGCTGCACGACAGCGAGGAGGCCGCGTTCCGTTCGCAGGTCGCCAAGGTCGGCACCGACACCACGCTGCTCGTCGACACCTACGACATCTCCCGCGGCATCGAGACGGCGATCCGCGTCGCCGGGCCCGAGCTCGGCGCCATCCGCATCGACTCCGGCGACGTCGGCGTCCTGGCCCGCAAGGCCCGCGAACAGCTCGACGAGCTCGGCGCGAAGGACACCCGGATCGTCGTGTCCGGCGACCTCGACGAGCACGCCATCGCCGCGCTGCGCGCCGAACCCGTCGACGCCTACGGCGTCGGCACCTCCGTCGTCACCGGATCGGGCGCACCGACGGCGAGCATGGTGTACAAACTGGTCGAGGTCGACGGCCGCCCGGTCGCCAAACGCAGTGAGGACAAGGCGTCGCGCGGCGGCCGGAAGTCGGCGCTGCGCAGGCACAAGGGCACCGGCACCGCTCTCGAGGAGGTCGTGTACCCCCCGGGCGCGCCGCCCGAGATCGGCGAGCACGACCGCGTACTGCCGATCGCGCTGATGCGGGGCGGCAAACCGGTCGCCGGACTACCCACCCTCGAGGACGCCCGCGGCCGCCTGCGCCGCGGCATGGTGAGCCTGCCGTGGGAGGGTCTCAAGCTCTCGCACGGCGAACCGGCCATCCCGACGACGTTCCGCTGAAGGCAGCTGTTCCCCACATCGCCTGCTGTGCCACCGTCGCTGCTCCCCCAACGTTCAAGGAAGGCGGGAATCGAATGACCACCGCACTGATCGTCGTGGACGTCCAGAACGACTTCTGCGAGGGCGGCTCGCTCGCCATCGACGGCGGGACGGCCGTCGCCGAGGGAGTGACCGAGCTGATGCGCCGGGGCACCTACGAGCACATCGCCGCGACCCGCGACTACCACATCGACCCGGGCGCGCACTTCAGCGAGAAACCGGACTTCGTGACGTCGTGGCCCCGGCACTGCGAGGCCGGCCTGCCCGGCGCGAGCTTCCACCCGGCGCTCGACGTCGGACCGGTGCAGGCCGTGTTCTCCAAGGGCCAGTACAGCGACGGCTACTCGGGATTCGAATCCGCGACCGACACCGGCGAACCGTTGCAGGACTGGCTGCGCGCCCGCGGGGTGAGCGCGGTCGACGTCGTCGGCATCGCGTTCGACTTCTGTGTGCGCGCCACCGCGTTGGACGCGGCGGCGGCCGGGTTCACCGTGCGCGTGCTGGCCGAGCTGACCGCGTGCGGTTCGCAGGCCACGACCGACACGGCGCTGGCCGACCTCGCCGCGGCCGGCGTCGCCGTCGACGGGACGCCGCGGGTCGGCGGGTGAGCGCTGGACTGGTGACGTTCGGCGAGGCGCTGGCGTCCTTCCGCACCTCGGCGGGCAAGCTCCGACACGCGACGTCGGTCGACGTCGGCATCGCCGGTTCGGAGGCGACCGTCGCCGTGGGCGTGTCGCGGCTCGGGGCGCGCGCCGCGTGGATGGGCCGCGTCGGCGCCGACGAACCCGGCGCCCTGGTGTTGACGCGGCTGCGGGAGGAGGGCGTCGACACCGGCGCCGCCGTCACCGACCGGAAGGCGCCGACGGGTCTGGTGCTGCGCGACTTCCGCTCCCGCGACGCGAGCCGGTCGGCGTACTACCGCACCGGCAGCGCCGGCACCCGCCTCGCTCCCGAGGACCTGCGGGAGGACCTGATCGCCGCGGCGGGCGTGCTGCACCTGTCCGGCAGCACGGCGGCGTTGTCGGAAACGGCCGACGACGCCGCGTTCGCCGCCGCGGAGATCGCGGGCGAGGCGGGCGTCCCCGTGTCACTGGCGCTCGACCACGGCCCGGCGCTGTGGGACGACGAGAACGCCAGGGACGCCGTGCTCGACCTGCTCGAGCGGGTTGACATCGTGTTCGCGCGCACCGACGAGGCCCGTCCGCTCGGTTTCGACACCGACGCCGAGGCCTTCGCCGCGGAACTCGCCGGGCGCGGGCCCGACGAGATCATCGTGCTCCAGGGGCCGCGCGGTGCTATCGCGGAGATCTCCGGCGTGCGCTACGACGTGCCCGCCTACCCCGTGCACGAGATCGACGCCGACGCCGCCGACGAGGCGTTCATCGCCGGCTACCTCGCCGACCTGATCGCCGGTGAGCCCGCCGACCGCCGGGTCCGCACCGCAGCGGCCTGCCGGGCGGCCGCGATGTCGGTGCCCGGTTCGGCCGACAGCCTCCCCGAACGCGCCGACCTCGTCGACCTGCCCCGCCAACACCGCCTCACCCGCACCCCCGCCTCGTAGAAGCACCCGAGGGCCCTTTGGTCGCGCCCACCCGTCGCCCGACCCCCCCCCCACGACGCGCTGACGCGCGGCTGCGCTTGATGCGACTATGGGGCCCTCGGGAGCACTGAGCGGTCAGGCGCCGTAGGGGTCGCAGGCGGCCATGCCGAGGCGGATGTCGCCGGTGACGGGGCCGCCCTCGGGGAACAGCTGGATGCGCACGGCCGACATCTCGAGGCTGCCGTCCGGCGGGTCGGGCGCCGTGAACTCGTTGAGCACGACCTTCGCCAGCGGCGCGGCGTCGGCATCGTCGCCGGGGATCAGGATCTCGTGGTTCGGCGGGATCTCCTGCGGCAGGTCGAAGCCGCTCACCCCGGACAGCTGCATCGACGAGCTGCTGCCGTTCTCCGTCGTCTGGCACTGCGCCGTGAACGAGCGCACCCGGATCTCCGGCCCGCCGTACTCCTCCAGGATCGACGTGGAGAACCGCTCCCCCGTCGCCGTGGTCGAGGCGCGGCCGTCGGCGCGTTCGCACGTCGTCTCGCCGCTGCCGTAGCGGGCGAGGTCGCCGCCGCCGACGTCGACACCCGGGGTGCTGTTCTCGGGCTGCTCGTCGACGTCGCAGTCGGCGATCGGGCCGACGCGCACCTCGTTGCCCTCGTGCACGACGTCGACCAGTCCGACCGATCCGAAGGCCGCGGGTTGCTCCTGCTCCTGGGCCTGCGCAGCGGCCGGCAGCACGGCCGTGAGCACGAGCGCCGTCGCGGCACCCGTCGCCGCCATCCGTGCCGCACGTCCGGCGTGGAACCTGTGTGCCATGTGATGTCCTCCCGAGTCGCACCTTTTCCCGACATCGGCAGCCGCGCACTCGGACCTGACCGGCCTTACCGCACACCACCCGGCCGTGTGACCGCCCGGTCTGACCCGTTTTCGACAGGCCCTGCCGCTAGTGTGGGACACCGTGCCCGCCGAGATCAGCACCCTGCGCAAGGCCCGGGAACTGCCCGGTGTCCGTGAGCTGCTCACCACCGGCGTCGACGCGGTGGGTGGCTCCGAACGCGACGGGCAGGCGCAGATGGCCGACGCGGTGGCCCGGTCGATCCGCACCGGCGAGCATCTCGCCGTGCAGGCGGGCACGGGCACCGGCAAGTCGCTGGCCTATCTCGTCCCGGCCATCCGGCACGCGGTCGAGAAGCACACGACGGTCGTGGTGTCGACGGCGACGATCGCGCTGCAGAACCAGCTCGTCGACCGTGATCTGCCCCGGCTGGCGAAGGCGCTGACGAAGCCGCTCGGCCGCGAGCCCACGTTCGCGATCCTCAAGGGTCGCCGCAACTACCTGTGCATGCATCGCGTCCACGCGGGCGCGCCCGAGGAGCCCGAGGACAGCGGCCTGTTCGACGCGTTCACCGTCTCGCGCATCGGCCGCGAGGTGAAGCGACTGCACGAGTGGTCCTCGGAGACCGAGTCCGGCGACCGCACCGAACTGGTGCCCGGCGTGTCCGAGCAGGCGTGGCGGCAGGTGTCGGTCAGCGCCCGCGAATGCCTCGGCGCGTCGCGCTGCCCCGTGGGCGACGACTGTTTCGCCGAGAAGGCGCGCGCCGACGCGGGCCGCGTGGACGTGGTCGTCACCAACCACGCGCTGCTCGCCATCGATGCGCTGCAGGAACAGCGGGTGCTGCCCGAGCACGACGTCGTGGTCATCGACGAGGCGCACGAACTGGTCGACCGGGTGACGTCGGCGGCCACGGCCGAGCTGACCGCGGCGGCGATCTCGTCGGCCACACGGCGCTGCGGGCGGATCATCGACGCCGACACCTCCGACCGGCTCCTCGAGGCCGGTGAGGGGCTGGCTCTCGTGCTGGGCGACGCGCCCGCCGGCAGGCTCGACGCGCTGCCGCAGGCGCTGGGCGGCGCGGTCCGGGTGGTCCGCGACGCGGCGCACGGGTGTCTGACGGCGCTGGGCAGCGACCGCAAGGAGGACATCGAGGAGGCCACCGCGCGCAAGCTCGCCCGCTCGGCCGTCGAGGAGATCCACGACACGGCGGTGCGGCTGCTCGACGCCTTCGACGCCGACCAGGCCAACCGGCCCGACGTCGTCTGGGTCTCCAACGACACCTACTCCTCCTCGCCGCGGCGCCCGCGCTACACGTCGCGCCGTTGGCCGTGGGCGGTCTGCTGCGCGAGCGCGTGTTCGCCCGCTCGACGACCGTGCTGACGTCGGCGACGCTCGCGCTCGGCGGCCGGTTCGACACGCTCGCCCGCCAGTGGGGCCTGCCGGGCGAGCCGACGCCCACCCCGGTCGACGACGGCACCGCGACCGACAAGCCCGCCCCCGCCGACGACGCGGACGACGGACTGCGCTGGAGCGGCCTCGACGTCGGATCGCCGTTCGACTACGGCCGCAACGGCATCCTGTACGTCGCCAAGCACCTGCCGCCCCCGGGCCGGGACGGGCTCGGCGACGCGACGCTCGACGAGATCGCCGAACTCATCGAGGCGGCGGGCGGCCGCACGCTGGGGCTGTTCTCGTCGATGCGGGCGGCCAAGAAGGCCGCCGAGGAGCTTCGCGAACGCCTGCCCCACGAGATCCTGTGCCAGGGCGACGATTCGACGTCGACGCTGGTGAGCCGCTTCGCCGACAGTCCACGCACGTGCCTGTTCGGCACGTTGTCGCTGTGGCAGGGCGTCGACGTGCCGGGTCCGTCCCTGCAGCTGGTGCTCGTGGACCGGCTGCCGTTCCCCCGGCCGGACGATCCGGTGGCCTCGGCGCGGCAGCGGGCCGTCGAGGCCAGGGGCGGCAACGGATTCCTCACGGTCGCGGCGACGCACGCGGCGCTGCTGCTGGCCCAGGGCGCGGGGCGGCTGCACCGCTCGACCGGCGACCGCGGCGTCGTGGCGGTGCTCGACTCGCGGCTGGCGACCGCACGGTACGGCGGCTTCCTGCGCGCCTCGATCCCGCCGTTCTGGCCGACCCACGACCCGGCCGTCGCTCGCGACGCCCTCAAACGACTCGACGCCGCCGACACCTCCGCCCCCGGACTTTCCGCCGAGCCCACCGCGTTACGGTGAACGACAACTCCGAACCCAAGGGAGAGTTCGTGTCCCCCGATTCCTCCACCGCCCATTCCCGTGCGATCAGCGTCGACGACACCGGAGTCCGCCGGCAGCTCGCCGACGGTTCCGAGGAGCGCGTCGACTGGGACGAGCTCGCGGCCGTCGTCGTCCGGGTGATCCCGGAGGGACTGTCGGACGAGGACGTATTCCTGATGCTCGCCGCCGCCGACGGCACCGGTACGGCCGTGCCGAGCGGCGACCCGGCCGCCGACGCGCTCATCGAACGGCTGCAGACATTGCCCGGGTTCGACCACGAGACGTTCGTGGAGGCCATGACCACCGACGCGACCAGGCCTACGTGGTGTGGAAGGCCGCCGAGAACTCCTCCTGAGCCCCGGCCGGCCTCGTCAGCGGCTCGCCGGGCGTCGGGTGCCGGTCAGTCGGGTTTCGTGGCGCGGACGACGGCGTCGACGCCCGTGCCGGCCGCCTCGCGGGTGCGTTCCTCGGCCACCTCGATCCGCCAGCCGCCGAGCGCCGTGAGCGCGGTGGTGGCCTCCTCGACCGACACCTGGGTCTGCCCCGCCGCGGGGGTATCCGCGCCGGTCTCCGGGTCCACGGGCCGGTGCCCCACCAGCAGCAGCGTTCCGCCGGGCGCGACGCCGCCCGCGAGCCGGGTGACGAACTCGTCGACCGGGCCGGCGATGTGCACGTACAGGCAGACCACGAGGTCGTAGCGGCGCGGCGCCGGCGTCCACACACCGAGGTCGCCCTCGACCCACTCGATCCGGCCGGAGATGTCGGTCCCGAGCTCCTCCGCGGCCGAACGTCCGGCCTGCAGCGCCGTCGGCGAGAAGTCGACGGCGTCGACGCGCCAGCCGGCCGTGGCCAGCCACAGCGCCTCACCGCCGTGCCCGCATCCCGCGTCGAGGGCCCGTCCGGGTGCGAGTCCGGCGGCCTCGGCGGTCAGGTGCCCGTTGGGCGGCCGGGCGGCGACCACGCCGGGGTGCTCGCGCACCACCTGATCCCAGCGCCGTTCCCAGAAGTCCCGATCGAAGGTCTGTGCCACGTCGACGACCCTGCCACGGTCGGAGCCCTCCGGCCGACTCTCGTTGCCGAACCGGCAAACGGCCCTGCGGCCCAGCCGCCACGCGGTCAGGGGTTCGCGATCAGAGGCCGCGGCGCTGGGCGAGGACGGTGATCGTGCCCGGGGCGATCTCGGTGAAGCCCGCATCGCGCACGGCGATGACGCCGTCGGACCGCCATGCCCGCTCCGGGTCGTCGCCGGGGGCCAGCTCGGCCCACTGCTGCGGGCTCGCCGTGCGCACGGCGCACGCGAAGCCGCGGTCCCGCCAGGCCTCCACCTCGGCCGAGCCGAGCGCGGACGCCAGCAGCATCGTGCCGTGGCCCACCTGGGCCGCCGATTTGCCCGCCGTCATCGGCACATCCGGGTTCAGCATCAGCAGCGGGACGTCGTCGCGCGCCGGTGCGGGCTCGTCGGCCGGCAGGTCCGTGCCGGACACCTGCAGCCGCGTGACCTCCTTCGGCAGGTCCGCCACGCGCGTCGCAGCAGGGCGCGCACCTGCGCCCCGGCCACGTCGACCGTCACGCCCGGCAGCTCCTGCACCGCGTCCCAGTGCGATCCGCGGGCCCGTCGGGACACCTTGCGGATGTGCCCGGCGATCCAGTCGCGCATCGGTTCGTGCCACGGACCGTCGGGCTCGCACCGCTCGTCGAGGCATACGGCCAGCGCGGCCGTCGCGGCGGCCTCCAACAGCGGGGTGCGTTCGGGCGGGTTGGACTTCTCCAGCCGCAGGACGACGGGCATGGCCCGCACCTGGTCCGGCTCGGTCTCCACCACGGCCGTCGCCTCGGCGGGCAGGCCGAGCCACGAGGCGTAGCGCGCCGCCAGTGGGGCCAGGACGCTCACGGCCGGACGAGCGGCATGCCGTCCGCGGCGTCGGCGGCCTCGACCTCGTTGCGCGTCACGCCCAGCATGAACAGGATCGCGTCGAGGTACGGGTACGACAACGCGGCGTCGGCGACCTCGCGCAACGCCGGCTTGGCGTTGAACGCGATGCCCATGCCGGCGGCCGAGAGCATGTCGATGTCGTTCGCCCCGTCGCCGACGGCGACGCACTGCTGGATGGGGATGCCGAACTCGTCGGCGAAGCGGTTCAGCGCCTTGGCCTTGCCCGGCCGGTCGACGACCTCGCCGACCACCCGGCCGGTGAGCTTGCCGTCGACGACCTCGAGCTCGTTCGCCGCGGCGAAGTCCAGGCCGAGCTCGTCGACGAGCCGGTCGATGATCCGCAGGAAGCCACCGGAGACGACACCGCACTGGTAGCCGAGCCGCTTGAGCGTGCGGATCGTGGTCCGCGCACCCGGGGTCAGCTCGATCGCGTCGGCGACCTCGTCCATGGCCGACTCGGGCAGTCCCTCGAGCAGGGCCACCCGACGTTCGAGCGATTCGGTGAAGTTGAGCTCGCCGCGCATCGCGGCCTCGGTGATCTCCCGCACCTGCGGTTCGACACCGACGTGCGCGGCGAGCATCTCGATGACCTCGCCCTGGATGAGCGTCGAGTCGACGTCGAACACCACGAGCCGCTTCGCCCGCCGCGACAGGCCCGCCCGCTGGATGGAGACGTCGAGCCCGCCGCGGTTGGCGAAGTCGGCGAGGATGGACCGCAGTTCGGCGTCGGCCTCGGGGGTGTCCTTCTCGACCGAGAGCTCCACCTCGAGGCCCGTCACCGGGTAGTCGGCGATGCTGTGGATGCCGTCGATGTTGGCGTGCACCGACGCGAGCTTGCCCGAGACCTGGTAGAAGGACCGCGCCGTGAGCGGGCGGCCCAGCAGGGTCATGACGTGCGTCGACTCCTGCCGGTCCGGCGAGAACGGATCGGTGCCGATGGCGTCGCCGATGCGCACGTCCACCGACATCGACACCGTCGCCATCGCCTGCTCGACGGCCTCCTGCAGCGCCTCGGGGTCGCCCTCGACCCGACGAGCACACCCAGCACCAGCCGGCCTCTGATCACCACCTGCTCGACGTCGACGACCTCGACGCCGTGCGCGGTGAGGGCCGCGAACAAGACGGACGAGACGCCCGGCTTGTCCGGACCGGTCGTGGTGATCAGGACCGGGGTGCTGGTGCTACTCACTGTTCGCTCGCGTTGTCCTTGTCGTGGTCTCCCGGCATGACCGTCCTGGTGGCCGTCTGCGACGGTGCCTCCTTGGCATGCGGGTCGTCGATCTGCTTACCCGTGAAGGAGATGTGACCCTCCTTGTGGATCCGCTCGATCATGTGCGGGTAGTGCAACTCGAACGCCGGACGCTCCGAGCGGATCCGCGGCAACTCCGTGAAGTTGTGTCGCGGCGGCGGGCACGAGGTGGCCCACTCGAGCGAGTTGCCGTAACCCCACGGGTCGTCGACCTTCACGATCTCACCGAAGCGGTAGCTCTTGAAGACGTTCCAGATGAACGGCAGCGTCGAGACACCGAGCACGTACGCACCGATCGTGGAGATCGTGTTGAGCGTCGTGAAGCCGTCGGAGGCCAGGTAGTCGGCGTACCGCCGCGGCATGCCCTCGGCGCCCAGCCAGTGCTGCACCAGGAACGTGCCGTGGAAGCCGACGAACGTCAGCCAGAAGTGCAGCTTGGCCAGCTTCTCGTCCATCATCCGGCCGGTCATCTTCGGGAACCAGAAGTAGATGCCGGCGAACGTGGCGAACACGATCGTGCCGTAGAGCACGTAGTGGAAGTGCGCGACGACGAAGTAGCTGTCCGAGACGTGGAAGTCGATGGCCGGGGCGGCCAGCAGGACACCGGTCAGACCACCGAAGAGGAACGTCACCAGGAAGCCGACGGAGAACAGCATCGGCGACTCGAAGGTGATCGAGCCCTTCCACATCGTTCCGATCCAGTTGAAGAACTTCACACCGGTCGGGACCGCGATGAGGAACGTCATGAAGGCGAAGAACGGCAGCAGCACCGAACCGGTCGCGTACATGTGGTGGGCCCAGACGGCCACCGACAGCGCCGCGATCGCCAGCGTCGCGAGCACGAGGCCCTTGTAACCGAAGATCGGCTTCCGGCTGAACACCGGGAAGATCTCCGACACGATGCCGAAGAACGGCAGGGCGACGATGTAGACCTCTGGGTGTCCGAAGAACCAGAACAGGTGTTGCCAGAGGATCACGCCGCCGTTGGCCGGGTCGAACACGTGCGACCCGATGACGCGGTCGGCGAGCAGACCCAGCAGCGCGGCCGTGAGGATCGGGAACGCGATCAGCACCAGGATGCTGGTGACCAGGATGTTCCAGGTGAAGATCGGCATTCGCCACATGGTCATGCCGGGAGCCCGGAGGCAGACCACGGTCGTGATCATGTTGACCGCACCGAGGATGGTGCCCAGACCACTGACGAGCAGACCTGCGATCCAGAGATCGGCGCCCGGTCCCGGCGAGTGGATCGCGTCGGACAGCGGCGTGTAGGCGAACCAGCCGAAGTCCGCGGCGCCACCCGGCGTCAGGAAGCCCGCGAGGGCGATCATGCCGCCGAAGCTGAACAGCCAGTACGAGAAGGCGTTCAGTCGCGGGAACGCCACGTCGGGCGCACCGATCTGCAGCGGAAGAATGTAGTTGGCGAAGCGAAGACGATCGGCGTCGCGTAGAACAGCAGCATCACCGTGCCGTGCATGGTGAAGAGCTGGTTGTACTGCTCCTGGGACAGGAACTGTTGCCCGGGCTGAGCAAGCTCGGTCCGGATCAGCATCGCCATCGCTCCGCCGATCATGAAGAAGGCGAAGCAGGTGACGATGTACATGATGCCGATCTGCTTGTGATCCGTCGTGCGGAACATACTCAGCAGGTACGAACCCTTTGCCGGCTTGTGCGACGGGTATGGGCGCGTCGCGGTCGGCTGGGGGGCTACGGCCGTCACTCCTGCCTCCTGCACTTCAAACCCCGATCCTTGCTGCGCCACGGGCGGGGACCCACGTTGGCTACGACAGATCGTAGCCGTCACCGGTTTCGGCGCTACGCACCGGCTGGGGAGATCACTCCACGGCGGGCCGCGGAGCCCTTCGGAGGCGGCTCCGCGGGCCCTCGACGCGAGGCCCGACGGCGACTCGGCGGCGGTGCCGACCGGCCGCCGCGGAGCGGTGTCGACACCGCCGAACGTGCTGGTGAGACGAATATCGGGCCCGGTTCGGCACCCTTCCGGCACCGGCCTCGGCGGCCGGATCGACGGCCGCGGCGGCCCGTAATGTCGAGCTTGTCGGGTTCTGTGTGACGCACGCCGCCATGGTCTCCACGGGGCCTCCGCGGGCCCTTCACGGCGGCCCTCGGAGCCGCCACGGACCCCTCCGCGGGGCGTCGCGTTCGGGCGTTACGTCCGTCACGATCGGCCGGCCGCACGCGGCCGGCTCACCCGGACGGCGGTGTCGTCAGGCCGCCGGGTACCAGTCGGTGATCGCCGCGACGACCGCGTCGGGGGCCTCGAGCGGGGTCAGATGGCCCGCGTCCGGGATCGTCTCGAGCCGCGCGTCGGGCAGCGCCTCCGCCATGGCCCGCGCCGCGTCCGGGGTGGTGAGCGTGTCCTGCTCCCCCACCAGCACGAGCGCGGGCACGCTCGCCGCCCGCAGCGTGTCGAACGAGTCCGGCCGGGCCGCCATCGCGCGCTGCGCCCAGGCGACCCCGGCGGGCGGCTGCGAGTCGACGAGCTCGCGCACCAACGCCGCGACCTCGGGCTGGTCCCGGTGGGTGTGCTCGGACAGCAGGTTCGGCAGCATCGCCTCGGCCAGCCACCCGGTGCCCTCCGACTCGGCCCGCTCGGCAGCCTGCAGCCGGTTGGCGCGCGCGTCGTCGCCGTCGGCGTCGGCCTTCGTGTCGATCAGGACGAGTCCACCGACGCGCTCGGGGGCCGCGCGCAGCACCGCCATCGTCAGATAGCCGCCCATCGAGCAGCCGCCCAGCACGACCCGGTCGAGTTCGAGCCGGTCGAGCAGCGCGACGACGTCCCGCGCCGCGTGGTCGAGGCTCGGGCCCGCATCGACGTTCGGGGCTGCGCTCGGACCGGCGCCCGGGTCCGCGTCGGGGGCCGGGAGCGGGCTGCGGCCGAGCCCGCGTTGGTCGGGCGTGATCAGCCGGGTGTGGGCGGCCAGGGGTTCGCGGACGGCGTTCCACATCCGCGCGTCGAGCGGGTACGCGTGCAACAGGACGAGAGGGAGTGCGGCCATGGCCGCGATTGTTCCCGATCCGACCCGCCGACGGGCTCAGCGGCGAGTCGGGCGGGGCCCGCCGGACTCGGCGGCTCTGTGCCTCAGCGGCGAGTCGGGCCGCGGCGGCCGCGTGCCTTCCAGCAGCCGTTGTGCCAATGCCGGCGGTCGGCCACCGACCCCGTCTCGTCGGCGGGCCAGGCCACGACGTGCGGCACCCCGGGATTGATCTCGTGGTCGCACCCGGGACAGCGGTACGTCTTGGTGGCCTGCGCACCCGGCACGGTGCGCACCAACCAGTCGCCGTCGGCGGACGACTCCGAGCGGGCCCACCCGCTCATCGCGGGACCGGGCCGCTCGTCACGCGATCGACGATGGCGTCTGGGCATACGACAACGTTAACCAACCCCGTGTCAGCACCCCACGCCACCGTGTCAGCAATTCACGACGCCGTGTCAGCAATTCACGTCGCAGTGTCGGCGCTCTAGGTCTGGGCAGGCCTTCGGCGCATGGCGATGTGGGGGATGCCGTCCTCGTCGAACTCGTCGCCCTCGGGCACGTAGCCGAAGCGGGCGTAGAAGCCCTGGGCGTACGTCTGGGCGTTGAGCACCGACTCGGTGTCGCCGAGGTGCTCGACCGCGGCCTCCATCAGACGCGCGCCGAGGCCGGTGCCCCGGGCGGACGGGGCCGTCACGACCCGACCCACCCGCGCGACGCCGTCCGGGCCGGTCAGCACACGCAGACACCCGGCCGCACCCTCGCCCGCGACAGGGCCGGGCGCCCAGATGTGCCACGTCGTGGGCAGCAGGTCGAGGCCGTCGATCTCGCCGTAGGGACAGTTCTGCTCGACGACGAACACGTCGACGCGCAGTCGCAGCAGGTCGTGAAGCTCGGCGGCCGTCAGGTCGGGGCCGCGTCGGGTTACCAGATCGGTCACCCGGCAAGTCTGCCAGGACCGGCGCCGCAGCCCGGTCAGGGAGCGGTGGTCTGCGCGGCGAGGTCCGGTTCGTACGTCGACACGCGGGTGTAGACGCCCGGCTTGCCCGCCTGGGCACAGCCCTCGCCCCACGACACGACGCCGATCAGCCTGTCGCCGACCATCAACGGTCCGCCGGAGTCGCCCTGGCAGGCGTCGACGCCGCCCTCGGGGTAGCCGGCGCACAGCATCGACTGCCGGTCGTAGGCGGTGTAGGCGTCCGCGCAGGTCCGGTCGTCGACCACGGGAACCTCGGCGGACTGCAGCGTGTTCGACGGCGAACCCGACTCCTCGACGCGGCCCCAACCGAGGACCGTCGCCTTCGTGCCCGGCTGGTACAGGGCGGTGTCGGACGAATCGGCGACCTCCGCGACGCGGAACGGCAGCGCACGGTCGAGGGTGAGCACGGCGATGTCGTCGCCGTCGATGGGGTTGTCGTAGCCGGAGGGCATCCACACGTCGCGCACGCCCGCCTCGATGCCCTCGTCGGTCCGCGTGTCCTGCCTGCCGCCGACGACGCCGAGATCGCCGACGTCCATCGCGTCCGCACAGTGTGCGGCTGTCACGACCTGCTCGGCCGAGATCAACGTGCCGCCACAGAACTGCCGGTCGTTGTCGTCGACGAGGTACACGGCGTAGGAATGCTCCTGCACCGACGCCTCCGAGCCGCCGACGACGTACGGCTCCGCGGCGGCCGCGGTCGCGGCGGGCAGCATCGCGGCGGCGGTCAGCGAGGTCGCGGCGACCGCCAGCGCGCGCCTGAGCACGCGCCGCGGTGCGGACTTCACGGGCATGATGCGTCCCCTTGAAGGTGGGATTTCTCCGACCGGGACAGGCTACGGGCCCACTGCCCGAATCCGGGGTCGCTGAATCGGGTGGACTACCGTGCTGGCGTGAGTGGTGGCCTCTTGATCGCAGGAACGACGTCGGACGCCGGAAAGTCCACAGTGGCTGCCGGGGTGTGCCGCTGGCTCGCGCGGCGCGGGGTGCGGGTCGCCCCGTTCAAGGCCCAGAACATGTCGAACAACTCGATGGTCTGTGCCGACGGCGCCGAGATCGGACGTGCGCAATGGCTGCAGGCCGTGGCCGCGGGCGTCGAACCCGAGTCGGCGATGAACCCGGTGCTGCTCAAGCCGGGCGGCGACCGGCGCAGTCACGTCGTGCTGCGCGGCACCCCGTGGGGCGACCTCCACGCGGGTGACTGGGCCACCGGCCGTCGCGAGCTGGCCAGGGCCGCGCACGCCGCACTGGCCGAACTACGCGAGCGGTTCGACGTCGTCGTCTGCGAGGGCGCCGGCAGCCCCGCCGAGACGAACCTGCGCGAGGGCGACTACGTCAACATGGGGCTGGCGCGCGAGGCGAACCTGCCCGTGCTGGTGGTCGGCGACGTCGACCGCGGCGGCCTGCTCGCCGCGCTCACCGGCACCGTCGGCATCCTCGACCCGGACGACCAGGCGCACATCGCCGCGTTCCTGGTCAACAAGTTCCGCGGCGACGCGGCGCTGCTCGCCCCCGGCCTCGACTCGGTCACGCAGCTGACCGGACGCCCCGTGCTCGGCGTGCTCCCCTGGCTTCCCGACGTCTGGATCGACTCCGAGGACGCCCTCGCCATCGCCGGCTGGGACGGACACAGCCGCGGCGCCGGCGCGACCCTGCGCGTGGCCGCCGTGCGATTCCCCCGTATCTCCAACGCCACCGACCTCGACCCGCTCGCCGCCGAACCCGGCGTGTCCGTCACCGTCACCGCCGACCCGGACGTCATCGCCGCCGCCGACGTCGCCGTCCTACCCGGCACGCGATCCACTGTGGACGACCTGGCGTGGATGCGTGAGCGGGGCATCGACGTCGCCGTCCGCGCGCGGGCCGCAGCCGGACGCCCCGTATTGGGGATCTGCGGCGGGTATCAGATGCTCGGACACTCCATCGTGGACGGTGTCGAATCGTCCACCCCCTCCACCGACGGGCTCGGACTGCTGCCCATGTCCGTCACCTTCCGCCCCGAGAAGACGTTGGCCACCCCGGTTTCGTCCTGGCATGGGCATTCCGTGCGCGGATACGAGATCCACCACGGGGTCGCCTCCGTCGATCTCGACTCCGGTGCCGCGGCTGAGGCATTCCTCGACGGGGCTCGGGACGGGGCTGCGTGGGGGACCATGTGGCATGGGGTGTTCGAGAATGATGCCTTTCGACGGGCCTGGATCGGGGAGGTTGCTCGGCAGGCTGGGGTTGAGTGGGTTGCTGCCGATGGGGCTCCCGGGTTTGCCGAGCGGCGTGACGCGATGATCGACTCCGTTGCCGACGCCGTCGAGGACAACGTCGACGAGGGGGCCTTGATGGGGCTGGTTCGGGGCGGGGTACCCGCCGGACTGCCCACTTCGGGTGGTTCACGGGTAGGTCACGCGCCGTTCGCGGGACGGAGGCCGTGTCAGCGTTTCGCGTCGTCGTGTTGGCATTGTGCGTCGCCGTGTTGGCATTTCGTGGACGCCGTGTCAGCAGTTCGCGTCGTTGTGTTGGCAGTTCGCGGCGCGGTTTTGGCGTTCTGCGTCGTCGTGTCAGCGTTCTGTGGCGCCGTGTTGGCGATTCACGTCGCTGTTTTGGCATTCTGTGTGCGGGATCTGCGCTTGGGGGTTAGGTGCCTCGCCGGCGGGCAGGTCTCTGGGATGGGCGGGCGGCTTTGCCGCTGTCCGTGTCATCCCTCGACCTCTCGTTTCGTTTATCACGCTCAGAGGCGCAAGGGGCTTCGTTGAT
>NZ_MKKE01000030.1 GCF_001942305.1 Saccharomonospora sp. CUA-673 | reverse complement strand
GCGCAGTTCGAGAACGGAAAACTCGTCGAACGACCGGACGACCACACCCAATCCGCAGCCGCCTAAAAGATCCTCATCCACAGGTCTTGACAATTGCTCACCACTCACCGAGTACCTCCCCAGCCTTGGACAACTGCCCGCCACGGGGCCGTCCGCGCTTCCGCTGGACCTCGACGAGGAACGGGCCGCCGCGCGTCGGGCCGCGCTGGAGGGACCGCGGCCCGACGACGAGCACCTGGCGCTTCTCGACCGCGTGCTGCACGCACTGCGCCGCCTGTGACCAGCGCCGCCGCGACCTTGGCTGGAGTCCGTTTCATGCACCCGGCAACCGATGGCCTCACGATTCCCGACCCGATCCCGGACGCTTCGATCTTCCAACCCGCGCCGTGGGTCGCTCCGTCTTCCGAGCAGCTTCCCTTCCTCCGCCGGCGGCTTCACGAGCACTACACCACCATCGCGGCCGAGGGCGCCCAGCAAGGACGAACAGGCCAGGTCGCGCGAGCCGCCGCGGTGGAGAGCGAGGATCGGGAAGTACGCCGATACGCCCGCGATGAAGCCGGCCGCCTCAAGAACGCGAGCCTGACGTGGGTCGACCACGAGGCGATCGAGATGGCCGTGACCTACTCGTCCACCCCGTCCACCGAACCCGCCAGCCCGGACCGAATGCCCAGCATGACCGGCTTCATGCTGTTCGAGAGCTGCATCGGCGGCGCCCTCTATGACGCCGCGCGTGCGCAAGACCTGCCAGGCTCAGGATGGACACCAGCCCCCTGGCTCTACGACGTCTCCGGTTACGTCGAGGCCCCAATCGTCGCCATCAGCTGGTCACGCCTGCCACCGCCGCACGAGGACCGGGTCCAACTGTCGTTCTACACCCCAAATCGGCCGCCCCAATGGGACGGCCTGCCCCCGGACACGTTCGTCGCCCAGTGGGCAGCGACAAAGACCTGCTACAGCGCGGGCTACTTCGCCGACCATGTCCGCACTGTCTCGGCCCGGATGAGCCCGATGCCGGTACTCGCTACCTTCACCGCGACCCTCCAGTTCGGTGAACTGCTCCCCGAACCCGACGCGAACCACTGCGCCGGGTGGGTCCAGACCGTCTACGGCCTATGGCAATTGCTCGACCACAAAGTCAAGAAACCGCTGACCCAGACCGATGTGATCGCAGCTCCGCGATCAGTGACCCGAGGCGACGTCCGAGCCGGCATCATCGCGACGATCGACGTGAACATCGTCCGGGTACACCCGCGGTTCAGGACCGAAGACCTGCCTCCCGACGACGGAGAGGACAACGCCGACCACGACACGTCGGACAACAGCCGCCGCTCGCCTCACTATCGCCACCGGTACTGGCGCGGCCCGTATCGAGCAAACATGTGTATGAACACCTGGGGGCATAGCGAAGGAAACTGTGAACACAAAGAGGTGCCCGTGGGTCGGCATTTGCGCGGGCCGGTCGGCGCACCATTCCGCGAGCGCGTCACGGAACTGCGCGGCTCACCGGCTCGTAACTCCGGCACCGGCCAGCCCAAGCCGTAGACCGCGACCTGCACGTCGATGATGAGGCGAGGCGCCCTCGGGCTCGATACCTCGCATGCTCCGAGGTAGTCGGCTCGAAAACATCAGAGCCAGCCTGCCTGTTACGCCTTCTCGGGCCGGCGGTCATGGCTCGAACCGGAAACCGTAGGTTCGGTCGCCGATGGGCACGCGACCGTAAGGTGATCGGCGCTGCAGGAGGATGCCCGCCAGCGCCTGGTCGACGAGGACTTCAAGATCGGCGATGCTGCGTCGTTCCAAGAGCATGACGTAGTGCGTGCGTGGAGGCTTTCCCTTGGGCGGTTGCCAGGCGGAGTCTTCATTGATGCGGAGGCAATGTTCGACGCCGTGTCGTGGGCATCTCCAGACGGCGGGTATCTCGGCGTCTGTCGAGAATGGCACGGTGAACTCGTGTCCTCTTCGGCACGCGAAGCGGACTTGAATCCGCGGCGCCGGCCGCGCATCGCAATCCGGTTCGCCAGTGTGCGTTCCCAGGCGGTAGCCCCGCAAGACCCGTCTGGGCATCATGATCTCCGCTCGCGTATCGGATGGGCTGGTGTCGCGAGCCGTTCTCGTGCCCGCTGTCGCTGGGCTATGAGGCTTTGGGCTTGGTCCGGGTAGCGCCGCCGCGTCCACGCAGCACCACACCGAACTCCGACAGGATTCGGTGCACGAAGCCGTACGAGCGGTCGGTGGCCTCGGCCAGCGCACGGATGCTGGCGCCCTTTTCGTACTTCTTCTTCAGGTCAGCGGCCATCTTGGTGCGGGCCTCGCCGGTGATCCGGCGTCCCTTGGCCGTGGTGTGTGCTGCCATGCCGTTCGCTCCTCTTCGCGTTCAGGCGGTCGGTTGGTCGGAGTCGAGGGCGTCGCGCCGGGCGATGACGGTGGCCTTGCTCTTGTCGGCGCCGGGGCCGGCGGCGGTGTAGTAGTCGATGGCCTGGCCGTAGCGGCGGTGGGCCTCGGCGGTGTCGCCGAGCGCGGCGTGGACCTCGCCGAGCACGGTGCATAGGTCGGCCAAGTAGCCGACCGAGCCGTAGTCGCGCACGGCCTGCTCGATCGCGGCGAGCTCCGACACTGCCTCGGCGGCTTGCCCGTTCAGGGTCAGGGCCCGTGCCAGGTGCAGGACGGTGCGGGCGTGGCCGATGTCATCGCCGATGCCGGTGAACATGCTCGCCGCCAGCCGCAGGTGGTGGAGTGCGAGCGGGGCGTCGGCGACCTTGGGGTGCAGGGCAGTTTCGCCGAGGCGGCGGTGCCGCAGCGCGATGCTGCGGGCGTCGCTCATCCCCTCGGCGATTTCGAGGGCATGTTCGAGGTCAGGGAGGGCGGCGTGCGGGTCGTCGGCCTTGAGGTGGGCGCGGGCGCGGGTGGACAGCGCGCCGGAGTGCAGCCACGGGTCGCCGACTTCGGCGGCGCGCTCTACGGCAATCGTGCAGATGGCGACGGCGGCCTCGTGGTGGCCGAGGTTGGTCTCGCCGAAGCCTGGCGGGTGCGGCAGACGACCTCCAGGATGTGCCCGGCGTCGGCCGCGGCATTGGCCCCGAGGAACTGCGAGCTCACCAACTCACCGGCGGTGTAGTTGGGGCGCAGCGGGTTCCACAGGACCTCGCCGAACTGATACACCAGCTCCGTCCAGCCCTGGTCGGCGGCGACCTGTTGAGCGGCGAGAAGGTTGGCGCGTTCGGTCTCGGCCCATTCCAGGGCGGCCTTCGCTGCGAACACGCCGGTGTCCAGACCGGTGTAGACGGGGCTGAACCGGCGAGGGAAAGGATTGATGATCTTGTCGGCCGCCGCCGCGCGCCGCAGGTACCACTCGATCATCCGGCGGCGCACCGCAAGCCGCTTGGCCTGGTCATCCTGGCCTGCCAGGGTTTGCACGTGCTCTCGCAGGACGTCGTGCAGCCGGTAGCGCTCGTCTCCAGTCTCGGTGACGAGGTTCGCCTCCACCAGCCGCCCGAGCCCGCGGCCGACCTCGGCGACCGGCACGTCGAGCCCGGCCGCGAGCGGCTCGGCGGTGAACTCGACGCCGGGATGCTCGGCCAGGCCGCGGTAGAGCCGGGCGGTGGTGGCGTCGAGGTCCTCGTAGCTCATCTGCAGCACTCCTTCAACGGACAGCTCGTGCGGGTCCAAAGCGCCAGTGGACGCCTCGGCGAGGTGGGTCAGGCGGGTGATCAGGCGCGCCGGGTCGCGCCGGGGGTAGGCGGCGAGATGGGCCCCGGCGATGGTTAAGACCAACGGGTGCCCGTGACAGCGGGTGGCCAGCGCATGCAGCAGCTCCTCGCCGATGGGCTGTCGGTCCTCGTCGAGTAGGCCGGTCAGGAGCGCGGCGCCGGTGGCGGCCGGGAAGCAGTCGAGGTCGAGGTGGCGGAAGCCCGCGATGGCCAGCTCGGCGAGCCGATTGCGGCTGGTGACCAGGATCGTGCCGCGCGCCGTGGCAGGTACCAGGGCCTGCACCTGCTCGGCGGAGCGGGTGTTGTCGACCAGCATGGCCACCGCCTTGTCCGAGGTGACCGTCCGGTACAGCGCGACCAGCTCGGCCACCTCGCCCGGCAGGTCGTCGGCGGCGACGCCGAGCGTGCGGAGCCATCCGGCGAGGACCTGCGCGGTGGCCGGTGGCGGGTGGCCGCTCCAGCCGTTGAGGTCGACGTGCAGCACGCCGTCGGGGTGGCGCTCGTGGTGTCCGTCGAGCCAGCGCACCGCCAAGCCGGTCTTGCCGACCCCACCCAGGCCGGTCACCACCACGCGGGTCGGGCCCGCCGTGGTGAGCAGACGGTCCAGCCACTCCAATTCATCTGCGCGGTCGACCCAGGTGTGCGCGGGCGGCGGAAGCTGCCGGGGCACCGGCACTCGGTGCTCGGGAGCGTGCAGGACGATGGTTTCGGCGGTTACCGTGCGGGCTTGCAGCACCTGGCCGTGGACCGATCCGGACACGGTGTTGATGTGCTCGGCCTCGTTCATGCTCGCTCCGCGGGCTCGGAACGGCGGTCGGCGAGCACGGCGTTGCCCCACAGGCACTCGCGTACGGGCAGGGTGAGCCCGTCCGGTCGCCACAACCCGATCGGCGCCACGCCGTCCGGGTGTGGTTGCCACGGTCCCAGCAGGTCGGCGAACTGCCGCCGGCTTCGGTGGACGAGCGTGATCCCGGCCCTGGCGAGACAGTCCTCGACCGCAGCGGCCGACTTCAGCCCGAGGACGATGCCGTCGGCGTGTGAGGCGGCCAACAGCGAGCCGGGTGCCAGCCGCTCGTGGTACCTGGCCAATGCGGCGGCCGGATCCTCGGCGTCGGGCAGGCAATGCAACACCGACCCGGCCACCACGCCCACCGGGCGAGTCAGATCGAGCAGCCGAGTGGTCACGGCATGGTCGAGCACCTCGTCAACGTGCCGCAGGTCGGCCTCGATCACCCCGGTGCTCGGATCGTCCGCATGGACGATCAGACCGAGACCGGCGATGGCTATGGGGTCGCGATCGACGTAGACGACGCGGACGTCAGGACGTTCAGCCTGGGCGAGATGGTGCACGGGGTGGGCGCTGAACATGCCCGCACCCAGGTCGAGGAACTGCTCGATTCCGGTCGTGAGCATGTGAAGGACTGCGCGGCGGACGAAGGTGCGGCTCTCGCGGACGAATACGTCATACCCAGGCACCAGCGTGGTGATCTTGTCGGCCACGGCGCGGTCGGCCGCGAAGTTGTGCCCACCGCTGAGCAGGTAGTCGTAGATCCGGGACAGCGACGGCGCGTCGGGGTCTACCTGTTGCTCAAGACCGGACGCGCTCTCATGCGTCGCCATCACCGTGACGTTCTCCCCACCCCGCCTCGTCACCACGAGCCGACTCGCGCCATGCGCCTGGTCGACCCGATAGCCGTGACCTGCGGTTCATCCGCACCAGCCGCACCGGCCGGGTCGATTCGTGTGGGCGATTAGACCGGCGATATCAAGATCTGCACCAGAGCGGCAAGGAGGCGCTGGTGAGGCGTCCGTGAGGCGGCACCACGCGTGAGCACGACATCAGCGGCGGCACGGTTCACCCGGCCGAGTGGCATCCCATCACCAGCCGATACGTGACTCGCCGGATCCCACCACAGTCGAACATATGTGCGAGCGCGGTGGTAGTTTGCTCGACATGAGTTCGTCGCCTCCACCCGCCTCACTGGACGGCGCGCTGCGCTACCGGGTCGACTACACCGGCACGACGATCGCCGTCCTTCCAGCCACCTGCAAAGGTGGCCGGCACCTCGTCATCCCAGGCGTCAGCAGGGCGATAGCGGTCGAGGACGAAGTCCGCATCGACTGCCCTGTTTGTGCGGCGACACCCGGAGCCGACGCGACCTGGCGCCTGTCCAGCAGCGGCCCCAGCCCGGACCGCGCCGAGCTGGACGACGAGCCGTATGGCGATCTGATTCTGCGCCGCGTGCGAACGGTGGCCGGCACGAGGTAGGCCGATGATGCCGTGATCAACAGCCCGTTCACTCAGTGGGAAGGCGACGACCTCCACGGACGCAGACCAGTGCTCACCTCGGTATGGGTCAACCTGGACATCCTCTTCCCCCGGCCAGCCGACGCACCGCGGCACGTCATCGAGACCGGCCTGGACTTGACGGGCGTGGTCCCCGGACGGCTTCACGGCCGTTTCCCCAGTATCGAGGGCGACTGGTACGGGATCGTCAACTACGAGATCGGCTACGCCGACGGCCGTCGCGACAAGCTGCACCTGGTCGACCAATTCGTGCCCTTCAACGTGTTGCGAAAGCGCGAGTGAAGTTCCCAGCTGGCAGAACGCAAGGCGGTCGACGACGAGCTTGCGAGTACTGCGGTGATCGAGTAGATCCGGGCGTGCGCTTCGGACACTGCGCTGCTCAGAGATCTACTGTCGGCCCACCGCGCTACCGTGATGTGATGGTCAACCAGCGAACCCGACGTGCTCAGGTGGGCGCGGCCAGGTTTGACGCACGCGGTGGAGCGGCATGATCGCCACCCCGATGAGGCTGCGCTCGGCCATCGCCGAAACGCTCTGGGAGTGCGTCAAGGCCCACCACCTGGAAGCGGCCTGTGACGCGCTCGGCATGAAACCTGCCCGCGAAGGCAGCCCCGAGCCGTTCAACAGCAAGCGCAGCTACGTCGAGGGCCGGCTACAGGGCCTGTCACTGACGGACTTGACCAAGCTTGCCCACCGCGTCGCGGCCGAGTACGACGCCGAGCACCTACAGCCGTTGCTCGATGCATCCGGTACGTACGGCGTAGCCGGCGAACTGAAGAACCTGATCTTCGCGGCCGACGGACCCAAGCCGGAGATCGTGTTCAGCGACGCCCTCAACAACGACGTCCTCGTCGTCAAGAACGAGCAGTTCTGTCTCGTTTACGACCGGCCGCTGGGCGCGCAGGGCCTCACCTGGGCCGAACTGACCAGCTGGTGGGCCGACCGCGAGGGGCTAACCGACGCACCGGCCCGTGAGGTCTCGCTCAGCCTGTACCGACGGCTGGACCGCTCGCTTGGTGACAACCACGCGGAGCGACGAATACTGCGCACATACGCTGACCGATACGTCCGGCTCGGCGACAGCATCCCGGCGCTGATCCCGCAGGTGTACCTGCATTACGACCCATACACCCGAGCGCACCACGCCCCTGGCACACCACCTCTGGCCCGCCAGCGCATGGACTTCCTCCTGCTGCTGCCACAGCGGATCCGCATCGTCATCGAGTGCGACGGTAAGCAGCACTACGCCGACGAGAACGGGCACGCGGACCCCCGTCGGTACGCCGAGATGGTGGCCGAGGACCGTGAACTACGACTGCACGGCTATGAGGTCTACCGCTTCGGCGGCGCCGAGCTCACCGATACTCCAGCCACTGGGCAACGGCTTGCAGCGTTCTTCGACCGGCTCGCCGAGCGTTACTCCGCCTGACTCTCCGTTGCCCAAACCCGTGAAGCTGGTGGCCCCAGCGGGGGTTGGCAGTCAGCGTCGCCGTGGAGGACGAGAAGGCCAAGGGCAGCGGCGGCCAGCAGAGCACAGGCGACGCGAGCGCTTCGCCCGGAACCGGTGGGAGCGCTTGGAAGGAACCGCGGACAGAACAAGCAAGTCGGCGTGGAGCGTGAGCGCGGCTTCCAACACAAGCATGACCGGCGCCGGAACGCTGTTGATGTCCTCACGCCACGCTGCCAACAAAACCGCGAGCTCGTCGGCCTCGCCACCCACGCCATCACCTCCGCCGTTCAGCTACCAACAGGCGTCGTACCTGCTCGACCTGGCGTTACGCGCGACACCGCTAGGCTTCGAGCGTGCTGGCCCCGACGGGACCGCTTCGACGAATTGGCGCTTGGAGGGGCCTGCTCATGGGCGAGCTAGGTGTGATCCGGAGTTACGCGTACTGGTCGGATCGCCGTATCCGGGACATCGCGTCTGCAAACGGCATCGCCCTCGAACGGCGCGTGAGTTGGAAGGCCAAGACGGCGTCGATTCCCTTGATCGGTGGGCTCGAATTTGCGCAGGAGGCGCGCACGCTAGACCGTGCTGAAGTAGCGCGCCGAATCGAAACGGCGATCGGCGACCACGCAGTCGAGGACTTCGTCACCCCGCCGCCGGCAGCGTTCGCCAAGGGCGTCGGCCGTGTCGACTTCGCCCAGTTCACGGGCGGTGTCGAGAAGCGACAGGGCGTCGTGATGCACACCAGCACTCGCAGCAGCACCGGTGCCCGCGTCGACGTGTGCATGTTCGGCAGCCTGCAGAACACCGCCGACTACGTCGGCGGCTCCGACCAACCACCGGAAGGATGGTCGTCCTCCGCGGCTCGGACGATTGCTCTCTACATCCAGAGCCGAGGAACGATCAACAATTCACAGTGGGACGACCCGGAGTCCCTCGCGGTCGAGGCCCTGAAGATCGCGACCGAGCAGGGCGTAACCGGAACCTGGAACGAACACGAGGACAAGCCCTGGACACGAGGCTTCACGCTCGGCCACGCGACCGAATCCGAGTGGTTCGCACAGATCTACAGCGACGTCGTACTCGACAAAGACCGGTGGACCTTTGACCGCGACGGCGGCATCAGCCCAGACGTCGACCGCATCCTCATCGGCGCTCCACTGTGGGTACGGACTCCGGGCGCACACGCCGTCACCCGCTATCGAGACCTACGCCGAGGGAGCGACGGGCAACATGACGGGCCGCTCACGCCTGGCCTGGATGGCCAACGCCTACGTCGTCGACGGGACACAATGATCGAGTGAGCGATGACTGGGAGCTGCGCTGGGCATCGGGAGCCCGGCGGTTCTACGTCGCCGAGATCGTGCGGCAGGCGAGTTATGCCCTGGCCGCGGTGCAACAGGCTCTCAGTCTCAGCCGGGATCCGCAGCGGCGTGTCGAGGCGTGGCCGGCGGTCCAGTCGTTCCTCACCGCGACCGCCATCATCAGCAAGCTGTTGTGGCCCGTCAGAGCCGAGGGAGCCGATCTCAAGTCCCGTTGGCGTCGCTTCCGCGCCGATCGACTGCGAACAGAGCTTATGATCAGCGACACCTCAGCCCTCCGGGACAGGAAGGTCCGGGATTCCGCCGATCACTTCGACGAACGCATCGACGACCTTGTCCGCGACCAGCGCATCCCGCAGTCGTGGGCAGACCTGGCCGAGGAGGAGTTCACGCAACAGCCGGCCCCGTTCCGCGCGATCGACTCTGACACGGGTGAGGTGCTCGCAGGCCATGACCGAATGGCCCTGACGCCCATCGTCACGGAGTTGAACGCGGTTTTGCGCCGGTGCGAAACCATCGAGCCTGGATCAACCAGCGACCCCGACATCGTCATGCTGCTGGCCACGTTGAGGTGGCCGCCGCTGCCGTCCCTGTTCGCGCCCACCGAGCGCCCGGACGAACCGGTCACCGCCGGGGCCAGTATCGCCGCGACCGGCCCTCAGAGCCTGGAAGAGCTGATCACGCTGGTTGTCGATCAGCTCTCAGAGCACCCGGACTCGGACCGATCACCCGATGCCGAGGGATAGGTGATGTCGAGCCGGACCAGTAGGCAGTCTGGCAACGTGCCGCGGTCGAGCGCGAACGCGCGGTGAGGCAGTTGCTGGACGGTCCACTGTGTGTTCAGCCGGTCTGAGCAGCTTGGATCACGCCCTGGATGGCCTGCCCGATGCGGTTGGCGGCGTGGTCGGGGTCGGGTTGGCCGGTGTCGAGCCAGGCGATGACGGCTTCGAGGGTGAGGGTGGGGATCAGTCGGGCCGCCCAGTTCTGCCAGGGGCCGTCCGGGATCGTGTCGGCGAGGTGGCGGTGGGCGATTTCGGTCGAGGCCAACCGGATCCGGTCGATCACATCGCGGAACTCTGACTCCCTGACCGCATGGCGGAACAGCAGCCGGAATCCTTCAGGGTCGGCCGCGGCGGCGCGCAGCAGCGCGGGAATGCTGCCCTCGTCGTAGGTCTCGGTCCCGACGGCGTCGCCGAGTCGGGTGCAGGCGCGGTCCAGCACCGCTCGGTACAGGTCGTTCTTCGACGCGAAGTGTCGGTAGAGGATTACATGCGTGACGCCGGCCTCCGCTGCGATGTCGTCGAGGCCGGTGGCGGTGAACCCGGTGCGGGCGAACGCGCGGGTGGCCGCGTCGAGTATCTGCTCGCGCCGCTCTGCGCGGGGCATACGCCGGACACGTTCCGGCTGACTTTCCGACGCGGGCTGCGTGGATTGTCGGGCGGCTGCCATCGCATCAACCTCCTCTTGTTAAAGGCAGACTATACAAGTACGTTGTTGAAGTCGTCTTGTACAAGTGCTGTGTAATGATGGAGGTCGCGATGAGCGCCACGGTTCAGTTGCCGTTCGAGCAGGTAGATCCGTTGCGGGTCGCGCCCCGGCTGCGGGAGTTGCAGTCCCAGGGTCCGGTCCACCGGGTTCGCACCGCGGTGGGGGACGAGGCGTGGCTGGTCACCGGTCATGCGCAGGTGCGGCGGCTGCTGGACGACGACCGGCTGGGCCGCGCCCATCCGGCACCGGAGACCGCGGCGCGGACCGGGGAGTCGGCGTTGTTCGGCGGGCCGCTGGGCAACTTCGCCACCGAGAAGAGCGACCACGCCCGGATGCGGTCGCTGCTGCAGCCGCACTTCTCGCCCAAGCACCTGCGTGCCCTGCGCCCCAGGGTCGAGGCCCTGACCGCGCTACTGCTGGACGAGTTGGCCGAGCACGGGCATCCCGCGGATCTGCAGGCCGCGGTGGCGGTGCCGCTGCCGATCCTGGTGATCTGCGAGCTGCTCGGCGTGCCCTACGAGGACCGTGACCAGTTCCGCGCCTGGACCGCCGACGCCGCCAACGTCCGCGATCGCGCCCGGTCGGAACAGGGGTTGGGTGAGCTGTTCGCGTACGGCCAGAAGCTGGTCGCCCGCAAGCGGACCGAGCCCGCTGACGACGTCATCTCCCGACTGTGCGCGACCGAGGGCGTCTCCGACGTCGAGGCCGCGGGGATGTCTATGGCGTTGCTGTTCGCCGGACACGAGACCACGGTGGTCCAGATCGGCCTGGGCGCACTGGCGTTGCTGACCAACCCTGAGCAGTGGCAGAGCTTGGTGAACGACCCGGCCCTGGTGCCGAACGCGGTCGAGGAGATGTTGCGGGCGCCGGCAAGGGGGGCGGCGGGATTCCCCGCTACGCCCGGACCGACCTGGAGATCGACGGAGTTATCATCCGGGCAGGCGAGTTGGTGCTGCTGGACAACGGCGCGGCCAACCACGACCCGGCCGTCTTTGCTGATCCGGACCGGATGGACATCACGCGCTCGGCCGCCGCGCACCTCACCTTCGGGCACGGCGCGCGGTACTGCATCGGCGCGCCACTGGCCCGCATCGAGCTCCAGGTGGTGTTCTCCCAACTCGCCGCACGGTTCCCGACCTTGCGGCTGGCCGTCGATGTGGAGGAGTTGACCATGCGGCGCGACGTGCTGACCGGTGGACTGACCGCACTCCCGGTGCAGTGGTAACTGCTCCAGCCTTGACTGACCGGGTCGGTCAGTTATTGTTGCGAGATGCCCAGGGTTCGGTCGGCGGAGTTCTTCCCGCGCCTGGTTTCGGCAGCGGCTGAGACGTTCATCGCGCAAGGTTTCCAACGCACGCAGATGCAGGATGTCGCCGACCGGTTGGGGGTGGCAAAGGGCACCGTGTACGGATACGTGGAGAGCAAGGCCGCGTTGCTGGCCGCCGCGGTGCGCTACGCCGACGGTGTGGACCCGCTGCCCGAGTTGGCCGAGTTGCCGGTGCCGACCCCCGTGGCGGGCGAGGTGGCGGCGCTGGTGGCCGATCGGCTCCGCGGCGAGGTGGCCGAACTGCGGCTGGTGCAGGCGGTGGCTGGGCGTCGGCGGGTGCCGATCGCCGAGGAGCTGACCGAGATCATCATCGATCTGTACCGGCGGCTGGCGCGGCATCGGGTGAGTATCAAGCTGGTCGACCGGTGCGCGCCGGAGCTGCCGGATCTCGGCGAGGTGTGGTTCGGGGTCGGCCGGGCAGGACAGGTCGCCGTGCTGACCGAGTATCTGACGCGTCGCGCGGCCAGCAGGGCAGTGCGTCTGCCGGGGCCGGCGCCCGTGGTGGCGCGCACGATCTTGGAGACCTGCGTGTTGTGGGCGGTGCACTTGCACTGGGATCCCGCCCGTGTTGATCCAGATGATCGCGAGCTGCCGCCGCCGGAGGTCGTGGCCGCCACGCTCGCCGGGCTGCTCACCCACGGACTGGTATCGACGAAGGGACAAGGCGATGAGTAAGGCACTGAGCGTTGACCGGTTACGGGAGAAGTGGGACAAGTACGCGCCGCGGTATGACCGCGATATCGGGTTCGTCGAGCGGGTGCAGTTCGGCGGCGGTCGGGAATGGGTGTGCTCGCAGGCCCACGGCGATGTGCTGGACGTGGCGGTGGGCACCGGTCTGAACCTGGCGTTCTATCCGGACGCGGTGCGGTTGACCGGGATCGACTTCAGCCCCGCCATGCTGGAGATCGCCCGCACTCGCGCGGCCGAGCTGGGCCACGAGATCGACCTGCGCGAGGGCGACGCGCAGGCGTTGCCGTTCCCGGACGCCTCGTTCGACACCGTGGTGTGCACCCTCGGGCTGTGCGGATTCCCCGACGAGCGGGCAGCGATCACCGAGATGCACCGGGTCCTGCGTCCCGACGGGACGCTCTTGCTGCTCGACCACGTCGGCAGCCACCACCGCCTGATCCGGGCTGGGCAATGGTTGCTGGAGAAGTTGACCGTGCGGATGCTGGGCGACTACCAAACCCGTCGTCCACTGCCGCTGGTCGAGGAGGCCGGGTTGATCATCCAACGACAGGAGCGGCTCAAGGCCGGCATGGTGGAGCGGGTCGCGGCCGTCAAACCAGCGACGGAGGGTAGCTAGCTGTCGAGATGCGTTGCCGCAACAGGGATTGATCGATCGGGTGGGCGGTCAGCTCCAGCGCGCGGCGCTCGGCGGCCTGGGCCTGCCCGGAGTGGCCGAGCTCGCGCAGCGGCTCTGCGCGGGTGGCGTGATAGCGGTGGCAATGGTCCAGTGCATCATCCAATGTGGACAGATCAGTCAGTGCGGCCTCGGAGCCGGCCACGTGGTGTGTAGAGCGATGGCGCGATACAGCCAGCTCAACGTCTCCTTGCTCAGGAGACGACTGACAACGCGCCCGATTCGACACCGCGCCTGAAAATCTTGGTCAGGTTGCCACCGGTAGGTCGGCCAAGCGCCATTCGAGCATGCCGTCGGCCAACCGGCGAGCCGGGCGACCGGCTGCGGTGAGCAGGCGGACCGCGTCGTGGGCGAACACGCAGTAGGCGCCGCGGCAGTAGGCGACGATCTCCTGATCGAGGGGAAGTTCAGCCAAGCGCTCGGCGAGATCCTCCAGTGGAATCGACACCGCGCCGGGGATGTGCCCGGCGGTGTACTCCTCGCGCGGACGCACGTCGATCACGGTGGCGCCGCCGGAATGGACCCGTCGCAGCAGCTCCTCGCGTGTGACCTCCTCGGTCTCTGGCCCGAGATAGACGGCGCGTGCGGCCTCCACGTCGACGAGGTGCTCGACGGCCACGGCCTGGACGAGCGCGTACAGCGCGGCGACGTCATCTCCGGCGAGCCGGTAGTAGATCTTGGTGCCGTCACGGCGGGTCGTCACCAAGTTGGCCTGCTTGAGGGTTTGCAGGTGCGCCGAGGCCGTGGTCAGCCCGAGTTCGGCGGCCCGTGCCAGCGACTCGACCGTGCGCTCACCCTGTGCCAGCAGGTCCAGCAATTCCAGCCGTTTGCCACTGCCCAGGGCCTTCCCCACGCGGGCGAACTGCTCGAACAACGCCGTCTTCGCGTCCCGATCACCCATGATTCTCCAATCATCCTTGGAATAGTGTAGAACAGTCTCATGCGGGAACCAACCCGCCCGCGAAGCGACGGAGGTGCCAGGTGAGCACGATCGACATCGTCCCGCTCGTTGACGAGGGACTGGGCAATTCCGCCTACCTGCTCGACCTCGGTGATGGCCGGGCGATGGTGGTCGACGTCAGCCTCGACCTGCGGGAGTCCTCGCGCCTCGCCCGGCGCCGCGGGTTGACGGTGGCGTTCGCCGCCGACACCCATCTGCACGCGGACTTCCTCTCCGGCGCCCGCCAGCTGTCCGCGACCGAGGGCACGCAGGTACTCGCCTCGGCCGCCGGACACCGCGAGTTCACCCACAGCGGGCTGCGCGACGGTGACGAGGTCGACCTCGGCGGGCTGCGGCTGCGGGCACTGGGCACACCGGGCCACACCCACGAGCACCTGTCGTTCCTGCTGCTCGATGGTGACAAGCCGGTCGGGGTGTTCACCGGTGGCTCGCTGCTGGTGGGCGCGGCGGCCCGCACCGACCTCGTCTCGCCTGAGCAGACCGAGGCGCTGGCCCGCGCCCAGTACGCCTCGTTGCGGCGGCTTGCTGAACTTCCGGACGACGTGGTGGTGTGGCCCACCCACGGTGCCGGCTCGTTCTGCTCCGCCCCGCCCGGCGCCGAACGCACCAGCACTATCGGCCGGGAGAAGGCCACCAACCCGCTGTTGCGCGCCGCCGACGAGGACGCCTTCGTCGCCGCGCTGCTCGGCTCGCTGGGCAGCTTCCCGCCGTACTTCCTGCGCTTGGGCGAGATCAACCGCCGCGGCCCCGCCGTGCTCGACCAGCCTCCGGCGCTCGCGCCGCTCAGCGTCGCCGAGGTGCGGGCGCTGCTGGCGCAGGGCGCGGCGGCGGTCGACGTGCGGCCGGTCGCCGACTTCGCCGCCGCCCACATACCGGGTGCGGTGTCCATCCCGCTGCGGCCGGTGTTCGCGTCCTGGCTGGGGTGGCTGGCCCCGCACGACCAGCCGTTGATCATCGTGCGCCGCCCTGATCAGGACCCGGCGGAGATCGCGTGGCAGGCCGCCAAGATCGGCTATGGCAACCTCGCCGGAGAACTCACCGGCGGCCTGGACGCCTGGACCGCCGCCGAATACCCCACCACCAGCACTCGGCTCGTGCGTCCCGACGAGGTCGACGCGCCGGTCCTCGACATCCGTCAGGAACCGGAGTTCGCCGCCGGGCATCTGCCCGGCGCCCTGCACGTCGAGCTGGGTGAGCTCGCCGGCCGCGCCCAGGACGTGCCCGGCGAGCCGCTGGTGGTGATGTGCGGACACGGGGAGCGGGCGATGGGTGCGGCCAGCCTGCTCGAACGCGCTGGCCACCGCGACCTCGCCGTGCTCACCGGCGGCCCCGACGACTGGGCCACCGTCACCGGCCACCGGCTGGAGACCGGCACATGAGCCGCGCCATCGGAAGCCCGCGGCTGGGGATCCGCGCCAACCTCGCCCAGTTCAGCCTGCTGGTCGCGGTCAACGCGCTGGTCGGTGGTGTGCTCGGGCAGGAACGCACCGTGCTGTCCCCGTTGGCCGAGCAGACCTTTCACCTGACCGGTTACACGTTCCTGCTGACCTACGTGCTGGCCTTCGGCGCCACCAAGGCCGCCACCAACTACTTCGCGGGCACGTGGTCGGACCGGTTCGGCCGTAAACCGGTGCTCGTCGCCGGATGGCTGATCGCGATTCCGGTGCCGCTGATGCTGATCTGGGCGCCCTCGTGGGGCTGGGTCGTGGCCGCCAACGTCCTGCTCGGGATCAACCAGGGACTTACCTGGTCCACCACCGTGATCATGAAGATCGACCTCGCGGGCCCCTCCCGCCGCGGCTTGGCGATGGGCCTGAACGAGGCCGCCGGATACCTCGCGGTCGCGGTCACCGCCGTGGCGACCGGATACCTCGCCGCCCGCTACGGGCTGCGGCCAGCGCCGTTCCTGCTCGGCCTGTCCTACGTCGCGCTCGGCCTCGGGCTGTCCGTGCTAGTGGTCCGCGAGACCCGCGAGCACGCCCGCGTGGAAGCCGCCCAGCACACCACCCGCGCCGACGGCCGCCACGACCACCTGCACTCCGAACTGACCAACAGGCAGGTCTTCGCCCACACCAGCGTGCGCGAACCCGCCCTGTCCGCGGCCAGCCAGGCCGGGATGGTCAACAACCTCAACGACGGCCTCGCGTGGGGACTGTTCCCGATCCTGTTCACCGCGGCCGGGCTGTCGGTCGCCCGGATCGGAATCCTCGCCGCGCTCTACCCGGCCGTGTGGGGCCTGGGACAACTGATCACCGGTCCGCTGTCGGACCGGTGGGGCCGCAAACACCTCATCACCACCGGAATGCTCGTCCAAGCCGCGGCATTAGCCTTATCGCGCTGGCCGACACGTTCACGCTCTGGGCGGTGGCCGCGGTGCTGCTGGGCGCGGGTACCGCGATGGTCTATCCGACGCTGCTGGCCACCATCGGCGATGTCGCCCATCCGGCCTGGCGGGCCCGCGCGGTCGGGGTCTACCGGCTCTGGCGCGACGGCGGGTTCGCCGTCGGTGCCCTGCTCTCCGGGATCGTCGCCGATCTCTGGGGCATCCGCGCGGCGGTGTGGGTGGTCGCCGCGATCACCGCTGCCTCCGGCCTGATCGTCGCGGCGCGCATGTACGAGACACACCCGCGCGGCCAGCGTGCCGAACCCGTTCCACTACAGGAGAAAGACACGCCGTGACCATCCCTAGTGGACTAGCCGAGGGCCCGATCTACCTCGACTACAACGCCACCACGCCCGTTGATCCCACAGTCGTCGAGGCGACGCTGCCGTATTTGACCGGCGAATTCGGCAACCCCTCCAGCGACCACCGCTACGGCACCACGCCCCACGCGGCACTAGAGCACGCACGCGACCAGGTCGCCGCCCTGCTCAGCGCGCCAGACGGACGAATAGTGTTCACCGGCTCCGGCTCCGAGGCCGACAACCTCGCCATCCGCGGTGTGGTCCTGGCCTCCGGAACCGACCGGCCGCACGTGATCACCCAGACCACCGAACACCCCGCCGTCCTGCAGGCATGCCAAGCGCTGCAACGCTGGCATGACGCCGAGGTCACCTACCTGCCCGTTGACGCCGACGGGCTCGTCGACCCGTCCGCGCTGGCCGCCGCGTTCACCGACCGCACCGTGCTGGTGTCCATCATGGCCGCCAACAACGAAACCGGTGCCCTGCAACCGATCGAGGAACTGGCCCGCCTCACCCACGACCACGGCGCGGTGTTCCACTGCGACGCCGCCCAAACCGTCGGCAAGATCCCGCTCGACGTGACCACCCTCGACGTGGACCTGCTCACCGTGGTCGGGCACAAAATGTATGCCCCCAAAGGCATCGCCGCCCTCTACATCCGACCCGGCCTGGCACTGGAACCCCTGGTGTACGGCGGCGGACAGGAACACGGCCTGCGCGCCGGCACCGAAAACGTCGCCCTCGCCGTCGCACTGGGCACCGCCGCCGACCTCGCCGCCGCCGACCTTGCAGCAGGAGGCCACGAGCGCATCCAGACCCTGCGCGACCGGCTCCACGACCAGCTCGCCGCGCGACTGCCCGGCCGGGTGGAACTCAACGGGCCCGCGGCGGCGCGGCTGCCGAACACGCTCAACATCAGCATCCTCGGGGTGACCGGGCACAGCCTGCTCGCCGCGACACCGGGGATCGCCGCGTCGACCGGCTCCGCGTGCCACGCCGGTGACCACCAGCCCTCACCTGTACTGACCGCGATGGGCCTCGACGCCGAACGGAGCCTGTCCGCGTTGCGGCTGTCTCTCGGTCGCTGGAGCACCCCCGCCGACATCGACCGCGCCACCGAGCTGATCACAACCACGACAGGAAGCAGGGATTGATGAGCGACCCGAAGGTGAACACCACGCCCGAACAGCGACCCGGCTTGTCCACCCGGTGCGTCCACGCCGGAGACGTCCGCGACCCGCAAGGCGCCATCCATCCGCCGCTCTACGGGCACTCCACCTTCGCCTTCGACTCCACCGCCGACCTGCTCGACGTCGTCGAAGGCCGACGGGAGGGCAACCTCTACACCCGCTACGGCCTCAACCCCACCATCCGCTCCCTGGAACGCAAACTCGCCGACCTCGAAGACGCCGAGACCGCGCTCGCGTTCGGCTCCGGCATGGCCGCCGAAGCCGCGACCTTCCTGTCCCACATCAAGACCGGCGAGCACATCGTGTGCCTGGGCGACGTCTACGGCGGCACCTTCGAACTACTCGGCGAGAACCTGCCCCGGCTCGGAATCAAGACCACCTTCCTCACCGCCGGCGAAGCCGACCGGCTACCCGCCGTCCTCACCGACCGCACCCGGATCGTGTTCTTCGAAACCCCGTCCAACCTTGGCCTCGACATCTTCGACATCGCCGCAATCACCGCCCACGCCCACAAAGCCGGAGCCCTGGTCGTGGTGGACAACACCTTCGCCACCCCGGTCAACCAGAACCCGCTGCACCACGGCGCCGACCTGGTCATCCACTCCGCCACCAAATACCTCGGCGGCCACAGCGACCTCACCGCCGGAGCCGTCGCCGGCCCCGCCGAACTGCTCGCCCCGATCGCCGCATGGCGCAAGAACCTCGGCCACGTCATCGCCCCCGAGATCGCATCCCTGCTCGCCCGCAGCATCCGCACCCTCGTCGTCCGGGTCCGTGCCCAGAACACCGCCGCCACCGCCGTCGCCGAATACCTGGCCGAGCATCCCCGCGTGACCAAGGTCAACTACCCCGGCCTGGCCACCGGCGATCAAGCCGCCATCGTCAAAACCCAGATGCGCGGCCACGGCGGCATGCTCAGCTTCCTCGTCGACGGCGACGCCAACGCCACCGCGGCCGTGGTCGACCGGCTCCGAGTGTTCAGCATCGCCGCCAGCCTCGGTGGCGCGGAAAGCCTTGTCACGCAACCCATCACCACCACCCACCACGGCCTCGACCCCGCCGACCGAGCCCGCCGCGGCATCGCCGACAGCATGATCCGCCTCTCTGTCGGCCTCGAAGACGCCGACGACCTCATCGCCGACCTCGCCCAAGCACTCGACCAAACCCGCGCCGACTGACCACCTGACGGAGCCCCCACCCGCACCCGGCACAGTGGATGTGACGTACGTCCCATTGAACGCTGTACCTAGGTACAGCCTTAGCGTGGAGTTGTTCGGTCGGATGACGGGCGCGGAAGAGGTGGACAGCATGTCGGTGGAGGTCACCGAGGCGACATTCACGACGGAGGTCGAGGGGTCGCCGATGCCGGTGGTGTTGGAGTTCTATGCGACCTGGTGCGGGAACTGCCGGCGGATCGCACCCGTACTGGACGCACTGGCCGAGGAGTTCGCGCCGGGGGTGCGGTTCGTCAAGGTCAACGCCGACGAGGAACCGGGCCTGGTGTCGCGATTCGGGGTGTCCTCGACCCCGACGCTGTTCGTGCTCGACGGTGGCCAGCAGGTCACCTCGATCGTAGGCGCGCAACCTGCTCCGGTCCTGCGGGCGCTGTTCGAGACCGCCTCGTCCTCTCAGGACTCCGCTGGTTCGCCGGCCGGTTCGGGATGCGGGTGCGGCTCGGGGTGCGCATCAATGCCTGTGAGCACCGCAGCGGCGTCCCCGGTGCCCTCTCCGGTGGGAGGCGCGGGGTGGGTGCCGGACGCGTGCACGCTGCCGACCGCGGACCAGCCGATGCGGCTCGCGGAGTTCGACACTCTGTTCCGGTCGTCGTTGACAGACCTTCGGCGTGAGGAGCCGGGCTGGCTGCGGCTGCGTCTTCAGGGCGGCGACGATGCCGAGCGGGTCGCCGAGCAGGCCCGCGACCTGACGGTACGGGAGGCCGAGTGCTGCTCGTTCTTCGACTTCACCGTGGACCGCGACGGCAGCGATGTGGTCGTGGACGTGCGAGTCCCGGCCGACAAGGTTGTGGTGCTCGACGGCTTGGCGGCCCAGGCCCAGGCGGCGCGGAGCGCGCGGGTATGAGTTGGTCAGCTGTCCCAGGTCGACCGCCGGAGGGACCGGGATTCCACGGAGGGTTGTGCGATGAGGTCGGGTGAGCTCGCTGCGGCGGCCGGGGTGAACGTGCAGACACTGCGGTACTACGAGCGGCGCGGTTTGTTGCCCGAGCCGCGTCGCTCGTTGGGCGGGTACCGGGACTACGACGAGGACGCGGTGGCACTGCTGCGGGTGGTCAAGGCGGCGCAGCGGCTCGGGTTCACCCTTGAGGAGGTCGCCGAGCTCCTCGACACCGGCCGCCGCCGGCATCCGACGCCGGATTTGCAGGACCGGGCGCGGGCCAAGCTGGTCGAGGTGGACCAACGGATGGAAGACCTGGCCCGCATCCGCGAAGGGCTGGTCCAGGTCATCGACGCCCGCTGCGACAGCCTGACCCACTGCACCTGTCCCGACTGCCCCTCCGTTCATCGAGCTGGCCGCGATCAAGGAGCGCCCGTCATGAGCCACCCGCCCACCATCGAACCTGGTGTCCAGCCCGTCCCGGAAGCGGCTGGGGCCACGTCGGGTCCACCGCGAAAGAGCAAGATCGTGGCGTTACTGGCCGTCATCGCGTGCGCCGGGTGCTGCGCCCTGCCGCTGCTGATCCCACTCGGGCTGCTCACCACCGCCGGAGTCGCCGCCGCGACGACCGGCCTGCTCGTCGTATCCGGAGCACTGTTCACCGTCGCGGGCCTGCTCTGGGGCGCCCACCACCGCCTCCGCCGTCGACGGGCTACTGCGGAGCATGGCTGCTCCGAGGGCGGCGGCTGCTCCTGCTCGTCGGCACCACCGCGGTGACGAGCATTGTCACCGCGTCAGCAGGATGGCCGACCAGTAACACGCGACACACGGATCGTTGCATGAGGAGGATGTGAGGGTGGCGCAGGGCGTAAGTGACCTGGCCGGACGGATGGAGCAACACCAGGTCTCGATCTACATCGGCGCGATCCTCGCCGGTGTCGTGGTGGGGCTGGCCGCACCGACAGCCGGACCGTGGTTCGAGGCCGCCATCAACCCGGTGCTCGGCGCTCTGCTCTATGTGACATTCCTGCAGGTCCCCGCGCGAGAGCTGGCGCGCTCGCTGCGGGCCGGGCGGTTCCTCGGCGCCGTGCTCGTGGTGAACTTCGTGGTCGTGCCCTTGGTGGTCGCGGCCATGTTCTGGCTGTTGCCCGCCGACCAGGCGGTGCGGATCGGCGTGCTGCTGGTCCTGCTCACCCCGTGCGTGGATTACGTCATCGTGTTCAGCGGTCTGGCCGGCGGCAGCAGCGACCGGCTCCTCGCAGCGACCCCGCTGCTGCTGCTCGCGCAAATGCTGCTGCTGCCCGTGTTCCTGTATCTCTTCATGGGCGCCGACCTCGCCGACATCGTCGAATTCGGACCGTTCATCGAGGCATTCATCGTCCTGATCGTCATCCCGCTCACTCTCGCCTGGCTCACCCAAGCCTGGGCCGCCCGACAACAAGCCGGCAGGACCTTCTCCACCGCCGCGAACGCGCTGATGGTGCCGCTCATGGTCGCGACCCTGCTCATCGTCGTCGCCTCCCAGATACCGAAACTTGGCGACGACCTGCCCGCGGTAGCCGGTGTCGTCCCGTTCTACATCGCGTTCCTAATCATCATGGCCGCCCTCGGTGCCGCCGTCGCCCGCCTGTTCCGGCTCGACCACTCCGACGGACGCGCGATCGTGTTCACCGGAGCCACCCGCAACTCACTCGTCGTGCTCCCTCTTGCCCTGGCCTTGCCCGACACGCTCACCGTCGCCGCCGTGGTCATCGTCACCCAAACCCTCGTCGAGATCGTCGGGATGGTCATCTACGTCCGCGTCGTCCCACGTCTGCTCCGCACCAGCAGTGCACAGGAGACAAATTAGAGTCCACCGACGCGGCTTGAACTCAGCATGGTCTGACAGCCGGACCTGCCGGGAATTGATGTCCTGCTCGGGGCGGCGCGGAGAGGGGCGCATTGACTCGCCATGCATCCCCGCAGGCGGGGACAGCTGACGAGAGCTACGGATTCGACGCCGATCACCTCGGCGGGAGGGCCATCGGAACGGCGACCCACCTACGGAAGTCAGCAGCAGTGCTCGCCTCGCCAGGCTTCGCGGCCTTCCTTGACCGCGACGGCGGCGATGACCAGGGCGACGATCGGGTCGGCCCAGGACCAGCCGAACAGCGAGTTGAGCAGCAGTCCGACCAGCAGGACACCGGATAGGTAGGTGCACAGCAGGGTCTGCTTGGAGTCCGCGACTGCGCTGGCCGAGCCCAACTCGCGGCCAGTGCGGCGCTGCGCGTACGAGAGGAACGGCATGACCAGCAGTGACACAGCGGCCAGCACGATGCCGACGGTGGAGTGCTCGGCATCCTCCGCGCCGAGCAGGGAGCGAATGGACTCGACGGTGACGTAGGCGGCCAGGGCGAAGAAGGACACCGCGATCACCTTCAGCGCGGCGCGCTCGCGGGCTTCAGGGTCCTTGCTGGAGAACTGCCACGCCACGGCGGCGGCTGAGGCGACTTCGATGACCGAATCGAGGCCAAACCCGATCAACGCGGTCGATGAGGCGATCGTGCCGGCCGTGATGGCGACGATGGCCTCGATGACGTTATAGGTGATCGTCGCGGCGACTAGCAACCGCACTCGCCGCGACAGCACCGTGCGGCGGTCCGCATCGACCGGCGTCGGAGTGAGGGCAGGGGCGCAACATCCGTTGCTGCAGCCGTCTTGCTCTGGGGCTGTCGTGGTTAAGGGCAGGTCGAGCCGGCGGTTGGTGTCCTCGCTCATCGACTGTTCACCGCCACCGTGGTTGTCTCCGCCGCGGCAGGGGTACCAGGACCGGCAGTGGCCGGCTCGTCCTTGTCGTCGTCGACGCACGGCTGGTCGGTATCCACAGCGAGCACGACCTTGACCAGCTCGCTCAGGGCACGAGCCAGGTGCGCGTCGGCCAGAGCGTAATGGACCTGACGTCCCTCGTAGGTGGCCACGACGAGTCCGCAGCCGCGCAGACAGGACAGATGGTTGGACACGTTGGAGCGGGTCAGCCCGAGGTGGGTCGCGAGCTGGCCGGGGTAGCTCACCCCGTCCAATAGCGCCACCAGGATCCGGCAACGGGTCGGGTCGGCCAATGCACGCCCGAGGCGCGCCAGGGCCGACTCCCGCGTCTCACACGTCAGCATGCCCGGAACAGTACAGCTGAAGCTGATATAACAGCAAGAGCTGAACAGTTCTCTCCATCCTGACAGGAGCATGGCATGGCCACGGTCGCCCTCGCGCTCTACCTGACCTTCCTCCTCACCGCGTTCGGTCTGCGGAGCGTGCTCCAGTACCGACGCACCGGATCCACCGGTTTCCACGGCGTGAGCGGCCGGCCAGGATCGGTGGAATGGTGGGGTGGCGTTCTGTTCGTCGTGGCGCTCGTGCTCGGCCTCGCCGCGCCCGTGCTGCAACTGGGAAGCGTCATCGACGCGCTGACTGTCCTCGACACGACCGCGGTACACGTCGCCGGGCTGATCGTTGCGTTGGCTGGCATTGTCGGCACGCTGATGGCGCAGCAAACGATGGGCAGCTCCTGGCGAATCGGCGTCGACCAGCGGGAAACAACCGAACTGGTCACCGCGGACGCGTTCGCCCTCGTTCGAAACCCGATATTCTCCACAATGATCACCGCCGGGATGGGACTCACCCTGCTGGCACCGAATCCAATCGCGCTGGCCGGACTGGTCGCGCTCCTGGCGGCGATCGAGATCCAGGTCCGGGCGGTAGAGGAGCCCTACCTGCTGCGGACCCACGGCCAGGTCTACCGCGGCTACGCCTCACGGGTAGGCCGTTTCTTTCCTGGCATCGGACGTCTCGCCGTCCACGCGGACGGCGTTGGGTGATCGCCGGAGGCCGATTTGCCGGTTGGCAACTTCGTATGGCTGAACCGAACGCGCCAACGCCTCATGATCGTCGAGGCGCGCTCGATCTTCCGGTCAACGACCGACCGCTAGAGGCGCTGCGGAGATGTGAAACGAACGCCGGGTAGCGCTCCTTGCCTAGATCGTTACTCGAACTCGGCGCGAGGCTGTTACAGATCTTGCGGCGACGACGATATGACTGTTGGCTTGCGGTGGTCACTCGTCGTAGCGGGGAGGAAGATGGATACGGCTGCAGAGGTTGTTGTGGCCGTACCCGCAGGTGATGACGCTGGGGCGCGAACAGCTGATCTGTACGACTGGCAGGCGGCCATGGCTACTGCTGACGGCTTGCGGTTGTTCGCCGACGCTCTCGACGGTGATGGCCACCTGCCGGCAGATGCGGATGGTCGCATCATCTGCGAGCACCACGAGGACTGGACGGTTCTCAACGCTCCTGATGCAGAGTTGGTGTCGGCGAAGCACCGCGAGCCATCGTCTGGGGCGTGGACGACAATCAAGCAGCTTGTTGACAAAGGTGGCCTGGCCCATCTGTTCGGCCGCTGGCTCGCGCTTGACGAGAAGCCGAACGTCCGGCTGGTGACCTGCGCAGCGCTTGCACCGGGAGATCCGCGCAAGCTCGCCAAGGTAACCGCGTTGCTGCGCGATCAGGCCACTGGGTGTGAACTGGATGCGCCGACGGTGACGTTGGTGAACGAAGTCGCGATGGGCTTTGCAAAGGAGCTGCTTCTCTATCGCGATGGTTTGCCCAAGGAATGGCAGGCTCCTGCCGAGGCCACCGCGAAGACGTGCGTGGTCAGCGATGCCCATGGCCAGAAAGTCTGCTCGTTCCTTGCCGTGCTGTTCATAGATGACCGCCGGCCGCACCGCGAGGTGACCGAACATGCGGCGCCGAGCATGTATATGCAGCCCATTCTGGACAAACTGGATCGGCGGGATGTGCCGGCCTCGGCGGTCTGGGAAGCGGTCTTGCAACTCTTCCGAGTGCGTATGCGCGCTCAGGGGCCAGTTCCGGACGGTGCGCTTCCGCTCGTACTTGTGACGTCCTCATCTTCGGGTGGCGCGACGTCTGCGTTCGAAGTGCGACGCGCTCTACTCCCACGCACGATCGATGTGCACGACGTCGCCATCGCCATACGAACCGCGCTGGCCAACCCGTTGGGGTACATGCCGCTCGCCGTGCCCGCTCAGCTGAGCAAGCTCAGCATCAAGATGGCCAGGGGCGGGTGCGCCGATACAAGCATCTCGCGGGCTGAACGACTGCGATCGGATTTCAAGCGCTACTGGCGAGAGCGAGGTGATGGCGTGCCGGGCAGCGCCGCGGACCGTTACGCGATGGAGCGCACGTTCCTGCGAGTCGCCGACGAAGCTACCTCGGAAGTCAGAACGGCCACCGGGACTTGGGGTTCGCCTTTCTGGATCGCGCTGGCCAGCCACCTTGACCGCCTGCGTGAAACAGGCTCGCTCGACGGCTTGGATAATGAACTCGCCCTCGGAGGCATCTGCGATCTAGCCGCCAGATGTGAAGTCTGGTTCAGCCCTCGGTTTGACGTAAAAGGTGAGATCGCGCGTCTACGCGCCGAACGGACGGCGAAACCATGACATCGCCAAGCCACGCCGGAGTCCTTGAAGCACTGCGAGACGATCTCGCATACCACCAGATGCGAGTCCTCCTTCTGGTGACAGCCGTCGCTGGAAGCCAAGGACACGCCCGCAAACTCGATGGCCTCACCAAGCTCGCGAAGCTGGATTTCCTCGTACGCTACCCAGCGCTCGCACCGCGAGTCCTGGACAACCTGAATGCCGAGGACGAGCGGTTGCACATCCCGCAGGACGTCGACGCAACCGATGTCGAGGCACCGATGACTCGGTACAAGTACGGCCCCTGGGACGACCGCTACTACCCAGTTATCGGCGCTCTGGTCGGACGTGGCCTACTTCGCTATGTCACAGGCAGACAAGGCAGCGTCGCCCTCACGCCAACGCCCACCGGTCGCAAGCTCGCCGAAAGCATGGCTCAAACAGAGCCATGGCAAGAGATCAATGACCGTTGCCATGCCGTCGCGCAGGCAACCGGTGGTCTCACCGGCGCCGCATTGAAAGACCTCATCTACCGTCACCTGCCAGAAGTGATGGACCGTCCCCAACGGCAGGTCATTCGATGACAACACGATTCCGGCTCGACGCCGTTTCCCTGGACACCACCGAGGGAACGGTGACCTATCAGTTCCCCTTGGCTCTTACAGTGCTCGCTGGACCGGTCGGCGTCGGCAAGAGCACGCTCTTCGAACTGATCAAGTACGGGATTGGCGGTAACGGCGAGCTAGCTCCTGTCGCTGTCAACAACGTTCGGGATGTCACGGTCCAGCTCACGCTGGGCGATGAGCGCTTGACGCTCACACGCAGCCTCGATCCCACGAAGAAGAACACTATTCGCGTGGTCGACCGCATCACCCGAGAGCGATTGCCGGATCATTTCGTCAAGGATCGCGAACCATCGCTGAACACGTTGCTGCTCGGCGCACTTGGCCTGCCCACCGAAATGCGGGCTGCCGCACGAACTGCAAACACTACCAAAGCTGGAAATCGCATCACGTTCGCGGACATTTTCATGTTCATGTATGTCCGCCAAGCCGAGATAAATCGGGACATCGCATCTAGTCAGTCCCCTTACCGGGAGCCGAAGAGGAAAACTGTCTTCGAGCTGCTGTTCGGGCTGACAGACTCTGACATTCTCCAGACTCGTTCTGATCTTGCCGTGCGCAACGGTGAGCTGGACACAGCAGTCCATGACCATGAGGTTGTGCTCCAGTTCTTGCATGACAGCAACACGGCAAGCCGGGATGAAGCGGTCGCCGCACACGCGCAGGCCGCCGAGGCGGAGGCCGCGGCTGCAGCTGAGCTTGACACTCTTCGGCAAGCCGTTGACCCAGTTGTCGACCGCGAAACCCAGACTCTTCGCGACCTACTCGGCGAGGCCGAGCGCAGCCTGGCGACAGCCCGCCAGACCGCAATCGTTCTTGCACAGCAGCAAGTCGACTACGGCACAGAGCGCCGCCGGGTCATGCAAGACCTTGACCGACTACGACGACTGCATGACGCCGGTGAACGTCTTGCCGACTTCGAGTTCATGGTCTGTCCTCGCTGTATGCAAGACGTTCACCATCGGGATGTACCGACTGACCACTGTCGGCTTTGCCTGCAACCCGACCCAGTTCCGGCAGACCGGACTTCGGCTGCTGAGGAAAGCTATGAGCAGCGCCAACTAAACGATCAACTCGCCGAACTGGAAGAGCAACTTACGGGCAGTGCGGAGCAGCTCGTCGAGGCGCAGCGAGCGGCGGAGCACCGCCATGCGCTCGTGGACCAGCTCAGTGCAAAGCTAGATGAGCGAACTCGTGACCGGATCACGCCCCAGCTCCAGGCTTACAGTGACGCGTCCCAAAAACTAGCCGAAGCCCGTAGCCAGCAAGAGGCTCTTGATCGTGTGCTCTTCCAATGGGACCGTGCCGACGACCTGAAACTTGCCGCCGACCAGCTCAGGAACGAAGTGCAACGGCTACGTACAGCCCTGGAACTGGCTGAGCGACAGTTGGCAGAACGCAAGACTGAGATACTTGACGAGCTGGACGCTGAATTCGCAGAAACGATGGCTGCCATTGGGGTTCCTAGCGTTGAGCGCGCAACAATTAATCGCACGAGCTACCTGCCGATGCTCAACGATGAGATCTACACGAAGTTCAGCCCCGCTGGCGGCGTCCGCACTGCGACGCAGTTGGCGTACTGGCTGACATTGATGTCGGTCGCACTACGTCGCCGAGACACTGCCTACCCGGCATTTCTCCTGATCGACAGTCCTCGCACGTCGCTCAACAACAGCGACGACCTAGCAGCAGCTCTCTACCGCCGCATAGTGACTCAAGTTGATGCAGCGCAAGATCGACTTCAGGTAATCATCGGCGACAACGAGCTTCCTAGCGACTATCGCCGCGAATACGATCAGTTGGATTTCACATACGAAAATCCCACGATCAGCACTGTCGCCCACCCTGGCCCAGCGGCCGTCGAGCCCCTCAACTCCTCCACTACTGACGACGCCGAATGATTGCGTGCTCGACACGAGTCCCCAGCAATCACGAAGAGATGCAACCAGAGTGCTGCGAGGCGGCCCGCCATCCGCCGTCACACTTCCGCCTTGGCGAGCACCTCATCTTGAGCTGACCGTCCTTGCGAATCGGCTCGGATGATCTCCACGAGCAACCTGGAGCGGGCGGCGCCGATACGGAGCTTCTTCCGAAGCGTGTCCGCGGAGATCGGTCGCCGATGCGCATCCCAGTGGCGCGCGTCCTCCTCCCTCGCCCGCTCAAGCAGATCGTCATCAACCATCCTGGACGCTGGCCGACTGTTCTGTTTGCCCGCCGAAGCATCGGCGGGCTTCGTCTCGTCCCTGGCCGATTCCGGAGCCGCCTGGCTGGTAGCAGTCGGCTCGTCGGCGACCGGCGCCTGCACCAGTTTCACATCGTCGGGTGCTTCTTCGGCCGGCTGGCTTGCAGTGGTCAGCGCCCTCAGCAGATCCGGGCCGACCTCCGCCCAGCCGATCAGCAGCAACGGGCCTACGGCGTCGAACGCAGCCTTGCCATACTCGCCGGCTACGAGCGGATCAGCCACGTTCAATGCCAGGGTCACCACGCTGGCGAAGATCAGCAGTCGGCGGGCTGGCCGCAGTTGCGCTCGCGTCGCGCCCGCCAGGGCCAAGTGCCGACTGCCGAGTAGAAGCCCGAGGATCGAGAGATCGACAGCAGGTGCGACGAGTGGAGCCACCCAGATGGACACGTCAAGACGGAGCGCGAGGTTGAGGACGTTGCCGAAGCCGAATAGGAAGGTGAGGCCGACGACGACGCCCATGATCACGGTGACAGCTTTAACGACGGTGGTCGCGTCCGAACCTGATCGAACTGACATAGCTGCGGGCCGGGTCATCGAAGATCACCTGCTTCGACGCGCGGACGTCCGTGACTGTCTCGCGTAGGGATGCCGCGTTCACGCAGCTTGTTCAGCACCGTGGTGTGGTTGACCCCGAAGTGGTCGCCGACTCGCGCCAGCGACCAACCGAGCTTGTAGAGGTGGATGGCGTCGTCGACCTGCTCGGGCGAGAGGCCGCGGCGGCGCATCGGTACGCCGTGCCGGTGGAGGATATTGCTGACCGTTCGCCGTTCGATGCCGAACCGGTCACCGAGCTCGTACACCGTCGCGCCGGACCGGTAGTCAGCGATCAACTGCTCGACCTGATCGGCACGGAGTTGCCGGGCGCGGCGAGGGCGGTCGCGCTTGATCAAGGTTGGCTCGGGTGTATCGAGGCTGGGAAGCTTCTCGCGGAGCTCTTCTAGTGCTCTGACCTGGTCTTTTATGTTCGAGTAAGGTCCCCTAACCTCCACGCATCGGAGGCCCGTGCCCGCGGAGGGCACGGGCCTTTTGCGTTTCGCCGATCGAGTCTGGGGGCCCAGCCCCCAGGCCCCCAGGGTGCTTGCTCCTCGCCCTGCCGGCCCATCCCCTCGGGCACGAACCAGCCCGCACCGCCGTGTCAGCACCCCGCGTCGCCGTGTCAGCGTTCTGCGTCGCCGTGTTGGCAATCCACGTCGCCGTGTTGGTGGTTGCGCGCTGGTGCCTGCGTCAGGTGCCGCGCGCCGATCCCCGGTTGGTTTCGGTGCGCGTCAGGGGCTGCCAGCGGCGGGCGAACGTTGCTCCCGCCGCGACGGCGGCCGCCGCGGCGTGACCGAGCAGCGCCAGCCACCAACCGGTACCGGCAACGACATCCACGACCACACCCGCAACGGCGCCGAGCCCGAAACCGACCCAGCGCCCGCCACGCCCAGCACGAATGCGCGGCCGGGCGCCGAGCGCCCGAACAGCAACGCGGCAACGGCCACCAGCACGCCGATCGCCGTCACCGACAACGTTGGCATCAACATGCGCACACCATGCGGCCCCCGCCGGGACGCACACATCCGGGAAAGTCCCGACCCCGGCCCCGAAATCCGGTCAGGGCCTTCGCCTCCGCCGCGAGACCTGCACGCCGCACCGCGCCGTCCGCAAATCGCGTCGCAGCGAGTGTTCTGCGTGGTCGTGTTGTCCTGTCGCGCATGGGTGGTCGTTCACGCTCGGAAGTCTGTCAGCGTTGCGACCACTGCCGGCAACGCCGAACTCCGAGGTCGCCGAGCAGGAGGATCTTGCCATGCGAGCCCCGGCAGGTCGGTGTCTCGAGCGGATGGTCAGTCGGCGGTGCGGAGGCGTGTGATGACGGGCGCGTATGGGTAGCCAAGCGCTCTACGGCGGCCGGGGCCACCGGATGAAGTCAGAGATTCATCAGAATCGGAAAGCTCATGACCGGCGGGTTCGAGGTTCAAGAAGAGTTTCGTCGAAGGGTCGATTATGGAAAGGACAGGAGCCATGTCTGGACTTTCTGGACATCCGGTCCGCTTGGCAGCGACGGTGGTCGCGGGTGTGTTCCTGCTGGTTGGAATCCTTGGATTCGTCCCTGGTATTACCACCGAGTACGGCGGGATGACGTTTGCGGGACATGAATCCACGGCAATGCTGCTGGGGATATTTCATGTCTCAGTTCTGCACAACATAGTGCATCTGCTGTTCGGGGTCGTCGGGTTCGTGCTTGCGCGGTCCGATCGCAGCTCCAGGGTCTTCCTCGTGGGCGGGGGAGTCATCTATTTGGCCCTGTGGGCCTACGGCCTCGTTGTCGACATGGAAAGCGCCGCAAACTTTGTTCCGCTGAATACTGCCGATAACTGGCTGCATTTCCTGCTGGGTGTCGGGATGGTCGCACTTGGCGTCCTGTTGTGGCGCTCTGGGGCCGCTGTCCGCGCCGGTGCAGGCAGAAGTGATGCGCGCGGTGGGTGACCAGAATCGCGTTGTATGCCCGATTTCCGGGTGTGTGTCCGTAGGCTACGGAAAGCCCGGCGGGTGTGTCGAATTGAACGGTTCCATGTGACTGAGGAGGACGTAATGCTGACCATGCTGCGCCAGAAAAGGATCAAGTCGGAGCACATGTTCACAGCCGGGGTCGTTTCTATCGGGTTGAGTGTCGCCAGCTGGGCTGCGTCTCTGAATGCGGAAGAGTCAACCGCTCGCGCGGACCGGTGGGGAATTTTTGTTGGAGAGTGGGCGCCCAGCTTCTTCGCTCTCGGGGTGGCGCTGCGCATTGAAGAGGTCCGGGAAACCAAAAAGTTGGGATAAAGCTGCAGCGCGTCCGCGAGGCGGTGTCGGTCGTCGCAAGGGGATGGCCCGCGGCTCAGCGAAACTCGGAAAGAACGGGTGCCGCTCCGGTGTGGAAACCGGAGCGCACCCGTGGGCTCCCGTCGCAGGGTTACAGGCTGATGCCGAGGATCCAGCCGCCCAGCGTGTAGGTCGCCAGCGTGACCAGCACGATGGCCACGACGTTCAGCCAGACACCGCCCTTGATCATCTGGCCGATCGTGACGTAGCCGGAGCCGAAGACGATCGCGTTCGGCGGAGTGGCCACCGGCAGCATGAACGCGCACGTCGCGGCCATGGCCGCCGGCACGATCAACAGCATCGGATCCATCCCGAGTCCCAGCGCCACGGCGCCGAGGATCGGGACGAAGATGCTGGCCATCGCCGTGTTGCTCGTCAGCTCCGTCATGAACAGGACGATCACCACCGCGGCGGCGACGAACAGCAACGTCGGCAGCACCTCGAGGTTCGTCACCTGGTCACCCAGCCACGCCGCGAACCCGGTGTCCTCGAACTGCTTCGACAACGCCAGACCGCCACCGAACAGCAGCAGGATGCCCCACGGCAGCTGCTTGGCGGTGTCCCAGTCCATCGTCCGCACACCCCGCCGGACCGGCAGGATGAACAGTACGACCGCGACCGTCATGGCCACCACGCTGTCCGAGGCGTACTCGAGCCACGTGATCGCCGCGCCGCCCATGATCTGCTCGTCCGCCAGCAGCGGCAGCACGATCCACGCCAGCGCCGCACCGATGAACACGCCGAGCGCGTTCTTCTCGCCGCGCGACATCGGGCCCATCTCGTCGAGCTGCTCGCGGATCAGTTCCTTGCCGCCGGGAAGTTCCGTCAGCTTCGGGCGATACACCACCTTGGACAGCAAGAACCAGGTGATGAACAGGAACACGACCGCGACCGGCAGACCGAACAGCATCCACTGGCCGAAGCCGATGTTGATGCCCTGCTCGCTCAGATAGCCGACGAGGACGGCGTTCGGCGGCGTGCCGATGATCGTGCTCAGCGAACCGATCGACGCCGCATAGGCGATGCCGAGCATCAGCGCGGTGGCGAAGTTCGGATCGCCCTTGCCGTTGCCCAGTTGCAGCACCAGGCCGAGCACCGAGACACCGACCGGCAGCATCATCACCGCGGTGGCCGTGTTGCTGACCCACATGCTCAGGAACGCCGTCGCGATCATGAAGCCCGCGATCAGTCGGACCGGACTCGTGCCCACGAGCAGCACCGTGCGTAGCGCGAACCGCTTGTGCAGATTCCACCGCTGCATCGCCAGGCCCAGCATGAACCCGCCCATGAACAGGAAGATGATGTCGCTGGCGTAGGGCGCCGTGACGTCACTGATCTCCGCGACGCCGAACAGCGGGAACAACACCAGCGGCAGCAGGGCTGTCGCCGCCAGGGGAATCGCCTCGGTGACCCACCAGGTCGCCATCACGACCGCGATCGCGGCCGCCGCCTTGCCGTCCGCCGACAACGTGTCCGGCAGCATGACGTACAGCAGCGCCGCGAGTACGGGACCGAGACCCAGTCCCACCCACCGTCGTCGATTCGCGCCCGCGTCGGCCTCGTTGACCGCGGTCGCCGGCTCACTGCCGACCTGTGACATCGCACACCTCCCGATTCGGTGGGCGAAATCTACCGTGATCAGCGGCAGATTTGTCCCGTTTGTTGCGCCGTCGTTGTGTGAAATGTCTCATTGTCACGATCTTGACCGGCGTTTGTCCATATGCCAGCAAAAATTGGTCTACGTGACACGCGGATCGCGGAGACGTTAACAGAGGCGTACGGCCACGACGTCACCCCAGGCCGGCCTCCTTTCCCTGCTGTTCCAGCGCTTTCACCGCGAGCAGGCCGCCGACGCCCGGCACGAGCGCGAGGAGCCAGACGCGGTGCCGTCCGTCCATCACGAGCAGTGCGGCGATGACGGTGGCCGTGTAGGCGAGGCCGTGCAGCGGACCGGCGATCCCGGAGACGGCCGGGTGGTGCACCGTCATCAGGTTCGCCACCAGGACCACGAGCGTCGCGAGCTCGACGGCGGCGACGACGCGCAGCGGCCGGTTCACGCTCCGGCTCCCGTGGTCGAGCCCGGCCGGTAGATCATCAGCACGACCACCACCGCCCAGAGCAGGTTGAACATCCCGGTGTGCATCGCCAGCCGCCGACTGGTCCGGTCCACTGGGGATGCCCGCTCGACGGCCGTGATCGCGGCGCGCTGTCCCGGCAGGATCAGAGCCAGCAGGACGGCCGCGGCCGCGGCGGTGAGCGTCATCGACACGATGAGCCATGCGTCGGTCAGCACGCCGAGCGAGGCCCCGGTGGCGACACCGAAGACCGGAACGGCCACGCCAACCACGGCGTACACCCGCGTGATGCGGTGCAGGACGGGCGCGACGCCGGCATTGTCGCGGGTATCCGCGGCGGCCCGTACGGCGCGGGGGAACATGCTCGCCGCGATGGCCACGGGGCCGATCGTCAGGATCGCGGCGAGAACGTGCACCGACAGCAGGAAACCGGTCATGCGGGCCCGCCCGCGGTCAGCGGCGCGCGACCGGTGGCGCGCCAGGTGACGCCGCGCCGTTCGTGCTCGAAGAGCTCTTCGACGGCGAGTGCCACCCGGGGTCCGAAGTCGCGTTCGAGCAGGTACAGCCCCAGGTCCAGGCCGGACGTGACGCCGCCGGAGGAGATCAGGTCGCCGTCGTCGACCACGCGTGCCCGCACGGTGTTGGCGCCCGTGGCGGCCAGGGCGTCGCGCCCGAGCACGTGCGTGGCGGCGTTGCGGGCGGCCAGCAGGCCCACCATGGCCATGGCGAGCGATCCGCCGCACACCCCGACCACGGTGATGTCGGGGTTGTCGAAGGCCTCCCTCAGCAGGGGGGCGGCGTCGCCGTTGGCGAATCTCGCCAACAGTTCTGGGATGCTGTCGCCGCCGTCCGGTGTGGGCTCGGCGGGGCCGGCGGCGCCGGGGACGACGACGTATCCGGCCGCGCTCGGGTCGAGGGTGCCGGTGGCCGTGAGCGCCAGACCCGGCGTGCCGGGCTGCACCGTGCGCGGGCCTTCCGCCGTCACCAGTTCGAGGTCCGGACCACCTCCCATGGCGGCGCGGCCGGCCGCGAGGACCTCGTAGGGGCCGACGACGTCGAGCGGGTCGAATCCGTCGTAGAGCACGAACTGTGCGCGTGGCTGTGGCATGGGTTCCTTCCGTGTTCTCCGGCAGCCGGATGGCTGCCGGGGCCCATGCTTCCGCCCGTACGGCCGACGTCCCAGTGGCTCACAAGTCAGCTTCCGCCTGAATCCGGCCACCGGCTGGTCGGGCCTGTTCGGCGGGCTATGCTCGGGTGATGCACACCGTCGCCGTGCTGGCACTGCCGGATGCGATCGCCTTCGATATGGCCACCGCGATCGAGATGTTCACGCGCGTGCGGCTCCCGGACGACCGTCCCGGATACCGCGTCGTGGTCGCCGGCGACGACCGTGAGGTCGAGGCGGGTCCGCTGCGACTGGCCGTCGACGACGGTCTGGACGTGCTCGACCGCGCGGACGTGGTCGTCGTGCCCGGGCGGAACGATCCGTCGGTGCCGACGCCCGAGCCCGTCCTGGACGCCCTGCGCGGTGCCGTGCAGCGTGGCACCCGGGTGGCGTCGATCTGTGTCGGCGCGTTCACGCTCGCCGAGGCGGGCCTGCTGGACGGCAAGGACGCGACGACGCACTGGTTGGCCGCGGACCACCTCGCCCGCCGATACCCGGCCGTGCGTGTGGACGCCGACGTCCTGTTCACCGACAACGGTTCGATCCTCACGTCGGCCGGCGCGGCGTCCGGTTTGGACCTGTGTCTGCACATCGTCCGGCAGGACTACGGGACGGCGGTGGCCGCCGACGCGGCACGGCTCGCCGTCGTCCCGTTGCACCGCAGCGGCGGGCAGGCGCGCTACATCCTGCGCAACCGTCCGATGTATCAGACGGCCACATTGGAGCACGTCCTCGCGTGGATCGAGGAGAACGCGCACCGCAACCTCACGCTCACCGACATCGCGCGCGCGGCGGACATGAGCGTGCGCACGTTGACGCGGCGGTTCACCGCCGAGGTGGGCCAGAGCCCCGTCCAGTGGCTGGCCGGCGTGCGCATCCGGCATGCACAGGAGCTGCTGGAGACCACCGACCACACCGTCGACCGGATCGCCGCCCAGGCGGGATTTCCCACCACGAGCAACTTCCGCGCCCAGTTCGGCGCAACCGTCGGCGTCACACCCGGCGCCTACCGCAAGACCTTCCGACTGTGAGGTGACGGCATTTCCGACGTCAGGCCACTGCGGGCGTCACGTGGAACAGGAGCCCGGCCATCGCTCCGCCGATCAGCGGTCCGACGATCGGAATCCAGCTGTACGACCAGTCCGCGCCCCGGCGACGCCCCATCGGCAGCAGTGCGTACACGATGCGCGGGCCGAGATCACGGGCCGGGTTGATCGCGTAACCCGTGGGGCCGCCCAGCGACGCGCCGATCCCGACGACCAACAACGCCACCGCCAGCGGACCGAGGCCCGTCGGGGTGTTGCCGAACACGAGCACCACGTACACGAGGACGAACGTCGCGATGGCTTCGGTGACCACGTTCCAGTTCGGTGTGCGCAATGCGGGACCGGTGGCGAACACCCCCAACGTCGTCGCCTGGTCCGTCTCGGCGTCGAAGTGCTTCTTGTACGCCAGATACACCAGCACGGCCCCGAGCATTGCGCCCAGCAGTTGTCCGGTGACGTACACCGCCGCGTGCCACGGTGTCGCCGCGATGCCCGGAGCGAAGTCGTTGCCGGCGATCCAGATGCCGGCGGTCACGGCGGGGTTGAGGTGGCCGCCGGAGTGCGCCGCGGCGTACACACCGGCGAACACGGCCAGACCCCACCCGAAGTTGATCAGCAGCCAGCCGCCGCCGTACCCCTTCGTCGTCGCAAGGCTGACGTTCGCGCCGACACCACACCCCAGCAGCACGAGCAGTGCCGTGCCCATGGTCTCGGAAAAGAGAACACTCCCCATCGAGGCTCCTTCAGGTCGGAAAAGAGCGCGCGAAACCGCCGCGCACCGGTTGCCGATGCGCGTGACACAAGCTCCGTTGAAAAGGGATCAGGCGGCCGAAGCGCACGCTCGGGGAAGACGGTTCACCAGACGGTGTAGCCGCCGTCGACGACGAGGTCGGTTCCGGTGCAGAAACTGCTGGCGTCCGAGGCCAGGAAGGTCACGGCCGGGGCAATCTCACGTGGTTCGGCCACGCGGCCCATCGGCGTGCCGTCGATCCACGCCGCACGCCATTCCTCATTGTTCATCCCCCGCTTGGTCAACTCGGTGCCCACATAGCCCGGCGATACGGAATTGACTCGGACACCGCGTGCGGACCACTCCCCGGCAAGCGATTTGGTCAGGTGGACGACGGCCGCCTTCGCCGCGTTGTACGCCGACTGCGGCTGCGGGCGGTTCGCGATGTGTCCGCTCATGCTGCCGGTGTTGATGATGCTGCCGGATCCCTGCGCCAACATGCGCTTGGCCTCGGCGCGGCACGAGTAGAACACCCCGTCGAGGTTCACCGACATCACCCGGCGCCAGTCCTCGTCGGTCAGGTCCTCGCTCGGATGGTTGTGCACGATGCCCGCGTTGTTGACCGCGACGTCGATCGAGCCGGCGGTGGCCACGACCTGCTCGACGGCGGCGTCGATGCTCGCCGAGTCGGTCACGTCGGCGGCGACGAACTCCGCCCCCAGTTCCTTCGCTGTGGCCTCGCCGACCTCGGCGTTGCGGTCACACACGAACACGCGCGCGCCCGCTTCGCCGAGCCCCTTCGCGATCGCCGCGCCGATTCCTTGCGCGCCACCGGTGACCAGCGCGGTCCTGCCCTCGAGGGTGTACGGGTTCGTCATTTCGCCTCCCTGTTGGTCGTCGACGGGCGCGCCGACGGTGCGGTACTGACATCACGAATCTCGTGCTCGCCGGACGAGAAGCCGATCACCATCTCGTCGGCGATCCCGGTGAACAGGCCGTTCTCCACCACTCCCGGGATCCAGTTGAGCTGCCCGTCCAACGCGACGGGGTCGAGGATCTTCTGCAGGTGCGCGTCGATGATGTAGTTGCCGCTGTCGGTCACCACCGGCTCGTCGCCGCGCATGCGAAGCGGCAGCTCCGGACTCTGGTAGCCGAGCTTGTCGAGCAGCCGGGCGACCGACCTTCGCGTCGATTCCCATGAGAACGGAACGACCTCGATGGGCAGCGGGAACGCACCCAGCGTGTCGACCACTTTGGACTCGTCGACGACGGCGACCATCCGGTCGGAGGCATCCGCGACGATCCGCTCCCACAACAGGCACGCACCGCCGCCCTTGATCATCGCGCCGTCGTGGTCGATCTCGTCCGCTCCGTCGACGGTCAGGTCGAGTCGTTCGACCTCGGCCAACGTCGTGAGTGGGACACCCACCTCGAGCGCCAGATCCCTCGTCGAGGTGGATGTCGGCACGCCGACGACGTTCAGACCGTCGGCGACGGCCTCGCCCAACTTGCGCACGAACCAGTGCGAGGTGGTGCCGGAACCGAGGCCGAGGGTCATTCCGTCGGCCACGTAGGCGTCGATGGCGGCGGTGCCCGAGACCACCTTGGCGACGTCCTGGGATGTGCGTGGTTCCATGAGTTTCCCGTCTCCGTCGGGGTGTCAGGTTCGGTGGAGCAGTTCGTCGAACTGCTCGATGACTGCGTCGCCGACACCGTGCTGGCCCCATGCGACGTGTACGTAGTCCACGCCCGTGCGTCGTGCGGCCTCTTCGTCGATGGCCGTGTCGCCGACGTACAGCGCATCCGCGGGCGACACCGACAGTCGGTCGAGCGCGGCCTGCAGATGTCCCGGGTCGGGTTTGCCGGCCGGCACCTCGTCGATACCGACGACGGTGTCGACGAGCGCGCCGAGTCCGGTGCCCTCCAATACCCGATGCGCCAGCCCGGACCGCTTGTTGGTGCACACGCCTATGGCGACGCCCTCGGCGCGCAGTGCCGCGAGTGCGTCGAGCGCGTCGCGGAACACCGTGGTCTCGGCGGCCGGATCAACGGTGTAGGCCGCGGTGTATTCGGCCAGCGTCCGATCGACGACCGCCTCCTCGACGCCTGCTCGGTCCAGGACCGATGCCGAGCCGTCGACGAGCGCGAGCACGGCGGCGACCAGTTCCCGCGCGCCCCCACCGAGCAGACCGCGCACCTGGTCGGCCGTCACCGGCGGGAGCGACTGCCGCGCCAACGCGACGTTCAGCGACCTGGCGATGTCCGGTGCACTATCGACCAGGGTGCCGTCGAGGTCGAAGACCGCCGCCTTGTACGACCGCGCCATCACGCCTCCGCGGTGGCGTAGAGCGGCCGGAGTCCGTCGTACAGTGCGCGGTGCCGGGCGAAGACGGTGTCGTAGGTGCGGGTGGCCTCCTCGTTCGGGACGAACGTGCGCTCCACGCGGACGCCTGACACGGCCTCGTCCAGGCTGCTCCAATAGCCGACGCGACGCCGGTTGCCAACGCGGCACCGTATGCCCCGCCCTCGGTCGCACCGGTGACGGTGACGGTCTCCCTGCCGAGGACATCGGCGAGCATCTGCAACCACAGTGTCTCGCTCGTGGCGCCGCCGGAGGCGACGACGCGGTCGCACTCCAGGCCCGCCTGCCGGCAGACCTCGAGGATCTCGCGCATGTTCAGCAGGACCCCTTCCAGCACGCTGCGGGCGAGATGCCCGAGGTGATGCATCGGGGTGAGGCCGACCCAACTCGCCGACGCCTCGGGCGCCAGGTTGGGGGATCGTTCGCCGAGCAGGTACGGCAGGAACAGCACTCCCTCGGCACCCGGCCGGATGTCCTTGGCCAGGGCGACGAGCTTCTCGAACGACACGGGGTCCGCGGTCGCCACCGGGGCCAGTGCGTCGCGCAGCCACTGGAACGCGCCACCCGCGCTGAGCGATACACCCATGACGTGCCATCGGCCCGGTCCGTTGCCGCAGGAGACCTGAACCCTGCCGCTCGGGATGTGTGGGCAGCTGGCCGCTCCACCCGCGACGATGCCCGCGGTCCCGATGGTGAAGCCCACCGGTCCGGGGTCGATGAGCCCCATCGCCGTGGTCTGGATGACGGCGTCACCGCCACCTCCGTAGACCTGGATGCCTTCGGGGACGTTCCAGCGCCGCGCCAGTTCCGGGAGGAGGGCGCCGGTCGCGTCGATGGATTCCACCGCGTCCGGCAGCAGGGCGCGATCGATGTCCAGCAGCGCGAGCAGTTCGTCCGACCAGGCGCGCCGCGCCACGTCGAACAGTCCCGTGCCGGAGCGTCCGAGACGTCCGTGACGTGGTTTCCCGTCATCTTCAGGCGCAGGTAGTCCTTCGGGTTGAGTACATGCGCCATCCGCGCGAAGAGTTCGGGTTCGTTCTCCCGGAACCAGATGATCTTCGGTGCGGTGAAGCCGGGAAGCATCCGGTTGCGGGTCATGCGGATGAGCTCGTCGAGCCCACCGGCGCGCTCGGTGATCCGATCGCACTGCTCCGCGGCGCGCTGGTCGTTCCACAGAATCGCCGTCCGCAGCGGCTCGCCGTCGGAGTCCAGGGCGGTCAGGCCGTGCATTTGTCCACAAAGGCCTATGCCCGCGACCTCCTGCCCTTGTTGCGGCAGCGAGGCGGTCACCGCGGCGATCGCCTCGTCGGTGGCACGCCACCAGTCGGCGGGATCCTGTTCCGCCCATCCCGGACGGAGGTTGTGCACCGGGTAGTCCCGGGAGTGCTTGGCGACCACCTCACCCGATTCGGATACGGCGATGACCTTGCACGACGATGTGCCCAGATCGATGCCTATCAGCATGGTTCGACCGTCCTTTCGCGCCTCATTGCGCGTTGTGGCGAAGCCGGATGTGCTTGAGCTGCAGGTAGTTCTCGAGTCCTTCGGGACCGTGTTCGGAGCCGAAGCCGCTTTCGCGGCGGCCCCCGTAGGGCGCGTTGATGATTCCGGCGTCGACGTTGTTCACCGCGACGTTGCCGAAGTCGAGGTCGCCGGCGAGCGTGAACGTCTCCGTCGTGTCGGTGGTGTAGGCGTAGGCGGCCAGGCCGCCGGGTGCGGTGTTGGCCCGCGTGATGGCGTCGCCGAGGTCGGCGAACCGGGCGACCCCGACCAGCGGGCCGAACGTCTCCTCGTGCATGACCAGTGCCTCGTCCGGCGCGTCGGCGACGACGGTCGGGCGGAGGAACAATCCCGCCGAGTCCGGCCGCGGCGGTTCGCCACCCGCGACGACTCGCGCCCCCTGCGCGCGGGCGTCGGCGATGTGGTCGAGGGTGCGCCGATACGTCTCGGGCATCGTCATCGCGCGACGTCGGCGTCCGGCTGGGCGAGCCCGTCGGCAACAGTGAGCGCGTCGGCCGCTTGGCTAGCCCCGCGACGAACTCGTCGTACACCCCGTCCTGGACGTAGATCCGGTTGATCGCGATGCAGATCTGCCCGGCGTTGCGGAAGGATCGCCGGGTGGCGCCCGCGATCGCGGCGTCGACGTCGGCCCGGTCTGTGACGACCATCGGGCAGCTGCCGCCGAGTTCGAGCGACAGTCCGGTGATCCCGCTGACGGACCGGTAGATGGCCTGTCCGGTGCGCATCGAGCCGGTGAACGCGATCTTCGCGACGTCCGGATGTTCGGCCAGTGCCTGTCCGGTCTCGCCGTCGCCGTACACGATGTTGACGACGCCCGCGGGCATCGCCTCGGCGACGCACTCGGACAGCAGCTGCGCCGAGCCCGGGGTGTACTCGGACGGCTTCAGCACGATCGTGCAGCCTGCGGCGGTCGCACCGGCGAGCTTCCAACCGGCGAGCTCGATCGGGTAGTTCCACGGCACTATGCCGGCGACCGGCCCGATCGGCTCCTTCTGCACGATGCTGAGGAAACCGGCCGTGTCGTTGGGGATCGTGCGGCCGAAGACGCGTTCGGCCTCCTCCGCGTAGTAGTGCAGCGCGGCGACGAACTTGGTGACCTCGCCGCGGGCCTCGTTCAGTGGCTTGCCCTGCTCGCGGGTGATCGAGGCAGCGAACTCGTCGACGCGGGTCGCACACACCTCGGCCAGTCGATGCAGGTGACGGGCGCGTTCGGCGGGCAGGGCCTTGCGCCAGCTGTCGAACGCCTCGGCCGCGGACCGCACCGCCGCGTCGACGTCACGGGCCGTGGACCGGGGTGCGGTGGCGGCCGGACCGCCGGTGGCGGGATTCCGCCGATCGATCATGCCGCCGCCGGTGTCCCGCCAGTCCCCGCCGACGAAGTTCCGGCACGTGATCACGTCGGTGTGATGCTGCATGGTGCTGTGTCCGCTCTCATGGACGGCGGATCCGGGTGTGCGTGCGGTTTCGGCTGACGCCGTCCGGGGCGCTCCGGATCCGTCGATTTGTATGATGATCGGACTTTAGCCGTGGGCGCGCATCGGCCGCAACCCATTGAGGGCCGGTGGTTCAGGCGGGGTCGTCGACCTTGCGGTCGGGCGCCAGGCGGTCGGCGTGCCGCATGATCCGCCGCAGGTGGTTCTCCGTGGCGAACCGCGCCCGGGACGGGTCACCTGCGGCGATCGCGTCGGCGATCTCGGCGTGCTCCCGCACGGTGTCGGTTGCCTCGGACGGGTACGCGGGTCCGGACGAGTATGTCTCGCGCAGGAAACCGTTGATCGGCTTGATCATCAGCGAGAAGAACGGGTTTCCGCTGGCCCTGGCCAGGATCTCGTGGAACGCCAGGTCCGCGTCGAGGAACTTCTCGCGTACCTCCGCGTTCGCGGCGAGTCGGTCGTTCTCCGCGTGCATGGCTTCGAGGTCGGCGTCCTTCCGGCGGGCGGCCGCGAGGACCGCCATCTCGACCTCCAGCACGAGCCGCAGCTCGAGCAGCTGCTCGAAGCTGCCCTCGCTGAGCCGTAGCAGCAGGGAGTACTGGTCCGCGATCAGGCGGCCGTCGAACTCCGACACGACCATGCCGCGCCCCGGCTTCACCGTGACGAGTCCTCGCTGGACCAGCAGGCGGGCGGTCTCGCGGACCACCGTGCGACTCACGTCGAACCGGTCGGCGAGTTCGGCCTCGGTGGGCAGTCGCTCGCCGACGGGCAGCCGCAGGATCTCGTCCTGAAGCGTGTCGGCGAGGGTCTCCGGAAGCCGCCGTCGGACGCCGTGATCGAGGTTCATAGCACGGTTCATAGCACGATTGTATGGGTCGTCGTCGACTGTATGACGATGTGTGTGCCCTGGTTGCCGCACGAAAGGCTGATATACGTGGGCCATCGGCCGGGTTCGGAGTGGAGATTCACGCCTGGTGCGACCTAGTAATTGTATGACAAACTGACATTTGCTGGATCGACACGGCAGGGAAGGCACACCCGTGAAGCTCACCGACTACGCCAGTACTGTTCTCCCGCACGACGCCGACAGGGCAACCCTCGTGGCACGCGTGCACGACCCCGGCAGCGGAGGGCCGTGCGTTGCGGCGCTGCGCGGGGATGTGCTCGTCGACCTCACCGAGGTTGCACCGACGGTCTCCGACCTGTTGGACCGGCCGGACGCCGTCGACGTGGTGCGCACCGCGCGGGGATCGCGCAGCTGGTCGCTCGCCGACGTAGTGGAGGCGACGTTCGACAGCGACCACACCCGTGCCCGCCTGTTGGCACCTGTGGACCTCCAGGTGCTCAAGGCCGCGGGCGTGACCTTCGCCCGCAGCATGATCGAGCGGGTCATCGAGGAACGAGCGGCCGGCGACCTGCATCGCGCCGAGGAGATCCGCGGCAAACTCGGCGAGTTGGTCGCGGGCCACATCTCGCAGGTCGCCCCGGGCTCGGAGGAGGCCGCGCGGGCGAAGGAACTGTTGGTCGCCGAAGGCCTGTGGTCGCAGTACCTCGAGGTCGGAATCGGTCCGGACCCCGAGATCTTCACCAAGGCACCGGTCCTCTCGGCCGTCGGCACCGGTGCGCAGATCGGCGTTCTGGAGCGCTCGACCTGGAACAACCCCGAACCCGAACTGGCCGTCGTGGCCGATTCGCGTGGCGCCCCGGTCGCCGCCACGTTGGGCAACGACGTCAACCTTCGGGACTTCGAGGGGCGCAGCGCACTGTTGCTCGCCGAGGCGAAGGACAACAACGCATCGTGCGCGCTCGGCCCGTTCCTGCGCCTGTTCGATGCCGAGTTCGGTCTCGACGACGCGCGGGGCATCGACGTCGAACTCGAGATCACGGGCCCCGACGGGTTCTCGCTCAGAGGTGTCAACCCGGTCAGGGAGATGAGCAGGGACATCCGCGCCCTGCTCGAGCATGCGCACGGCCCGCATCACCGCTACCCGGACGGGTTCGTGCTGTTGACCGGAACGATGTTCGCGCCGACCGAGGACCGTGGCGTCCCGGGGCAGGGCTTCACGCACAAGGTCGGTGACATCGTGCGCATCTCGTCCCCGAAGCTCGGGGCATTGGTCAACGAGGTCAACACTGCCGAGGCCGCGCCGGACTGGACCTTCGGGATCCGCGCGCTGTATGGCAACCTCGCCGCACGCGGCCTGCTGTCCGGTGTGCGGGGACAGGAGGTTCCGGCATGACACGCGTCGTCGTCACCGATCATGCCTTCGGAGATGTCGCCGATGAGGCGGCGGTCGCCGAACGACACGGCGCCGAGTTCGCGGTACATCAGTGTCGGACCGAGGAGGAAGCCGTCGACGCGGTGCGCGGTGCGGACGTCGCGTTCGTCAACTTCGCACCGACGACCCGCGCGGTTCTGTCCGCGATGGCCGACGGTGCGGCGGTGATCCGGTACGGCATCGGCTACGACAACGTCGACGTCGTAGCCGCGACCGAACTCGGGGTCACGGTGGCGAACGTGCCCGACTACGGCGTCGACACGGTCGCCGACCACACCCTGGCGTGCCTGCTGACGCTCCTACGCAGGTTGTCGAGGTTCGACCGGATCGTGCACCGGGACGGCTGGTGCGCGCCCCGGGACCTCGGGTCGCTGCCCGGGTTCGCGAGCACCACGATCGGCCTCGTCGGGCTCGGGCAGATCGGCTTGGCAGTCGCCAAGCGGCTGGCCCCCTTCGGCTTCACCGTGCTGGCGCACGACCCCTACTCCGACACCGAGACGGCCGCCGCGCACGGTGTGCGACTGTCCGAGTTGGACGAACTGCTCGGATCGGCCGATGCGGTCTCGTTGCATGCACCGCTGACGGCCGAGACCGACAAGCTGCTCGACGCCGCTGCCTTCGAGCGGATGCGGAGGGGTGCCTACCTGGTCAACACCTCCCGCGGAGGCCTCGTCGACCAGGAGGCCCTCGCCGACGCCGTCGAATCGGGACAGGTCGCCGGTGCCGCGCTCGACGTGTTCGACCCGGAACCGCTCGCGCCGGACTCCCGGCTGCGCGTGCTTTCCGAGGTCCTGTTGACACCGCACGCGGCGTTCTTCTCGGACAGTTCCCTCGCCGCACTCCAGCGGTTGGCGGCGGAGGAGGCCGACCGCGCACTGTCGGGCAAACCGCTGCGCTGCCCGGTCCGACCGTGAGGTGACGGCTGGGTGAACGTTGGGCCTTCGGTGCGCGCTCCGTGGCCCGAACCTACTAGCGAACGGTCTTCACTTTCTTTCCTGTTCGCCGTTTATGCGGGGTCCGTTCAGGTCTGTCCGGAAGGGTGACAGGTCGCCGGCCATCCGGTCGGCCACGTGGTCCCCGAGTCATCGGAGAGCAAACCCATGGGAGAGCGCAGAACCGTGAAGGCGGTGGTCGCGGCGTGTTCGGCCGTGGCGTTCGCCGCAACGTCCGCGGCGGTCGTCGCCCCTGCCGCCGGAGCCGAGGAGCAGGCGCAGCAGCAGGTTCGGCAGGCGACCCAGCAGCAGGCAGCCCAGCAGCAGGGTCAGCAGGCGCAGACTGACGAGGACGTCTACCGCGGCGAGGTCGAGGTCGTCCGCACGCCGGACGAGCGGGCCGACTCGAACGTCCTCACCGGCAAGGTGTTCCTGGACGAGAGCCAGGATTCGGCCAGTGACGGCGAAGCCGGCGTGCAGGGTGTCGTCGTGTCGAACGGCCGCGACATCGTCCGCACCGACAGCGAGGGCCGCTACCGGCTGCCCGCGTTCGACAACATGACCGTGTTCATCACGCAGCCCGAGGGCTACGAGGTTCCGGTCGACGAGTACAACGTCCCGCAGTTCCACTACAACCACCTGCCCGAGGGTTCGCCCGATCTGAAGTACGGCGGCATCGCCCCGACGGGTCCGCTGCCGTCCGCGGTCAACTTCCCGCTCATCGAGAGCGACGACACCGCGAACCCGGAGCAGAGCTGCATCATCGCGGGCGACCTGCAGACCTACGACCGCACCGAGGTCGAGTACGCGCGCAAGGGCGCGATCGCCGACATGGCCGCGCGCGACGACTACGCGAGCTGCGGTTCGCTGTTCGTGGGTGACATCGTCGGCGACGACCTGTCGCTGTTCGACGACGTCAAGGACCTCGCGCAGATGACCAACGGTCCGGCGCGTTTCCTCCCGGGCAACCACGACCTCGACTTCGACGCCGAGACGCCGGGCCACTCGCTCGACACCTACCGTGCCGAGCTCGCGCCGACGTACTACTCCTACGACATCGGCAACGTGCACTTCGTCGCGCTGAACACGGTCGAGTACCCGTGCAGCCCGAGCGAGGACAACATGCCCGGCCTCGGTGAGCGCTGCGACGACCCGGCCGGCAACCCGCAGTACAACGGTGCCATCGACGACCAGCAGCTCGCGTGGCTGGAGCGCGACCTCGAGCAGGTCGACCGCAACAAGCTCATCGTCGTGGCCAGCCACATCGGCCTGACCAACTGGGTCGACCAGACCAGCCCGATCCACCAGGTCGACCAGGCCGAGCAGGTGTACGAGCTGCTCAAGGGCCGCAAGGCCGTCGCCGTGTCCGGCCACAGCCACACGGTCGAGAACATGAAGGCAGGCGACGCGAGCGAGGGCTGGCAGGACGTCGCGGGTGTCGACAAGCTGCCGTTCCCGCACATCACCGCCGGTGCGATCTCGGGTGACTGGTACTCGGGTGAGGTCACCGAGAACGGCTACCCGACGGCGATCGGCCGCGACGGTGGTCGTCCGGGTCTGCTCACGCTCGACGTGAACGGCAACAACTTCCAGGAGCGCTACACCGTCACCGGTGAGGACGACTCGGTGCAGACGCAGCTCGGCATCAACAGCCCCACCTACCGGGACTGGGCCGAGGAGCGCGAGGAGTGGAACGACAACCCGCAGGGTGAGGCCCCCGAGTTGGACGAGCCGCTCGTCGTCAGCTCCGAGGATCTGGCCGGCACGACGTGGTTGACCACCAACTTCTGGATGGGTGCCACGGGGTCCAAGGTGGACGTCAGCATCGACGGCGCGCCGGCGAAGAAGGCCACGCGCACGCAGGAGATGAAGGGCGAGGAGCGCAAGATCGGGCTGGAGTACTCCGACCCGTACGCCGTCTCGCAGCAGCTCGTGCACGGTGGCAGCACGGCCGACTCGGCGATGCACCTGTGGCGTTTCGAGCTGCCGGCCGACCTCGAGGTCGGTGAGCACACCGCCGAGGTGACCGCGACCGACTCGTACGGCCGCGAGTTCACCGACACGCTGACCTTCGAGGTCACCGAGTAAGCAACACGGTTATCGGCGCCGGGCGCCGAGCAGACACGATCCCCGGTCGGGCGTTTCCGCTCCCGGCCGGGGATCGTCGTGTGCGGGCCGGAACTCGGCCGTGACGGGAATGCCGTGCCGCTCGAGGAGACGGGTCGCGGCGCGGAGCCGGTCGGCGACGTCGGGGAGCCGGGCGCCGAAGATCAGGCCGGCGACGTTGCCGCTGTGCGCGACCTGCACGCCCGCGGCGCCGGTGTCGTCGGCGATTCCTTCCAGCGTCGGCAGTTCGGGTTTCGGCAGGATCGACTGGTTGAGGCGGGCGCCGGTCGTGCACACCCGCCCCACGTCGGCGACGTCGGCTGCGACCAGGGCGCGGCGCAGCCGGCCGCGCAACTCCTCGAACGCCGGGATGTCGGCGGCCGCCGGTTCGGGCAGCGCGAGCGTGTCGACCGGCGCGCCGCCGCCGGTGACGCAGCCCAGGACGCGCATCGGCGGCAGGGGCGCGAACGCCTCGAGTGTCACGGCGTCGCGGTGGGCGAACAGCCGTGGCCGCGGGCCGAACATCACCGGGTCGCACGCGTCCTCGGCGCGAACGGCCAGTTCGGCGACGACCTCGGGGGTGAGCGTCGTGCCGCGGTAGGCGGCGACGGCGCGGATGGCCGCGACGGTGTCGCTCGTGGACGAGCCCATGCCGGCACCGACCGGAATGTCGCCGCGCAGGACCAGATGTCCGCCGGGTAGGTCGTCGCCGGCCGTGAGTCGGGCGGCGCGCAGGGCCTTGCTGCGGTCGGCGGGCGTGACCGTCCAGCGGCCGGCCGGGTCGGCGCGGAACTCCGCGTGCACGTGGCGGTGCAGGGGCAGCGTCACCAGTGCGCGGCGCGGGCGGCCCTCGGCGTCACGGAAGACGCCTTGCAGCAGCTCACCGTGATGGCAGCGTGCGCTGCCGCGTCCTGTCCGCGCGTCGGGGTCCTGCACGGGCCGACCCTAGCCGATGGGGCCGACGGCCCGGGTCCGCTGCAAATGAAAACCATTATCGATTAGACTGAGTGGACCCGACGTCGAAGGAGCAGGTGATGAAGGTCCGCAGGTCGCTGCGTGCGTTGAAGCAGAAGCCGGGCGCGCAGGTCGTGCGCAGGCACGGCAAGACACTCGTGATCAACAAGAAGAACCCGCGCTACAAGGCGCGGCAGGGCTGACCGCCGGGACGACGACGGGGGTGCGGTCGCCGTGACCGCACCCCCGCGTTGTGTCGGATGTCGTTTGTGGGTCGTTCAGTCGTCGCCGTAGCGGCGGTGGTAGTAGGCGACGAGCCGGCGCGGAACGAGCTTGCGCTCACCGCGCACGACGATCGGCACCAGGTCCGGCGCCTTCGCCTTCCACTGGGAGCGGCGGGCGCGCGTGTTGGCGCGCGACTTCTTGCGCTTGGGTACGGCCATGGCGGCGGGTGTCCTTTCGGGATTCGCGGGTCGACTGTCGTACGGGTAGGGGCGGCGGGTCAGCCGTCGTCGGATCGGGGGCGTCCGCCGGGTCCGTTGTGGACGGAATCGACGTCGGACAGTTCGAGCTCGGTGTCGTCGCAGGGTTCCTCGTGCCACGCCCCGAACGGATCCGGGTAGCGCGCCCACTCGTCACGCCCTGCCGCGAGCTCGGCGTCGGTGAGTAGGGCGGCGCGCAGCGCGGCCTCGATGGTGTCCGGATCCGCGTCGTGCGAGAGCACGACGATCTCCTGATCGCGGTCCCCGAACAGCGGGTCCCAGCGCAGCGACGCGAGCGTGCGGCGCTCGGGTGTCACGTCGTTCCAGTCGGGCGCGTCGGGGGAGTCGAGCCACGGGCCGAGGTGCCCGACTCCCAGCCCGCCGCCCGCGGATTCGAGCCACAACGCGACGTCGGGCTGGCTCGCGATCCACACGCGCCCGCGGGCGCGCAACACTCCGTCGAGGAGGACGTCGATGGCGTCATGGAGGCGCTCCGGGTGGAACGGCCTGCGTTCGGTGAACACGGTGATCGTCATGCCGCAGTCGGCGTGCAGCGGCGGCTGGCCGCGCAGCAGCGCGCCGTGCGGATCGTCACCGGCGCCGCGGCGTGCGTCGGCCGGCACGGCGGCCAGCAGTGCGTCGAGGTCGGTCACCGGCAGTTCGAGGATCGGGGCGGACGGGGCGGTGCGCTCGAGGACGGCCGTCGTCCTGGCCGCCGACCACGCGTCGTCCGGGCGGCCCGCGCACACCACGACGTCGGCGAACTCCGCCTGTGCCAGCGCGACGTGGGCGATCGTGCGTTCGTCGTCCGGCGAACCGTGCAGACCGCGCTCGTACATGGTGTCGTCGCAGGTGACGTCGTGCAGAAAGCTGCGGGCGTCCACGGCCGCCACGACGGCCGCGATGTCGACGTCCTCGCTCACGGTGGTCTCGCCCAGCACCACGTGCCGGACGGCCAGGCACACGTGCTCGGGGTCCATGGCCTCGTCGAGCTGCAGGACGATCCGCTCGCGCCCGGGTCGGCCGCGAGGCGGCGCAACAGTGGCAGGAGGTCCTCCCGCACGGTGCAGGCGACGCAGCCGTGGGCGAGTTCGAGGGTCGCCGTGGACTCGTCGGTGCCGCGCAGGACGCTGCGCAACACCACGCCGGACGACACCTGGCGCAGGTTGTGGGCGACGAGCGCGGTGGCCGGATCGCCGCCGGCCAGGCGCAGCGCGACGTCGCGGTCGGCGTCGGGGCTGACGCCGCTGACGACGATGACGGGAGTTCGATGCGGGTCGGTCACAACCCCACACCCTAAACGATACTGAAAACCATTACCAATAAGGGTGTGCTCGGGGCTGTGCGGTCTGCGTTCGCGGAATCGGCGGGGCTGCGTGAGAGTGGGGGAACGCACTCCCGCGAGCGGAAGGATCAGTGAGCATGACGAGCGTCTCGGAGTTCAACCAGCGCATCATCGAGGAGTTCCGCGCGAACCACGGCGAGGTCGGTGGGCAGTTCGCGGGCGCGCCGCTGTTGTTGCTGCACACCGTGGGCGCGCGCAGCGGCGAACCGCGGCTGAACCCGATGATGTACCTGGCCGACGGCGACCGCTACCTGGTGTTCGCGTCGAAGGCGGGCGCCGACACCAACCCCGCGTGGTACTGGAACCTGCGCGCCCAACCGCACGCGAGGATCGAGGTCGGCGACCTCGAACTGGACGTCGAAGCGGTCGACCTGCCCGAACCGGAGCGCACCGAGAAGTACCGCGAGCAGGCCGAGCTCTACCCGGGCTTCGCCGAGTACGAGAACAGGACCGACCGCGTCATCCCGGTCGTAGCCCTGACCCCCTTGGAGCAAACCCACTGACCCCACGCCGTGTCAGCACCCCGCGTCGCCGTGTCAGCAGTTGGCGTCGCCGTGTTGGCACCTCGTGGGCGGGGTGGGGCGTCGCCGAGCGCGGGCTACTGCAGCCAGGAGCGGTCGCTGAAGTCCTCGTCGTCGGGATCGTCGTCGTCGTCCGACGACGACGCGGCGGCGTCCTCGCGGAGCTGTTCGAGGCCTTCCTCGCCCTGCCGGCTCAGCTCCTCCTTCTCCTCGTCGGAAAGGTTGCGGTACGTCTCCGCGCTGGGCCGCGAGCGGATCCAGGGCGCGGGAGAACTCGGGCAGCCGCATCGTGTCGCGCAAGCTCCGCCGGCCGGACAGGACATCGTCGACGAGGCTCTTGAACTGTGGATCGTCCACCTTGCTGCGCAACACACCCAGCGTGTTCCTGAGGTGCTTCGACATCGCTGCGTCCCCGCGCGCGACGTCAAGAGTGGGTTCCGGTTCGGGCGTGCTCATCAGCTGACTCCGCTTGTGCCGTGACCGGACATCTCAGTCGACGCCCGGATGGTTGTAGTTGCTTTCCGGCAGGGCCTGCAATTCTGCGTCGTCCAACGCTCCCAGATACCCGGCGACGATCCCGACGAAGGCCTGGCACGAGTTCCACGCCGTGGTGTGGGCGGTGAGCGCCTGGCCCCAGACGCCGATGGCCTTCGTGATGGTCGCCGCCGCCGCGGCACCGGCGAGGATCGGCCCGATGACGGTCCAGCTGCTCGCCGCGGCCGCCGCAAGCTCGAGACCGATCGCGATCGCCAGGTCCAGGAGCTGTTCGAGGAACCCCTTGACGGCCTTGGCCGCCTCGTACATGCCGACGGCGACGGTCTCGATGTCCTTGCTCAAACCGTCCAACACGTCGATCTGGCCGGCGATCGTGTCCGCGACCTTGGTGAAGTACTCCCCGGCCGCGTCGTGCGCGTTGCCCGCCCAGCCCTCGCCCACCGCGGTGAGGCCGGTGCGGATCTCGGCCGCGAAATCCTCGTTGAACTTGGCGAGGTTCCCGACGGCGACGCCGGCCTTCTGCACGGTCTCGAAATCGCCGGCGAACTTCTCGGCGGCCCATTCGCCCGGATTCACCCCGGTGATCAGGCCCAACGCCTCGCCGACCCAGTAGGACACGCTGATGTACTGACTCGCGCCGATGACGTTCTCGACGAGATCCGGGATCGGGTCCGACGCGGTCGGCTCGGTCAGCTGTGCTGAGGGTGCGTCGCTCATGTCACGCGCCTGCCTCGGGGTAGGTGTTGTCCATGCGTTCGGCCTCGGCCTTGTCCTCGCTGTCGTAGAGCATCGCGGCCTTGTCGACCTCGGTGGCCGCCGAGTCCTGCAGCTTGCGCAGCCGTTCGTAGTTGTTCCGCAGCGCCCCGCGGGCGTCGTCGAGGACGCCGACGATCGTCTGGAAGATGCCGGATTCGCCCCGGCCCGCCTGCACGTGGTCCTCGGCGTAGTCCCTCGCCTTGGCCGCGTCGCCGGCCAGCGCATTCAACGACTCGCCGAAATCGCCGATGACCTTGGCGTCGGCATCGAAACCGCTCATGCTCCTCCGTTCCGTCTGGCGCCGCTGTCGGGTCGCTCACCGAGTAGACTCCTGCGGGCGCCGATCCGTTCCCCTCACGGACGCCAGAGTAGAGAGTGATCCAGGTGACCGATCTTGTCACGTTGCCGGCCGAACTCGTCGGTCAGCCGGGACACGTGTCCAGGCACTGCACCCGGCACGGCGAGCCGGCCGCGCGGTACCGCGACTTCAAACTCCAGTCGTCCGTCAAGCTCGAGGGCAGCAGGTGGTGGTCCGCCAACGTCCTGACGATGTCCTCGGACGCCGGGGATTACGCGAAGAAGGTCAAGGTCGCCGAGGTCACCGGATGGCCCCTGTGTTCGCGGTGCTTGCGGATGCGGGCTCGGTGGATGGTTGTCGCCGCCGTGCTGTTCTACGGCGGGTTGCTCGCGGTCGCGTCGCCGTTCGTTGCCGCCATCTTTGTTGACGTTCCCGGGTGGATGGCCGGCGTCGGGGCTGCAGGGTTTGTTGCCCTGCCCGTTTCTGCCTGGCCGTTTTCCCGCGGGAGCATTCCCCGGGTTATCGGGGCCCGGACATCGGCTGACGGTGCGTTCGTGGTTGTCCGGTCACCCAGTTCCGAGTTCGTCTCGGGGCTACCGGATGGGGAGTGGCATCGGGGCGGTTCTGGTCCGTAGGGACGCCCTGGGGCGCCTTGGGGGCGTGTTGACACGCTGCGTCGCTGTGTTGGTAGTTCGCGTCGTTGTGTTGCTGATGTGGGGGTGGGGGTGCCTCGCCGGCGGGCAGGTCTCTGGGATGTTGGGTGGCTTTGCCGCCGGGTGAAGTGTCATCCCTCGACCTCCGGTTTTCGTTTATCATCCCTCGACCTCCGGTTTTCGTTTATCACACT
>NZ_MKKE01000029.1 GCF_001942305.1 Saccharomonospora sp. CUA-673 | reverse complement strand
CTCGCTCGGCGGCCAACCCCCGACCACCTTCCGCGAGCAGTGGATCACCAACCAACCCGCACTCTCATAACCACTGGACCACCAAACGGGGCCCAGTCATGTCGTTAGTGTCTGTCAGGATGCCCATATGTCACAGCGTCAGGTTGAAGAGCTGAACAGCAGGGTAGGCGTCAACCAGCAAGGCCGCGTGACTCTTCCGAAGCGGGCGCGGGAGGCTGCTGGGATCAAGCCCGGCGATACCCTCTACGTCCACGTCGACAAGAGCGGTGAACTCGTCCTCGAAACCCGAGCAGCACGCCTTCGTCGCATCCGATCCCTGGCCAACCCCACCGGCGATACGTCGTCGGCTGTGGACGAGTTGATCGCCGACCGCCGCGCCGAAGCTGCGCGCGAGGAACGCGAGGGTGCGGCGTGAGCACCGTGCTCGACTCGTCCTCACGCCGTTCGGCAGGGAAGACGCACTGGCTACCGCCGAACTATGGCCGCGTACCCGACGCCACGGCCTGTCTCTGGCAGATCGGGCGTGCTTGGCGCTGGCGCAGCGCCTCGACCGGCCGGTGCTCACATCGGATCGGGAGTGGAAAGCCTCGATCTCGCTGTCGATGTCCGACTGATTCGGTAGACCATGCCAACCAGGCAAAACGCGGCACACGGCAAATGAGCCGGTACCGCGTTCAGGCCTCGACGAGGGCTGCGGACGTGATGCGGTGCAGGGGATAGCGCTCGTTGTCGGAACCCTCGAGGATGCCGCCGCCGACGCGGACGGGCAGCACGATCCGCTGGGTCGCGGTGCCGTGCGAGTCGACGAACCCGATCCACACCTCGCGCTGCTCGCGGGTGGCCTGGGCCAGCAGCGCCATCGTGGCCGAGGTGTCCGAACCACCGCCCGCGGGCAGGCGGACGGTCGTGCCGCGGCGGGTCGTGGCCGCGCGATCGCCCGCCCTGATGTGCGCCAGCACCGCCGACACCTGCTCGTCGCCGATCGGCGCCGGCGCGTACGACGTGGCACCGGCCGTGGGACGGCGCTGCGCGGGCACCCGACGTCCGCTGGGCCGCAGGTCGAGGATCCGCCCGTCGGGGCCCTCGGCGGCGGGCGTGAACCCGGCTGCCCGCAACGCATCGAGCAGCTCGGCCAGCGGGAACGGACTGATCAGCACGGTCGGGGCGATCTTGCGCAGCTCGTAGTTCGCGGCGACCGAATGGGCCAGCACCTCGGCGATCAGCACCTCGTCGTCGCAGCGCAGGAACGCCGCCGCGGCACCGCCCCGCAGCCGTCCGTGCCGCCGTGCGACGTCGTCGATCAGGTACGTCAACCCCTGCGGCACCGGGGTCGCCGACCGGGAGCGGAACAGTTCGTGCAGGTCGTCGGCGGTGCGACCGGTGTCGAGCGCGCGCCGCACCGACGCCTCCGTCACCCGGTAGACCGTCGCGTGCCCCGCGGACTCGACGTCGGCGACCGTGGTGATCTCGGTGGCCAGATCGGCCTCCAGCGGTCCGGGCGCGACAACGGTCAGATCGGCCTGGACCAGCACCTCCTCGACCGGCGTGGGCATCGCGTCGGCCATCGCGCTGGCCGCGCCGTGCGGATCGTCGGTCAACAGCGCCGCGGCCGCCGACGTGATCGCCCCGAGTGCGACCATGCCGAGCGCCGAGCCCTCCGACATCGTCCAGCGCACGATGTCGTCGCGCAGCCGCCCGCCGCGCCGCGGTGCATGCCAGGCGAGGTTGGCGACCAGCTCCTCGACGCTCTTCACGCCCGCGCCGCGGGGCAGGTCGGACAACGTCGACAGCACGCGGCGACGCAGCATCGGCGCGTTCGGCCTGCGCAACTCCTCCGACAACGGCACGAGCGCCTTGTCCTTGTCGTCGCGCCGACCGGACAGGCCGGGCAGCCGCGGAAGGTCCAGCCATGCCTGCGCCAGCGTCATCCACCGGATCGCAGGCGGCGACGAGAGCCACGAGTCGGTCAGCGTGGTCGGCACCCACTCGGGCGTCGCGTCGCCGGTGGCGACGACGAGTCCCGCGCCGACGGCGAGCTCGGCCAGCATCGCCAACCGCTGCTCGTCCACGTCGATGTCCTTGGCGAGCCGTTTGACCTCGCGGACGCCGAGCCCGCCGGACTTGAGTACCGGCGACGGCGCGTCCGACCACGCCCGCAGCAGTGCCTCGGTGTGCCGTAGCAGCTCCATCGCCTCGCCCGCACCGGTCCGGTCCACCGTGGACTGCTCGTGCGGATGCAACGGCAGGTCGGGTTCGCCGAGCGAGCCGGGCGGGTGGATCGTCCCGCCGCGCACGGCGAGGCCGAGTTCGCGCGGGAGCTCCACCGTGGTCGGGTCCCTGCGGATCAGCAGTCCGCGGGCGAGCAGCTTCTGGACCGGCGTCTCCGCCGAGGCGAGCGGCACGTCGGCGGCGGCGTCCTTGGTGCGGCCGATCGGCGGGCCGGCGGCGAGGGTGCGCAGCAGCGCGCGCTCGTCGTCGCCGAGGTCGAGCGCCTCGACGTCGGTGCCCGCCAACGTCGGCATCGACTCGCCGAGTCCTGCCGGGAACGGCCCGAACACGTCGCGCGCACCGGGCGGCACCTGGAGGGCGCCGGAGTCCGGCTCGTCCCACGCCAACGCCAGTGCGAACAGGGCGTCCAGGGCGGGCTCGTCACCCAGCAGCCCCGCGAGCTCCGCGCGCGGCACCGGGGCGGTGTCGGCGCCGGCGACCACCAGCGCCTCGTACGTCGACAGGGCCGCCGAGTCCAGTTGCTCGCACGCCCGCGCGATCGATCCCGGGGTGCCGGCGCGGGTGGCCAGCACCGTGGAATCGGACGGCGGCGGGGTCGCCAGGTCGCGTCGCGCGCGCAGCAACGAGGCCAGACGTTCGTCGGACAGTGAGCGCAACCAGTCCGCGAGAGCGAGGGCGGGCATCGTGACCAGGATATCCGCAGGCGTCGGCGGACTCGCACGCTGTGACGCTCATTCACCTCCGGCCGAGCGCGGCCGGCCGGATGGCACACTGTAGGCGAGTCAAAACGGACATCGGAACGGCTGGAATCGCCGGAGGCGCCGGTGTTCGGCGGATGGATGGAGGACGACGTGGCCAAGGCCAGCGAGCAGAACAACCATCGGATCGACCCGGAGTGGCCCGATGTCGACCACCCCGTGACCGAACTGGCCGCTGACCGCCAGGGCGCGCTGTCCCCGTACGGCGAGCTCTCCTTCCCGCTCGAGGCCGTGCCCTACGAGCACCCGCAGACCGAGATCAACCGGCGGCCCTGACCCCCGGCCCGTCCCGGTCCTGACCAGGGCGAAGTTACCGGCGAGTCACCCCGTCGGGGGTCGGTGGCGACGGCCACGCGACTAGTGTTGTCGCGTAGTCGATTGCCGTTGCGACCTCACGGGGGTTAGTGCCATGCCGGTTCCCGGTCCGGGATATTCGATCACCGTCCGCGTCGACGCCCCGCCGTCGGCCAGCGCGGCCGGGGACCTCACGACCGCGGTCGGCAAGGCCGGCGGGGTGCTGACCGCGTTCGACGTCGTGGAGTCGCACGCCGACGCCATCGTCGTCGACATCACGGCCAACGTCGCCTCGGCCGACCACGCCGACGACATCACGAACGTGCTCAACGCGCTGCCCGGCGTCGCCGTGCGCAAGGTGTCCGACCGGACGTTCCTCATGCACCTCGGCGGAAAGCTCGAGGTCAGCCCCAAGGTCGCACTCCGCAACCGGGACGATCTGTCCCGCGCCTACACGCCCGGCGTCGCGCGCGTGTGCAACGCGATCGCGGCCAACCCCGACGACGCGCGCCGATTGACGATCAAGCGCAACACCGTCGCCGTCGTCACCGACGGTTCGGCGGTGCTCGGCCTCGGCAACATCGGCCCCAGCGCGGCACTTCCGGTGATGGAGGGCAAGGCGGCGCTGTTCAAGAAGTTCGCCGGCGTCGACGCGTGGCCGGTGTGCCTGGACACCCAGGACACCGAGGAGATCATCCGCATCGTGCGGGCGCTCGCGCCCGTGTACGCCGGCATCAACCTCGAGGACATCGCCGCGCCGCGGTGCTTCGAGATCGAGGCGCGGCTGCGCGAGCAGCTCGACATCCCCGTGTTCCACGACGACCAGCACGGCACGGCGATCGTCGTCGTCGCCGCGCTGCGCAACGCCCTGCGCGTGGTCGGCAAGGACATCGAGAACTGCCGGGTCGTCGTCAGCGGCGTCGGCGCGGCCGGTTCGGCGATCATCCGGCTCCTGTTGCGGAAGAACCCCGCCGACGTCGTGGCCGTCGACATCGACGGCATCGTCCACACCGGACGCGAGGGTATGGACCCCAACCTGGAGTGGGTCGCCGAGAACACCAACGTCGAGGGCAGGACCGGCACACTGCACGACGCGCTCGTCGGCGCCGACGTGTTCATCGGCGTGTCCGCGCCGAACCTGTTCGGCGGCGAGCAGGTCGCGACGATGAACGACGACGCGGTGGTGTTCGCGCTCGCCAACCCCGACCCGGAGATCGACCCGATCGAGGCGCAGCAGCATGCGGCCGTCGTCGCCACCGGCCGCAGCGACTACCCGAACCAGATCAACAACGTGCTCGCCTTCCCCGGCGTGTTCCGCGGTCTGCTCGACGCCCAGGCCCACGACATCGACGACGAGATGTTGCTGGCCGCCGCCGACGCCGTGGCCGACGTCGTCGACGACCGGCTGAACGCGTCGTTCATCGTGCCCAGCGTGTTCGACGCCGCCGTGGCGCCCGCGGTCGCGGAGGCCGTGCGCTCGGCGGCGGTGGCGGAGCGGAGCTGAGCTAGCCTTTCGGGTGTGAGTGAACTCAGCCACGTCGACGACGCCGGGCGCGCCCGGATGGTCGACGTCTCCGCCAAGGACGTCTCCGCCCGCACCGCCGTCGCGAGCGGGCGCCTGCGTACGACGGCCGAGGTCGTGGGCCTGATCTCCAGCGGCGGCCTGCCGAAGGGCGATGCGTTGACCACGGCCCGCATCGCCGGCGTGATGGGGGCGAAGAAGACCTCCGAGCTCATCCCGCTGTGCCACCAGATCGCGTTGACGAAGGTCGACGTGAGCTTCGAACTCGAGGACGCGGCCGTACGCATCGAGGGCCTGGCGCGCACGAGCGATCGGACCGGCGTCGAGATGGAGGCCCTGACGGCCGTCACCGTCGCCGGGCTCGCCCTGCACGACATGATCAAGGCGGTCGACCCGGCCGCGACGCTCGACGGCGTCCGCCTCGAGACCAAGGACGGCGGCAAGACCGGATCCTGGCGCCGTCCCGGCGGGACCGAGGCCGGTTCGCCGGAACCGGGGGCCGGGCGATGAGCCGCGCGGCGCGGGTCGTCGTCGCCTCCAACCGGGCATCGACGGGCGTGTACGAGGACCGGACCGGCCCGGTAATCGTGTCGTGGCTGGCCGAACGGGGTTACGACGCTCCTGCGCCGCTCGTTGTCGGCGACGGAGAACCGGTGGCCGGGGCGCTGCGCGACTGCCTGGCGGACGAGGTCGACGTGATCGTCACGACCGGCGGCACCGGCATCTCGCCCACCGATCGCACACCCGAGGCGACCCGCGGTGTGCTCGACCGCGAGATCCCCGGGCTGGCGGACGCCGTCCGCGCGGCGGGGTCCGACGTCGTGCCGACCGCGATGCTCTCCCGCGGCGTCGCCGGCGTGGCCGGCCGGACGCTCGTGGTCAACCTGCCGGGCTCGACCGGCGGGGTGCGGGACGGACTCGGCGTGCTCGAGCAGGTGCTCGACCATGCCGTCGAACAGATCGGAGGAGGGGACCACGTGCGCGCCGAAACGGGAACAGAGGCCGGGAGCGGAGCCGCGGCCGGGGGACCGCGGGTGCGGATCCTGCGGGCCGACGTCACCGAGGAGCAGCTGTCGGTCGACGAGCACGCCGAGCTGGTCGGCGACGACGCGGCCGGCGCCGTCGTGACGTTCGGCGGCGTGGTGCGCGACCACGACGGCGGCAGGACCGTGACGTCCCTGTACTACGAGGGACACCCGACGGCGGGCACGGTGCTAGCGGAGGTGGTCGCGGACGTGGCGAAACGCCGCAGCGGCGTGCGGGCCGTGGCGGTCAGCCACCGCATCGGCGCCTGGAGATCGGGGACGTGGCCCTGGCGGTGGCGGTGGCGGCCGAGCACCGGGGCGAGGCGTTCTCGACGTGCTCGGATCTGGTCGACGAGGTCAAGGCCAGGTTGCCGGTGTGGAAGCACCAGTGGTTCGGCGACGGCTCCGACGAGTGGGTCAACAGCCCCTAGTCGCTGGGCCGATCGGTGCGGCCGGGTCATCCGTCCGAGGGAGTGCGCCCACTGACGTTCGCACCGGGACCGGTGCTCATTAAGGTCTGAAACAGGCGTAGGGCCCCACCGTCCGGGGGACACGGTGGGGCCCTACGTGCCGGCCGGGTGCGAGCACCCGGCCGGCATCCGCGCCTCGCGGATACGCCGTCGGCGTCAGATCACTGCGTGGCGATCTTCTGGCCGACAACGATGAAGTCGGCGTTGGAGATGAAGCCGTCGTTGAGCTCGAGCAGCTCGTTGAAGCCACCCTCGACGTTCTTCTTGTTGGCGATCTTGCTGAGCGTGTCGCCCTTCTTGACCTCGTAGTCACCGTCCGGGTTGTCCTTCGCAACCGCGGCCGGAGCCGGGGCCGGAGCGGGCTCCTCGACCGGAGCCTCCTCGACGGGCGCCTCCTCGACGGGGGCCTGCTCGGCCGAGCCGCCGGTGTTGCTGCCGGAGTAGCTGGCGCTCGAGCCCGCCTGGGCGCCGCACACCGGCCATGCGCCGATGCCCTGACCCTCCAGGGTGCGCTCGGCGACGGCGATCTGCTGCTCGCGCGAGGCGTCGGCCGGGTTGCCCGTGCCGCCGTAGGCCTCCCAGGTGCTCTGGGAGAACTGCAGGCCGCCGTAGTAGCCGTTACCGGTGTTGATGCTCCAGTCGCCGCTGCTCTCGCACTCGGCGATCGCGTCCCAGTTCACGCTCTGGGCCTGCGCGGGGGCCGCAGCCAGAGCCAGGGGGGCACCCACGGCGAGGCCGGCGACGGCCACGCGGGCGAGGGTGCGGGAAGCGGAGGAGGACTTACGGTGCTTGCCGCGATAAGCCATTTCGACTCTGTCTCGCCTTCCGCGCCTGACGTGGAGCAGGGCAGGCCGCAGCGGCCAGGCTGACCCTCTCGGGCCGGCAACGTGCCGATCGGGTTCGGCTCGTTCCCTCGTCGTCCCAGTCCGGAAGTTCTTTCGCTCGGGGTCGGGTCCGGAATTCCGCGGACTGGGCGAGGCGCGTCGGAATCCCGGTGTTGTGTTGCTCGTGGTCGGTTCGGGGCCAACCGAGAAGCGACGGTACGTAACGAGTTGGATGATCGGAAATTTTTGAGCACGTGGCCTAGGTCACAGTAACGGCATGCAACCTTTTGCGATCACGCTGTTTTCGCAGGTCAGTGATCTGTTACGACGCCGTATCCGTTCCGAGATCTTTCACTCTTCGTGAGGCTTGTGTCACGTCATTTTGGCGCGAATGGACCGTTCGTGATGGCCACTCAGGCCTGTTGGGAGCCGACGAATCGGGCGGTTCGGGCGCGCTCGTCGTCCCGGGATGCTCGGTTGTTTCGGGCTTCGGTCGACCGTGTGACAGCGAGGCGAACCAGCGGTAACACCCCCGCGGCGGGTAGGACGATCGGCGGCGGCGCCGGGTGGCGGAACTACCGTCGGTCACCTGTCTCAGCCGCCGGCGAACGGCGGCAGGACGTCCAGTTCCGCGTCGGCGGGCAGGGTCCGGTCCCGGTGCCGCACGGCGACACCGTCGACGAGGAAGCTCGCGGCGTCCAGGATGCGCGGCAGTCCGCCGGGATGACGGGTGCGCAGCGCGGCGACCGCGTCGGCCACCGTGGCGCCCTCCGGCAGTTCCAGGGTCTCCGCCTCGACGCCGCTGGCGGCGCGCGCGGAGGCGAAGTAGCGCACGCGCACCGTCGTCGCTGCCACAGGCACCGCGTCAGCCTCCGATGGAGCTCATCGGCCGGAGCGGCTGTGCGAAACCGGCCTCGTTGATCTCGTGTCCGGCCAGTTTGCCCCACATCGTGGCGCGCCAGGTGCCGGCGATGTCCTCGTCGCTCGCCCCGCCGCGCAGCAGCATGCGCAGGTCCGTCTCGTCGGAGCTGAACAGGCACGAGCGCACCGCACCGTCGGCGGTGAGCCGGGTGCGCTCGCACGCCGAGCAGAACGGCCTGGTGACCGACGGGATGATGCCGACCTCGCCGGGGCCGCCGTCGACCAGCCAGCGTTCGGCGGGCGCGCCGCCACGCTCGGCGGGGCTCGGCGTCAGCGTGAACTCCGTCGACAGCAGGTCGAAGATCTCGCCCGCGGTGATCATGGTGGAGCGGTCCCAGCCGTGCTGGGCGTCCAGTGGCATCTGCTCGATGAACCGCAGGTGGTAGCCGTGCTCGAGGGCGAACCGGAGCAGGTCGGTCGCCTGGTGCTCGTTGACCTCGCGCAGCAGCACCGCGTTGATCTTCACGGGCTCGAGCCCCGCCTCACGGGCCGCGGCGAGGGCGTCGAGGACGTGCCGCAGCCGGTCGCGGCGGGTGATGAGCTCGAACGTCTCGCGGTCGACCGAGTCGAGGGAGACGTTGATGCGGTCGAGGCCCGCTTCGGCGAAGGCCCGGGCGCGCTTGGCGAAGCCGATGCCGTTGGTCGTCATCGACAGTCGCGGCCGCGGTTCGAGCGCCGTGATGCGGGCGACGAGGTCCTCGAGCCCGGGGCGCAGCAGCGGCTCGCCGCCGGTGAGTCGGATGTCGGTGACGCCGAGCAGGCGCACCGCGATGTCCATGAGGCGCACGAGCTCGTCGTCGCTCAGCACCGCGGTGTCGGGCATCCAGTCGAGGCCCTCGGCGGGCATGCAGTAGTTGCAGCGCAGATTGCACTTGTCGGTCAGGGACACGCGCAGATCGGTGGCGACCCGGCCGAACGTGTCGATCAGCGCCGGGCTGTCGGGCCGTGGCCGAGTGCTCGCCGAACGCGCTCCCGGCACGCTCGGCATGCCGAGGCTCACCGCCGGGGCCGGATCCGTGTCCGGACGTGCGGTGGCCTCCGTTGGTCCCGCCTGTTCCGTGCGCTCGATCGCCATCATCGTCCAGCCTAGTCACGACCCCCGACAGGACGTGAGATCACGACGGCAACGAATCGGCAGCGCAATCTGGTCTTTTCGCAGATGCGGAGTTAGCGTGCGATTCATGCCGCAGTTTCGGTTCTCGGAGGCCGCCCGGTTGATGGGCGTCAGTGACGACACGATCCGCCGCTGGGTCCGTTCCGGCCAGTTGAACTCGGGGGAGGACTCGGCGGGCCGCAAGGTCGTCGACGGTGCCGAGCTCGCCGCGTTCGCGCGCAGACAGGCGGTGGCCTCGTCCCAGCAGGAACGCACCGCCGAGTCGGCTGATCCGACCGCGGTGGGTAGGTCGGCGCGCAACCGCTTCGTCGGGCTCGTGACGAACGTCGTGGCCGACACGGTGATGGCGCAGGTCGAGGTGCAGTGCGGCCCCCACCGCGTGGTGTCGCTGATGAGCACCGAGGCGGTCGAGGAACTGGGCCTGCGGCCGGGTGCGCTCGCCGTGGCCGTCGTCAAGGCGACGCAGGTGATCGTCGAGACCCCCGGAGCCACTCGATGACCAGCAGCTTCCAGATGAACAGCCTCGGGATGAAGCGGTGGGCCCGGCGCGGAGCGGCGGCCGGTGCCGCGCTGATCCTGATGGCCGTGGGCGGGTGCTCGCCGGGCGGGACCGACCGGACGACGCTGAACGTGTTCGCCGCGGCCTCGCTGACCGAGTCGTTCGGCGAGCTGAAGGACACCTTCGAACGCGAGCACCCGGACGTCGACGTGCGCCTCAACCTCGCGGGTTCCTCGGCGCTGGCCCGGCAGATCGCCGAGGGCGCCCCCGCCGACGTGTTCGCCTCGGCCGATGCCGACACGATGGCCGACGTCGCCGACGACATGGACGGCCCGGCCCGCACGTTCGCCACGAATCGGCTCACGATCGCCGTACCGGCCGGCAACCCGCGGGACATCGACGGCTTCGCCGACCTCGCGGGCCCCGACGTCACGCTCGTCGTGTGCCAGCCGCAGGTGCCGTGCGGCAACGCGACCGAGACGCTCGCGCGTGCGTCCGGGACGTCGTTGAGCCCGGCCAGCGAGGAACAGGACGTCAAGGACGTGCTGGCCAAGGTCGTCACCGGCGAGGCCGACGCGGGCCTCGTGTACGCCACCGACGTGCGTTCGGCGGGCGACGCGGTCGAGGAGGTCCCGATCCCCGGGGCCGACGAGGCGGTGAACCGCTACCCGATCGCGGTCTCGGCCTACGCCGACGAACCCGAGCTGGCGACCGAGTTCCGCGACCTGGTGCTCGGCGAGCAGGGCCGCGCCGCGCTGGAGAAGGCCGGTTTTGGCACGCCGTGACGTCGCGGCCCGGCCACGTGGTCGGGCGGGCCTGCGTGGTCGGGCGGGCAATCCCGCGTTGCCGTGGGTGCTGTGGATCCCGGCGGGTCTGGCGCTGGCGCTCGTCGTGCTTCCCGTGGTCGGACTGCTCGCACGCACGGACTACGCCCGGCTGCCCGAACTCCTGACGTCGGACGCGGCGCTCAACGCGCTGCGCCTGTCGTTGCTGACCGCCTGTGTCTCGACCGTGTTGTGCGTGGTGCTGGGCGTGCCGCTGGCCGTCGTGCTCGCGCGGGCGCGCACCCGCGGGGTGCGGCTCGTGCGCGCCGTGGTGCTGCTACCGCTGGTGCTGCCGCCGGTCGTGGGTGGACTCGCGCTGCTGTTCCTGTTGGGACGCAACGGATTCCTCGGCTACCTGCTGGATGTCGTCGCCGGGGTGCGGGTGTCGTTCACGACGACGGCCGTGGTGATCGCGCAGACGTTCGTCGCGATGCCGTTCCTCGTCGTCAGCCTCGAGGGCGCGCTGCGCTCGGGCGGTCAGCGCTACGAGCTCGTGGCCGCGACCCTCGGCGCCCGCCCGTGGACCGTGTTCCGGCGCGTCACCGTGCCGTTGCTGCTGCCCGCGCTCGGCTCGGGCGCGGTGCTGAGCTTCGCCCGCGCGCTCGGCGAGTTCGGCGCGACGATCACGTTCGCCGGCAGCCTGGAAGGCGTCACGCGGACGCTGCCGCTGGAGGTGTACGCCCAGTCCGAGGCCGACATCGACAGCGCCGTCGCGCTGTCGTTGCTGTTGATCGTCGTCGCCGTGCTCGTGATCGCGGTGGCCCGGCCGAAGGCGTTCGACCGATGACCGAACAGACGACCGGACCGACACCGCAACCGCCTGCCGGATCGGGCGGGCTCGACGTCGACGTCGCCGTGAACCGCGGCCGGTTCGCGCTCGACGTGGCTTTCGCCGTGCCCGACGGCAGGGTGCTGGCCGTTCTCGGACCGAACGGTTCCGGCAAGTCGACGTTGCTGGGCTGCCTGGCCGGGCTGATCGCACCCGACCGCGGGGCGATCACGCTGCGGGGCCGGACGCTCAACCGGGTGCCGACGACGCACGTGCCCGCCCACGACCGCGGGGTCGGCCTGCTCGCCCAGGACCCGCTGCTGTTCCCGCACCTGTCGGTGCTGGAGAACGTCGCGTTCGGGCCTCGGGCACAGGGGCGGGCACAGGGGGATACCTCCCTTACTCGCGCACGCGCGCACGCGCACGCGCGCGAGTGGTTGAGGGAGGTGGACGCGGCCGAGTTCGAGGACCGCCGTCCCGCGCAGCTGTCCGGCGGCCAGGCGCAGCGGGTCGCGATCGCCCGTGCTGGCGGGGCGGCCGCGGTTGCTGTTGCTCGACGAGCCGCTGTCGGCGCTCGACGTCGACTCCGCGCCCGCGATCCGCGGCCTGCTGCGGCGGGTGCTCCGCACCGCCGGGCCCGAAGACGGTCCGCGAGCCGGTCCCGACGGTGGTGCGCGGTCGGCGGTGCTGGTGACGCACGATCCGCTCGACGCGCTCGCGCTGGCCGACGACGTCGTCGTCCTGTCGGCGGGCCGCATCGTCGAACGGGGCCCGGTGAAGGAGGTCCTGTCGGCGCCGCGGACGGCGTTCACCGCGCGGATCGCCGGTCTGAACCTCGTCGCCGGCACCGCCGAGGCGGGCGGGCTGCGCACACCGGACGGGACGGTGGTGGCCGGGGTGCCGGCGACCGACTGCGAGGTGGGGCGGCCCGCCGTCGCCGTGTTCTCGCCGGGCGCCGTCGCGGTGCATCCGGCCGGCACGCCGCACACCGGCAGTCCCCGCAACGTCGTCGACGTGCGCGTCGGCGCGCTCGAACCCCACGGGGCGGTCGTGCGGCTGCGCGCCGAGGGTGGCACCGGGGCGATGGCGGGCGTGGCGGCCGACCTGACGCCCGCCTCCGTCGCCGAACTGGGTCTCGAACCGGGCACGGCGGTCCGGCTGGAGGTCAAGGCCGCCGCGGTCACGATCCATCCGGTCGCGGACTCACCGCCACCCGCCGCGGAGACCTAAGGTAGGCGCATGACTTCGGACTCCAACGCGCCCTGGACGTACCTCACCGACATGGACGGCGTGCTGGTGCACGAGCAGCATCTCGTGCCGGGCGCCGACGAGTTCCTCGCCGAGCTCCGCTCGTCCGGGGCCGATTTCCTCGTGCTGACCAACAACTCGATCTACACCCCGCGTGACCTGCGGGCCCGGCTGCTGCACACCGGTCTGGACGTGCCGGAGGCGGCGATCTGGACCTCGGCGCTGGCCACGGCGAAATTCCTGCAGGACCAGCGTCCGGGCGGGTCGGCGTTCGTCATCGGCGAGGCGGGCCTGACCACGGCGCTGCACGAGGCCGGCTACATCCTCACCGAGACCGACCCCGACTACGTCGTGCTCGGCGAGACGCGCACCTACAGCTTCACGGCCATCACGCGCGCGATCCGCCTGATCGAGGGCGGCGCGCGGTTCATCGCCACCAACCCGGACCCGACCGGCCCGAGCCGGGAGGGGCTGCTGCCGGCGACCGGGTCGATCGCCGCGCTCATCGAACGCGCCACCGGCAAGTCGCCGTACTACGTGGGCAAGCCGAACCCGTTGATGATGCGCTCGGCGCTGCGCTCGCTCGGCGCGCACTCGGAGAACACGATCATGATCGGCGACCGGATGGACACCGACGTGCACTCCGGCATCGAGGCCGGGCTGAAGACGGTGCTGGTGCTCTCCGGCATCTCGACCCGTGATTCGGCCGACCGCTACCCGTTCAAGCCGACCCTGACCGTCGACTCCATCGCCGACCTGGTGGGTCGCACGGCCGATCCGTTCGGTTCGGCCTGACCGTCCACGGCTGCAGGGGCGGGAGCGTAAAGTCGAAGGGTGATGTCCGAATCCACCTTCGTTGTCGGTGATGTGCACGGGCACCGGGACGACCTGGTCGACGAGCTGCGCGAACACGGTCTCGTCGACGACGCCGACAACTGGTCCGGCGGCACGTCGTCGCTGTGGTTCCTCGGCGATTTCGTCGACCGCGGGCCCGACGGCATCGGCGCCATCACGTTGGTGCGCGAACTGCAACGCCAGGCCGCCGACGCGGGCGGCCACGTCGAGACGCTGCTGGGCAATCACGAGATCCTGCTGCTCGGGGTGCACCACTTCGGCGACACCGACGTGCCCTCCGACTTCGGCCCGCGCAGCTTCGCGCGCAGCTGGGAGATCAACGGCGGGCAGCAGGGCGACATCGACGGGCTCAGCGACGAGGTCGTCGAATGGCTCAGCACCCGGCCGCTGCTCGCGCACGTCGACGACCACCTGCTGATGCACTCCGACACCCTCGAGTACCTCGAGTGGGGATCGTCGATCGAGAAGATCAACGAGACGGTGCACGACGTGCTGGCCGGAGACGACCTGGCCCGCTGGTGGGACGTGTGGCGGCGGATGACGACCCGGTACGCGTTCCGCGGGCCGCACGGCGAGGAGGCCGCCGCCGAACTGCTCGACACGCTCGGCGGCGAGAGCATCGTGCACGGCCACAGCGTCATCGCCGACCAGCTGGGCATCCACCCCGTCGACATCGAACAGCCCTACCTCTACGCGGGCGGCCGCGTCCTCGGCATCGACGCCGGCCTCTTCGCAGGCGGCCCCTGCCTGGTCGTCCGCCTCCCCTACACCCCCGAAGACTGACCCGTTCAAAGCTCCCGAGGCCCCATGGTCGCGTTCAACGCGACCAAAGGGCCCTCGGGAGCACCACGACTCGGCCGCGGGATGAAAGGGTCCTCATTCGGGGTTCATGGCGGGTTGCGGGTCGGGTGGGGAGACTTGGTCTTGTGACGCTACTGCTGAACGTGATCTGGTTCGTCCTCGCCGGCTTCTGGCTCGCGCTGGGCTACCTGATCGCCGGAATCGTGTGCTGCATCCTGATCGTGACGATCCCGTTCGGGCTCGCCTCGTTCCGCCTCGCGGGGTACGCGCTGTGGCCGTTCGGCCGCACGTTGGTCGACCGCCGGGACGCGGGCGTGCCCTCGCTGATCGGCAACATCCTGTGGGTGATCGTCGCCGGTTTCTGGCTCGCCCTCGGACACCTCGTCACCGGCGCCCTGCTGTGCATCACGATCATCGGCATCCCGCTCGGGATCGCCAACTTCAAGCTCGTCCCCGTGGCGCTCGTGCCGCTCGGCCGGGAGATCGTGCCCGTCCGCTGAACCGCTGCAGCGGACCGCGAGGGGAACATTAGTCGCTCCCACCCGTCTCCCACCGCCACCCAAACGGACGCGCTCCGCGCGGCAGTGCTTGATCCGAGCGACCAAAGGGCCCTCGGGAGCATTCAGCGGCGGGGGACGGTGAGGTCGGCGACCACCGGGCGGTGGTCCGAGGCTGTGGTTGCCAGTTCCGAGTCGGGGACGTACGCGTGGCGGACGTCGATGGTGTCCGACACGGCGGCGTAGTCGATGCGCTTCTCGGGCACGTCGACGGGGTACGTCCCACCGTCGCCCTCGCCGGCCGCCCCGAACGCATCGGTCAGGCCTGTCCACAACGGAGCCAACTCGGGGTCGGCGGGTTCGGCGTTGAAATCGCCCAGCAGCACCCGTGAGGGGCCTGCGTCGTCGAGGATGTCGAGCGTCTCCTCGACCTGGATCTCGCGGACGGTGGGATCGCCGCGGTAGTCCAGGTGCGTCGAGTAGACGTGCACGAGCGCGCCGCGGGCCCGCACGACGACCTCGGCGAACCCGGGCATCGGCTCCGGTTCCGCCTCCTCACCGTCCTGTGTGGACATTCGGGTGAGGTCGTGGTTGGTGAACTCGGCGATCGGGAACCGCGACAGCACGGCCGTGCCGTACTCGCGCCGCGGCTGGTCCGACTCGTCCGGTTCGTGCGAGTAGATCGGGGCGAACCGGGCGTGCATGTCGAGTCGATCGGCGAGTTCGTCGATCACCGAGCGGTACTCGCTGCGCTCGCCCCAGTGCTTGTCGACCTCCTGCAACGCCACGACATCCGCGCCGGTCTCGGCGATCGCGGCCGCCGTGCGGTCGACGTCGAAGACGTCGTCGGCGCCGATGCCCGCGTGGATGTTGTACGAGGCGACGCGGAGTTCCACCGGCGGTGGGCCGGCGTGCGCGGCGGGCGTGAGCCCCGCGGCGAGGACGGCGGTGACGAGTGTGGTGACGAGACGTCGCATCGGCGGGCTCCCCGGTTCGGCGGTCGTGCCGGTCGCTGCGAACCGTAGGCAGGTCCGGATGGCGGGCACACCACGCGCACGTGAACACTGCCGAACACCCCGACGTTCGTCGGAAGGCCGGACGTCGGGGTGGGGACGAACCGGCTCGAAACTAGGCCCGCAGTTCGCCCTCGACGACGGTGACCGCGGTGCCGGTGAGCACGACGTGCTCGCCGTCGAGACGCGTGCGGACGGTGCCGCCGCGCGCCGACGCCTGGTAGCCGGTGAGGTCGCCGCGGCCCAGCCGTTCCGACCAGTACGGCGCGAGCACGCAGTGCGCCGCGCCCGTCACCGGGTCCTCCGGGATACCGATCGCCGGCGCGAACATCCGGCTGACGAAATCCACCGCGCCGCCGGCCTCCCCGGCGGCGGTGACGATCACCGAGTCGTCGGGCAGGGCGGCGAGGGCGTCGAGGTTCGGCTCGCAGGTGCGCACGGTGGCCGGGTCGTCGGTGACGACCAGCAGGAACCCGCCGCCGCTGCGCCGCAGCTCCGCCACCGGCAGCGCGGGCAGCGCGGTCGAGATGTCGACATCGCCGGGGTCCACGACCTGCGTCGGCGGGTCGACGGGCAGCCGCATGTCGATACCGCCCTCGGACGGCGTGCACTGCAGCGACCCGGACGCGGTCGTGAACGTCTGCTCCCCGCCGAGCACGTGCGCGGTCGCGAGGGTCGCGTGCCCGCACAGCGGCACCTCGGTCGTCGGGGTGAACCAGCGCAGCGGTTTCGGCTCCCGCGTGGTGACCACGAAGGCGGTCTCGGCGTGCTTCATCTCCGCGGCGACCGACTGCATCCACGTCTCGTCGGCGGGCTCGTCGAGCAGGACGACCGCGGCGGGATTGCCGCGGAACGGGGTGTCGGTGAACGAGTCGACCACGTACAGGCGCATGTCGGCACCCTAGTGAGCCATGGTCCCGGGCCGCCAGGGTCCCTAGACTGGCCGGCGGACCCGTCGACGACGACGCCCCGAGGAGGGTGACCATGCCTTCGCCCGCAGTTCCCAGCTACGCATCCGGAACGTCCGACGTCCCGCTGCTCGGCGACACCATCGGGGCGAACCTCGACCGCACCGTCGCGGCGCACGGCGAGCGCGACGCGCTGGTCGACCTGCCGTCCGGACGCCGGTGGACGTATCGGGAGTTCCAGGCCGACGTCGACGCGCTCGCGTCGGGCCTGCTCGCCAAGGGCGTCGGCAAGGGCGACCGCGTCGGCATCTGGTCGCCGAACTGTCCGGAGTGGACGCTGACGCAGTACGCGACGGCGAAGCTCGGCGCCATCCTCGTGAACATCAACCCGGCGTACCGGTCGCACGAGCTGGAGTACGTGCTGAACCAGGCGGGCATCCGCCTGCTCGTGTCGGCCGAGAGTTTCAAGACCTCCGACTACGCGGCGATGATCGCCGAGGTCCGGCCGCGCTGTTCGGCGCTGACCGACGTCGTGTTCATCGGCGGTGCCGAGTGGACGGAGCTGGCGGCGACGCCGGCCGATGCGGCGGCGCTCGCCGCCGCGGCGGCCGAGCTGAGCGCCGACGACCCGATCAACATCCAGTACACCTCGGGCACGACGGGATTCCCGAAGGGTGCGACGCTCTCGCATCACAACATTCTCAACAACGGCTTCTCCGTCGGCGAACTGTGCAATTACACCGAGGCCGACCGGATCTGCATCCCGGTGCCGTTCTACCACTGCTTCGGCATGGTGATGGGAAATCTGGCCGCCACCACGCACGGTGCATGCATGGTCATCCCGGCGCCGGGCTTCGACCCGAAGTCGACACTCGACGCGGTCCAGGCCGAGCGGTGTACCTCGCTGTACGGCGTGCCGACGATGTTCATCGCCGAGCTGGCCGAGCCGGAGTTCGACTCCTACGACCTGTCGACCCTGCGCACCGGGATCATGGCGGGATCTCCGTGTCCGGTCGAGGTGATGAAGCAGGTGATCGAGCGGATGGGCATGACGGAGGTGTCGATCTGCTACGGCATGACCGAGACGTCGCCGGTGTCGACGCAGACGCGGGCCGACGACTCGATCGAACGCCGGGTGTCCACTGTGGGCAGGGTGGGCCCGCACCTGGAGGTGAAGATCGTCGACCCGGCCACGGGCCGTACCGTGCCGCGCGGTGAGCCGGGCGAGCTGTGCACCCGCGGGTACTCGGTGATGCTGGGTTACTGGGAGGAACCGGACAAGACCGCCGAGGCCATCGACGCCGCGCGGTGGATGCACACCGGCGACCTCGGCGTGATGGACGACGAGGGCTACGTCAACATCACGGGCCGCATCAAGGACATGGTGATCCGCGGCGGCGAGAACATCTACCCGCGGGAGATCGAGGAGTTCCTCTACACGCATCCGGACATCCTGGACGCGCAGGTGATCGGTGTGCCGGACGACCGGTACGGCGAGGAGCTGATGGCGTGGGTGCGGATGCGTGAGGGCGCCGAGCCGCTGACCGCGGAGGCGTTGCGCGAGTTCTGCTCCGGCAAGCTCGCCCACTACAAGGTGCCGCGGTACGTGCACGTCGTCGACGAGTTCCCCATGACGGTCACCGGCAAGGTCCGCAAGGTCGAGATGCGCGAGACCGCCGAGGGGCTCCTGGGTCTGAAACGCCCGTCGACGGCCTGACCGCACCGCGTCCCCGAGCAAGCCCGGCCCCGAGCCCTCGGGCCGTTCGCGGCGTGAGGGGATTACCGTGGTGGGAGTGCTGACCTGCGTGGGATTCGACCTGGACATGACGTTGATCGATCCGCGGCCCGGGATGGCCGCGGCGATGGACCGACTCGGTGCGGACAACGATCTGCCGCTCGACGGGGCGCACTTCGCCGAGCACCTCGGCCCGCCGCTCGACCACACGCTTCGTGGGTTCGGGGCGCCCGAGGACCGTATTCCCGACCTGATCACCCAGTTCCGCGCGAGCTACCCGGAGACCGTCATCCCGCAGACCGTGGCGCTGCCGGGCGCGCGGGAGGCCCTGGACGTGGTGCACGAGCTGGGTGCGACCACGCTCGTCGTCACCGGCAAGTACGGCCCCAACGCCGATCTGCACGTCAAGGCGCTCGACCTGCCCGTCGACACGCTCGTGGGCGATCTGTGGTCCACCGGCAAGGCGGCCGCGCTGACCGAGCACCGGGCGTCGATCTATGTCGGCGATCACATCGGGGACATGCGCGGCGCACAGGCCGCGGGCGCCGTGGCGGTCGGCGTCGTCAGCGGACCGTGCTCGCGCGAGGAGCTCGTCGAGGCCGGGGCCGAGATCGTGCTGGACTCGCTGACCGAGTTCGCGGACTGGCTCCGAGGCTGGATCGGCTGAACAGGGCCGGGCGAACGGGGCCGGGCGGTCTACTTGCCGCGGTGCTCGCGGACCAGGGCGTACAGGCCCAACGCGAGGCCCAACGGCGTGATGACCACGGCGGCGACCGACAGCCACACGGGCAGTTCGTCCATCCCCGCGGCGAACAGGATGAACACGGCGAGCACGGCGACCATGCCGATCGCGAAAAGGCCGACGCCCAGTCGCATCAGCAGCGGCTTGCCGTGGTCGGTCTTCGGCGTGTTCGGGGTGGCGGTCTCCATGTACGCCATCGTAGAGGCTGCACTGTCCTGGTATGCACCGTGTGTGGCGAGATAAGCTGGACGGCACGCGCGTCCTGGGTACGCAGACCTGGGGCGCGTTCGTCATGCGGCGGGGGCAGGGCAGCCCCGGCCGCTGTCAGAGCAGCGAAGGAACGGTGAGGGTAGTGCCGACCGGCAAGGTCAAGTGGTACGACGCGGACAAGGGGTTCGGGTTCGTCACCCAGGACGGTGGCGCGGACGTCTTCATTCGGAAGGCCGCGTTGCCGGAGGGCGTGGAGTCCCTCAAATCCGGCCAGCGACTGGAGTTCGGTGTCGCCGACGGCCGCCGGGGTCCGCAGGCGCTGTCGGTGCGTCTGCTCGACCCGCCGCCGTCGGTCGCCGAGGCACGCCGGCGACCCGCCGAGGAGCTGCACGGCCTCGTCGACGACATGATCAAGTTGTTGGAGAGCAACGTGCAGCCCGAACTGCGCAGGGGCCGCTACCCGGACCGCAAGAAGGTCAAGCGCATCGCCGAGGTTATGCGCGCCGTCGCCCGCGACCTCGATCCCTGACCAGCGCGGATCCCTGACGAGCGCAGGCCTGTAAGAGACCCGGACACGACGAACCCCGGCACCCGCTCGGTGCGGGGTTCGTCGTCGTTGCCGGGTTCGAGGTGTCGGGTCCGTCAGTCCGTCGGGTTCAGCATGGCGGCGGCCTCGTCGAGGTGCTGCTGTTCGCCGGTGGTGAGCGCGTACAGGGCATAGCCGATCGGCGAGGCGTCCCACAGGTGGCGCGCCTGCGCGGCCAGGCCCGCGTGCACCTGCCCGCCCGCGTCGGCGTAGGCCTCCAGCGTCCGCTGCAGCATGTCCTCGCCCGCGGCCCCGTACTGGGCGGCCAGGTCGCGTGCCGGGTCGTCGACGCGCGCGGTGGTCCAGTCGAGCACCCCGGTGATGGCGCCGTCCTCGGCGAACAGCAGATGCGCGGGGTAGATCTCGCCGTGGGTCGGAACGGTGCGGTCGGGCCAGCAGGTGTCGTCGTCGAGCCACGTCCGCCACGAGTCGGACAGGGCGGCGGCGACGGGAAACGCGCCGAGCACCGCGGCGATGTCGTCGGACCACGCCTGGCGGACCTGGTCGGGCGTACGGGCCGGCATCCCGCCCGCGGTCGCGTCGGCCGTGGGGATCGTGTGCACGGTGGCGAGCAGCCTGCCGAGCCGGTCGGCATAGCCGGGGTCTGCGGGGTCCATGTGCCATTCCGGCTCGCCGGCGTCGATCGTCAGTCCGGGCTCGCCGGGCAGTGCCGGGTAGGCGATGAGATCGCGGGACCGGATGCGCCAGTCGGGCACGGCGACGCCCCGGGCGGCCAGGTGCGGCGCGACGACGTCGAGGATCCGCGCCTCCTCGTCGATGCCCTCGGAGACGTCGTCCCGGCGCGGCAGGCGCAGGACCCACCGGGTGTGGGCGCTGTCGTCGGCCAGCACGACGCGGTAGTCCAGACCGGCTTCCTCGACACGTGCGGTGGCGGGGTCGAGCTGCAGCCCGTGTCGCGCGGCCACGGCCAGCGCGTCGTCAAGGTCGGTCACGGCCTGCAAGTCAGTTCTGCGAGTTCTGCAGCGACCAGACGGCGCGGGCGACGAGCTGCGGCTGGCCGTCCTCGTCGGCGAGCGGCGTGCCCTCCTGGTCGGCGGCGTAGGCGGCGCCGATCTGCTGGATCTCGACGACGGCGACGCGGTCCTGGTCGGTGGGCGGCGTCGCCGTGTAGGCGTAACGCTGGCCGTCGGTGAACGCCTCCTGCTCGAGCGTTTCCTCACCGGTCTCGGGGTTGAAGTACTGGACGATGATCACCCACGGGGTGTCGACCGCCTCGGACGGCAACGAGATCTGCACCGGCTGGCCGGGGCGCACGTCGAGGTCGATCGGCGGACCCTGGTCCTGGCAGTCGGACACGATCTCGTCGCAGTAGACCATCGGTGCGGCGGCCGTGCTCTGGCCGTCGGCGTAGAACGTGACCTCCGGCTGGTGCTCCGAACATCCGGTCAAGGCCAACGCGGCGCCCGCCAGGACAACTCCTACAGCTCGTCGCATAGGTCTCAGATTACGACTCGTGCGGCGACCTGGCGGCCGCGGGGCCGGCAGAGCCGGCCTTGTTGCTGGTCCCCGCGCCGCCCGAGGGGCCGCCCGTTTTGCCCGACCTGCCGCGGGTGCCGCCCATCTTGCCCTTGCCGACCGTGGGCAGCATCGTCTTGCCACCGCGCACCAGCCACGTCTGGGCCAGGCCCACCGCCAGCATTCCCGAGACGGTGAGGAAGCCGATCCAGTACGTCGGCGGCAGCAGCAGCCCGACGGCGCCGCCGGACACCCAGGCCAGCTGCAGCACGGTCTCCGACCGGCCGAACGCCGAGGCCCGCGACTCCTCCGGCATGTCCTGCTGGATGACGGCGTCCAGGGAGTTCTTCGCCAGTGCGCTCGCGGTCGCGCCGACCAGGCCGACGACCGCGGCCGTCGCCAGACCGGCGATCAGCGCGGCCAGGATCGTCGACGCCAACGCCGAGGCCACGCAGACGAGGATCACCTGGTCCGGTTTGCCGAACTGCATCCGCGAGCCGATGGCGTTGCCGAGGAACCCGCCCGCACCGGCCGCCCCGCCGATCACGCCGAGCATCACGAGCTGCATGAACGGGCTGTAGGCGCCGGCCTCGGTCTGTTCCTTCACGGCGAACGCCGCGAACATCATCAGGAACCCGGTGAGCACCCGGATCGTGCCGTTGCCCCACAACGCGATGGTCGTGTGATGACTCATCGGCGTGCGTTTGGGCTTGGCGGGTCTGCCCTGTGGCGCCGATGACTGGTCGGTCAGCGACGCGGGAACCTCGCCCTCGGTCACCTCGACCCACGACGGGATGCGCATCGCCTGGTAGGCGCCGACGCCGCAGATGATCGCGGTGAACCACAGCGCCGCCGCGGAACCGAACAGCGAGTTGAATCCGGCGGCGACCGCGCCGAACGCGCCGCCCGCGATGAGGCCGAACACGGTGAGCCGCGCGTTGGTCTTCGACAGCGTGATCTCGGGTGGCAGCACCCGTGGCGTCACGGCCGCCTTGAGGACCATGAACGACTTGGACAGCACCATCTTGCCCAGCGCCGCCGGGTAGAGGATCCAGTTGTCGAAGTTCAGCGCCATCAGCACGCACATGAGCAGCTGACCCGCCGAGGCCACCGCCATCGCGAGTCTGCGGCCGCGTTGGATGCGGTCCAACGCGGGCCCGATCACCGGGGCCACGAGTGCGAACGGCGCGATGGTGATCAGCAGGTACAGCGCGACGTTGCCGCGGCTCTCGCCGCTGGTCGCGGCGAAGAACAACGTGTTGGCCAGCGCCACGGCCATCGCCGCGTCGCTGGCGTAGTTGAGCATCACCGCGTACGTCAGCGACGTCAGTCCGGACTTGTCGGCCCCGTCGGCCTTGGTCGCGCGTTGGAACGCGCCGACGGCCTTGCCCGACAACTCCTTGCCGCGCCACGCGGCGACGCGGGTGACGGTCAGCTTGCGCGGGGCCTTCGGGGTGCCCTCGAAGCCGTGCTCGGCGCGGGCCTGTCCCTCCGGTTCCGGCTGCGGTTCCGTCGGGCGTTCGGCCCTGGCCGGATCGGGCGGGTAGCCGCCGGTGTCGTAGTAGTCGCCGAAATCGCCGTGATCGGGCCGCTGCCGCTGGTTCGGCTGCTGCCCCGGGCCGTGGTCCCACGGGCGGGGCGGGTACTGGCGGGCGCCGCGCGGGGGCTGCGGCACGGCACCGGTCGGCGCGTTGTCGGCCGTCACCGGAGGCGGGTCGGGCGGACCCTGCTGCGGCGGACCCTGCTGCGGCGGACCTTGTTGCGGCGGTCCTTGCCACGGAGGCTGGCGCGGGGGTGTGCGGGGAGGCTGAGCGGGCTGCTGGGGCGCTTGCGGGGGCGGCGGGGGCTCCTGTTTCCGGGTGCGGTCCGCGGGCGGTGTGGCTGCACCCGGTTCGGGTGTCCACCTGCGCTTGCCCCGCTTGTTCCCCATGTGCGCAATCCTGCCGTACTCGCCGCCGCCGCGTTCGGGTGACGTCCGTCCTCAGGCCGGGACGAACGTGACCCGGAACATCTTCGGCCACAACTTGCCGGTGATCAAAAACTGATCCGAATCGGGGTAGGCGGCGATGCCGTTGAGCACGTCGGCGTCGGCGGCCTCGGCGTCGGTGAGCAGCCCGGAGGCGTCGATCCTGGCCGTGACGTGGCCGCTGTCGGGGTCGATCCGCACGATGCCGTCGGAGTGCCAGAGGTTGGCGTACACGTCGCCGTCGACGCCGCCGACGCATTCGAGCTCGTTGAGCTGGTCGAGCGGCTCGCCGTCCTCGGTGACCTCGACCGAGCCGGTCACATCGAACGTCTCGGGGTCGCGGAACGTCAGCGTCGCCGAGCCGTTGCTCATCACGAGCCGCTCGTCCCGGTCGCCGCCCTGGTCGCACAGGCCCCAGCCCTCGCCGTCGTAGGACACGCGCCGCCGCTCCTCGAGCGTGTCGGGGTCGCGTTCGATGGCGATGCCGCTGGTCCACGTGAGCTGCCACACCCGTGACTCGGTGACCGTGATGCCCTCGCCGAACAGCTCGTCCGGCAGGTCCTTGCGCACCTCGGGCTCGGCACCGGCAGGGCCGGCCGTGATGCGCGACTCGCCGTTGAGGCCCGTGCCCTCGTACAGGGTGTCGCCGAGGAACTCGAGACCCTGGGTGAACGCCGTCACGTCGTGCGGGAGCTCCTGCTCGACCTGCACGCGGAGCTGTTCGACCGCGGAAGCGGAGTCGGAGTCGGAACCTTCCCCCTGGTCGAGGGTGCCGGCGCCGCAGGCCGCGAGCAGCGCCGCGGCGGCCGGGAAGACGGTGAGCAGTGTCCATGCGCGCTTCACGGGTGTGAGCCTGGCACATCCGCGGCGCACGCGTCTGCGACCGGCCGCGCGGCCTGGCCCTATCGCGGGACGGGCGGTGCGGCACAATGGGTACCTATGACGTTGCCAGTCACCCTCGACGAAGGTGCCAACCGGCAGAAGCTGGTCGACGCGGTGGAGCCCGCGCGAGAGGCCGCCGTTCTCGACGCGGGCGAACAGCACGTCGGTGCGCACGTCGGCGTCGAGCACGAGGACGCCTCGGCGGTCACCCATCTCTTCGACGCCTCGTGGCGGGATATCGGGGTTGGCGCTGGTCGGTGACGATCGCGTCCCCCGAGCCCGACTCGCCGGTCACGGTCAGCGAGGTCGTGCTGCGGCCCGGCCCCGAGGCGCTCGTCGCGCCCAGCTGGGTGCCGTGGGAACGCCGCGTGCGGCCCGGCGACCTCGGCGTCGGCGACCTGTTCCCGCCGGAGCCCGGCGACCCGCGGCTCGTGCCCGCCTACCTCGACGTCGACGACCCCGAGGCCACCGACACCGCCCACGAGCTCGGGCTCGGCCGGCTGCGCGTGCTGTCCCGCGAGGGCCGTGAGGAGTCCGCGCGGCGGTGGAAGGGCGGCGAGTTCGGCCCGCGGGCCGACATGGCGCGCAGCGCCCCCGCCGCCTGCGGCACGTGCGGCTTCTACGTCCAGCTCGGCGGCTCGCTGCGCGCGGCGTTCGGCGTGTGCGGCAACGAGTACGCCCCCGCCGACGGGCACGTCGTGCACGCCGAGTACGGCTGCGGCGCGCACTCCGAGGTGGAGGTCGAGGTCACGTCGTCGTTCCCGGTCTCGGAACTCGTCTACGACGACTCGCTGCTCGACACCGAGCCCGCGGGTGGGTGAGCGGTCTGCCTGACCGGGCGTTCGAGACCGCCGCCCTGCGGGAGGCGGTGCTGCGTGCCTGGCGGGATTCGCCGACCCGGCTGACCGAGGACACCAACGCCGAACGCGATCTGCGGGTCGGCGGCTACCGCGATCGGTTGTTCGTCGAGCTCGCCCAGAACGCCGCCGACGCCGCCGCGCTCGCCGGCGTGGCAGGCCGCGTGCGGGTGCGGATCGTCGACGGCGAACTGCGCGTCGCCAACACCGGACGTCCGCTCGACGAGCCCGGCGTCGCGGCGTTGGCCTCGTTGCGCGCGTCGGCCAAACCCGAGGGCACCGTCGGCCGGTTCGGCGTCGGTTTCGCCGCGGTGCTGGCCGTCACCGTCGGCCCTCGCGTCGTGTCCCGCACCGGCGGCGTGGCGTTCTCCGAGGAGCGCACCCGCGCCGCGGCGGGCGCCGACGACGTGCCCGTGCTGCGGCTGCCCTGGGAACTCGAGGCGGGCGAACCGCCGGTGCCCGACGGGTTCGACACCGAGGTGCGGCTGCCGTTGGAGGTCGACGCCGGAGAGGTGCTGGCCACGATCACCGCCGAGGTCGCCGATCTGCTGCTGGCGTTGCCGGCATTGGAGAGCGTGGACGTCGAAGGGCGGCGCTGGGAGCGGCGCGACGCCGGCTCCGTGGTCGAACTGTCCACACCGGACGATACGACGCGCTGGTCGGTGCATCGCGACGGTGCGACGACGTGGGCCGTGCCCGTCGACGCCGACGGGGTCCCGCGGCCACGGGCCGAGGACGTGCTGCACACCCCGACCCCCACGGACGAACGGTTGTCGTTGCCCGCACGGCTGCTCGCGGCCGTGCCGGTCGAACCGTCCCGGCGGCGCGTGCTCGCGGGCGCGGGCACGCGCGAGGCGCTGGCCGCTGCCGCGCGGGCGTACCCGGGTCTCGTGCGCACCGTCGCCCGGGAGTATCGGACGACGGTGGTGCCCGCCGCCGGGTTCCCACTGTCCGATGTGGATGCTGAGCTGCGCGAGCTCGTCGTCGACGCACTGTCCGAACAGGACTGGGTGCCCGCCGCGGGCGGTGCCGAACTGTCGGGCCGGCGGTGCCGGGTGCTGACCGTCGAGGCCCCGGCGCTCGTCGCGCTGCTGGCCGACGTCGTGCCCGGCCTCGCCGCCGACTCCGGCCCCGACGCCGCACGCACCCTCGAATCCGTCGGCGCCGCGGCGATGGACATCGCCGAGATCGTCGACGTGCTGACCGGCGTCGACCGCGATCCGACCTGGTGGACGCGGGTGTACGACGCGCTGCTGGACGGCGTCGAGTCCCACCGCGTCGACACGGCCGAACTCGGCGCCCTGCCCGTTCCGCTCGTCGACGGGCGCACCGTGCCCGGCCCGCGGGGCGTGCTGCTCGTCGACGCCGACACCCTCGGCGAGGCCGACGAGCTCGTCGACGCCGGTGTGGTGGGCCTGCACGTCGTGCACCCCGACGCGGCGCATCCGCTGCTGACACGGCTCGGCGCCGTGCGCGCGGGCGCCGCGGAGCTGCTGGACGCGCCCGCCATGCGCGAGGCCGTCGAGCGCAGCGTCGACGACGCCGAGTCCGGGGTGGACGTCCGTCCGCTCGTCGAGGTGGTTCTGCGGCTCGCCGCGGCGGGCGGTGACCCGGCCGGACTGGGTGCGCTGGCCCTGCCCGGCCGGTCCGGTCCGCGCCGCGCCGACGAACTGGTCCTGCCCGACGCGCCGCTGCTCGACGTGTTCGACCCCGAGGCACTGGGAGCGGACGGCCCGCTCGACGTCCTCGACGCGGAGTTCGCGGCCGGCCACGGCGGGCCGGCGCTCGAGGCGCTCGGCGTGGTGGGCACGTTCGCCCTCGTCACCGACGACGAACCCACCGACGCCGACCACGACCTGCCCGACGAGCAGTCGTGGTGGGAAGAGACCCAACCCACGTCGGTGCTGGCGGTGCGTGATCTCGACCTGGTCGCCGACGACGCGTGGCCGGCGGCCCTGCGGCTGCTGGCCGGGCGGCCGGAGACGTGGCGCGCGTTGACGCTGCCCGGCGGGCACACGCCGTGGTGGCTGGCCCGCTACGCCGTGCTGGCCGGACGCGCGCCGCGGGATTGGCGCATGCCCGGCGCGCGCGGCCTGGAGGGCCTCTTCGACCCCGTCCCGGATGTCGACATATCGCCGAGCGTGCTGGTCGCCGTCGGCGTGCGGACCGAGCTGACCGCCGCCGACGTCACCGACGCCGACGACGCGGCGGACGTGTGCGACCGGCTCGCCGACCCGGCCCGCGATGTGCCGCTGCCGGTGACGCTGCGCGCCCACGGCGTGCTGGCCGAAGCGACCGCCCACGGCTCGGCGTTCGACCCGCCCGAGCGGGTGCGCGCGCTGGACGGGACGGTCGCCGACGCCGACGACGCGGCCGTGCTCGACGGCCCGTGGCTGCTCGGCGTGCTACCGGCCGGCCGGCTCGTCGCCCTCGGCGGCAACTCCGACGAAGATGCCCCTGCCGACCCCGCGGCGTTGGCGGACGTGCTCGACCTGCCGCTCGCGACGTCGGTGGCGGGGGCGACCGTCGATTCCGACGGCGAGTTCGCCGAGTGGACCGACCTGCCCGCGCTCGTCGAGGTCGCCGCACTGCTGGGTCTGCCGCTGCCGGACGGCGGGGTCGTCGTCCACGAGCAGCTGGTCGTCACCGCGGGCGACACCGAGACGCCGGTGCCGTGGTGGTGCGACCCGGATCACGTCGTGCACGCGGCGGACACGTCCGAGGGGCTCGCGCGCGCGTTCGCGTGGGCGGCCGGGGCGTGGGCCCGCCGCCGCGACGTGGAGGCCCTCCTCGACGACCCGACGCCGGACACGCTCCTGGCCTGAGACCGCCCTGACCCGGGTGTCAGAGGTTGCGCTGGGCTCCGCGTGAGCCTCGGCGGGATGCGGACGTCTGCCATGCAATGATGCCGAAGCCCACGCCCCCGAGGCCCGCTCCGGCCAGGGTCGTCCACAGCCACGTGTTGTCGGTACCGACGATGAGCAGGACGAGCAGTGCGGCGCACCATGCCGTCGTGCCCACCGCGACCGGTGCCCACAGTCCGACGACCGATTTGGGCAGGGCGGGGACAGGCCGAAACCGCCCTGTAACGCGCGGGGTGTTGCCGGGCTCGTCCACGTGGGACAGGCTACCGCTGGTTGCGAAGATGGGTAGGTAGAAGTGGCTCAGGAGAGCACTGAGGAGAACCGGGACGCGCCCCGCGGAGCGTTGGACCGGTTCTTCAAGATCAGCGAGCGTGGTTCCACGATCGGCCGTGAGATGCGCGGCGGTCTCGTCACGTTCGTCGCGATGGCGTACATCATCGTGCTCAACCCGCTGATCCTCGGCAGTTTCTCGGAGGACGATCCGGCTGCGAAGACCGACGCGACGGGCGCGATCCTCGGCGTTCCGCAGGTCGCGGCGGTCACGGCGCTCGTGGCGGGCGTGCTGACGATCCTCATGGGTCTGGTGGCGAACTTCCCGTTCGCGCTGGCCGCGGGGCTCGGTATCAACGCCCTCGTCGCGTACACGATTGCCCCGCAGATGACGTGGGGCGCGGCCATGGGCCTCGTGGTGATCAACGGCATCGTGATCCTGATCCTGGTGGTCACGGGGGTGCGGACGATCATCTTCCGGGCCGTGCCGCCGCCGTTGAAGGCGGCGATCGCGGTCGGTATCGGCCTGTTCATCGCGCTCATCGGCCTCGTCGACGCCGGGTTCGTCAACCCGGGTGACGGGGTGCTGTCGGAGTTGGGCATCGACGGGTCGATCGCGTCGTGGCCGACGGTGGTGTTCGTCGTGACGTTGATCGTGATGGCGATCCTCGTCGCGCGCGGCGTCAAGGGCGGCATCCTCGTCGGCGTCGTGTTCGGCACGCTGTTGGCGCTGGCCGTCGAGACCGTGGCGGGTGCGGGCAGGCTGTCGGACGACAACCCGACGGGCTGGAACTACGGCTATCCGGCGTTGCCGGACAACGTGTTCGGCCTCCCGGACCTGTCGCTGGTGGGCAACGTCAGTTTCGACGCGTGGTTGCAGGTGCCGGCGATCACGGCGGCGCTGTTGGTGTTCAGCCTCGTGCTGACGGACTTCTTCGACACGATCGGCACGATGACGGGCCTGGGCAAGCAGGCCAAGTTGGAGCGCAAGGACGGCACGCTGCCGAACACGGGCAGGGCGCTGTTCGTCGACTCGGTGGGTGCGGTCGCCGGTGGTGTGGGTTCGGCGAGCTCGAACACGGTGTACGTCGAGTCGGCGGCGGGTATCGCGGAGGGTGCGCGCACGGGTCTGGCGAACATCGTCACGGGTGTGCTGTTCCTGATCGCGATGTTCTTCACGCCGCTGTACGAGATCGTGCCGATCGAGGCGGCGGCGCCGGCGTTGGTGATCGTCGGTGCGCTGATGATCCGCCAGATCACCGACATCGACTTCGGCGATCTGGCGATGGCGTTGCCGGCGTTCCTGACGATGGTCGTCATGCCGTTCACGTACTCGATCACCAACGGCATCGGTGCGGGTTTCGTCAGCTATGTCGTGTTGGCGGCGGCGACGGGTCGGGCGCGCACGGTGCACCCGTTGATGTGGGTGGTGGCGGTGGCGTTCGTCATCTACTTCGCGATCGGCCCGATCCAGGCGGCGCTGGGCTGACGCGCACCGCTGTTCGCCGCGTGGCACCCGGGGTGGTCTCACCGCTTCGGGTGTCACGTGGCGCACGATCGATGCTGGTCCTGCGGGTCGTAAGCTAGACTAAACAAATGGCCCGGTCCGCGGATGGTCCGATCGTCGCCGCTCCGCGCGGTGGGTCGGCCGAGCAGCAGTCGTCGCTGGCGAGTCGTCTTCGGCTCTCTGTCGTGCGGCTCAACCGCAGACTGCGGGCCCAGCGGGTCAGTACGGATCTGTCGTTGACGCAGGTGGCGGCGCTGTCGACGTTGCATCAGCACGGTGCGATGACGCCCGGCAAGCTTGCGGCGCACGAGGGTGTTCAGCCGCCGTCGATGACGCGGGTGATCGCGGCGCTCGAGGCGGTGGGGTATGTCGCGCGGACGCCGCATCCCACGGACGGCAGGCAGGCGATCGTGTCGATCACGGACACGGGGCTGGCTTACGTGCACGAGAGCATTTCGGTGCGTGAGGCGTGGCTGGACCGGCGATTGCACGAGCTGAGTGGCGAGGAACGCGAGGTGCTCGACCGCGCCGCCGGCATCATCGAACGCATGGCGGGCAACAGCTGAGCGAGCTGGGGCCGACTGCCGCAGGAGGCGACATCCAGGCGTGAGGGCCACGGACGGCGAACCCACGACTCCGTCGGCGGCTACCGCTGTACCGTCTCCGCCCCGTCGCGGGCGCCGATCCGGTCGGGAGCGCCGTCCGGGCATGTTCTCGTCCCTGCGGGTGCGTAACTACCGATTCTTCTTCTCCGGCCAGGTCGTGTCGAACATCGGCACGTGGATGCAGCGCACGGCGCAGGACTGGCTGGTGTTCACGCTCAGCGGCAACGATCCGATGGCGTTGGGGATCGCGGTGGCGTTGCAGTTCCTGCCGACGTTGTTGTTGTCGCTGTGGGCCGGTGTGCTGGCCGACCGGGTGGACAAGCGGAAGCTGTTGTTCGTCATCCAGCTGGGCATCTTGGTGCAGGCGGCGGTGCTGGGCGGGCTGGTGCTCGGTGGTGCGGTGGAGTTGTGGCACGTCTACGTGTTGTGCGTGGTGTTGGGGACGTTGTCGGCGTTGGAGGTGCCGACGCGGCAGTCGTTCGTGGCGGAGATCGTCGGCAGGGATCAGGTGGCCAACGCGGTTGCGTTGAATTCGTCGGTGTTCAACCTGGCGCGCATCGCGGGGCCGGCGATCGCGGGTGTGACGATCGTGGCGGTCGGTGAGGGGTGGCTGTTCGTCGGCAATGCGGTGTCGACGGTGGCGGTGTTGACGGGTTTGGCGGCGATGCGGCCGGGCGAGTTGTATCGCGAGCGTGCGGTGGGGCGCGGGAAGGGGCAGCTGCGGGAGGGGCTGCGCTATGTGCGGGGGCGCGCGGACCTGGTGGCGATCATGCTGTTGATGTTGTTCGTCAGCACTTTCGGCATCACGTTCTTCACGTCGTTGGCGGTGGTGGCGGGCAACGTGTTCCACACGGATGCGGACGGCTACGGGTTGTTGTCGACGTTGTTGGCGGTGGGCACGTTCGCGGGGGCGTTGTTGTCGGCGCGACGGGGGAGCCGGGGGCAGCCGACGATGCGGTTGTTGCTCGGGGCGGCCATGGCGTTGGGGGTGCTCGAGTTCGTCACGGCGTTCATGCCGACGTATGTGGCGTTCGGGTTGGCGTTGGTGCCGTTGGGGTTGGCGACGATCACGTTCCTGAACACGGCGAACGCGTTGGTGCAGACGTCGGTGACGCCGCAGATGCGTGGGCGTGTGATGGGGCTGTACGTGCTGATGCTGATGGGTGGCAATCCGCTGGGCGGGATCATGACGGGCTGGATGGCCACGACGTTCGGGGGCCGGTCGCCGTTCTACATCGGCGGGGCGGTGGCGATGGTCGCGACGGTGGTCTGTGCGCTGGCGCTGCGGAGGGCGACGGGCGGTTTGCGCGTCGAGACGCCCCCGTGTGCAGGGGAGAAGACGGAGACGTAATCCGTTCGAGACGCCCCCTTGCGTGGCGAGCTGAGGTTAGGCTAACCTCAGACTCGTCGCTTCGTGGTGGGAGCGGCAGTCAGTTCGGGAACGGACGGGGACCTGGTCGCTGGAACCGACCAGGTCCCCGTTCCCTTGTGTCCAGGGTAGCGCGTGATCCGTCAGAACGGTGGCGGGTCGTCGGCGTGGGGTGCCCGGGCGGGTAGGACGGGTTCCCGGCGTCCGGTGTGGGTGGCGCCGAGTGGTGTGGTGACCGTTGTCGTGCCGCGGGTGGGGTTGTGTGTGGTGGTCCAGCCGGGTGCGTTTTTCATGCGGTGGTGTCTGCGGCAGCGTGCGGTGAGGTTGGTGAGCGATGTGGGGCCGTTGTCGCGGGCCCATTCCTGTTCGTGGTCGGTGTCGCAGTGCCTGGCCGGCCGGTGGCACCACGGGATGACGCACTCCCGGTCGCGCACCCGCATGGCTTCGCGGAGAGTGGCGCTGGGTCGGTAGCGGGATCGGCCGAGATCAACCGGATCACCGGTGGCGGGGTCGCAGAGCACCTTGCGCCAGGTTGATGTGGGGTTGGTGGCGATCTCGCGTCCGATGGCGCCGGGGATGGGTCCGTAGCCGTCGAGCTCGGCCCCGGTTTCGGAGATGGACAGGGCGGTGTCGATGGGCATGTGCACGTAGACCACCGCGGCCACCTCGGGGGTCTTCGTGCCGGGGTCGTTGCCCAGTAGAAGGTCGGCAACGACATCCGCACGCAGTTGGTCATAGGTGCGCTTGTGACCATCCCGCTTGCGCTGCCGAGCCAGGGAGTCAACCCGGGCGTAGCAAGCGGCAGCGACTTCGGACCGCATGGTGGTCACGAGGCGGGACTGGCAGTTCTCGCCGTGTTCGAGCGTCACCTTCCGACCCTGATCAGCCTTGCGAGCTCGCTCGACCCGGCCTGCGGGATCGACTTTGTCGACCAGTCGACGCGCCGCCCGTACGAGGTTGTGCGGCAACCACATGGTTTCGGCCGCCGAGGTCAGCTTGTCGGCCAACAGTGAGTCGACCAAGCGGGCTTGCGAGTCGGTCAACACACCGGTCACATCCACAACCCGGGACGCGGCGTAATACTCGACTTTCCCGTCGTCCATCAGTGACAGCAGTCGAGGCATCCGCGACACCAGCGAAACAGCGGTATGCACGCGCCCGAGAACAAACTCCCGAGAAGCCCGATACTCCGGAACCAACGACTCGGCAAACCACGCCATCTCACCCTCATCCGACGGCGCAGCCGAGGCCAAAACCCTCATCTCCTCAGCATCAATCCGCGCCCGCCACAAACGAAGCGACTGCACAGAACGAGCAAGAACATCACCGCTGGTCACAACCCCATAATACCAAACACAAGTTCGACAAACAACCAACCGCCAACCCGGTCCAAACCCGAGGCCGAGCGAAGCAAAGGCTCCCACCAAAGCCCACAACGCAACCACCCACGAAACCCGAACAATCCCCCGCCCCGGAGTGTCATCCCGTCGACCTAAACCGAACCCATCACGCTCCAGGTACGCAACCAGTCACCAAACCCGCCACGCAGCAAACGAAAACTTTGCCGCCCTGCTGAGTGATAAACGAAACGAGAGGTCGAGGGATGACACGGAGCAGCGGCAACGCCGCCCGACCATCCCGGAGACCTGCCCGCCGGCGAGGCACTCTCACCTCAAGCACAGATCCCGCACCCAAACCGCCAACACAACGACGCAGAATGCCAACACAGCGACGCAGAACGCCAACACGGCACCACAGAATGCCAACACAACGACCCAAACCGCCAACACAACGACGCAGAACGCCAACACGGCGACGCAGAATGCCAACACGGCACCACAAAACGCCAACACGACGCCACAAAATGCCAACACGGCGACGCAAGGTGCTGACACGGCCTCCGAAGTCCCCAAAACACCAAAAGGCCCCGCCCGGATCAGATCCGAACGGGGCCCTGGCTACACGTGCGCTGCGCGCACGCCGCGCTGCGCGCACGCCGCGCTGCGCGCACGCCGCGCTGCGCGCTACGTGCCGCTGACGCGGCAGGAGCGGCTCAGGCGCTGAGCAGGCCGTTGCGGCCGGCCTTGGCGTCCTCGAAGCGCTTGCCGATCTCGGCCCAGTCGAAGACGTTCCAGAGGGCGTTGACGTAGTCCGGCTTGACGTTCTTGTACTGCAGGTAGAAGGCGTGCTCCCACACGTCGACCAGCAGGATGGGAACGGTCGGCAGGATGAGGTTGTTGTGGTGGTCGCGGAGCTGCTGGGTGATCAGCGTCTGGCCGATCGGGTCCCACGACAGCGCGCCCCAGCCGTTGCCCTGGATGGTGGTGCAGACCGCGGTGAACTGGGCCTTGAACTTGTCGAACGAGCCGAAGGCGTCGTCGATGGCGGCGGCCAGCTCGCCGGTCGCTTGTCGCCGCCGTTGGGGGACAGGATCTTCCACCACACGACGTGGTTGGCGTGGCCGGCGAGGTTGAAGGCCAGGGTGGTCTCGAGGCCGACGATCGAGCCGAAGTCGTCGGCGTCGCGCGCGGCGGCGAGCTTCTCGAGGGTCTGGTTTGCGCCGTTGACGTAGGTCTGGTGGTGCTTGCTGTGGTGCAGCTCGTTGATCTCGCCCGAGATGTGCGGCTCGAGGGCACCGTAGTCGTAGTCGAGGTCGGGAAGCTCGTACGTGGCATGAGCCCTCCTTCGTCGTTGAGGTCGCTTGCGCTGAACGTCGCGTGTGCCAACCTAGTCGCCGCCATGGTGGTGTGCTAACCGGGTGGGCCCGAGTTGACCTTGCTCCCTCTACCTAAGTGGAGGTCAACGACATGTCGGTTGGGTCACTCCGGTGATCGTCTCGGGTCAGGCGGCGGCGTGCACGTCGACGGCGTCGGCGAGGTCGTCGAGCACGGCGATGTTGAGCTCGAAGGCCCGCCGCGTCTCGGCCATGATGTGCGCGTGCTCGGCCTCGTCCCAGGGGGCGTCGTCGAGCAGCGTGCGGTAGCGGGTGCGGAACGCCGACGGGCTGCCCAGTGCCGAGAAGTCGTAGAACTGCGCTCCGGCGCCGGTGATGCCGTAGCTGCGTTCGAGGAGTTTGCCGACGACCTGTCCGCCGGCGAGGTCGCCGAGGTAGCGCGTGTACTGGTGCGCGACGTATCCGCCCGGCCAGGTGAACGCGACCTCCGTGAGTCGTTCGACGTAGGCGCTGGTGGCGGGGCTCGGGGTGATCCGGTCGCGCCAGCCGGGGCCGGCGAGTCGGTCGAGGTCGGCGGTGAGCCCGGGCATGCGGTGCAGCTCGGGGATGACGAACGGACCGCCGACGGGGTCGGTCGACATGGTCGCGGCGGCGTCCTCGAGCGTGCCGTAGATGAAGGCGTACTGCTCGGCCAGCGCCGTGTACCCGTCGAGGGTGAGCCTGCCGTCGAGCAGCGCGTTCATGTAGCTCGAGTGGTGGGCGCGCTCGTGCACCTCGTGGGTCGATGCGCGGAGTCGTCGGGAGAACGGTTCGGTCGCCTGTCCGGTCATGACGCCTCCATCGGCTCGGCGTTTCTGACGCGCTGTCAGAAACGAGCCTAGTGGCGCGGCCCGGTCCGTGGCGAGTCGTCGGCGGGAATTACTCCAACCGCGCGTAGGACGAACGCCACGGCGAGGTCGATGCGCGCGGCAGTTCGTCGGCGGGCACGTCGACGACCTGGCGGGCGCCGAGCGCCGCCGCGACCATCGGGGCGAGCACGGCCGGGTCCTGTTCCGGCCACCGCCCGCGGCGCATGCCGTCGCGCAGGATGCCGTCGAGCACCTCGCCGATCGGGTCGGCGTGCGCGGCGATGCGCCGATAGGCGGTCCGGCCGAGCGTGCGGCCCAGCGCCGTGCCCGGCGGCAGGTGGTACTCGGCCAGCGTCTCCAGCTGGAGGCGGGCGAACACGGCGAGCTTGTCGGCCGGGTCGTCGACGGTGTCGATGGCCTCGGTGAGCCGCGCCACGTACCGGGCCGCCTCGTCCTCGACGAACGCGACGAGCAGGTGCTCGCGGTCGGGGAAGTGGTTGTACATCGCGGTGCGGCCGACACCGGCCTCGGCGGCCACGCCGGCCAGGGTGATCGCGTCGAATCCGCGTTCGTAGAGCTGGTTGCGCAGGGCGTCGAAGACCTTGGTGCGCACCTGTTTGCGGTGCTCACCCAGCGAACTGCCGATGATCTTGGGCATCGCGGCCTTCCGGGGTCTCCTCGCTCGGACCCTTGTCAGGGTACCGGCCAATCGTGCACCGGCTCGCCCTCGCGCGCGAGGTCCAGGTAGTGCCCCAGCATCGCGGCGAGCGCCGAGTCGCGGTCGAGGCCGCGCTGCTGCGCCGCGGCGACGGCGTCCCGCTGCCACGTGCTGCCGTTGCGCTTGGTGACGCAGCGACGTTCGACGACGCCCAGGTAGCGGTCGGCGACCGCGCTCGACACCCCGGAGCTGCGCAGACCCTCGTGCGCCAGCGGGAGCAGCACACGCAACGCCAGTTCGTCGGGCGGCACCGTCCCGATGCCCGGCCAGTAGAACTGCGCGTCGAACCCGTGCCGCGCGCCCGCGTGCAGGTTCTGCTCGGCGGCGTGGAAGGACATCCGGGTCCACACGGGACGTTCCTCCTCGGCCAACGCGCGCTGGGCGCCGTAGAACAACGCGGCGTTGGCCATCATGTCCAGCGCCGTCGGCCCCGCGGGAAGGACCCGGTTCTCCACGCGCAGGTGCGGGGTGCCGTCGACGACGTCGTACACGGGCCGGTTCCACCGCCACACCGTGCCGTTGTGCAGCCGCAGCTCCGTCAGCTTCGGCGCCCTACCGTCATCGAGGGCGTCCATCGGGTCCTCGTCGTCGGTCTCGGGCAGCAGACCGGGGAAGTAGCGCACGTTCTCCTCGAACAGGTCGAAGATCGACGTGATCCACCGTTCGCCGAACCACACCCGCGGCCGCACACCCTGGTTCTTCAACTCCTCCGGACGGGTGTCGGTGGCCTGTAGGAACAGCGGGATGCGCGTCTCCGCCCACAGTGCCTTGCCCAGCAGGAACGGCGAGTTGGCGCCGAGCGCGACCTGCGGCCCCGCAAGGCATTGCGCCGCGTTCCAGTGCGCCGCGAAGTCGTCGGGCGCCACCTGCAGATGCAGCTGCACCGACGTGCACGCGCCTCCGGCAGGATCGACTCGGTGTAGGTGTGCAGATCCTCCGACGGCACGGACTGCGCGGTCCGCGCAGACGACGCCGACAGGGCCGAGTACTGCCCGTTCAACGTCCGGCCCTCGAGCGACAGCAACGGGCATTCCCCGCGACTGGCCAGGATCCGGTCGTTGAGCAACGCGTAGCGCGGGTTGTTGGTGAGCCACTTCTGGTCGAAGTGCTCGTCGCCGATCGTCGCAGGATGCCGATCGCCGCCACGTGCGCGCCCGATTCGCGCGCCGTCGCGTCCGCCCTGCCGATGTGGGCGTGCAGGTCGTTCTCGAGCTGCAACGCCGATTCGCCGTCGAGCGGGCGGGGCGGCACGTTCAGCTCGATGTTGTGTTGCGAGAGCTCCGTCGTGAACAGCTCGTCGTCGATGGCGGCCAGCACGGCCGCGTTCGACATCGACGGGCGCATCGCGCTGTCGACGAGGTTCAGCTCCACCTCGAGGCCGATGTGCTTGCGCGGGAACGTGAAGCGCTCCTCGGCGAGCATGCGGGCGAACGTGTCGAGACACCGCTGCATCTTGTGCCGGTACTGCCCGCGATCGTGTGGGGGACGGCTTCTCGGAGAGACGTCCTGGCCCATCGGTGCTTCCTCCCGAGACTGTGTCCATCTCCCCGCGTCGGGCGACCCGCGGTAACGGGGGCCGGGCGGTGCGGTGGCCGGTGGGCCCCTCACTCTCGGACCCACGCCGCATACTGCGCGTGTTTCCGTGGCAGAAGGCGACGTTGGCACACCTCGCGGACCCGGGACCAGCGGCCAAACCGGTGCTCTGCGGTGGGTTCTGCCTCACCCTCCGCGAGGCGACTGCGTTCGCACGAACGGGATGCCCGACGTTCGGAGCACTGACACGGGCGCAAGGGGTGCAGTGCGACACTCTGCGGGTGGCCGGACCAGCACTGTTGATCCACACCGACGACGTCTCCGACCCGCGGCTCGACGAGTTCCGTGACCTCACCACCGCCGACCGCCGGCCGGACCGGCCCGGCGGACGCGGTCTCGTCATCGCCGAGGGCACCGTCGTCGTGCGCAGACTCGTCGAATCGTCGTACCCGGTGCGCGCGCTGCTCGGCGTGCAGCGGCGGATCGACGAACTGTCCGACGTGCTCGGTGGGCTCGATGTGCCCGCCTACGTCACCTCCGCCGACGTGATGGCCCGCGTCGTCGGCTTCCACCTCAACCGCGGCGTGCTCGCCACGGCCGACAAGGCACCGCAACCGTCGGTGGCCGAACTCGTCGCCGGGGCGCGCGTGCTCGCCGTGCTCGAGGGTGTCGGCGATCACGAGAACCTCGGCGCGCTCTTCCGCAACGCCGCCGCGCTCGGCGTCGACGGCGTCCTGCTCGGGCCGGGCTGTTCCGATCCGCTGTACCGGCGCAGCGTGCGCGTGTCGATGGGACACGTGCTGCGCGTGCCGTTCACCGTCGCCTCCGACGCAGGCGAGTGGGAGGAGGCGCTGCGAACGTTGCGCGCGTCCGGGTTCCGGCTCGCCGCGCTCACCCCGCGGCCCGGCGCGGCCGCCCTGTGGGAGGCCGCCGGATCGGGCAAGGTGGCGTTGATGCTCGGTTCGGAGGGACACGGACTGTCGGAGGCCGCACTCGCGGCCGCCGACGTCGCCGTGTCGATCCCGATGGCCGACGGCGTCGACTCGCTCAACGTCGCGACGACCGGTGCCGTCGCCTTCTACGAGTTGACGGTGCGCAGGGAGGGCGCGGGCGACCATGTGGGGAGCTGAGCTCGAACTCGGGGTCCGCGGTGACCGCGCCGTCCTCACGCGCGAGGACGGCCACGAGACCGACCCGCGGGCGATGCAGCTCAGTGACGAGCTCACCGACGCCCTGCACGAGTGGGCCCGGGTCTCGGTGCTCGTCGGTTCGGGTGCCGCGGACGCGGACGGGCTCGAGGTCGTGGCGCGGCGGGGCCGGCAGCTGGCGCGCCGCGTGGCCACGACGTTGGGTGTGGCGGTCCGCGTGCACGACCCGGTGGAAGGGCGGACGTTCGTCCTGAGCCCGCCGAGCGTCGACCCCCACCAGAGCGCCGTCGACGCAGGCGAGGTGACCGCGGGCGGTGTGGGTGCGGGGGCTAGGCCGGTTGCCGGTGCCGGCGGCATGCCGGGTGCCGGCGGGTCGGGGCCGGGCGCCGGGGCGGGCCGGGTGCCGTCCGGGGCGCCGGGCAGGCCGCGGCATGCGGCGCCGCGGCGGCTCGCGGGGCCGGCCTACTGGCATGCGCGCGCGGCGCGGGAGCCGGGACCGACACCGTGGGGCACGGGTCTGCTGGTGGCGGGGTTCTTCGCGGCGATGATCATCGTGGCGATGCTGGCGCTGGCCGGCGCACTGGCATCGGCGACGCACGGGATCGTCGCGATCGGCGCGGGACTGATCGTGACCGCGGGGCTCGCGCCGTCGCTGTGGCTCGGCAGGCAGGTCCCGGTGGTCCGCTGGATCGTCGGCGGCACCACCGCAGGCATAGCCCTCTCCTGGGTAGGCGTCCTCATCATCGCCCTCTGACCCGCCGCCCGAAAGCTCCCAAGGGCCCCACGGTCGCTTTCGGCTCGCTGTGACGACAACCACAGGATCGCGGGTCGGGACCGGACATACGGATCAGTGCGGACGGACAGACGGCCCAGGTCAGCGCGCCTTTCACGGTGTTAGTCGGATTTCACGGGTCGATAACGACCAGGTCGGAGCCTTGCCGAGGGCCCGGCGACGGAGTATTGGGCGGTCGGCGACAGTGGCCGTTCGAGGGGCCGGTACTTTACGGCGCATGGCTTCGTCTAACGCTCAAGACGTGTGCAACGTCGTCGTCACCGGTGGTAGCGGATTCATCGGGCGCGCGGTCGTCGCGAAGTTCCGCGAGCGCGGCGCGCAGGTCACCGTCATCGACAGGGAACCCTCGCCGTACCCGGACGACGAAGGGGTCATCCACGTCCAGGGCGACCTGAAGGACGCGACGTGCGCGAGCGGGCCATCAAGCCCGGCGTCGACGGCATCATCCACCTCGCCGCGATCACGTCGGTCCTCAAGTCGGTGGAGATGCCGGCCGAGACCTACACCGAGAACGTCGACATCACCCACGAGCTGCTCGAGCTGGCGCGCATCCACGAGGTGCCGCGGTTCATCCTGGCCTCGACGAACGCGGTGGTCGGCGACGTCGGCACGGCCACGATCAACCCGGACCTGCCGCTGGCGCCGCTCACGCCGTACGGCGCGACGAAGGCCGCCTGCGAGATGCTGATGTCCGGCTACGCGGGCGCCTACGGCGTGAAGACCACGTCGCTGCGCTTCACCAACGTCTACGGCCCGGGTATGTCGCACAAGGACAGCTTCATTCCGCGCCTCATGCGCGCCGCGCTGCAGGGCGAGGGCGTGAAGGTCTACGGCGACGGTCAGCAGAAGCGGGACCTGGTGTTCCTCGACGACATCGTCTCCGGCATCACCGGCGCCTGGGACACCCGGTACGTCGGCCGCGCGATCGTCGGCGGCGGCAGGTCGGTGTCGGTGCTCGACATGATCGAGGGGGTGCGCGCCGTGACGGGCGCGGAGATCCCCGTGGAGCACGTACCGGCGCCGGGCGGTGAGATGCCGGCGGTGATCGTCGACATCTCCGGCAGCGCCGACACGATCGGCTACACCCCGTCCTTCGACCTCAAGGGTGGCTTGGCCGCGACCTGGGAATACTTCCAGAAGGCCGCCGCGGACGCCGGCTGATCCGCCGACCGCCGAGACCGCCGCCCTCACGGCCCGAGACGAAAGTGCCCGGAGTGTCCTCCTTTCTCCGCCGCCACTGGCTCATTGGACTGCTGCTGGTGGGCGGCGTCGCACTGCGGATCGTGGCGTGGCTGGCCTACCAGCCCGCCCTGCTCTACATCGACACGTTCCGCTACCTCGGCAACCTCGAGGAACTGCGGCCGACCGACCTCAACCCCCTCGGCTACACGCTGCTGCTGAAGGGGCTGCTGGAGTTCGGCGGCTTCGCCTGGGTGCAGGCGGTGCAGCACGTCATCGGCGTACTGATGGCGCTGGCGTTGTACCGCCTCGCCCTGCGCTACACCGATCGTGGCTGGCTGGCCGCGTTGGCGGCCGCCCCGGTGCTGCTGGACGCCTACCAGATCCAGATCGAAGCGACCCTGATGTCGGAGGTCCTGTTCCAGGCCCTCCTGGTCGGCATGGTCTGGGCGCTGCTCTCGCGCGGCGAGGCGACCTGGCAGCGCGCCGCGCTGGCAGGCGGGCTGCTCGCGGTGGCGGTGTTCACCCGCACGATCGGCATGACCATCGCCGTGCCGCTGGTGCTGTTCCTGCTGCTGGCCTACGGCGGCTGGAAGCTGTGGACCACATCGAAGGGGCGGCGGCACGCGATCGGCCGGACCCTGGCCGGACTCGTCGGGCTCGGGCTCGTGCTGGTCGGCTACATGTCGTACTACGCCGTGCACGCCGGCTCGTTCGGTCTGACCGGCGCGTCCAACAACGTGCTGTACGGCCGGATGGCCACCATCGCCGACTGCGACCGGCTGCCCGACGACCAGGGCATGCGCATCATGTGTCCCGAGGAGCCCATCGACGAGCGCGAGTCGGTCGACTTCTACACCCACTTCCAGTACGGCTCGGCCGACTGGCCCGAGGAACCGCTGCCCGACGAGCGCGACAAGGCCACGCTGGCCAGGCAGTTCGCGTACCACGTGATGTTCGAGCAGCCGCTCGACGTCGCCGGCGCGATCCTCTACGACTTCGGCAAGAACTTCTCGCCGTTCAAGGAGACGTTCTACAACGACGTCCCCGTGGAGCGGTGGCAGTTCCAGTCGCACTACCCGTACCACGACGTGGGGACCGAAACCCCGCAGACCTATCACGCGTGGTCGCTGGCCTATGACGACCAGTTACCGCATGCCGACCCCGACCTGGCGGCGTTTCTGCGTTCCTACCAGCTGAACGGCGGGTATACGTGGGGGCCGCTGCTCGCGGTGTATGCGCTGTTCGGCATTCTGGGAGTGGTCGGTGTAGGCAAGTCACGCGGATCACCGCTACGATCCGGGGCTTTCCTTGCCACCGGCAGCGCTCTCATCATCTTGGCAGGTTCCGCCGCGTTCGAGTTCTCCTGGAGGTATCAGTTGCCTGCGCTCGTCCTGCTGCCGATCGGCGGCGTCTTGGGGCTGGCCGCCATATTCGGCCTGGGTAAGAAGCCCGTGAAGGGTGGTCGACGTCCGAAGATGGACGACTACCCCGACGACGTGGACACCGCCGCCGTGTCCGAGTTCCGCAGCCGCTACGGCGAGGCCCCGCTGAGCCCGCTGGTCGTGGTCATCGCGGCCTACAACGAGGCCAAGGGCATCACCCCGGTGCTGCAGAACATGCCCACGCACTGCGGGGACATCCCGGTCTCGACGCTCGTGGTGGTCGACGGTGCCACCGACGGCACGGCCGAGGTGGCCCGCGCGGCCGGTGCCTACGTGTGCGAGGCGCCGAAGAACCGTGGTCAGGGCGGTGCGCTGCGGCTCGGCTACCGGCTGGCCGCCGAGTGCGGTGCCGACTGGGTCGTCACGACCGACGCCGACGGCCAGTACGACAACAACGAGCTGCCGATGCTCATGAAGCCGCTGCTCGACGGCACGGCCGACTTCGTGACCGGCTCGCGCCGCCTGGGTTCCGGCAAGTACGACAGCAGCGTGCGCTGGCTGGGTGTGCGCGTGTTCGCGTGGCTCGCCTCGGTGCTGACGATGCAGAAGATCACCGACACGTCGTTCGGCTTCCGCGCCATGCCCGCCGACCTCGCGGCGTCGGTGACGCTGCGCGAGCCGCAGTACCAGGCCTCGGAGCTGCTGCTCGGCGTCATGGCGCGCGGTGCTCGCGTGCTCGAGGTGCCGATGACGATGGAGCTGCGCAACAACGGCGCCAGCAAGAAGGGCGGCAGCATCAAGTACGGCGCGAACTACTCGCGCGTGATGCTGGGCACCTGGCTGCGGGAGTACGTCTTCCGCGGCGGCAAGCGCAACCGCTACGTGCGTACCGACATGCCGGCCGACCGGCCGTCCGACAAGGGCTCTGAGAAGGCGGCTGACGAGCGCAGGCCGGCCTGATCGGCCAGGAGGTCACCGAGCCTCCCGGGAGACGCAGAGACGCGCTGACGCGGCGGACGAACCTGCAGCGACCCTCCACCCCGCCGGGGTGGAGGGTCGCCCTCGTTTTCCGGGTGCTTTTTCCGGTGGACGGGTATTAGGCCGGTTTGCGGTGAATTACACCCGCGTCGTATTGGTTCCAACGGGGGATGTCGGTCTGTCGGTCGATGCCCCGAATTGCGCTCGGTTGTCGGTTATGCGACGACGGACGGGCCCCGTGTTAGGTCGGCGTGAATTGTCCTCGGTTTTGTTGCAGTTCGCCGGGTGAAAACCGGGTGAAAGTTGATCAACCCGCGGCGGGTGCGGGGTAACCCGGCCGCACACGCCGAAGGGCCGACCACCCTGGCGGGTGATCGGCCCTTCGAAGCAGCCTGAGCGCGGCCGTGCGAGCGCGTATGCCCTGGTTACGGGGTTACGGCCGGGGTGGCGGCCGACTTCGCGGCCGCACGCTCGTTGATCTTCTCCATGTTCGACCCGCTGTAGACGAACCGGTCGAGCAGCAGGAACTTGATCAGGAAGACCAGCCCGTAGCTGCTCAGGAACGCCACGTCGAGCACGATGATGCGCACGAAGCCCGAGATCTGCAGCGGCTCGGTGATCCAGCCCGCGATCGTCGTCAGCGTCATCGAGCACAGTCCGCCGAGTGCGATCACGCCGAGGTACGGCAGGAGCTCGCGCTTCAGGTCGGGCTTGCCCTTCCGGCCCCAGGCCCAGCGACGTGCGACGAAGTAGTTGGGGATGGCGCCCGCTACGAACGCCGCAGCGCTCGCAGCCGTCGGGTTGACATCCATCGTGAGCAGCACGATCAACGTCACCTGGCTCATCACGGTGGCCAGGCCCGAGCTCATGAACGCGCGCACGATGCGGCCGAAGAACGACGGCTGACCGGGACGGTGGTCCGGGTCGGCTGGCGCTTCCTGCTGGTCGGCGGCGTTTTGCCCTGCGGAAACGGTCGTCACATCTACCATTGTGCACACCGCCTTTCTCGTTCGTGCAGCGACATCCCTATTCTTTGCGCAGGGTTGAGATCGACCCGTTACTAAGACAAGGTGGACCGGCAGTTCGAGCTCAAAGCGGGGCCGCGTTGGCTCAGGCGATCAGGAGGAACAAAACAGATGCGAGTACTGGTTCTTGGCGGCGACGGCTTCTGCGGATGGCCGACCAGCCTGCACCTGTCCGCGCAGGGGCATGACGTCGCGATCGTCGACAACCTCTCGCGGCGCAAGATCGACATCGAGCTCGAGGCCGAGTCGCTGACGCCGATCCGCCCGATGGGTGAGCGCCTGCAGGCGTGGAAGGAAGCGACCGGCAAGGAGATCGGCTTCCACAACCTGGACGTGTCGCAGAACTACCAGCGCCTGTTGGACCTGCTGCTGGAGTTCCGGCCCGACGCGATCGTGCACTTCGCCGAGCAGCGTGCCGCGCCGTACTCGATGAAGAGCAGCTGGCACAAGCGCTACACGGTGGACAACAACCTGGGCGCGACCAACAACGTGTTGGCGGCGGTCGTCGAGAGCGGTCTGGACATCCACATCGCGCACCTCGGCACGATGGGCGTCTACGGCTACGGCACCGCGGGCATGAAGATCCCCGAGGGGTACCTCAAGGTGAAGGTGGAGGTCGGCGACGGTGAGCTCGTCGACCAGGAGATCCTGTACCCGGCCAACCCGGGCAGCATCTACCACATGACGAAGACGCAGGACCAGCTGCTCTTCTACTTCTACAACAAGAACGACAAGATCCGGGTCACGGACCTGCACCAGGGCATCGTCTGGGGCACGCAGACCAAGGACACGCAGCTCGACGAGCGGCTCATCAACCGGTTCGACTACGACGGCGACTACGGCACCGTGCTGAACCGCTTCCTGATGCAGGCCGGTGTCGGCTACCCGCTGACCGTGCACGGCACGGGCGGGCAGACCCGCGCGTTCATCCACATCCAGGACACGGTCAAGTGCATCGAGCTCGCGATCAGCAACCCGCCGGAGAAGGGCGAGCGGGTGCAGATCCTGAACCAGATGACCGAGACCCACCGGGTCCGCGACCTGGCGCAGATGATCGCCGAGAAGACCGGTGCGACCGTCGAGAACGTCGAGAACCCGCGCAACGAGGCCGACGAGAACGACCTCCACGTGGCCAACGACCGGTTCCTGCACCTCGGCCTCAACCCGATCACCCTCAACGAGGGTCTGATGTCCGAGGTCACGGAGATCACCAAGCGCTACGCGGACCGGTGCGACACCTCGCGCATCCCGTGCGTGTCGGCCTGGACCGCCGACAAGTCCGACAAGGTGGGCACCCCCAGCGCCCACTGACGCCTAGAGCACCCAAGGGCCCCATGGTCGCGTTCACCGCGACCATGGGGCCCTTGGTTCGTTCGTGACCGGTGGGTCAGCCTCGTTGGCTGCGGACGCCCAGGAGGACGTCCTCCCACGCCGGGACCGGGGTGTGGCCCTTGCGCTTCTTCCGGCCCGGCTGTGCGGGCTCGCCCTGGCCGTCCGCGGGCTGGTGCGCCGTGTCGCCGGCGGAACCGTCGTTGTCCGTGGCCGGCGCGTCCTGCTCGTGCTCCTGCTCGGCGGCGGCGGGCAGGGGTGCCTCGATGACGTTGGCGATGGTGTCGCCGGTGTCGTCGGTGTCGCCGGTCGGCTCGTCCGGTTCGTCGAAGTCCGCGTAGTCGAACAGCACCGGCTCCTGCCCGTCGGCGTCCACCGCCTCGGCGCGTGCGGCCCGCGCACCCAGGTCGGTCACGGCGCGCGGCGCGCGGAACGACGTCGGGTCCAACAGCGCCGCGGCGAGGTCGTCGAGTGCGGTCACCGTGCCGCCGTGGGCGCCGGGTGTGAACGTCCAGTGGGCACGGTTCGACGAGCGGCCCGCCGACCAGCGCAGACACACGACCCACTTCGCGTCGTCGCCGCGCCAGGCGTCCCATTCGGCCTGGGAGAAGTCGTGGCCGCGGACGCCGAACGCGTACGCGACGACCTCCGCGAGGGTCTGCACGTCGGGGCCGTCCTCGCGGACGGGGTGCGCCCGCTGGGCGAGGTCGGCGTGCCGCGAGCGTTCGAGCAGCACCGGGTAGGCGAACCGTTCGACCCGTTCGACCGGCACCCCCGACGCCGCGGCCACTTGGTCGACCGATTCGCCCGCGCGGACCCTGGCCTGGATTTCGCGTGGTCGCATCTGGGCCTCCAGCTCGATCTCGATCTGGCCGAGACGGGTGATGTCGCCGCGGGCGGCCGCGCGCAGGCGGGCGTCCGCGGGCAGCAGGAAGCGCTCGCGGCGCTCGGGGTCCTCGCACACGATGGACTCGCCGTCCTCGTGCAGCCCGACCACCCGTAGCGTTCGCATTCCCGCCTCCCAAGCGCGTTCACGTTGCTCGTCGTTCACGTTAAGGCGGCGCGTCGCCTTGACGTCGCAGGCGCGCCGAGTCGCGGGCACATCAGATGCGGCAGAAGTCGCTACAAAGAAGCTCCCAAGGGCCATGGTCGCGTGGAATCGGCCACTGCCACGCGGAGCGTGTCCGTTTGGGTGGTGGTGGGCGACGGGTGGGCGCGACCAAAGGGCCCTTGGGAGCACTTCGGGTGTTACTTGCCGAGGCGTTCCACGACGTACTCGATGCACGTCGTGAGTGCGGTGATGTCGTCCGGCTCGATCGCCGGGAACATGCCGACGCGCAGCTGGTTGCGGCCCAGCTTGCGGTACGGCTCGACGTCGACGATGCCGTTGGCGCGCAGCGTCTTCGCGACGGCCGCGGCGTCGATGTCGTCGGTGAGGTCGACCGTGCCCACGACCTGCGAACGCAGGGCCGGGTCGGTGACGAACGGCGTCGCGTACGACGTCTTCTCGGCCCACGAGTACAGCCGGTCGGACGAGTCCTTCGTGCGCGCGGTCGTCCACTCCAGGCCGCCCCGGCCGTTCATCCACTCGATCTGGTCGACGAGCATCAGCAGCGTCGCCACGGCGGGCGTGTTGTACGTCTGGTCCTTGCGGGAGTTGTCCAGCGCGGTCGGCAGCGACAGGAACTCCGGGACCCAGCGGTCGCCGCCGCCGATCTCCTCGACGCGCGCCACGGCCTTCGGCGACATCAGCGCGATCCACAGGCCGCCGTCGGAGGCGAACGACTTCTGCGGGGCGAAGTAGTAGACGTCGAAGTCCTCGGCCTGCACCGGCAGGCCGCCCGCGCCGGACGTGGCGTCGATGGCCACGAGCGCGTCGTCGCTGCCGGCGGGGCGCCGCACGGGCACCGCGACACCGGTGGACGTCTCGTTGTGCGCCCAGCCGACGAGGTCGGCGCCGGGCTGGTAGGCGATCTCGGGCGCACTGCCCGGCTCGCCCTCCACGATGACGGACTTGTCCAGGAACGGGGCCTTGTCGGTGACCTTCGCGAACTTGGACGAGAACTCGCCGTAGGTGAAGTGCTGCGCACGCTCGCGCACCAGGCCGAACGCGGCCGCGTCCCAGAAAGCCGTGGTGCCGCCGTTGCCGAGCACCACCTCGTAGCCGTCGGGCAGGCCGAACAGGTCGGTCAGGCCGGAGCGGAGGCGGCCCACGAGGGACTTCACCGGCTTCTGGCGGTGCGACGTGCCCAGCACGTTCGCTCCCTCGGAGGCGAGGTGGGCCAACTGCTCGGGCCGCACCTTGGAGGGGCCGCAGCCGAACCGGCCGTCGGAGGGTTTGAGTTCTGCAGGAATCGTCAACTCAGCGGCTTCGGTCATGTCGGCAGTGTTTCACGCCTCCAGCCTTCGGGGTCCACTCCGCCGGGCACGGGGGCCGCCGGGTCGTACGGTGTGCGGGTGAAAACAAAGGTCGCAAGGTTGAGGTACGTCGGTGTGCCATCGCTCACGCGACCCACGGTGAGCGTCTCCCCGGCGTAGTAACCGTCCAGTCCGACCCACGTGCCGTCGCCCGCGGGACGGAACCGGGAGGAGCGGCCCGCACCGTCCGCGGGCGCCAGGCGCAGCCACCCTTCGGACCTGGCGTACAGGTAGTGCGGTTTCGGACCCCAGTGCCACATGCCGGTGAGTTCGAGCAGCTCCGGTTCCACCGGCGACGGCGTCCACTCGGCGGGCAGTGCGGGCTCGTGGTCGTCGGCCATGGCGATCAGATCGACGGCCAGACCCGCGATCGACACGCCCGCGGTCGTGTTGGTGAACGTCACCGCGCCGGTCTGCGTGGCCGGGTCGATCAGCGAGCACGCGAGGAACCCGGGCATCGACCCGGTGTGCCCGGCCAGTCGCCTGCCGTGCGCCTGGATCAGCTGGAAGCCGAGGCCGTAGCCGGCGTTCCACGCGCCGGAGCTGTCGTCGACGGTGGCGGCCTCGCGCATCTCGGCGACCGTCTCCGGGGCGAGCACGCCGTGCGTGCGGCCGCCGGCGAACGCCGTCCAGGCCGCCAGGTCGTCGAGCGACGACCACAGCTGGCCTGCCGGGGCCATGGCGCCCGCGTCGTGGGCCGGCTCGGGCAGCAGCACGTCGGCGAACGGGTGCACCGCGTAGCCCGTGGCGTGCGGCAGGCCGCCCTCGCCGGGGGACGCGGTGGTGTGGTGCATGCCGAGCGGCTCGAGGACCTCCGCCCGTACGACGTCGAGCCAGTGCGCACCGCGGATGCGGGTGAGCAGTTCGCCGAGCACGCCGTAGCCGACGTTGGAGTAGTGGAACTGGCGTCCCGGGCGGAGCTTCGTCTCGCCGGGCGTGAGGCTGGCCGACAGGTCGTTCCAGTCGCCGCCGGGGCTGCGTTCCCACCAGGCGCCGGGCGATTCGGACGTCAGGCCGCTGGTGTGGGACAGCAGCTCGGCGATGGTGGTTCCGGCGCCGAAGCTCGTGCCGGGCACGTGCTTGTCGAGCGGGTCGTTCAGGTCGAGCCTGCCCTCGTCGCGCAGGCGCAGCACGGCGGCCGCGACGATCGCCTTGGTGATCGAGCCGATGCGGTACTGGGTGCCGCGATGCGGGCGGGCGCGTCGACCGTGCCGCGCGAACCCCACCAGATGATCTCCCCGTCGCGCACGACGGCGGCGGCCAGCGACGGTGCGCGCCCCGCGACCTGTTCGGTGGCGATCCGGCGGTTCAACACGTGCTCGGTGGTAGGCAGCATGCCGAGGATCGTAAACACCGCCCCTGCTGCGCGGCGCGTGGTTTCGCCTACGTCACGGACGGGGCCCCGCTGGTGCGGTGCGTGGTTAGGGTGCGTCCATGGCAACGACGCAGGGGACGCAGGGGATGCAGCGGCGGGTGCGGGCCGGTGACGGCGTCGAACTCGCGGTGCGGGTGTATGAACCGGCCGACCAGGTCGCAGAGGCCGGCCACGCACCCGAACCGACCGGCGGCAGGCCCGGCAGCCCGGCGGAACCGGTGCCGACGCTGGTGTGCGTCCACGGCTACCCCGACAACTCCTCCCTGTGGGACGCGTCGTCGCCGAACTGGCGGGCCGCTTCCGGCTCGTGACCTACGCGTCCGCGGCGCGGGCGCCTCCGACAAGCCCCGCGGCCGCGAGTCCTACCTGCTCGACCGGCTCGCAGCCGACCTGGCCGCCGTGCTCGACGCCGTGTGCCCCGACCGGCCCGCGCATCTGCTCGCCCACGACTGGGGCTCCGTCCAGACCTGGCACGCCGTCACCGACGAGCGCCTGCGCGGCCGCGTCGCGTCCTTCACGTCGGTGTCCGGGCCGTGCCTCGACCACGTGGGCCACTGGTTCCGTACGGGCCTGCGCTCACCGTCGCAGTGGGGCGCGGTGCTGAAGCAGGCGCTGCATTCGACGTACGTCGGGTTCTTCCAACTGCCGGTGGTGCCGGAGCTGACGATCCGCAGTGGACTGCTCGCCCGGATCCTGCGCAGCAGCGACCCGGAGGAACCCGCGCCGTCCACGTCGGACGCGGTGCACGGCCTGAACCTCTACCGCGCCAACATGACGCGCCGGTTGAGTCGTCCGGCCGAGCGGTACGCCGACGTTCCCGTGCAGGTGCTCGCCCCGGCCCGCGACGCCTACGTCACGCCGCCCATGCACACGCGGGTCGAACGGTGGGCGCCCGACCTGCGGGTGCGGCACATCAGCGGCGGGCACTGGGTGCCGCGCGCGGCACCGGAACGCATCGCGCGGGCCGCCGCCGAGCTCGTCGACCACGTCGAGGGCGGCCGGCAGGCGCGTTCGCTGAAGCGGGCTCGGGTCGCCCCGCGGCCCGTGGGACGGTTCGGTGGCAGGCTCGCGCTCGTCACGGGGGCTGCCAGCGGCATCGGCAGGGCGACGGCGTTGGCGTTCGCCGACGAGGGTGCGGACGTCGTGCTGGCCGACGTCGCACCGCTCGGCCCGGTCGCCGAGGAGGTGCGTGCCCGCGGTGCCGAGGTGTTCACCCACACCGTCGACGTGTCCGACGCGGAGGCGATGGCCGCGTTCGCCGCGCGCGTCGCCGCCGAGTCGGGCGTGCCGGACATCGTCGTCAACAACGCGGGCATCGGCATGGCAGGCTCCATTGTGGACACCACGCTGGCGGACTGGGAACGCGTCGTCGACGTCAACCTGTGGGGAGTGATCCACGGCAGCAGGCTGTTCGCCAGGCAGCTCGTCGAGCTGGGCGAGGGTGGACACATCGTCAACGTGTCGTCGATGTCGGCCTACCTGCCGAACACCGTGCTGCCCGCGTACTCGACGACGAAGGCGGCGGTGCTGCACCTGACCGAGTGTCTGCGGGCCGAGTTGGCGGGCGCCGGCGTCGGCGTGAGCGCGGTGTGCCCCGGCGTCGTGCGCACGGCGATCGCGGCGACGACGACGTTCTCCGGCGCGGACGCCACGGCTCAGGAGGCGAAGCGGCGCGAGTCGGACCGGATGTTCGCGCGGCGGAACTTCCCGCCGGAACGGGTCGCGGCCGACATCCTGCGGGCGGTCGAACGGGACCGGCCGGTCGTGCGGCCGTCGGTGGAGGCGAAGGTCGTCGGCGCCGCGGCCCGATTCACGCCGTCCCTGCTCCGAGCCGCCGCCCGCCGCATCTGACATGCACCCGAGGGCCCTTTGGTCGCGTCAAGCGCAGCCGCGCGACAGCGCGTCGTTGGGGGGTGGTGGCCGGGCGACGGGTGGGCGCGACCATGGGCCCTCGGGAGCGCGAAACCGTCAGGAGATGGGGGTGACGGTGGACCAGCCTTCGACGCTCTGGGGGTCGCGGGGGCCGGGCCCGACGTACTTCGCCGACGGGCGCACGAGACGTCCCGTGCGCTTCTGCTCCAGGATGTGCGCCGCCCAGCCGGCGGTCCGCGCCGAGGTGAACATCGCGGGCATCATCGGCGGCGGGACCTGCGCGAAGTCCAGGATCACCGCGGCCCAGAACTCGACGTTCGTCTCGATCGGACGGTCCGGCCTGCGCTCCCGCAGCTCGGCCAGCGCCGCCTGCTCGAGCGCCGCCGCCACCTCGTACCGCTCCGCGCCCAGCTCCTGGCACGTGCGCCGCAGCACCCGCGCCCGCGGGTCCTCGGCCCGGTACACGCGGTGGCCGAAGCCCATCAGCCGCTCCTTGCGGTCGAGCAGCCCCTTCACGTAGGCGCGCGCGTCGCCGGTGCGCTCGACCTCCTCCAGCATCGGCAGCACGCGGGCCGGGGCGCCGCCGTGCAGCGGACCCGACATCGCACCGACCGCACCGGACAGCGACGCCGCGACGTCCGCACCGGTCGAGGCGATGACCCGCGCCGTGAACGTCGAGGCGTTCAGACCGTGCTCGGCCGCCGACACCCAGTACGCGTCGATCGCCTTGACATGAGCCGGATCCGGCTCACCCCGCCAGCGGATCATGAACCGCTCCGGAATGGTGGCGCCTTCGTCCACACGCGACTGCGGAACGGCCGGCAGACCCTTGCCGCGCGCCGACTGGCCGATGTACGACAGCGCCGTCACCGACGCGGCCGCCAGCTGGTCGCGGGCCTCCTCGTCGGAGATGTCCAGCAGCGGCGCGAACCCCCAGATCGGGGCGAGCATCGCCACCGCGGCCTGCGCGTCGACCCGCACGTCGCCGGTGCTCACCGGGACGGGGAACGGCTCGGCAGGCGCGAGACCACGGTCGAAACCGCCGTCGACCAGCAGCCCCCACACGTCGCCGAAACTGACCTTGCCGGCGAGATCCTCGATGTCCACGCCGCGATAACGCAGCGAACCGCCGTCCTTGTCGGGTTCGGCGATCTCCGTGTGGAAGGCGACGACGCCCTCGAGACCGGGGACGAAGCCGTCATCGAGGGAGGCCTGGGTGTTGGGGGAAACGGGTGCGGCGGTCACGACAGCTGCCTTTCGACGGGGCTCGTCTCGTGCGCTCGAGCCGGCGGATCGGATCGGGCCCTGGATGAGGATCGGCCCCTGTTCGGTTCGGGCCCTGTTCGGTTCGGCTTGGGGAGGTCGGCGATCACACCTGATCGCCCGTGCGCGGCCGCGAACGCGTGTCCGGAGCGCACACTCGGCGTAATGCGCATGACTCTGCTCTACGCGCGCCCGCGTATCAATCGAAGAAACCGGTGGTTTCGGTCACGATCACGGGAACGATTCAGTGCGCAGCACGCCGTTAACGGAAGATCCACGCAAGATCGGTGTTACGGCTGCGTTGCCCGGCGCGCCGACAGCCGCAACCGGTGATAGACACAGGGCATGCACCTGAGTCCGCAGGAGCGGGACAAGCTCCTCGTTCACGTCGCCGCCGACGTCGCCCGCCGCAGACTCGAGCGCGGCCTCCGCCTCAACCACCCCGAAGCCGTCGCCCTCATCACCGACCACGTGATCGAAGGCGCCCGCGACGGACGCACCGTCAGCGAACTCATGTCATCGGGCCGCGAGGTGCTCACCCGCCGGCAGGTCCTCGACGGCATCCCCGAGATGCTCGACTCCGTGCAGGTCGAGGCCACCTTCCCCGACGGCACCAAGCTCGTGACTGTTCATAACCCTGTCGTATGAGGACTGGAGTTGCGGTGCGGGTGGCCGGTTCAGGAAGGAAATGTTCATGAGGCCTGGTGAGATCGTTCCGGCTGGTGAGCCGGTGGTGCTGAATCCCGGGCGGGAGCGCACGACGGTGCTCGTGCGCAACACCGGTGACCGGCCCGTGCAGGTGGGTTCGCACTTCGAGTTCGCCCAGGTGAACGGTGCCCTCGAGTTCGAAAGGGCCGCCGCTGCGGGCAAGCGGCTCGACATCGCCGCCGGCACCGCCGTCCGGTTCGAACCGGGCGTCGACCGCGAGGTGGACCTGGTGCCGCTGGCGGGGGCGCGCACGGTTCCCGGACTTCAACGGAGGGACGCATGATCGACCATTGCGCAGCCCCGGTCATGTGGCCCGACGGGTGCGGGTGTCCCGCAAGGAACGGAGGGACGCATGATCGACCATTGCGCA
>NZ_MKKE01000028.1 GCF_001942305.1 Saccharomonospora sp. CUA-673 | reverse complement strand
CAGTCAGGGCGCAAGGTTTCGTTGTTTGGGTCGCCTGTTTGGTTTTGGGTTGCGCCCTGACTGCAGTGTGATGGTTTCGGTTTAGGTCGACGGGATGACACTTCACAGGGGCGGTTCTGTGGGTGGGGTGGTGGGTGGCGGTTCTGCTTGCTTCGCTTCGGCGGTTGGCGGTTCTTGTGGGGTTGGATGGGTTACTTTGGGTTAGGTTTTGTTGTGGCCCCAATGGGTGATTACAGTCGATCGTTTGTTCGGTATTGTTGGTTGCGTGAGAGATGTTGAGGGGATTGTCGGCGAGGCTCGGTCGGTGCTGGCTGTTCGGGCTCGGGCTGATGCTGCTGAGGTGTCGTTTCTTGCTTCGCTCGATGACGGCGCGTCGTCGTATTCGGTGGAGCGACGGTCGTTGGCTGAAGCGTTGGCGCCTGAGCTTCGACTGTCGCCTCAGGGGGTTTTGGATCGGATTCACACCGCTTTGGCCCTGACTTATCGGATGCCGCGGCTGCTTGCGGCTATGCGCGAGGGGCAGGTGGATCGGTATTGCGCTGAGCGAGTACTGAATGCTGTTGCGCCGGTTTCCGACTCCGATGCCCTTGAGGTTGACCGGCTACTGGAAGAGAAGCTGGGGCGGCTGTCGCTTACGGCGTGGCAGCCTCGGAATATGGCTTGGCATGCTTCGCAGATCGTCAAGCAGGTCGATCCTGGTGCCGAGACCGCTGCTGCTCACATGGCTCATGAGGGGCGCAAGGTCACCCTGGACCACGGGGTCCATGCCCAGTCTCGGATCTCGGCCGATCTGCCCTCCGACGTTGCTTCAGCCGCCTACGCGCGGGTCGACGCCATGGCTCGCAAGCTTCGGCTCTCCGACTCGTCGCGGAATCTCGACCAGTTGCGTGCCGATGTGTTCGCCGACCTGTTGCTGGGCAACGACCCGGGAGTGGTCGTGCCGCAGTCTGCCGCGATGGTGTATCTCCACATGCCGATCGACACGGCCCTGTCGATGTCCGAGACCGGGGCATCGATCGACGGGATCGGTCCGGTCCCTGCCGCGTACGCGCGCGAGATCATGACCAATCCGAAGTCGACCTGGCGCAAAGTCCTCTGCGACCCCGCCACCGGCAACCCTGTCGACCTGGGCCGATCGTCGTATCGTCCGAATTCGACGATCCGCAAGGTCGTCGAGGTGCGAGACCGCATGTGCGTCGTGCCCTGGTGTCGACGACCTGCCCGCCACTGCGACTTCGACCACCAACAGCAGTGGGCCAGAGACGGTGGCTCAACGTCCACCAGCAACGCCGCACCCCGCTGCCGACGACACCACCGCATGAAGAACGCACCAGGCTGGGTCACCCACTACGACCCGGTCCACGGCACGTCCTCGGTCACCACACCACTCGGCGTGACGTACACCGACAAACACGAGACCGTCCTGCCGCCGCGATCATCCGATCCCGACGACAGGACGTCCGACACCCCGCCGTTCTAGTGCTTGCCCGGAACACCGTCGACCCGGCGCAGCAGGCCGTCCGGGTTGCCGTCCGCGATCGCGCTCGGCAGCAACTCCGCCGGCACGTCCTGGTAGGCCACCGGGCGCAGGAAACGCTCCACCGCGCGCGTGCCCACCGACGTGGTGCGGCTGTCCGACGTCGACGGGAACGGGCCGCCGTGCACCATGGCGTGACCCACCTCGACACCCGTGGGCCAGCCGTTGAACAACACGCGGCCCGCGAGCAACTCCAGAGCCGGCAACAGATCGGCCGCCAGGCGCTCGTCGCCCGGTCCGGTGTGGACGGTCGCCGTCAACTGGCCCTCCAATGCGTCGGCCACCGCGTGCAGCTGATCGACATCCTTGCAGCGCACAACGATGCCGGCCGAACCGAACACCTCCTGCTGCAACGCCTCGTCGCCGACGAAACGATCCGCGTCCGTGGCGAACAACACCGGACGGCACGTGATCGGACGCTCCTGCTCCGGACCCTGCGCCACGACCTCGACACCCTCATGGCCCGCCAGCCGCGTCACCCCCGACGCGTACGCATCCGCGATGCCCGGCGTCAACATGGTCGCCGCACCCGAACCCGAAATGGCCTCCGTCGCCGCGTCGACGAAACGCTGCAGATCCGGGCCGTCGACACCGATGATGATCCCCGGGTTCGTGCAGAACTGGCCCGCACCCAACGTCAACGAACCCACGAACGCCGCACCGATGTCGCCGGCCCGCTCGGCCAACGCACCCGGCAACAAGAACACCGGATTCGTACTGCTCATCTCCGCATACACCGGAATCGGCCGCGGCCGCGCCTGCGCGGCCGCCACCAACGCAAGCCCACCCTGCCGCGAACCCGTGAAGCCCACCGCGCGAATCCGCCGATCCGACACCAACGCCGTCCCCAGATCCGGGCCGTACCCGAACAACAACGAGAACGTGCCCGTCGGCAACCCCGACTCCGCAACCGCGTCCGCGATCGCGCGGCCCACCAGCTCCGACGTGCCCGGATGCGCATCGTGGCCCTTCACCACCACCGGACACCCCGCCGCCAGCGCCGACGCCGTATCACCACCGGCCACCGAGAACGCCAACGGGAAATTGCTCGCCCCGAACACCGCCACCGGCCCCAACGGCACCTCACGCTGCCGAATATCCGCCCGCGGCGGCGTACGATCCGGCTGCGCCGGATCGATGCGGGGGATCTCCACATTGCCGTCCCGCACCAACGTCGCGAACATGCGCAACTGGCCCGTCGTCCGGCCCCGCTCACCCGTCAGACGCGCCACCGGCAAACCCGACTCGGCATGCGCGCGCTCCACCAGCTCGTCGCCGACCGCCTCGATGTTCGCGGCGATCCGATCCAGGAAATCCGCCCGCGCACCCGCCGCCAACGCGCGGTAGGCACCGAACGCCTCCCACGCGGCCGCGCACGCACGCTCGACGTCAGCGCCCGTGCCGTGGGCGAACGCCGGGTCCAACTCCTCACCCGTGCTCGGATCGACCGCCCGGACCGCCGCGCCCGTGCCCGCCACCGACTCACCCGCGATGATCATGCGTCCGGTCACCGTCATGCAGACTCCTTCGTCCCCGCTGAGATCCTCGAGATCAGCTCGTCCAGTTGCGTCAGCTCGTCGCCCGTCAGATCGGTCAACGGCGGGCGGACCGGTCCCGCCGGACGGCCGATCGCCCGCATCCCCGCCTTCACGATGCTGACCGCGTACCCCGCCTTGCGATTGCGGATGTCGCAATAGGGTAGGACGAAATCGGCGAGAAGACGATCAACCGTGGCCCGATCATGCGCCCGCACCGCCGAGTAGAACCGCTGCGCGAACTCCGGCACGAAGTTGTACATCGCCGACGAGTACGTCGTCACCCCCATCTCCAGGTACGGCAACGCGAACGTCTCCGCCGTCGGCAGCCCGCCGATGTAGGTCAACCGGTCACCGAGCCGCGTGTGGATCCGCGTCATCCGCTCGATATCGCCGACACCGTCCTTGAACCCGACCAGATTCGGGCACGCCTCCGCCATCCTGGCCACCGACTCGTCGGTGTACACCGCGTTCGCCCGGCTGTAGATGATCACGCCGAGCGACGTGGCCGCGCACACCGCCTTCACGTGCTCCACCAAGCCGTCCTGCGACGCCTCCGTCAGATACGGCGGCAACAACAACAGCCCGTCGGCCCCCGCGCGCTCCGCGGCGCGCGCCAACTCGACCGCCGTGGCCGTGCCGTACCCGGTCGGCGCGATCACCGGAACACCGTCCGGAGACTCCGCCACCGCGGCCGCGACGACCGTCGACACCTCGTCCGGGGTGAGCGAGAAGAACTCGCCCGTGCCGCCCGCGGCGAACAGTCCCGCGGCACCGAACTGGCCGAGCCAGGCGACGTTCTCGCGATACGCCTTCTCGTCGAAACTCAGATCGTCGCGGAAGTGGGTCACCGGGAACGACAGCAGACCGCCGGCGAGCTGGTCGGCCGCTTCCCGAGGCGTGAACTGGGACATCGCGTGCTTCCTCCAGGTGTGATTGCCCGTGCCCCAACGCTAGGCTCGACGTTCAATGCACGTCCAACTCCATTTCGGCATCCTCTGATACAGGAAGCGCATCGATGTTCACGATCCACCAGCTCCGCGGCTTCGTCGCCGTCGCCGAGGAAGGCCACTTCGGTCGCGCGGCGCAGCGGCTGAGCATGACGCAACCGCCCCTGAGCAGGCAGATCCAGCAGCTGGAGAAGGAACTGCGGGTGACGCTCATCGACCGCAGCGGCCGCACCGTGCGCCTCACCCCGGCCGGTCGGGCGTTCCTGCGAGACGCCCGGCGGTTGCTCAACGACGCCGAGAACGCCACCCAATCGGTGCGCCGGGTCACCGACGGCCGCGCCGGCGTGCTGAGTCTCGGGTTCACGGCCACCTCGGGCTACGGCGTGCTCGGCACCGTGCTGCGCGCCGCCGCGCGCGAGCTGCCCCACGTCGAGATCGTCCTCAGCGAGCTCGTCACCCGCGACCAGATCGACCGCATCACCGCCGGCACGCTCGACGCCGGACTCGTCCGGCCGCCCACGCCGCCCGCCGTCGAATCCCGGCTCGTGCGCAGCGAGGCGCTCATGGCCGCGCTGCCCGTCGACCACCCCCTCGCCGTGCAGGACGAGATCGCACTGTCGGCACTGCACGGCGCCGACGTCGTCGGCTACTCGCCCCTCGAGGCGCGCTACTTCTACGACCTCGTCGTGGGCGTCCTCGGCGCCGCCGACGTCCGGCCCACCCACGTGCAACATGCACACCAGGTGCACACGGTGCTCGCGCTCGTCGAGGCCGGCATGGGCATCGCGCTCGTGCCCGAGACGGCCGCGCGGCTGCGGTTCGAGGGGCTGGTGTTCCGCCGCGTGCGCACCCCGGTGGCCGAACCGGTCGAACTTCATGTCGCCTGGCGGGCCGACAACGACAATCCGGCCTTACGCACCTTTCTCGACCTCACCCTCGCCGAGAATGTGCGCTATGGGTGATTTCCATTCACGGCTGAAACATGTCCACGTCGACGGATATTCATCTCCGCAGAATTCCCGGGAACCGTCGATGAGGGGTTCTTCATCCGTTTTCCATTAAGGGCTCATTCGGCGTCGGTAACTTTCTTTTTGTTGACGGCGCGTGGGATCGCGCGCTCGCAGAGGGAAGAGAAGGGGCACCATGAGCGTCTCCACCGATCAGATCGGCCCGCCGGCGGCGACTGCGGTCCGCGTGCACGTTGCAGAGCCGGCGATCGAATCGGCCACCGCACCGGGAACGCAGCCGCGACCGGAACTGTCGGCGGCCCGCCTCCGCAGGGCGAAGAAGGCGTACACGACCCGGTCCGTCGCCGCGCGCATCGACGCGACCCGACGGGCTACACGCTGCTCGACGGCCCCGACGTCACGCCCGACCCCGGTGACGTCGTCCTGGCCAGGGTCGAACGGCTCGGCATGCACACCCGGCTGGAGAGCCCGGTGAGTCGGCGCCAGCTGCTGTACGTGGGCGACGAGATCCTCGTCGCCTACGGCCACCGCTACGCACCCGACCAGTTCGAGGCCGAGGTGCCCGGCGACCTGCGGCCCGTGAACCTCGTCGCCGCCGGCGGCCTGGCGGCGCTGGCGACCTCCAAGCACGCCAAGGTGTCGGAGGCGACCGCGATCCAGCCGCTGGGGCTGCTCGCCGACGACCACGGCGTCGTGACCCTCGGCCGGTTCGCCGAACGCCGCCTCGGCGGGCAGGCGCTCGCCCCGCGGATGGGTCCCGGACCCATGGTCGTCGCCGTGCTCGGCACGTCGATGAACTCGGGCAAGTCGACCACGGTCTCCTCCCTCATCCGCGGCCTCGTGCGCTCGGGGCTCACCGTCTCGGCGGGCAAGGTGACGGGAACGGGAGCCGGCGGCGACCCGCACGGCTTCGCCGACGCGGGTGCCGGCCAGGTGCTGGACTTCACCGACTTCGGCTTCGCCTCCACCTTCCGTCTCGCGCCCGCGCAGGTGCGCGCCCTGCTCGCGTCGGTGGTCACCGAACTGTCCACCCCGGACACCGACGTCGTGGTCGTCGAGATCGCCGACGGGCTCTACCAGGACGAGACGGCACAGCTGCTGACGCACCCGGTGTTCCGCTCCGTCGTCGACCGCGTGGTGTTCGCCGCGGACGGTGCCGCCGGCGCGATCGGCGGCATGGACGTGCTGACGCGCGCGGGTCTGCAGGTCGCCGCCGTCAGTGGCGTGCTGACGTCGGCACCGCTGGCGATGCGCGAGGCACGGTCGATGCTCGACGTGCCGGTGGTGGAGACCTCGGACCTGACCGAACCCGACGTCGTCAGGACCGTGCTGTGAGCACTGCCGACAACGGCGACCCCGACGAACGCGGCGAGCGGGACACCGCTGCCGAGGCTGCCGCGTTGCCACGGCTGCTCACCGGCGGCGGCGTCTCACGTTCGCGCTGCTGGTGTGCGCCGGGCTGGGACAGGCGGCCCTGGCCGGGGTCACCGCGTTCACCATGCCGCGGCTGCTCTCGGCCGTTCCCGGCGACCGGTGGACGTGGCTCGGCGTGCTCGTGCTGGCGGCCGTGTGCATGGGCGGGGTGCGGGTCGTCGAGTGGATCCTCGCGGAGAAGCTGAGTCAGGACTACGTGCACCAGATCCGCCTCGGCCTGCTCGGCGCGGCACTCGGCGAGGGGCGCGGACCGTCGGTCGGCATCACGATCGCCCGCACCACCAACGACCTGACGGCGGTGCGCAACTGGATCGCCTGGGGGATCGCACCGTTGGCGAGCGGGATCCCGCTGATCCTCGGCGTGCTGGTGGTGCTCGCGAGCCTGCACCCGGCACTGACCCTGGCCGTCGTGGGACCCGTCGTGGTGCTGGCCTGTGTGTTCGCCGCGCTCGCGCGCGTCGCGTACATGCGGGCGCGGACGGTGCGCAGGGCGCGTGGCCGGCTCGCCTCGCAGGTCGCCGACACGGTTGCGGCCGGTTCGGCGATCCGCGCCGGTGGAGGAGTGCACCGCGAACTGGGGCGGCTGCGCAAACTCAGCGGCCGGGTGCAGAAGACCGCGATCCAGCGGGCGCGGGTGGCCGGCTACCTGCGCGGCACCGCCGTGTCCACCGCAGCGCTCGCCACCCTCGGCGTCGTCATCGTCGGCGCGGGCGCCGGTCTCACCCACGCCCTCGTGGCCACGACGATCACCATCGTCGGCGTACTGGCCACGCCGATCCACGACCTCGGCCGGATCGTCGAGTACCGGCAGTCCTACCTCGCCGCCCGGCGGATCCTCGCCCCGGAGCTGGCGCGCGCGACACCGTCCCGGGCGTCGTCCCGCGGCGGTGCCGACGGCGGGGAGGTCCGTGGCGCGGCGGAGGTGCACGTCCACGACCTCGCGGTCGGCGGGGTGCGGCTGCCGGGTCTGGTGGCCGCGCCGGGCGCGCGGGTGGTGCTGCGGAGCGAGTCCCCGGAGCGGGTTGCCGCCGTGCTGGATCTGTTGGCGGGCACCGGATCCGAGGCGCGCGGGTGGGTGCGCGTGGCCGGCCGCGATCTCGGCAGTCTTCGGCCCGCCGCACGTCGCCGGCACGTCGGTTACGCGGCACGCGGACTGGCGCTCGAACGCGGCACCGTCGCGCGCGCCGTGCGCTACCGCAACCCGGAATCCGACCTGCCGGTCGACCGGGAACTCGAAGCGGTCGGGCTCGCCGAACGGGTGCGCGCACTGCCGGAGGGGGAGCGGACGACACTGCGCCGCGGCGGCGAACCCCTGGCGCCGCCCGAACGCGCGCGGCTGCAGCTCGCCCGCGCGCTGTACGCCCGACCCCCGCTGGTGGTGCTCGACCACATCGAGGACGAACTCGGCGCAGGCGGTGCGGAACTCGTGCAGCGGCTGCTCGCCGACTACCCCGGCGTGGTCGTCCTGGCCACCGACGCACCCGAACGGCTGCTGCCCGGCGAGATCGGCTGGGACGTGTGGGACCTCGCCACCGACCCGGCCGCCGAGGCGACCCCGGGCCGCGTCATCGCCGCCGGTTTCGCCCGTCCAACCAGTGCGCGCAGCCCCCTCAGCAGGGGCGGGGTTGGCTGAGGTTGTCTGAAGATTTCCTCATGATGCGTTCACGGAACGCCCGTGATTCATTGCTTACGCTCCACGAGCACAGGACGTTACGACAGGAGGCCGTACACGCCATGAACAGCACGACCTTTTCCCGCAGCGCTCGGACCCGCCGGGTCGCGCAGATCGCCGCTGTTGTTGCCGCGGGCGCGCTCACGCTCAGTGCCTGCGGTGGTGGGGGAGACAACGCGGGCGACGCCCCGCAGTCGGTTCCCGAGCCCGTCGAGGTGGGCAGCGCCGAGCGCAGCCCCGAGCAGTCGGCGCCGGCCGAGAACGAGCAGCAGTCCGACGACGGCCAGGGCGACGACCGGCACGACGACCAGGGTCAGGGGCAGGGCGGACAGGAGCAGGGCGGCCTGCCGGGCTACCTGCCGCCGAAGCCCGCCTACGACGATTGCGTGGACGTGCCGCCGCAGCCCAGCGGCGAGTACCAGGTGTACGAGGCCGGCACCGCCCAGGTCGTCCGTGAGGGCAACCGCCTGGTGCTGCGCGGAGTCCAGCCGTCCGAGGGCTGGCGCCAGTCGGTCGACAGCCGCGACCGCGACGAGGTGGAGATCGAGTTCCGCAAGGGCCGCGAGCAGCTCGACCTCGAGGTCGAACTCGACGACGGTCGCGTCGAGGTGCAGATCTGCAACGACGACGACTGATCACCGGACCCGGGTCGATCATCGCGGCGTCCTGAACTGGGATTCGTAACATCGGCGGGCCTGCGAACGACGGGTAGTACGAACCGCGTCTACCGGTAGTGCGGTGGCGCGCGGCGGGAGTTTCCGCCTGCGCGCAAGTGGTTATTCGATTACTCGACGGTGTGGGGTTTGACCGCTGTGCGCAAGCAGGACGACGCGAAAGAGATCGGGACACGAGTGATGGGACGAGTGGCGAGCCGAGCCAAGAACATCGGCCGCCGGGTTCGCAGCCGCCGGGAGGAGCCGACCGACAACCACGCGCCGGCGTTCCGTCTGGAGAACGTCAGTGGTCTGGTCTACCGGCTCGTCAACACCGGCCCGGTTCCCGCCAACGAGGTCGTGATCGAACCCGGCGAGGCCACCGGCCTCCGCCTCGGTCGGCACCTGCCGACCGCCGAGAAGCCCATCGATCTCGGCCCGAACGAGGAACACCGGTTGATCCTGGCGATCGCCCCGTCGAACGGATCGGTGCGTCCGTCGCTGCGGATCCACTGCGCCGAACTCGGCGAGGCGTACTCGGTGCGGGTGCCGCCGCCCGCCTGAGCGTGGAGCACGAAGAAGGGGCCGATGATCGCGAGATCATCGGCCCCTTCTCGTATGTCTGGGTGTCGAAGTGCCCCCGGTGAGACTCGAACTCACACTTGCACGATTTTGAGTCGTGTGCCTCTGCCAATTGGGCTACGGGGGCGTGCGGTGCCGATCACTGTACTCGGCGTGGTGCTGCCGGCGGCATTCGGGTTAGCACGCGCGGTGCCGGGGTAGGTTTCCAGCATGTGATCACCTTGCGTGGCGAAGGCCATCGTCACGGTCAGCGACGTAGCAGGTAGTCTTCACGTGGCGAAACCCGCCATGTCTCTACGTGTTTGATCGTCCCAGGAGGAGCCCTGTGACCGAAGCGGCAACCGAGGCCGGCGAAGAGGCCGCGGCGCCCCAGCGTCGTGTGCTGGTCGCAGAGGACGAGGCGCTGATTCGTCTCGACCTCGTCGAGATGCTGCGCGAGGAAGGCTACGAGGTCGTCGGCGAGGCCGGCGACGGCGAGGAAGCCATCAAACTGGCGACCGAGCTCAAGCCCGACCTGGTGATTCTCGACGTCAAGATGCCGAAGCTGGACGGTATCGAGGCGGCCTCCAAGATCACGGGCGACCGTATCGCCCCGGTGGTGATCCTGACGGCGTTCAGCCAGCGCGACCTCGTGGAGCGTGCGCGCGACGCCGGCACCATGGCCTACCTGGTCAAGCCGTTCGCCAAGCGCGACCTGGTGCCCGCGATCGAACTGGCCGTGAGCCGGTTCGCCGAACTGCAGGCACTCGAGTCCGAGGTGGCCGGCCTGACCGACCGGCTCGAGACGCGCAAGGTGATCGACCGGGCCAAGGGTCTGCTCATGAGCCAGCAGGGTCTCAGCGAACCGGACGCGTTCCGCTGGATCCAGCGCACCGCCATGGACCGCCGGTCCACGATGAAGGCGGTCGCCGAGGCCGTCATCGAGAGCATCGCCGAGTAGAGCGAACGCTCCGCCGAGCCCCACGAACGGCGCCCCGTCACCACGGTGACGGAGCGCCGTTGTCGTCAGGAACGGTCGCGGTCGGCGGCCTTGCGGCTCGCCTTGCGCGCCGCCTTCGCGATCGCCTTGTCCGGATGCCGGTCGCCCAATGCGGTGAGCACGGCGACGACGTCCGGGTGATCCGCCCGCCACATCGACTCCACCACGGACACCGTTTCCGCACTGACCAGCCGGGTCAACAGGCCCTGCAGCTCCTCGGCGTCCTCGGGATGTCCGGTGTCGAGCGGTAGTTGCGCCGCGATCGTGTCCACCACGAGCCAGCCGATCTCGTCGTCGGACAGCCCGGTGTCCTCCCCGTGCATCGCGGCCAGCTCGTTGCGCGCATGCAGCCCGACGTTCGGCGCGTCGACCGCGCGGCGCCACGCCGGTTCGGCCTCCGCGCCGGTGTAGGCGCGCACCAGCCCCAGCGCGCCGGCCCGGCGCATCGCGTCGCCTGCCGCGGCCTCGGCGAGCAGCGCGTCGGCCGCCTCCTCGGTCGTGCGCGCCGCGAACCACGTCGACGCCTCCTGTTCGAGCTCCCCGTCGAGTCCGTGCATCAGCACCTCGACGAGATCGGCGGCGGTGACCTCGTCCGGCTCGGGCAGCAGCGGAATGTCCATATCGGACTCGATCAGTTCGGCGCGCAGCGACGCCGCGCCGAGATCGGAGATGCGCGCCAGCGTTCCGCCGGTCGCCGCCTCCGACTCGGATCCTGCGCCGGACTCCGTGAGCTCGACCGCGCCCAGCCCGGCCAGCCGGCTCAGCAGCACCTCCGCGGGGTCGCCGTGCTCGGCCGTCCACGCCGTCCACGCGGCCTTCGCTCGATCGGCCGTGAGCTCGTCACCCGCGATGTCGGCCATGATGTCGCTGATCGCGCCTACGGGAAGCCCGACCCGCCACGACATGAACAGCGGCGCGAACCACGCCGAGGTGCCGGTGAAGTCGAGTGTCTCCTCGCCGGTGTCCTCGGCGTCCAGCGGCAGGCTCCAGGCGAGGAGCCAGTTCAGTGCATGCCCCCACACGGTCAGGACGGTGTCGTCGTCCCCGTCCGGCCACTCGTCGAACGTGTCGCCACGCGTCCCGGCCGCATCACCGGCGGAATTCCCGGTGCCTTCGGTGGTGTCCGCATCCGCCGTGTCGAGGTCGATCGTGATGAATCCGAGCTCGTCGGCGAGCCGCGACACCGTGGCCACATCGCCGTCGGGAATCCCGGCCGCGGCGGCCGCGTCCGCGGTGGAGGCGCCGTCGAGCCGCTGTTCGGCGAACGTGCGCACCCGCGTGAGCAGTTCGGAGCCGCGCGCCCGTTCGGCCAGTTCCGGCTCGTCCGGCAGGCGGATCGGGCCGAGCCGGTCGGGAAGGTTGAACAGCTCCTTCAGGCTCGTCTCGTTGCCCGGGACGCGCGGGTCGACGAGGGAACCGAACATCGCCGTCTCCGCCGTGTCGAGCTCCTCGAGCAGCTCGCCGTGCAGGTCCTCGTCGATGAACGCGCCGTCGAAGGCGAAGTCGGCCAGGACGTCGACGGCGTCGACGAGGGCGTTCGGATCGGTGTCCGGCCGGGCCTGCGGCAACAGTTCCAGCAGCAGGCGCGTCAGGTCCCCGCTGCCGATCCGGGCCAGGTCGTCGACCCCGCACTCGTCCACGAGCAGCCGGTACGCCTCGTGCACGAGCTCGGTGTCGACGTCGAAGTCCGGCTCGTCGGCCGCACCGGTGGCGAGGTAGGTCGACAGCATGCTCGTCGTGGCGGCCACCTGCTCGTCGCGGTTCATCGGATCTCCTCTGTCACGCCGCTGGTCGGGGGCAGGTTAGCCAGTCACGCCGGCGATGCTCAGGCCGACGGGGGTCGGTCGCGGACCATGCAGGTCAGGCGGGCCGTGCAGGTGCGCCGTCCCGCGTCGTCGGTGATCACGATCTCCGAGGTGACGGCGCTGCGGCCCACATGCAACGGGGTCGCGACGCCGGTGACCGTGCCCGCGGTGGCCGAACGGTGGTGCGTGCAATTGAGCTCGATGCCCACGGCGATCCGGTCCTCGCCCGCGTTGAGCGCGGCGACCGTCGACCCGAGTGCCTCGGCGAGCACCGCGTTGGCGCCGCCGTGCAGCAGGCCGTAGGGCTGCAGGTTGCCCTCCACAGGCATCGTCGCGGTCACACGTTCGGGCGAGAGTTCGCCGAACACCATGCCGACCTTCTCGTTGAGCTGCTGCGCCGCGATCTCGGGCGTGATACCCGCCAGCGCCTCGCGAAACGCCTGCTCGGAACCGGTACTGGAATCGGTGTCGGTCACTCGTCGCTCCCGTCGTCGATACGACCCGCGGCACTGTCGGTGCCCCACCCTAGACTCACGGCTGTGAGCCCCGACGCGAAGACCGGCGAGACCGTCACCACCCCGCCCGAGGCAGCCACCACCACCGGGCGGCTGTTGCTGATCGACGGCCATTCGATGGCCTACCGTGCCTTCTTCGCGGTCCCCGCCGACCGCTTCCGCACGTCCACGGGGCAGGTCACCAACGCCGTCTTCGGGTTCACCTCGATGCTGATCAACCTGCTGCGCGACGAGGAGCCCACGCATCTGGCCGTCGCCTTCGACGTGTCGCGGCAGACCTTCCGCTCCGAGACGTTCGCCGAGTACAAGGCCAACCGCTCGGCCACGCCGGACGACTTCAAGGGCCAGGTCGAGCTGATCAAGCAGGTGCTCGACGCGCTCGCGATCCCGACGTTGGAGAAGAGCGGCTACGAGGCCGACGACCTGATCGCCACGCTCACCACCGAGGCGGGCGGCTCGGGCTACGAGGTGCTGATCTGTACCGGCGACCGCGACGCGCTGCAGCTCGTGACCGACACGGTCACCGTGCTGTACCCGAAGAAGGGTGTGTCCGACCTCGTCCGCTTCGACCCGGACGGCGTCGAGGAGAAGTACGGCCTCTCCCCGGTGCAGTACCCGGACTTCGCCGCCCTGCGCGGCGACCCGTCGGACAACCTGCCCGGGATTCCCGGCGTGGGGGAGAAGACGGCGGCGAAGTGGATCCGCCAGTTCGGTTCCCTCGGCGACCTCGTCGACCGGGTCGACGAGGTCAAGGGCAAGGTCGGTGACGCGCTGCGCAGCAACCTCGACGCGGTGCTGCTCAACCGTCAGCTCACCGAGCTGGTGCGCGATGTGCCGCTCGAGTCCACCCCCGCCGACCTCGAGGTCCGCGCCTGGGACCGCGACGCGGTGCACCGGCTGTTCGACGAACTCGAGTTCCGCGTGCTGCGCGACAGGTTGTTCGCGACCCTCTCGAGCGCGGAACCGGAGGCCGACGAGGGCTTCACGGTCACCGGCGCCGCGCTCGAACCGGGCACCGTCGCGGCGTGGTTGGCGCAGCACGCCCCTGCGGGCACGACCGTCGGACTGTCCGTGCGCACCACCGGCGCGTCCGTGACCGCCGACGCGGCGTCGATCGCGTTGGCCGCCCCGGACGGGGAGGGCGCCTACCTCGACCTGACCACCCTCGACCCCGCCGACGAGACCGCACTGGGTGCCTGGCTCGCCGATCCGGCGGTCGGCAAGGTCGGCCACGCGCTCAAGGCGCCGCTGCACGGGCTGCTCGCGCGCGGCTGGCGGGTGCGCGGCCTGGCCATGGACACCGAGCTGGCCGCCTACCTCGTCCGGCCCGGTCAGCGCACCTTCGAGCTCGCCGACCTCGTCCTGCGGTATCTGCAGCGCGAACTGCGGTCCGAATCCGCGGGCGGACAGGGGCAGCTGTCGCTGCTCGACACCTCCGGCGGCGCCGACCACGACGAGGAGCACGAACTCGTCCACGACGAGCTGGTGCGTGCGCGGGCCACCGCCGAACTGGGCGAGGCTCTGGCGGGCGAACTCGAGACGATCGGCGGCACCTCGCTGCTCGCGGAGATCGAACTGCCGCTGCTGTCGGTGATCACCGAGCTGGAGGCCGCGGGCATCGCCGTCGACCTCGACCGGCTCACCACCCTCGAGGCGCACTACGCTGCGCGGGTCAAGGAAGCCACCGAGAACGCCCACAGCGTCATCGGAAAGCAGATCAACCTCGGTTCGCCCAAGCAGCTGCAGGTGGTGCTGTTCGACGAGCTGGGCATGCCGAAGACCAAGCGCACCAAGACCGGCTACACGACCGACGCGGACGCGCTGCAGACGCTGTACGAGAAGACCGAGCACCCGTTCCTGCAGCACCTGCTCGAGCACCGCGACGCGGCCCGGCTGCGCAGCACCGTGGAGGGCCTCATCAAGGCGGTCTCGGTCGACGGGCGGATCCACACGACGCTGCACCAGACGATCGCCGCGACCGGCCGCCTGTCCTCTGTGGACCCGAATCTGCAGAACATCCCCATCCGCACCGACGAGGGCCGGCAGATCCGCGAGGCCTTCGTCGTCGGGGACGGCTACCACCAGTTGATGACCGCCGACTACAGCCAGATCGAGATGCGGATCATGGCGCACCTGTCCGGTGACGAGGATCTGATCAGCGCGTTCCAGTCCGGTGTGGACTTCCACGCCGCGACCGCGGCCGCCGTGTTCGGCGTCGAGGCGAGCGAGGTCACCGGCGGCCAGCGGGCGAAGATCAAGGCGATGAACTACGGCCTGGCGTACGGCCTGTCGGCGTACGGACTGTCCGGGCAACTGCGGATCTCCACCGAGGAGGCCAAGGGCCTCATGGACGACTACTTCGCCCGCTTCGGCGGCGTGCGCGACTACCTGCGCACCGTCGTCGACGAGGCGGCGAAGGCCGGCTACACCGAGACGATCTTCGGCAGGCGTCGCTACCTGCCCGACCTGACGAGCGAGAACCGGCAGCGGCGCGAGATGGCCGAGCGGATGGCGCTCAACGCGCCCATCCAGGGCAGCGCCGCCGACATCATCAAGGTCGCCATGCTGAACGTGCAGAACGCACTGGCCGCCTCGGAACTGCGCAGCCGGGTGCTGCTGCAGGTGCACGACGAACTCGTCATCGAGGTCGCCGACGGCGAGCACGCCGAGATCGAGACGCTCGTGCGCCGCGAGATGGGCTCGGCCTACGAACTCGCCGTGCCGCTCGAGGTGTCGGTGGGCTTCGGCCGTTCCTGGGACGACGCGGCCCACTGAACCGGTACACGCGGGCCCTCGTTGGTCCGGTTGTGGGCTGCGTGCGGCCCGCCGCGCGGCTAACGTCGCGACCATGACGCGTCGTGCGCTGGTGCTCGCCGGAACCGGAATGCTCCGCAGGGTGGCGCGCGAGCTCGCCGTCGACGGCTGGCGGGTCGTCCTGCCCAGTCGCCGCTACGCCCCGATCCCCGCCGGGCAGCCCGATCAGCATTCGGTGCGCTGGGCGTCCGGAAACCGGCAGATGAGCGTCGGTTCGGGCAAGGCGATCTGGGTGGAGGCGCACTGGGACCAGCCCGGCGAACTCGCGCGCAAGGCCGGTCTCGTCCTCGACGACCTCGGCGGCCCCGCCGACCTGCTCGTCGCGTGGCTGCACGAGGCGTACCGCTCGGCCGTGCTCGCCGCCGTGTCCCCGTTGTTGGCCGACGACGCACCGGTCGTCGAGGTGTCGGCGGTGCCGGAATCGGGCGACGCGGCGGACGTCGCGGTGCCGCCGGATCCGTTCTGCCCCGAGCGGCGGACCCAGCAGGTGCTGCTCGGGGCGACCTCGGACGTCTCGCTGCGCAGGCCGCTCGGGCACGAGGAGATCGAACGCGGCGTGCTCGACGGCGTCCGCAGGGCGCTCGACGGCAGGCCCACGTCGGTGCACCAGCTCGGCGAACGCAGGCCCGTCGCCGGCTACTGACCGCTCGTCAGTCGGCGCGTTCGGTGCAGAAGATCGCCGTGCCGGGGAAGTACTTGCCGCGCAGCGGGCTCCACTGGCCCCAGACGCGGTCGTGTCCGGCGGGCCACTCGGGTTCGATCAGGTCCACGAGTCGCAGCCCGGTCGCGTTCAGTGCGCGGATCCAGTCGCCGAGCGTGCGGTGGTACTCCACGTACGTCGCGGCGCCGGCGGCGTCCTGCTCGACGTAGGGCGTGCGGTCGAAGTACGACTCGACGGCCGTCAGCCCGGTGGGGCCGGGATCGTCGGAGAAGATCCACCGCATCGGATGCGTCACCGAGAACACCCACCTGCCACCCGGCCGCAGCACCCGGGCCACCTCGGCGAAGACGGTCTCCGCGGACGGCACGAACGGCAGTGCCCCGAACGCCGAGCAGGCGATGTCGAACGACCCGGACGCGAGCGGCAGGTGCTCGGCGTTGGCCTGCAGCAGCGCGGGCGACAGGCCGGTGCGCTCCGCGGCGGCGGTGGCATGCCGCAACATGCCCGCCGACAGGTCGAGCGCGACGACGCGGGCACCCTGCGCCGTCAGCCACCGCGCGCACGGCGCCGAGCCGCAGCCGATCTCGAGGACGTCCGCACCGGGCAGGGTCTCGGCGCCGCCGAGCAGCCGGACGTCGACCTCGCGCACGCCCTCGGGACACCACACGAAGTCGGCCTCGCCGAGGAACGCCCCGTGTTGGGCGTGATACGTATCGGCGTCGGTGTCCCACCAGGCGAGCGTGGCGCGCTCGGCCTCGGGGGAGTCGACGCGGCGGTACGCGACGCCGGTGGTGCCGAGTTTCGTCTCGGTGCCGGCGTACCGCTGCGCGGGCGGTGGTTCCGAGGTTTCCGGTGGTTCCGGGGATGCCGAGGACACAGGTCCAATCGTCCCCTGGTGGGCGGGCTGATCACCGGTGCACCCCTGATTGTGCCGGTTACAGCACGCCGCGTACGATGTTTGTTAGCGCAGTGGGTTTCGCGCTTCCTGCACCCAGCGGTCCGGTTTCCGGTTCGTCGGGGTGGTGCGGCAGCGCATCTCGAGATGATCCTCAGCGGCTGTTCCACGACGCGGTCTCCAGCGGATTCCGCGTTCGGCGGAGCGGCTCGTATCGGCGAACTGCGCTGGCAAACTGCACACCTTCGACTTCTATCCGCTACCGGAGCAACCCACCTAATGACCATCGACACCACCACCGCCCCGAGCGCCGCGCAGGCCCAGGTCGCCGTCAACGACATCGGGACGGAGGAAGACTTCCTCGCCGCGATCGACAAGACCATCAAGTACTTCAACGATGGTGACATCGTCGAAGGCACGATCGTCAAGGTCGATCGCGACGAAGTGCTGCTCGACATCGGTTACAAGACCGAGGGCGTCATCCCCTCTCGTGAGCTGTCCATCAAGCACGATGTCGACCCGGCCGAGGTTGTCGCCGTCGGTGACGAGGTGGAGGCCCTTGTCCTGCAGAAGGAGGACAAGGAAGGCCGGCTGATCCTGTCCAAGAAGCGCGCCCAGTACGAGCGCGCCTGGGGCACGATCGAGGAGCTCAAGGAGAAGGACGAGCCCGTCAAGGGCACCGTCATCGAGGTCGTCAAGGGCGGCCTCATCCTCGACATCGGTCTCCGCGGCTTCCTGCCCGCCTCGCTGGTCGAGATGCGCCGCGTGCGCGACCTGCAGCCGTACGTCGGCCGCGAGCTCGAGGCCAAGATCATCGAGCTGGACAAGAACCGCAACAACGTGGTCCTGTCCCGTCGCGCCTACCTGGAGCAGACCCAGTCCGAGGTCCGCAGCGAGTTCCTCAACGCGCTCGCCAAGGGCCAGGTCCGCAAGGGTGTCGTCTCCTCGATCGTCAACTTCGGTGCGTTCGTGGACCTCGGCGGCGTCGACGGTCTGGTGCACGTCTCGGAGCTGTCCTGGAAGCACATCGACCACCCGTCCGAGGTCGTCGAGGTCGGCCAGGAGGTCACGGTCGAGGTGCTCGAGGTCGACATGGACCGCGAGCGCGTGTCCCTGTCGCTGAAGGCCACCCAGGAAGACCCGTGGCGTCAGTTCGCCCGCACCCACGCGATCGGCCAGATCGTGCCGGGCAAGGTCACCAAGCTCGTCCCGTTCGGCGCGTTCGTCCGCGTCGAGGAGGGCATCGAGGGCCTGGTGCACATCTCCGAGCTGGCCGAGCGCCACGTGGAGATCCCGGAGCAGGTCGTGCAGGTCGGCACCGAGGTCATGGTCAAGGTCATCGACATCGACCTCGAGCGTCGCCGCATCTCGCTGTCGCTGAAGCAGGCGAACGAGGGTCTGACGCCGGAGACCGACTTCGACCCGACCCAGTACGGCATGGCTGCCGAGTACGACGAGCAGGGCAACTACATCTACCCCGAGGGCTTCGACCCGGACACCCAGGAGTGGCAGGAGGGGTACGACACCCAGCGCGAGGAGTGGGAGAAGCAGTACGCCGAGGCGCACGCTCGCTACGAGCAGCACATGAAGCAGGTCGCCGAGGCTGCTGCCGCCAACGCCGCTGCTGCGGCCGACGCCGCGACCGGCGTCGAGGGTGGCGGCGAGCAGAACTACACCTCGGGTGGCGGCTCGACGTCCTCGTCGTCCTCCTCCTCTTCCTCGTCGTCGGCCGAGCAGCCCGCCCAGAGCGGCGGCACGCTGGCCAGTGACGAGCAGCTCGCGGCTCTGCGGGAGAAGCTCTCCGGCGGTGCGTGAGTAGCCTGAACCACGGGGTGGCCCCCGGTCCGATCATCGGGCCGGGGCCACCCCTTTTCGTGGGTGGGTGGTCCGGCCGAGTCGCGTGCGGGCGGGCTGTCTCCGCGGGTGCGCAGCAGAACGGCCCGCCGCTGCGTCAGGCAGCGGCGGGCCGTGTCGTCGAGGCCGGGTGCGTCGGCCCGGCAGGTCGGGCCGGTCGGGTCAGGCGGACGCGTGGCCGGGATCCAGGCGCGTTCGTACGCGGCGGCGCGGGCGCGGCGGCGCAGCCCGGCGAGGCTGTGTTTCGCGGGCACGAGCAGTGCGGTCAGCCAGTTGCGGCGGTGCTCGTCGAGCGCTGCGCAACGGCGCGGTGCATGATGCAGTGCACGAGGCCCGGGTTGCCCAGGCGGTGTTTGCCGACGTACGTGTTGGCGGGCATCGTTCCTCCGTATGAGCGATAGCCGTCGCCGGTCACATTAGGTAGTTGACGCCTGAGTGTGGTGGAACCTGGCGGCGTGTCACCCGAAATCCCTGCATAACGGTTTGGTCGACGTCGGAGAGTGGGTCGGGACGGCGAACTGGTTGAATGCGCGGATGCTGCGTGTAGGGCTGACGGGCGGAATCGGGTCGGGCAAGTCGACGGTGACGGCACGGCTCGCCGAGCTGGGTGCGACGGTGATCGATGCGGACCGGATCGCGAGGGAGGTCGTCGAACCGGGCACCGACGGGCTGGCGGAGATCGTCGAGGCGTTCGGCGAGGACGTCCTGACCGTCGACGGCGTGCTCGATCGCGCGGCGCTGGCCGCAAAGGCGTTCGCGGACGAGGATTCCCGGGCGCGGTTGAACGCGATCACGCATCCGCGGATCGGCGCGCGCACGGCCGAGCTGATGAACGGTGCGGCGGCGGACGCGATCGTCGTGCACGACATCCCGCTGCTGGTCGAGGGCGGTCTGGGCGCGAACTATCATCTGGTCCTCGTCGTCGACGCAGACGAGGACGTGCGGGTAGAGCGGCTCGTGGCGTCGCGGGGGATGTCGGAGGCCGACGCGCGGGCTCGGATCGCCGCCCAGGCGACGCGGGAACAGCGCGTGGCCGCCGCCGACGAGTGGCTGGACAACAACGATGCCCCGCACGTCGTGCGGGCCGAGGTCGACGCGCTGTGGAACGAACGACTCGTGCCGTTCGAGGCGGCCGTGCGCCTGCGTTCCCCACGTCCGCCGAGGCCGCCGCTGATCGGCGTCCCGGATCCGACGTGGGCGGCCCAGGCCGAGCGGCTGCTCGCGCGCGTGCGCCTGGCCGCGGGCTCGGTGGGCCTGCGCGCCGACCACATCGGGTCGACGGCCGTGCCGGACCTGCCGGCGAAGGATGTCGTCGACCTGCAGCTGACCGTGCCGAACCTCCTCGACGCCGACCGCATCTCCGACGCCCTGTCCGACGCGGGTTTCGTGCGCGCCGAGGGGCACTGGTTCGACCAGCCGCAGGACGACGAGTCGGGGCCGGGCCGGTGGGACAAGCGGTTCCACTACGGCGCCGACCCGGCACGTCCGGTGAACCTGCACGTCCGCTCGGCCGAGGGGCCCGCGTGGCGGTTGGCGTTGTTGTTCCGCGACTGGCTGCGGGCCAACCCGGCCGAGGCCGCGGCGTACGCGGACATCAAGCTGCGGTTGGCGACCAAGCACAGCCGCGACCTCAGCTCCCTCAACTACGCCGAGGAGAAGCAGTCGTGGGTCGACGCGGCGTTCGTCCGCGCGCAGCGCTGGGCCGCCGACACCGGCTGGGAGGTCTGAGCCGTCCCGGACGTCAGCGGCGTTTCCAGGTGAGCGTGATGCCGAGGGAGTCCAGCCAGGCGGCGAGGTCGTGGTCGTGCCGCGAGAGGGCGGCCAACGCGGTGTAGGCCGTTTCGAGTGCCTCGGCTGCCTCGGCGTGGGTGAGCAGGCCGGTGCCGGCGGCTTCGAGGAGCTCGTCGGTGTCGATCACCTCGATCTCGCGATGCTGCCGCAACACCAGGTCGAGGTACAGGTCGCGGGCGTGCCACACGTCGTCGCCGCGGGTGATGGACACGACGTCTAGGTAGAAGTCCTGATCGCGTTCGTGGCCGGGATTGAACCAGAAGTCGGTGATCCGTAGGTCCAGGTCCGGCAGCAGCCAGGACTCGAGGTAGTGGAACTGCGGCCGGCCGGGGGTCGGGCGGGCGAGGTACAGGCCGAAGGGCTCCACCCGGTACTCCTCGACCTCACGGACGATGCCCTTGGGGTCGGTGTTCGTTCCGGCCGCGACGTCGAAGGTCTCGCACTTCGGCGGGTGCATGACGATCATCTTGCTCGGCCGGGCGGAGGCCGTCGAGCCATCGACCGGTGGACTCCGCGACGCGGGACCGAAACTGTCGGTGGAGGCGCCTACCCTGGACCTCGTGGCATTCGCGACCGAACACCCAGTGCTGGCGCACTCCGAGTTCCGGCCCGTCTCCGACATCCCCCGTACGGGCGGCCGGTTCGAGGTCGTCAGCGAGTACGAGCCGGCGGGCGACCAGCCGGCGGCGATCGAGGAGCTGGAGCGCAGGCTGGGCCAGGGGGAGAAGGACGTCGTCCTGCTCGGTGCGACCGGTACGGGCAAGTCGGCGACGACCGCGTGGCTGGTGGAGCGCGTCCAGCGGCCCACGCTCGTGCTCGAGCCCAACAAGACGCTGGCCGCGCAGATGGCCAACGAGCTGCGCGAGTTCTTCCCGAACAACGCGGTGGAGTACTTCGTCAGCTACTACGACTACTACCAGCCCGAGGCGTACGTCCCGCAGACCGACACCTACATCGAGAAGGACTCGTCGATCAACGACGACGTCGAGCGGTTGCGGCACTCGGCGACGATGAACCTGCTCTCGCGCCGCGACACGATCGTGGTCGCGAGCGTGTCGTGCATCTACGGCCTCGGCACGCCGCAGTCGTACCTCGACCGGTCGAGCCGGCTCGCGGTCGGTGAGGAGGTCGAGCGCGACGTCTTCCTGCGCGCCCTGGTCGACGTGCAGTACACCCGCAACGACCTGGCGTTCGCGCGCGGCACGTTCCGCGTGCGCGGCGACACCGTCGAGATCATCCCCGCCTACGAGGAGCTCGCGATCCGCGTCGAGTTCTTCGGCGACGAGATCGACAGCCTCTACTACCTGCACCCGTTGACCGGGGAGATCGTCAGCGAGGTCGACGAGGTGCGGATCTTCCCGGCCACCCACTACGTGGCCGGTCCGGAACGCATGGAGCGGGCCGTGCACGCCATCGAGTCCGAGCTCGAGGAGCGCCTCGCCGAGCTCGAGAAGCAGAACAAGCTCCTCGAGGCTCAGCGGCTGCGCATGCGCACGAGCTACGACATCGAGATGATGCGCCAGGTCGGGTTCTGCTCGGGCATCGAGAACTACTCGCGCCACATCGACGCCCGGCCGGCCGGGTCGTCGCCGGCCACGCTGCTCGACTACTTCCCCGAGGACTTCCTGCTCGTCATCGACGAGTCGCACCAGACGGTGCCGCAGATCGGCGCGATGTTCGAGGGCGACATGTCCCGCAAGCGCACGCTCGTCGACCACGGGTTCCGCCTGCCGAGCGCCCTCGACAACCGTCCGCTCACGTGGGAGGAGTTCGCCGACCGGATCGGGCAGACGGTGTACCTGTCCGCGACGCCCGGCCCGTACGAGATGGGCCAGGCCGGCGGTGAGTTCGTCGAGCAGGTCATCCGGCCGACGGGCCTGGTCGACCCGGAGATCGTCGTCAAACCCACCGAGGGGCAGATCGACGATCTGGTGCACGAGATCCGCACCCGCGCCGACAAGGACGAACGCACCCTCGTCACCACGTTGACGAAGAAGATGGCCGAGGATCTCACCGACTACCTGCTGGAACTCGGCATCCGCGTGCGCTACCTGCACTCCGAGGTCGACACGCTGCGCCGGGTGGAGCTGCTGCGCCAGCTGCGGTCGGGCGATTTCGACGTGCTCGTCGGCATCAACCTCCTGCGGGAGGGCCTCGACCTGCCCGAGGTGTCGCTCGTGGCGATCCTCGACGCCGACAAGGAGGGCTTCCTGCGCAGCGGGACGTCGCTCGTGCAGACGATCGGTCGCGCGGCACGGAACGTGTCGGGCCAGGTGCACATGTACGCCGACACGATCACCGACTCGATGCAGTACGCCATCGACGAGACCAACCGGCGGCGGGAGAAGCAGGTCGCCTACAACACCGAACGCGGCATCGACCCGCAACCGTTGCGGAAGAAGATCGCCGACATCCTCGATCGCGTCTACACCGAGGCCGAGGACTCCGAGGACGGGGTCGACGTCGGCGGTTCCGGTCGGAACTCCTCGCGGGGCAAGAAGCCCGAGCAGGGCGACAAGGTCCGTAGCTCCGGCATGCTCGTCGACCGCGAGCCGAGTTCGATGCCGCGCGCCGAACTGGCCGACCTCATCCAGCAGATGACCGACCAGATGATGCAGGCCGCCCGCGATCTGCAGTTCGAGCTCGCCGCCCGGCTGCGCGACGAGATCCACGAGCTCAAGAAGGAACTACGCGGGATGGACGCCGCGGGTCAGCAGTGACCGTCGCGGCCCAGTCGGTTCAGCCGATGCTGGGGTCCGGTTCGAGCAGGCCGAACAGGGTGCCCTCGGGGTCGCGGCAGTAGGCGAGCCGGCCGACGGCGGCGATCGTCTGCACGGGGCCGGCTGCGCTGCCTCCGGCCTGTTCGATCTCGCGCAGCATCAGATCGAGGTCGTCGACCTCCATCGTGAGCGAGCAGGTGGGCGGTGCGGCGCCGTTACTCGGCGGGGGTTCCTCCCGTTGCACGAGGCTGCCGTCGATGCCGGTGCTTCCGGTGCCGGTCGTGATCGCCCACGTGGCTTCGGGTGCCCATCTTTCGAAGTGCCACTCGAAGACGGTCGTGTAGAACGTGATCGCGCGTTCGGGATCGCTCGCGTATACCTCGAAGAACACGGGCCGAGGCATGACGGGCCTCCTAACCGGACATCAGAGGGTGTGGCGGAAAAGACGATCCTGCACCGAGATTGTCGGTCATGCCGGCCACGCTTGTCACCTGGAACGGCGATCCGCGACTGATCGTTACCCGCGTGCCGGGACGCGGCGCAGCGCGACGGCGGCCGCGACGGCGGCGCAGGTCAGGAGTACGGCGGCGGTGGTGGACACCGTGGTGAAGCCGGAGGTGAACGCCTCGTGTGCCGCGTCGATCAGGGTGGCTGCCTCGTCGGCGGGGAGTTGTCGGGCGATGCCGACGTCGCCGGCGACGGTGTTGCCTGCTCCGTCGGGTAGGGCGATGCCCGGGTCGCGGGCCATGAGGCGTTGGTAGATCGCGGCGGACACGGTGCCGAACAGGGCGATGCCGAGGGCTTCGCCGAGCACCATGCCCGTTTCCGACGTTCCGGCGGCGCTCGACGCGCGTTCGGTCGGTGCGGTATCGAGGACCAGCGTGTTGGCGAGGGTGCCGAGGATGCCGATGCCGAGGGTCAGCACGGTGTAGCCGGTGATGAACACCGCCACGTGCGTGTCGGGGTCGAGCTGTCCGACCCCGGCGAGTCCGCCTGCGGTGAGGCCGAAGCCGACGACCACCAGTGTGGCCGGGCGGATCCGTCCGCCGAGGCGTGCGGCCACGGCGGTGCCGGCGATGCTGCCGGCGATGGTCGGCAGGGCGACGAGCCCGGCGCGTAGCGGAGACAGGTCGTGGACGGTCTGCAGGAACGTGAACGCGAGCAGGCCCAGTCCGGCCATGGCGAGGCCGACGACGATGTTGGTGCCGACGGCGGCGCCGAAGGCGGCCGGGTGAACAGCGACAGGTCGAGCAGAGGGTGGCGGGCGCGCCGCATCCACGCCACCGCGCTCACGGCGAGGGCGATGCCGGCGCCGAGGGCGGCGAGTGCGATGCCGTCGGCGCCGTGTTCGGCGAGCCGTTTGCCGGCGTAGACGACGGACACGATGCCGGCGAGCGACAGCAGCGCGCCGAGCAGGTCGAATCCGCCGGCGTCGGGGTCGCGTGATTCGGGCAGCAGCACGGGCGCGTTGCCAGGAGCAGTGCCATGACGGGGATGTTGATGAGGAACACCGAGCCCCACCAGAAGTGTTCGAGCAGCAGGCCCCCGAACACCGGTCCGGCGACGGCGCCGCCGGCGAACGCCGCCGTCCACGCTCCGACCGCGGCGCGTCGTTGGTCGGGGTCGTGGAACATCGCGCGGATCAGGCCGAGTGTCGACGGCGCGAGGGTAGCGGCGCCGACGCCGAGCAGCACGCGCGCGGCGATGAACACCTCCGGTGACGGCGCGAACGCCAGTCCGGCCGATCCGATGCCGAACACCACCGTGCCGATCAGCAGCAGCCGCCTGCGGCCGATGCGGTCGCCGACGGCGCCCATCGTCAGGAGCAGGCCGGCCATCACGAAGCTGTAGATGTCCATCATCCACAGCCATTGCGTGGCGTTCGGGGCGAGATCGCGGGCCACGGCCGGTCCGGCGACGAACAGGATCGAGATGTCCATCGCCACGAGCAGCGTGGGCAGCAACAGGATCGGCAGGCCTGCCCACGTGCGCGCCGAGGCGCGGGCCGTCGAGCCGGGGGAGGTGTGTTCGGCGGTCATGGCAGCGACCGTACAAGCGTCTTGCACAAATGTGCAAGACATTTGTGCAAGACGGCCGTTCAAGGCGGTTGTGTTGGACGTGTGTGTAAGACGGTTGTGTAAGACTGGTGGGATGAGTCAGCGTGACGCGTTGTTGGCCGGGGCGAAGCGGTGTTTGGCGGAGAAAGGCTATGGCCGGGCGACGGCCAGGGATGTTGCGGCTGCGGCGGGGGCGAACCTGGGGTCGATCGGCTATCACTTCGGTTCGAAGGACCGGTTGTTGAGCCTTGCGGCGATCGAGTTGACGTCGGAGTGGGGCGATGCGATCGAGTCGGCGGCCCGGGTGGCCGTGGTCGGGTCGCCGGTGGAGCGGCTGGCGGCGTTGGTGGCGGAGTTGGCGCGCGGCGTGCCGGGTGCGCGTGATCTGCAGGCGGCCGGCCTGCAGGTGTTGGCGCATGCCGAGCGTGACGAGGAGTTACGCCCCCAGGTCGCGGAGGCGTTGACGACGGCGCGGTGTCAGCTCGCCGCCGTGGTGCTCGGGCGCGACGAGGTCGCTCCGGGTTCGTCCGAGGAGCGAGGCGTCGGCTTCCTGGCGTATGCGATCGTCGCGGGCCTGGTGGCGCAGGCGTTGTTGGACCCGGACACGATCGCCGACCCCGACGAGTTGCAACGCGCCGTGCAGGGCCTGTTCGCCGGCGCTGGGTAGGCGCGGGTCCGTCCCCGAAACGCCAACACGGCGCCGCGAAACGCCGACACGGCGACGTGGGGTGCTGACACGGCGACGTGGGGTGCTGACACGGCGCCTACTGCCTCCGCTCAGCTGGTGATGTCTTTCGTGGAGAAGCGGCGGGTGGCGATGAGGAAGAAGAGGGTGCCGTAGACGACCGCGGAGAGGGCGCCGGAGGCCATCCGGCTCCATTCGACGTCGGTGGCGATGAGGTCCATCCAGGCGAACGAGAAGTGGGTCGGGAGGAACTCGCGCAGATCGCCGAGGGCGGTGATCTGGTTGAGGATCTGCGACAGGATCGACACGAGGACGGCGCCGCCGACGGCGCCGAGAGGTGCGTCGGTGGACACGCTGAGCGCCATGGCGAGCCCGGCGACCCAGGTCAGATGGATGATGACGTAGAGGGTCGCGAGGGCGATGGCGATGAGGCTGTCGCCGAAGGCGATGGAGTCGCCGGTGGGGCTGATGGCCTGGCCGGTGCCGTACCAGATCGTGCCGGCGATGAGCGCCGACACGGGCAGGACGATGATCGTCGTCGCGGCCAGCAGCGCCGAGGCGACGGCTTTCTGCCGCAGCAACCGGTGTCGTGGCACGGGGATCGCCAGCAGGTACTTCAGGCTCGACCACGACGATTCGCTGGCGATGGTGTCGCCGAAGAACAGCGCCACGATCATCGGCAGCAGGAACGAGCCGGACACGAACATCGCCACGACGACGAAGTTCGGCGCGCTGGCGGTGGCGAGGTCGATGAATCCGCCGGAGCGCCGATTCGGGTTGGCGTCGCCGAGCTCGAACGCCGCGACGAGGATGAACGGCAGCAGCGCGACGAACGCCAGCACCAGTTGGGTGCGCCGCCGCCGCAGTTGCCGTCGCAGTTCGACGCCGAGTCGCAGGGTGCGGCCGGCGCGGTAGCCGGCGACGGCGCCGTCGGTTCCGGAACCTGCGGTGGGTTCGGCGTCGGCGGCGTCGGTGAGTTCCTGCAGGGCGGCCGGGTCGGTGTGCACGCCGTGCTGGCCGTCCGCCCGGCCGCCGGCGGTGTCCCGTTCCGTGTCGCTCATCAGCCGTCACCTTCCCCGACGAGTTGCAGGAACGCGTCCTCGAGCCGGCGCCGTGGTCCGGCCTGTTCGACGGACACGTCGGCGCGGACGAGCGCGGCGACCGCCTCGCTGCGGGGCAGTCCGCCGAGATCGGCGTGCACGAGCTCGCCGTCGACCTCCACATCGGACACCCCGTCGAGGGTGCGCAGCGTGTCCGCGGCACGGTCGGCGTCGTCCACGCGGAACGTCGCCTCCCCGCCCGCGGCGATGATGTCGTGCACCCCGCCGGAGGCGATCAACTTGCCGCGGTGCATGACCACGACGTCGGTGCACGTCTGCTCGACCTCGGCCAGCAGGTGGCTCGACACCACCACGGTGCGGCCGGTGGCGGCGTAGCGACGCAGCACCTCACGCATCTGGTGGATCTGTGGCGGGTCGAGTCCGTTGGTGGGTTCGTCGAGCACGAGCAGCTCCGGCAGGCCCAGCATCGCCTGCGCGATCGCGAGTCGTTGCCGCATGCCCTGGCTGTAGGTGCGCACCTTCCGGTGCACCGCGTCGCCGAGCCCGGCGATCTCGAGCGCCTCGGCCACGTGCGCCTTGTCGACGGGACGTCCGGTGGCCTGCCAGTACAGCTCGAGGTTGGCCGCGCCGGACAGGTGCGGCAGGAATCCCGCGCCCTCGACGAACGAGCCGATGCGCGAGAGCACCGGCGCGCCGGGCGTGACGCGGTGGCCGAAGACGCGGATCTCGCCCTCGGTGGGCGTGATCAGGCCCATCAGCATGCGCAGGGTCGTCGTCTTGCCGGCGCCGTTGGGGCCGAGCAGGCCGAGGACCTGGCCCGGTTCGACGCGGAACGACAGGTCGCTGACGGCCGTGAGCCCGCCGGGGTACGACTTCGTCAGCCCCGAGATCACCATCGGCGTCTCGGCCAGTTCGGGGTCGACCGTGTGGGAACGCTTGCGGCGGATCGCGGCGATCACGGCGACCGCGAGGGCCACGGCGAGCGCCCCGCCGATGCCCGCGAGCTGCGCGACCGGCCAGCCCGCGGTGGCCGTGGTGCCCGCGACGACGGGGACGCTGATGCCGCGGTCGTCGGCGAGCGAGATCCGGTACGCGGCGGGGGAGTCGGGCGCGTGGAAGGACTGGTCGGTGGTGCTGACCACCAGCTGCAGTCGGTGTTCCGACTCGAACGGGCGGACGATGCCGGGCAGCGTGACGTCGACCTCGGTGGGTGAGCCGTCCTCGGCCAGCGGCACGCGGATCGGGGCGACCGCGTTGCCCGGCAGCGTGCGCGTGCCGTCGGGGTTGACGTCGTAGACCTTCGCGAACAGCACCGCCTCGTCCTGGCCCTGGCCACGACCCTGCTGTCGGCCCTGCTGTCCGGCCTGTTCCGGGGTGACCTGCAGACGGACCGTCGGTGCGCCGGCGGCGAGCAGTTGGCTGTTCATCGGCTGCGACGTGAACATCGCGGCCTGGCCGGGCGGGTCCATCGTGAACAGTCCGGACAGGCGCGACGTGCCGGACACGACGCGGTTGAGGCCGGGGATGCCGGAGATGGACGACGGGGTGCCGCCCGGTGGCCGCACGACCTGCTGTTCGGGCCCGGTCAGCTGCACGTCGCGGCGCTGCACGTCGTCGCCGGTGACACCGGGGTACGCGGGGGCCTCGACGTTGCGCACCGACGGCGCGCCGCCCGCGCGCAGGGCGCCGGTGACGTCGTAGGCGAACGGTGCCGCCGGGTCCTCGCCCTCACCGGTGAGGTGGTGCCACAGGAACTCGCCCATGACGCCGCGCAACGTGGGGCCGGGCCCGCCGCCGTCGTGCCCGCCCGCGTACCAGGCGACGGACACGTCCCCACCGGCCTCGGCGATCTCGCGCGCGTTGGCGTCGGCCTGGTCGAGACCGAAGAGCGTGTCGTGCTCGCCCTGGACCAGGAAGGTCGGGACGGTGATGTTGTCGGTGACCGATGCGGGCGACACGCGGTGCAGCAGGTCGAGCGTGTCCCGACCGGCCTCGCCGTTGGTGGCCACATCGGTGAAGGCCGCGCAGACTTCGGCGGTGAACCGGCCGCACAGCCCGTCGCCCGTGTCCTGACCGTCGCCCGGGCCGCCGGGTCCACCGGGGAGATCGGGGACGGCGCCACCGACACCGTTGCCGCCGGCGCCGCCGGCGTCCGGACCGGTCGCCACGTCGTCGCTGTCCTGTTCCTGCCCCGCCTCGACGGCGTCCGGCCCGGCGTCACCCGACGCGGTCGGGGCGCCCGTTCCTGCGGAGAACAACGTGCCGATCCACGTCTGCTTCAACACTCCCGACTCGGCGGAACCGCCGGGCGCCGGGGTGGCCACGTCACTGTCGGCCTCGGCCGCGTGGTTGGGCAGCAGGGAGCGGCCGAGGTCGTTGTAGGTGATGGCGGGGGCGATCGCGTCCACGCGGTCGTCGGTGCCGGCCAGCAGCAGGGCGAGCGCGCCGCCGTAGGACCCACCGGTGACGCCGACGCGCGGGTCGCCGTCCTCGTCGGTGCGCACCTCGGGCATGCCGGAGAGGTGGTCGAGCAGGCGGGACGCGTCGGCGACCTCGCGGTCGGGGTCGTTGAGCGCGATCTGCCCGGTGCTCTCGCCGAATCCGCGTGCCGACCAGGTCAGCACCACGAAACCCCGTTCGGCCAGTTCGCGGGCGTCGCGTTCGACGCTGCGCTTGTCGCCGCCGAAGCCGTGCGGGACGAGCACGGCGGGCGCGGGCGTCTCGTCCGGGATGTACACCGTGGTGTCGAGCTGTTCGCGGTCCTCGGAACCCGGGGTGGCCTCGACGTCGATGGTCGCGGCGTGCGCCCGGTACGGCACCGGCTCCTCGTTGTCGCCGAGCAGCAGGAACCCGCCGGCGACGACGATGACGACGACGGCCAGCAGCGCGGTCAGCCGGCGGCCGCGGCCGTGGAGGAAACGGGGCACAGGGGGCACACCGCCAACACTATTGGGCCCGGTTCCGGCGGTGTGGAGCGGGCGGTTCGTCCCTGATGGGTACGCCGCGTAGTTCGCTGACCTGCTGTGATCGATGTTACGCGGGGCGTGGCCGGGGGAACGTCGGATGCGACTGGCGCCCCGCGCCGGCCGGCGCAAGGATGGAGGGGCTGTCGAGGGGAGTATTCCCGCACGGCGATGTCGTCAACACGGTTGCCTTCGAGCACCCGGCATCGCGGCCGACTCGTCGCCGTGAGGCGCCGTCGGCGGAAGAGACCTCCGGATAGTGGCAGCCACCCGCTAACCGGAGGTATTCGCCTGTGAACGTGCCGTTCTGGATCTGGGCCGCGACCGTCGGCGGTCTGATCGCCCTGCTGGTCATGGATCTGGTGATCGTCGACCGCAAACCCCACGAGGTGACCACGGGCGAGGCCGCCCGCTGGGTGACGTTCTACGTCGCGGTCGCCGTCCTGTTCGGCATCGGCGTGTGGGTCCTCGCCGGGCAGGGGTCCGGCGTCGAGTTCTTCACCGGCTACATCACCGAGTACTCGCTGTCGGTCGACAACCTGTTCATCTTCATGGTGATCATGGCCTCGTTCAAGGTGCCGGCGATCCACCAGCATCGGGTGCTGTTGATCGGCATCGTGATCGCGTTGGCGATGCGCAGTGTGTTCATCGCGATCGGTGCGTGGGCGATCGCGCAGGTCGTGTGGATCTTTTTCCTCTTCGGCGCGTTCCTGATCTTCACCGCGATCAACATGGTGCGGAAGAAGGACGAGGAGGACGAGTACCACGAGAACCTGGTGACCCGGTTGACGCGCAAGGTGTTCCGCGTGACCGACGACTACGAGGGTCACCACTCGATCGTCAAGCGCGACGGCAAGCGGTATCTGACGCCGATGGCGCTGGTGATCGTCGCCATCGGCAGCGCCGACCTGCTGTTCGCGGTCGACTCGATCCCGGCGATCTTCGGGATCACCCAGGACGCGTTCCTGGTCTTCACCGCCAACGCCTTCGCGCTGATGGGTCTGCGGCAGCTGTACTTCCTGCTCGGTGGCCTGGTCAACAAGCTCGTGTACCTGTCGCAGGGGCTGGCGGTGATCCTCGCGTTCATCGGGGTGAAGCTCGTGCTGCACGCGTTGCACGAGTACCACGTGACGCCGCCGTGGCTGGAGGTCGGCAACTGGGTGTCCCTCGGGGTCATCGTCGTCGTGTTGACCGTGACCACCGTGGCTAGCCTGGCGAAGTCCAGGCGGGACGAGCGCGCTTCTCTTTAGTCTAGCTAACGAATCGGTGTACGGTGGGCGACGTGCGTCCTACCGACATCGAACTGCTGACGTCCCCCGGCCGGCCCGCGCTGTCGGGGGACCTTCTGCTCGTGGCCGTCAGCGTCCCGACCTCGTCGCCAACCGCGGCGTGGGCGGTGTGCAGCGCATCGATGCCGACGGCGTGCATCCGTGGACGCACGGCAGGCACGACAGTGCGCCGGCGATCTCCCCGGACGGCCGCTGGGTGGCGTTCCTGCGCGCCGGCGACGGCGAACCCGCGCAGCTGCACGTGATGCCCGCCGCGGGCGGCGAGGCGCGCGCGGTGACCGCGTTGCCGCTCGGCGTCGGCGAACCCGTGTGGGCGCCGGACTCCCGGCGCATCGCCTTCACCGCCCGCGTGCCCGAACCGGGTCGCTACGGCACGGCCGAGAACAGCGACGCCGGTGACGCCGGTGACGCTGTTGTGCCGGAGCCCGCCGAGGAGGCGCCGCGCCGCATCACGCGCTACGACTACCGCATCGACGACGTCGGCTTCCTGCGCGACCGCCCGCAACGGCTGTTCGTCGTCGACGCCGTCGCGGCGGCGGATTCAACCGAGCGAGCCGACGGGGTGACCCGGAGCCGCTGACCGACGACGCCGCGTCCGTGCGCGATCCGGCGTGGACCCCGGACGGGGAGACCGTGCTGGTCGCCGCGCCACGCGACTGGGACGTGGCCGAGACCTTGCATAGCGACGTCTACGCCGTGCCGGCCGCCGGTGGCGCGCCGCGGCTGGTCGTGCGCACCGAGGGGACGGCCCTGCGGCCGGTGGTCGCAGGTGCTGGTGCAAGGGAGACCGTCTACTTCTACGGCACGGCGTTCGAGGGGATCGAGGCCGCCGCGCAGAACTGCGGTCTGTGGGCCGCGCCGCTCGACGGGTCGCAGCCGCCGCGCCGGCTCACCGACGCCGAGACGGTCGACGTGGTCGCCGCGGCGGGCCCGCCCGCCGTTCGCGGTGACGACGTGCTCGTGGTGACCGCCGACCGCGGCGCCGCGGAGCTGCGGGCCGTGCCGATGGGCGCGTCGGAGGCGCGGCTCGAGGACCTGCCGGTGCTGACGGGCAGTCGCGCCGCCGTGCGCGCGTTCACTGTGGACGGTGACCGGATCGCGGTGGTTCAGGCCGGACCGCGGGACGCCGGGGAGGTGCTGCTGTCCACGGGCGACGGCGAATTCGCCGCGCTCACGGACTTCGCGGCGCCGCTGCGCGAGGCCGGGGTGCTCGATGCCGAGGAACTGACGGCCACGTCGGCCGACGGGTATCCGGTGCACGGCTGGTTCGTCGCGCCGGAGGGCGAGGGTCCACACCCGGTGCTGCTGGTCGTGCACGGCGGTCCGTTCGCGGCGTACGAGTGGAGCCTGTTCGACGAGGCGCAGGTGTACGCCGCCGCCGGCTACGCCGTGGTGCTGGCGAACCCGCGTGGTTCGGCCGGCTACGGCGAATCGCACGGCCGGGCGGTGCTGCACGCGCTCGGCACGGTCGACGCCGACGACGTCCTCGCGTTGCTCGACGCCGCACTCGAACGGCCGGACACCGACGCCGACCGGGTGGGCGTCATGGGCGGCTCGTACGGCGGGTTCATGACGGGGTGGCTGGCCGCGCACCACGGACACCGGTTCCGCGCGGCGTGGAGCGAACGTGCCGTCAACGCGTGGGACTCGTTCGCCGGTGCCTCCGACATCGGCTGGTCGTTCACCGACAACTACGTCGGCGCCGACGTCGAGGAGCAGCGCCGGCGCAGCCCGCTGACGTACGCGGCCGACATCGCGATCCCGTTCGCCGTCGTGCATTCCGAACAGGACTGGCGGTGCCCGCTGGAGCAGGCGCAGCGGTTGTTCGTGGCGTTGAAGAAGAACGGCGCGGACACCGAGCTGTTGTTGTTCCCGGGGGAGGGCCACGAGCTGACCCGTTCGGGCAAGCCGCGGCACCGCGTGCAGCGGTTCGAGGCGGTCCTGGACTGGTGGTCGCGGCACCTGCCCGTCTGAGCGGGCCGCGCGTGCCGGGGACTCAGTCGAGCAGGACGTAGCCGAGTTCCCGGCACACGCGCGCCAGCGGGACGTCCAGGCCCGGGTGATCGAGGCCCAGCAGGATGTCCGGCGTGGTGGGCAGGGCCGTTCCGGCGGGCGGGTCCCACAGGCACACGGCGGGCGCTCCGCCGTCCATCGACGAGCGGTACCAGAGGCCGTCGACGTCGGGCAGTTCGGCGCGGATCGCGCGCGCCCACGCCTGCGTGACCTTCTTGGCGCCGCTGGAGATCTCCTGCGAGGCGCGACGCGCGTGGGCCACAGCCCGGTCAGGTCGAGCAGGCGCAGTGTGCGCGCGGGCCGGACGACCACCAGGTGCGGGCCGCGGGTCGACCTGTCCACGATGGACGTGGTCTGGAAGACCTCGGCGACGCTCGTGCGCACCGACAGTCCGAAGTAGAGCACCCCGTTGCCCGGGTCGGCGGTGGGTGTCTCGGCCGCGGGATGCGGGTCGAACCGGGCGTGCGCGATCGGGCCGACGCGGCGGAAGGTGTCCCACCGCTGCGGATGCCGGCCGCGCGCGGAGAACACGCGCACGAGGCGGGTCGCCGGGTGGACCGCGACGATGTCCTCGTCGGGGCGGAGGTGCTCGCGCAGGACCTCGCCCGGCGGGGGCAGGGGTAGCCGTGCCATGGGTGTGCCGACGTGCTCCTCGGTGCGTGGTCTGTACCGGTGTGGGTGGGTTACGCAGGTGTGCCGAGGGTAGCGGCCAGCTCGGCGACGCGCGTGGGATCGCCGCCCGCCAGCAGCCAGTTGCGCGGTGTCGCCGGGGTGTCGTGGATCAGCAGATCGTCCTGCGGGGTGGTCATGAAGCCGGCGACGACCAGGGCGGGCTGGTCCTCGGGCGCGGCGCGCAGCACGACGTCGAGCCCCGGGACGACACCGTCCGCCGTGAACTGCCATGCGGGCAGGCGCCAGCCGCCGTGGCCCTTCCACCCGGTGAGGCGATGCTGCTTGAGGCGGTGGCGGATCCGGCTGTCGTCGACGCCGAGCCTGCGGGCGGCCTCGGTCACGGTCAGGGCGGAGTCGGCGAAGACCGCCTGGGTGGCGACGGCCGCGACGCGCGGGTCGGTCTCGGCCTCACCCTGCGCGGACAGGTCGAGGCCGACGTCGGCGAGCACCTCGCGCTGCTCGACCGAGAAGTAGTGCGCGGGCTCGGGGTCGCCGGGGGACAGGCGCTTCGCGGCCTGTTCCACGAGCGCGAGGAACTCGGCGGTGTCCACCTTCAGTCCCGCACGGGCGAGCACGGTCTCCAGCGCAACAGTCATGCACCCATACTAGCACGCACGTGCGCATTCGTGCGCCAACGCGCCGTGTCAGCACCCCACGTCGCCGTGTTGGCATTCCGCGTCGCCTCTGCATGCCTAGTGGGTTATATTGCTCAGGTGGCAACTACGTTCGATGTGCTGGCCGAACCGCGCAGGCGGCAGATCCTCGACCTGCTCCGGACCCGGGACCGCCTGGTGGGCGACCTGGTCGGCGAGCTGTCGTTGACGCAGCCGGCCGTGTCCAAGCATCTGCGGGTGCTGCGCGAGGCGGGCCTGGTGTCGGTGCGCCAGGACGCTCAGCGCCGCTGGTACCGGCTGCGGCCGGAACCCCTGGCCGAGATCGACGAGTGGCTCGCGCCGTACCGGCGGCTCTGGTCCGACAGTCTCGACGCCCTCGAACGCCACCTCGACACGATGCCCGACCAGCCTGACCAGCCCGACCAGCCCGAGCGGGCCGGCGGGGCGACCGAGATCCAGGAGTAGACGTGGCCGACACGCAACGGACGACCGACCAGGGCGACATCGAGCTGCGGTTCGAACGCCGATTCCCGCATCCGCCCGCCAAACTGTGGAGGGCGTTGACCGAGCCGGAGCACCTCGGGGCCTGGTACCCGTTCCCGGTCGAGGAGCTCGACCTGCGCGTCGGCGGGATCATCCGCTTCCGCGACCCCGACGGCGAGCCGACCGATCTCTACGCCGAGATCACCGAACTCGAACCGGAGCGCGTGCTCGCCTTCACGGAGTTCGACGCCGAGACCGGCGCGCACCGCCTGCGGCTCACGGTGGAACCCGACGGCGCCGGCTCCGTGCTGACGTTCGTGCACACCTTCGCCGACAACCCGTGGGCCGAGCAGACCGCGACCGGCTGGAAGACCTGCCTCGACGTCCTGCGGTCGACCCTCGACGGGATGCCCCCGCAGAACTCGCAGAACTCGCCGTCCTGACCGTGGACCTTGCGGGTGGGGCGCACGATCCCCGTACGCCCCACCCGGTGCGCTGTTACGCGCCCGCCTCGCGGAGGGCGATGTCGACCGCCTCGTCGTTGCGCTGGGTCTCCGGTTCGATGTGCTCGGCGCCCGGGTAGAACCCGTCGAGACCGCCGCCGCTGCCGGGGTACATCTCGAACGTGAAGCTCAGGATGTTGTGCTCGCCCCACATCCAGCCGTTGATGTCGCCGTCGGTGATGTAGAGATCGCTCGACTGCTGCGGCGTGTAGCCGTTGGTCTCGGCCATCTCCGTGCCGACCTGCTGGAAGCGCTGCGCCTGCTCCTCGGTCATGTCCTCGGTGGTCTCGTCGGTCGTGTGCCCGAACGGCCACAGGACGAGCTCGCCGTAGGTGTGGAAGTCGATGTGCGTCTTGATCTGCTGCTCACCGTCGACGACCCGGGAGTCGACGAAGTTCTTCACCGCCGTGGTCTCCGGGGCGGAGAACGCCTCGGTGCCGCGGTAGGTGTCCGAGGTGGGGCTTCCGCTGGAACCGCCGCAGCAGCCCCATTCGTAGCCCCAGTTGCGGTTGAGGTCGGTGCCCTGGTGCTGGCGGTTCTTCCGCCAGCCCTGGTACTGGCCGCCGGAGATGTCGTAGGTCGCACCGTCCGGGTTGACCGTCGGGATCACCCAGATCTCGCGGGAGTCGACGAACTCGGTCACGGTCTCGTCGGTGCCGTAGCCGTCGGTGAAGCGCTCGACGATGTGCAGGCACATCTCCGTGGTGAGGTGTTCGCGCGCGTGCTGGTTGCACGTGAACAGCGCCTCGGGCTTGTCGGCATCGGACCCGCCGCTGATCTTCACCAGCGGGATCGTGCGGCCCTCGTGGGTCTCGCCGACGTCGGAGAGCTCCACGATGTCGGAGTGGTCCGCCGCCGCGGTCTCCAGGACCTCGGTGAGCTGGTCGTAGGTGTGGAAGGCCTCGTCGCCCTCGGGGAACTCGTCGGCGGCGGCTCTCGGGTCCGACACCTCGGGGTTGCGCTCGGCGAGCAGCTCGTCGAAGTCGCCGACGTGGGTGAGGTCGACGTCGGCCGCCTCCAGCTGCCGGGCCTGTGCGGGGTTCGCGACGACGGTGATCGTCTCGCCGCTCGAGCCCAGCACGTCCACGCCCGAACGGGCCAGTGCGTGTCGGTCGTCGCCGGTGGCCGTGATCTCGTAGACGCCGCGCTCGCCGGCGGTGTCCGTGGGCGCCTGCGCACCCGCCGGCGCCGCGGTGGCCAGCAGAAGCAGCGCGCCTGCTGTGACGCTGAGTGTTCGACGTGTCATCCGCATGTGATCAGGCTGGTCCCGCAGCCCGCGGAGGGCAACCGACGGAAGTCGTGCCGGTTTACCACTTGACCTCCAGCGCGGTCGAGCAATGACGCTCGGGTCATGCCGTGAGTGCGGCACCACCGGCAGGGCCGGGGACGAGAGGGGACAACAGGTATGACCGAGCAGACGATCGAGAGCACACAGTTCGAGCAGGCGTACGCGGACGGGTCGACGGGGTGGGTGATCGGCGAGCCGCAACCCGCGGTGGTGGCGCTCGAACGGGACGGCCGCATCCGGGGCAGCGTCCTCGACGCGGGCTGCGGCACCGGGGAGCACACGATGCTGCTGACGACCCGCGGGTACGACGTGCTCGGCATCGACTTCGCCACCGGCGCCGTCGACCGGGCGCGCCGCGCGGCGGCCGACCGGGGCGTCGCGGCCGAGTTCGCGGTCGCCGACGTGTTCGCGCTCGACGAGGACTACGACGGCCGTTTCGACACCGTGGTCGACAGCGCCCTGTTCCACGTGTTCCCGGCCGCGGCCCAGCGCCGCTATGCCGAGGTGCTGCACCGGCTGCTCCGGCCGGGTGGGGTTGTCCACCTGCTGGCGCTGGCCGACACCGGGGAGCCGGCGTTCGGGCCGATCATCCGGGACACCGCGATCCGCGAGGCCTTCACCGACGGCTGGACGATCGAGGAATTGGCCGCGTCGCGCTACCGCGGCGAGGCCGTCGTCGCCGAGCACGCCGAGGCGTTGGGTGTCGCCGTCGGCGACACCGTCGAGCTGCCGGCCTGGCTGGCCCGCATCCGCCGCGACTGACGGCGGCCGGCACGCGGAAGGGCGGGGTGCGCACCGGGACGGGTGCGCACCCCGCCTGCGTGTGCGCCCGGGTTCGTCGCCGGGGCAGCGCATTGACACCCGGACGGGTGACGCCCTAGATTTGATCTGCATATCGAACGGTGTCCGAAATATCGAACACAGCTCTCAGCAACTGGAGCTCTCCAACACACAGCGGAGTGTGCTTGTGAAGATCACCGGAATCAGTACGCATGTCGTCGGGACGCCGTGGCGGAACCTGACGTACGTACAGGTCCACACCGACGACGGGCTGACGGGTGTCGGCGAGACGCGCATGTTGGGCCACACCGAGGCGTTACGCGGATACCTGCGCGAGGCGGAGGCCAACCACATCGCCGGCTCCGACCCGTTCGCGATCGAGGACCTGGTGCGCCGCATGAAGTACGGCGACTTCGGCAGGGCGGGCGAGATCGTCATGTCCGGCATCGCGTGCGTCGAGATGGCGTGTTGGGACATCAAGGGCAAGGCGCTCGGCGTCCCGGTGTGGCAGTTGCTCGGCGGCAAGGTCACGGATCGAGTCAAGGCGTACGCGAACGGTTGGTACACCACCGAACGGACGCCGGAGCCTACCACGCGGCGGCACGCACCGTCGTCGAACGCGGCTACCGGGCGTGAAGATCGACCCGTTCGGCACCGGATATCTCGAACTCGACCACGACGCGACGAACTACGCCGTCTCGCTGATCGAGGCCGTACGCGACGCCATCGGCGACGAGTGCGAGCTGATGCTCGAGATGCACGGCAGGTTCAGCCCGGCCACGGCGGTGCGGCTGGCGCGCGAACTCGCGCCGTACAAGCCCGCGTGGATCGAGGAGCCGGTGCCGCCCGAGAACCTCAAGGCACTGGAGAAGGTCGCGGCGAAGGTCGACGCGCCCATCGCCACGGGTGAACGCATCCACGACCGCATCGAGTTCCGCGAGCTGTTCGACTCGCAGGCCGTCGACATCCTCCAACCGGACGTCGGCCACCTGGGCGGGATCTCGGAGACCCGCAAGCTCGCCGCCACGGCCGAGACGCACTACATGCTCGTCGCGCCGCACAACGTCGGCGGTTCGGTGCTCACCGCGGCCTCGCTGCAGGTGGCAGGCTGCACGCCGAACTTCAAGATCCTGGAGCACTTCAACGACTTCGCCGACGCCGAGATCGCCCGCGTCGTCCGGGGCGCACCGAAGGTCGTCGACGGCTACTTCGCGTTGCCGACCGAACCGGGCCTCGGCGTGGAACTCGACACCGACGCGGCGGCGGAGTTCCCGCAGCAGCGCGCACATTTCGACCTGTGGGCCGAAGGGTGGGAGAAGCGCGACCCGACGGGTGCGTCGTGACCTCCGGCCGCGCGGTCGTCGTCGACGCCCCGGGCAGCGTCCGGGTGGTCGACGACGAACCCGCCGCCCCCGGCGAGGGTGAGGTGCTCGCGCGCGTGCATGCGTGCGGGCTCTGCGGCAGCGACCGGGAACTGTTCGCCGGCACCCGGCCCGCCGAGTACGTGCGTTACCCAGTGACGCCCGGCCACGAGTGGGCCGGTGTCGTCGAGGCCGTCGGTGCCGGGGTCGATCCCGGCCTTGTCGGGCGCAAGGTCGTCGCGGAGGGCTTTCGCAACTGCCAGACGTGCGAGCGGTGCCGGGACGGCGATCCGACCCTGTGCACGGCCGGCTACGACGAGACGGGCTTCACGAGCCCTGGCGCCATGGCCTCCGCGGTGACCCTGCCCGCACGGCTGGTGCACGTGTTGCCCGACGACGCCGACCTCGCAGGCGCCGCGTTGCTGGAACCCGCGGCATGCAGCGCCGCGGCGGTGTTGGCGGCCGAACCGGCGGCCGGTGAGCGCATCGCGGTCGTCGGCGACGGAACCCTCGGCCTGACGGCGCTGCAGCTGCTGGCGGCGGCCTCGCCCGCGGAGCTGCTGATGATCGGCGGCGGTCCGCAGCGCGGCGCACTCGCGCTGGAACTCGGCGCGGATTCCTTCCACACCAAGGACGATCCGCTGGACGAGCTCGCCGGCCGCTTCGACGTCGTGGTCGAGACCGCAGGGGCGTCGACGTCGGCCGTGACGGCGGCGTCGCTGCTGCGCCGCGGCGGACGCCTCGTGCTCACCGGCATCCCCGCCGATGGTGCGGCGGGTCTCGACCCGACGGACCTCGTCGTGCGCAGGCTCGACGTGCGGACCGTGTTCGGCGCCCCGCCGCGCGCCTGGGCGCACGCGGTCCGCGCGTACCGCATCGGTCTACTTCGGACCGAACCGCTGATCACCCACCGGTTGCCGCTGGAACGGGCCGACGAGGCGATCGCGCTCGCCGGCTCCGGCGACCCGGCGGTCGGCAAGGTCCTGCTCATGCCCTGACACCCGGCAGAAGGAGTTCCATGACGGCACCGAATCGGCCCCGCGGCCCCCGCAGACCGGCCGAGGGCGCACTGGCGCCACTCGGCCTGGGCGTCCCCGCGCCGGATCCGGCGGACGGCTCGGCGCACACGTTCCCCGACGGCGGCACCTGGCGCACGGAGATCCCGTCCGTCGAGGGACCCGAGGCGCTGGCGACCGTGTTCAAGGAGGCCACCCGGCTGGACGTGCCCGTGCACCGGGTCAGCCAGGGCAGCGGCGTGTGGATGCTCACCGACGCGAGATCACCGAGATGGTCGAGGCGTGCGCCGAACGCGACGTCGAACTGTGCCTGTTCACCGGACCGCGCGGCACGTGGGACATCGGCGCGGCCACGCGCACGGCTTCGGGCGGCGGCGGCCTGCGCGCCCGCGGGCACGCCGCGCTCGCCGGCTGCGTCGAGGACGCGGTGCGGGCGACCGAACTCGGCGTGCGCTGCCTCCTGATCGCCGACGAGGGCGTGCTGTGGACCCTGCACCGGCTGCGGGAGAACGGAACGGTGCCTGCGGACACGACGTTCAAGGTCTCCGCGCTCGTCGGACCGGTGAATCCCGCGGCGTACGCGGTGTGGGAAGGGCTCGGCGCCGATTCGGTGAACATCCCCTCCGACCTCGGCCTCGACCAGCTCACCGAGATCCGCCGCGCGTCGCGCGCACCCATGGACCTGTACCTGGAGGCGCCCGACGACCTCGGCGGCTACGTGCGTATGTACGACGCGGCCGAGTTCGTCCGGCGCGGAGCCCCGCTGTACCTGAAGTTCGGCCTCAGCAACGCACCCGGCATCTACCCCTACGGCGGGCAGCTGCGCGACACCGCGCTCGACACCGCGCGGGAACGCGTGCGACGCGGCCGGCTCGCCCTCGACCTGCTCGCCCGGCACGGGGCCGACGGCGGTATGTCGCCGCTCGGCTCGCGCGCCCCCGGACCGCTCACGAGGTTCCCCGTACCCGAAAGGAGTTGATCATGCGCAAACGTGTGAGGCACGGCGGTCGCAGCGTGGCGACGGTCGTGTCCGCCACCGCGATGGCCGTCGCGCTCGTGGTGACACTGGCCGGCTGTGGCCAGGAGGCGCGCGGTGGCAGCCGCTACCAACCGGAGGGCGGCAAAGGGGCGACCGTCGGCCTGGCCATGCCGACGAAATCGTCCGAACGCTGGATCGCCGACGGCGAGAACATGGCCGAGTCGTTCGAGGAAGCCGGCTACCAGACCGATCTGCAGTACGCCGACGACAAGGTCGAGAACCAGATCGCCCAGGTCGAGAACATGATCACCCAGGGCCATGCGCTGCTGGTGGTCGCGGCCGTCGACGGTGCGGCGCTGACGAACGTCCTGGAGCAGGCCGAGCAGCAGGGAACCCAGGTGATCGCCTACGACCGGCTGATCATGGGCACCGAACACGTCGACGCCTACGCCTCGTTCGACAACGAACGCGTCGGCCGGCTGCAGGGCCAGTACATCGTCGATGCGCTCGAACTCGAGCAGAACCCGAACGAGACGTTCAACATCGAACTGTTCGCCGGTTCGCCCGACGACAACAACACCCAGTTCTTCTGGAACGGGGCCATGTCGGCGCTGCGGCCCTATATGGAGAGCGGCCAGCTCGAGGTCGGCAGTGGACAGACGCGCATGAACCAGGCGACCACGTTGCGCTGGGACGGCGGCACCGCGCAGCGCCGGATGGACGACCTGCTGAGCAGGCACTACGGCAACGCCGAGGTCGACGCGGTGCTCTCGCCGTACGACGGCATCTCGCTCGGCATCATCTCCGCGCTGCGCAGCTCCGGGTACGGCGGCGCGAACCAGCCTTACCCGATCGTCACGGGACAGGACGCCGAACTCGCCTCGGTCAAGTCGATCAACGCGGGCCAACAGCGGCAGACCGTCTTCAAGGACACCCGCAAACTCGCCGACCGCGCGGTGCAGATCGCCGACGCGCTGCTCACCGGCGGCGAGCCGGAGTTCAACAACACGACCGACTACGACAACGGCCCGAAGGTCGTGCCGGCCTACCTGCTGGACCCGGTGAGCATCGACGAGTCCAACACGCAGCTCCTCGTCGACGAGGGCTACTACACGGCAGGGCAGATCGGATGACGGCGACCGACGAGACCGAACCCGCCGAGACCGAACCGGCCGACACGGCACCGGCAGACACCGCGCCGGCAGACACGGCACCGGCCGAAGCCGCCGACGGCGATGACGGCCCGGTGCTGGAGATGCGCGGGATCACGAAGACCTTCCCCGGGGTCACGGCGCTGTCCGGGGTGGACCTCGTCGTCGGCGCGGGCGAGATCCACGCGGTGTGCGGGGAGAACGGTGCCGGCAAGTCGACGCTGATGAAGGTTCTCAGCGGGGTGCATCCGCACGGCAGCTACGACGGGGAGATCCGGTTCGAGGGCGAGCCCGTCGCGTTCCGGGACATCGCCGAGAGCGAACGGCACGGCATCGTCATCATCCACCAGGAACTGGCGCTCGTGCCCGAACTGTCGGTGGCGGAGAACATCTTCCTCGGCAACGAGCAGGCGTCCCGCGGGGTCATCAACTGGGGCGCCACGTTGCGGGACTCGGCGCGCCTGCTTCGCCGCGTCGGACTCCCGGACAACCCGGGTACCCGGGTGGCCGAGCTCGGCGTGGGCAAGCAGCAGCTCGTCGAGATCGCCAAGGCGCTGTCGAAGGAGGTGAGCCTGCTCATCCTCGACGAGCCGACGGCCGCGTTGAACGAGGAGGACAGCGACAACCTCCTGCAGCTCATGTTGGACCTGCGCGATCAGGGCATCGCCTGCATCGTCATCTCGCACAAGCTCGAGGAGATCCGCAGGATCGCCGATTCGGTGACGATCCTGCGCGACGGCCGCAGCGTCGAGACCCTGCGCGTGCGGCAGACGCCCGACGCGGAGCCGGAGCTGTCCGAGGACCGCATCATTCGCGGCATGGTTGGCCGCGACCTCGACAGCCGCTTCCCCGAACGCCGCCCCTACGAGGGGGACGGCGCCGGCGAGGTCGCGTTCGAGGTGTCCGGCTGGACGGTGCGCCACCCCGTCGAACCGCGGAAGGTCGTCGACGACGTGTCGCTCACCGTGCGCCGCGGCGAGATCGTCGGCATCGCCGGACTGATGGGCGCGGGCCGGACCGAACTGGCGATGAACGTGTTCGGCCGCAGCTACGGGGTGTACGAGGGCGGAACCGTTGCGGTGAACGGGAATCCCGTGCGGACGCGGACCGTGCCGGAGGCGATCGGGTCCGGCGTCGCCTACGTCACCGAGGACCGCAAGACGTTCGGCCTCAACCTCATCGACACGGTGCACCGCAACATCTCGCTCACCTCGCTGCCCGGGCTCACGCGCCACGGAGCCGTCGACGAGCACAAGGAGCAGCGGGTCGCCGAGCACTACCGGAAGTCGATGAACATCAAGACGCCGACCGTGTTCGAGCCGGTGGAACGGCTCAGCGGCGGCAATCAGCAGAAGGTCGTGCTGAGCAGGTGGATCCACACCGGACCGGAGGTGCTGATCCTCGACGAACCGACGCGCGGCATCGACGTCGGGTCGAAGTTCGAGATCTACACCGTGATCGAGGAGCTGGCCGCGCAGGGCAAGGCCGTGCTGTTCATCTCGTCCGAACTTCCCGAACTGCTCGGGATGTGCGATCGGATCTACACGATGGCGGCGGGCCGGTTGACCGGTGAGGTCGACGGTGCCGACGCCACGCAGGAAGTGCTCATGCGGTACATGACCATGGACAGGAACTGAGGGCCGGCACATGACGACGACCGAAGACCGCCCGAACGCGCCGTCGGAGGAGCATCTGCCGGGACCGAAGTCCACCGGCGGGATCCTGCTCGACGTCGCGCGCAACAACGTCCGCCAGTACGGCATGCTCATCGCGCTGGCGCTGATCGTCCTGTTGTTCCAGATCTGGACCGACGGCACGTTGTTGTTGCCCAGCAACGTGTCCAACCTCGTCCAGCAGAACAGCTACATCCTCATCCTCGCGATCGGCATGATGATCGTCATCATCGCGGGGCACATCGACCTGTCGGTCGGCTCGCTCGCGGCGTTCGTGGGCGCGATAGCGGCCGTGATGATGGTCAACTACAACCTGCCGTGGGGACTGGCGCTCGCGCTGTCGCTCGGCATCGGCGCCCTTGCCGGGGCGTGGCAGGGGTTCTGGATCGCCTACGTCGGCATTCCGTCGTTCATCGTGACGCTGGCCGGCATGCTGCTGTTCCGCGGCGCCACGCAGATCGTCCTCGAAGGACAGTCGGTCGCGCCGTTCCCGCAGGGCTTCCAGCAGATCGCGCAGGGCTTCATCCCCGAGATGGGGCCGTACACGCAGTACCACAATCCGACGCTCGTCCTGGGCCTGCTGGCCGTCGTAGGCTTGTTGGTGCAGCAGTGGCGCGACCGCAGGCAACAGCTGGCGCACGATCTCGACGTGTTGCCGTGGAAGCTGTTCCTGGCCAAGTGCGCGGCGATGACCGCGGCGATCGTGGTCGTCACGCTCACGCTCGCCAGCTACCACGGCGTGCCCGTGGTGCTGCTGATCCTGTGCGCGCTGGTGATCGTGCTGGGCTACGTCATGCGCAACTTCGTCATCGGCCGGCACATCTACGCGCTCGGCGGCAACAAGGCGGCGGCGAAGCTGTCGGGTGTGCGCGACAAGCGCGTGACGTTCCTCGTGTTCGTCAACATGGGCGTGCTGGCCGCGCTCGCGGGCTGTGTGTACGCCGCGCGGCTCAACGCGGCCACGCCACAGGCCGGTCTCATGTTCGAGCTCGAGGCGATCGCCGCGGCGTTCATCGGCGGTGCGTCGATGCGCGGCGGCGTCGGCAAGGTCATCGGCGCCGTGATCGGCGGTCTGGTGCTGGGCGTGCTGAACAACGGCATGTCGCTCGTCGGCATCGGCACCGACGCACAGCAGGTGATCAAGGGTCTCGTGCTGCTCGCGGCCGTCGGGTTCGACGTGTGGAACAAGCGCAGGACCGCGACGACGACCTGACCGGAGGCCGGGGCCGGTTCAGCCCGCGAACGCGGGCTGCGCCAGGCCCCGGCCGGCGTCCGGGACCACCAGCACCGAACCGGCGTCCGGATGCGGTGCCTGCTGGTCGACACGCGCGGTGGTGATGTACAGATCGGACAGTGCCGAGCCGGCGAACGCGCACGCGGTCGGATGACTCACCGGCAGGGTGATCGTGTGGTCGAGGCGGCCGTCGGGTGTGTAGCGCCGCACGGCGCCGCCCGACCACAGCGCGACCCACACGCACCCGTCGGCGTCGACGCACAGCCCGTCGGGGAAGCCGGCGCCGTCCTCGACGACGACGAGGGGGCGGCGGCCGCCGACGGAACCGTCGTCGTGGACGTCGAACACGTCGATCCGCCGGGTCGGGGTGTCCACGTAGTACATCCGGCGTCCGTCGGGACTCCAGCCGGTGCCGTTGCTGATCGTCACGTCGGGCAGGACCGGGTCCGCCGGACCGCCGGGCGCGAGACGGCTGAGCGTGCCGCCGCCGGCCGCCTCGTCGTAGCGCATCGTGCCGGCCCACAGGGCACCGTCCGGGGCGACGGCGGCGTCGTTGCCGCGCCGACCGTCCACGGGTTCGTGGTGGAGCCACGCGAACGTGCCTGCGGCGTCGTAGGCGCCGATGCCGTCGCGGAGGTTCAGCACAAGGCCGCCGCCCGTGCGGGGTTTGGCCGCACCGACGTGCTGGCCGACGTCCAGCGTCGACGTCTCGCCGGTGGCGAGATCGGAGGTGTGCACGCGTGCCGACAGGATGTCGACCCAGATCAGCCTGCCCGTCTCGACGTCCCAGGTGGGGCCCTCGCCGAGCTGGGCTTCGGCGCGCACGGCCACGTCGGCGCGGGCGGTCACGGTGCGCTCCGGTGGCCGAGGCGGGCGGAAAGGTCGGCGGCACCCTTGCGGGCGAGCTGTTCCAGCTCGGGCGTGCGCCGGTCGTCCCAGCGGATCGACGGCACCGAGATGCTCAACGCCGCGACCACGGCACCGGAGGAGTCGCGCACCGGAGCGGCCACACAGTGGACGTCCGGATTGGACTCGCGGTCCTCGACGGCGATGCCCCGCGTCCGGACCTCGGCCAGCCGGGCCCGCAGCGCGACGGGGGAGGTGATGCTGTTGTCGGTCATCGCGGCCAGGGCGCCGCCGCGGGGGATGCGCTCGTCCAGCTCGTCCTCGGGCAACATCGCCAACAGCATCGTGCCGACCGCCGTGCAGTGCGCCGGCAACGTGCGGCCCACGGCCGACACCATCCGCACCGCGTGCGTGCTGTCGACCTTCGCGATGTAGATGACGTCCGTGCCCTCGAGGATCGCGATGTGCACCGTCTCGTCGCACGTACGCGCGACGTCGGCGGCCACCTGCCTGCCCTCCGCCGCGAGATCGAGCTGCTCCGCGTAATGGCTGCCGAGCTGATAGGTACGCACCCCGAGGCGGTAACCGCCCGGCTGATCCGGCGCGGGGGAGAGGTAACCACGCGCCGTGAGCGTGCTGACCAGCTCGTGCACCGTCGTCCGCGGCAACCCGAGCTTCCTGGTCATCTCCGGCGGCGACAGCACCACAGGCCCGTCGAGGAACAACTCGAGGATGTCCAGCGCCCTCGCCACAGCCGGTACCTGACGTCCCATGCTCTCCCCGTGTTCGGTTCTCGTGGTGGTTCTTGTTCCGTTGTGTTCGGTATTACGGACGTGGGCCGGTATCTCGGACATCAGGATACGCCGTGGGAGTGGGCCTGTCAGCCGTGTCAGCATCCTGCGTCGCCGTGTCAGCACTTCGCGTCGCCGTGTTGGCATTCTGCGTCGTTGTGTTGGCACCTCGTGTCGCTTTGTTGGCGGTTCGGGGTGTGGGGATGCCTCGCCGGCGGGCTGGTCTCTGGGATGTTGGGCGGCTTTGCCGCCCGGGTGAAGTGTCATCCCGTCGACCTCGGCTTTGGGGTATCACACTGCAGTCAGGGCGCAAGGTTTTGTTTCTTGGTTCCTGTTTGGGGGTTGGTTGCGCCCTGACTGCAGTGTGATGGTTGCGTTTTAGGTCGACGGGATGCCACTTCTCTTGGCGGATTTGTGGGTGGGGTGGTTGGCGGGGGTGCCTTGCTTCGCTTCGGCGGTGGCGGTTTTGTGGTGTGGGGTGGGGTTACTTTTAGTTAGGGTTTGTTGTAGCCCTAATGGGCGAGCCTTGTCGATTATTTGTTTGGTATCGTTGGGTGCGTGAGAGATGTTGAGGGGATTGTTGAGTTGGCCCGTTCGGTGCTGGCTGTTCGGGCTCGTGCTGATGCTGCTGAGGTTTCGTTTCTTGCTTCGCTCGACTCTGGGGCGTCGTCTGATTCACTGGAGCGGCGGTCGTTGGCTGAGGCTTTGGCGCCTGAGCTTCGACTATCTCCGCAGGGCGTTTTGGATCGGATTCATACCGCGCTGGCTTTGACTTATCGGATGCCTCGGCTTCTTTCCGCTATGCAGCATGGTCAGGTGGATCGGTATGGCGCTGAGCGGGTGTTGAATGTAGTTGCGCCGGTTTCCGATTCCGATGCGCTCGAAGTTGACCGGCTGTTGGAGGAGAAGCTTTCTCGGCTATCTCTGACTGCTTGGCAGCCTCGGAATATGGCCTGGCATGCTTCTCAGCTCGTCAAGCAGGTCGATCCCGGTGCTGAGACCGCGGCCGCTCGCATGGCTCATGAGGGTCGCAAGGTGACGCTCGATCACGGTGTCTATGCCCAGTCGCGCCTGGCGGCCGATCTGCCGTCGGACGTTGCCTCCGCCGCCTACGCGCGAGTCGACGCCATGGCGCGCAAGCTGCGACTGGGGGACTCGTCGCGGAATCTCGACCAGCTGCGGGCGGACGTGTTCGCGGACCTGCTGCTCGGCAACGATCCCGGTGTGACCGTGCCTCAGTCGGCGGCGATGGTCTATCTGCACATGCCCATCGACACGGCCCTGTCGATGTCCGAGACCGGCGCATCGATCGACGGGATCGGACCAATCCCGGCCGTGTACGCGCGGGAGATCATGACCAACCCCAAGTCGATCTGGCGGAAGGTCCTCTGCGACTCCGCCACCGGAAACCCCGTCGACCTCGGCCGCACCTCGTATCGTCCGAACTCGACGATCCGGAAACTCGTCGAGGTCCGCGACCGGATGTGCATCGTGCCCTGGTGCCGCAGGCCCGCCCGGCACTGCGACTTCGACCACCAGAAACAGTGGGCCAAAGACAACGGCACCACCGCCACCGACAACGCCGCACCGCGCTGCCGCAAGCACCACCGGCTCAAGAACGCCCCGGGCTGGATTCACTCCTACGACCCGCTGCACGGCACGTCCTCGGTCACCACGCCGCTGGGCGTCACCTACACCGACAAGCGGGAGCCCGTCCTCGAACCCCGATCACCGGAACCGGCCGACGTGCCCGAAGACCCGCCGCCGTTCTGACCCGACAGGACGTCCCGGCTCACCAGCCGCGGTCGCGCCACTCGGCCAGCTTCGGACGCTCGGCGCCCAACGTCGAGTCGTCGCCGTGACCCGGGTAGAACCACGTGTCGTCCGGCAGCTCGGCGAACACGCGCTGCTCGACGTCGTCGATCAAGGACGTGAAGTCGTCCGGCGAGCCGGTCTTGCCGACGCCGCCGGGGAACAGGGAGTCGCCCGTGAACAGGTGCGGGTGGCCCGTCGGGTCGCGGTACAACAACGCGATCGAACCCGGTGTGTGGCCGCGCAGGTGGATCACCTCGAGGGTGCACTCGCCGACGGACAACGTGTCGCCCTGCTCGACCAGATGGTCCGGCGGCACCGGCAACGGCTCGGCATCCGCCGGATGCGCAGCCGTGTACGCGCCGTTCGCGCCCGCGACCGCACCCAACGCCTGCCAATGATCCGGATGCTGATGCGTCGTCACGACCGTGCGCAACGTGGGCCGGTCCTCCGCGTGGCCGATCAGATCGGAAATGCGCTCCGGATCGGCCGCGGCATCGACCAGCAACGCCTCGTTCGTCGCGCGACACACCAACAAGTAGGCGTTGTTGTCCATCGGGCCGACGGACAACTTCGTGATGGTCAGCTTCTCCAACGTGCGACGGGCCGCGTCGCCACCCGGCTCGACATGACCGGTGTAGTCCTCCGAGACGTTCACATCACACAGCGTATTACGCCACCGTCGTCACACGACACCTGCCGCGGCCGTTAGGGTGCGGCATTCGACAAGCAGTCAAACCGGACGGGCGCGGCACGCGGCAAGGGGGACAGCAGGTGACCTCAACGTCAACCGCACCCGTCAACCCCGACACCCCGGTTCCGGCGACGCCCGAAACCGAACCCACCGGAACCGACACGCCGCCGCCGTCGACACCTGCACCGGCCGCCGGGGCGCGGACGTCGAACCGCAAGATGAGCTGGGACGTCATCCGCGTCCTCGCCATCAGCTTCGTCGTCGCAGGACACGTGACCGCCGGTGCCCAGGCCATGCCCGACATCGAGCCCTACCCCGGCACGCTGCGACTGCCGTTCGGCACGTTCACCCTGCTCGTGCTCTCGGGCTTCTTCATGGGCCCCACCCTGCGCAAACTCAGCGTCGGCGCCTGGCTGCAGGCCCGACTCGCGCGCCTGCTGCCCGCCTACTTCGTCGCGATGCTCGTGACCTTCCTGGTCCTGCGCGCCGTCGTCCCCACCTTCAACGACGCCGTCGACGGAGACGGCCCCTGGTACCTGCCCGGCGCCGACGACCTGCTGCGCAACCTGCTGCTCGTCCACGAGTGGACCGGCACCATGCACGAACGCATCGACGCCTCCTACTGGACGCTGCCCGTGCAGGTCGCCGCCTTCGTCGCGCCGCCGTCGTCGCCTGGCTGTGGTGGCGCAAGACGACCCGCCGCCGCCCGCGACCCGCCGTCGTCGTCTGGGCCGTCCTCGCAGCCTCCGCCGTCAGCCCCGTGCTCAGCGGCATCACCGAGGTCATGCCCACCGCCATCGGCCTGTACTACGCCCATCTGTTCGCCGCAGGCACCGCGATCTGGCTGTGGTCCGAACGGCGCATCGCCGGCCCCAACCTCACCGCGATGCTGCTCGCCGTGCTGATCATGCAGATCTTCCGCTCCAGCGAACCGCGGCTGCTGATCGTCGCCTGTCTCGGCGTCATGCTCGGCCTCATGTGCCTCGCCGCCCGCGGCCCCGACTGGACCCCCGTGCTCGGCTTCGCCCGGCGACCCATCTCCTGGCTGGCCGGCATCAGCTTCGGCATCTACCTCGTCCACCAGAAGCTCGGCTACGTCTTCGCCCGCGTCGCCACCGGCCTCGAGATCGAACAGTGGTGGCTCCGCCTCGCCTTCGTGATCGGCGCCATCCTGCTCGCCGCGTGGGCGCTCACCGTGCTCGTCGAACGGCCCGCGCACCGCCTCCTCGCCCCGCGGCGCACCGCGCGCCCGGCACCCGAGGCGGCCCCCGAGGTGGCCCCCGAGACGGCCCCGGAAGTGGCGCCGGAGGCGCCGCCGACCAGGGGATGAGCGCCCGCACCCGGCGGCGGGCGCCGTTTCTGTCAGGGGTGCGGCCTACAGTGGAGGACGGTAGGCGCGCGAGGTGAGCGCGCCGCCTGCCTCACGCACTCATTCGAAGGGACCTTCGCCGGTGGCTGATCGACTGGTAATCCGCGGCGCCCGGGAACACAACCTGCGCGGGATCGACATCGACCTGCCCCGCGACAGCCTGATCGTGTTCACGGGGCTGTCCGGATCGGGCAAGTCGAGCCTGGCCTTCGACACGATCTTCGCCGAGGGTCAGCGCCGCTACGTCGAATCGCTGTCGGCGTACGCGCGGCAGTTCCTCGGTCAGATGGACAAGCCGGACGTCGACTTCATCGAAGGCCTGTCGCCGGCCGTGTCGATCGACCAGAAGTCGACCTCGCGCAACCCCCGCTCGACCGTCGGCACGATCACCGAGGTCTACGACTACCTGCGGCTGCTGTACGCGCGCGCGGGCAAACCGCACTGCCCCCAGTGCGGCGCGGCCATCAGCAAGCAGACCCCGCAGCAGATCGTCGACCAGGTGCTCGACATGGAGGCCGACGTACGCTTCCAGGTCCTCGCGCCCGTCGTGCGCGGGCGCAAGGGCGAGTACGTCGACCTGTTCGCCAACCTCCAGCAGCAGGGCTACGCGCGGGCGCGCGTCGACGGTGTCGTGCACTCGCTGACCGACCCGCCCAAGCTCAAGAAACAGGAGAAGCACGACATCGGCGTCGTCGTCGACCGGCTCAAGGTCAAGGCGGGTGCCAAACAGCGCCTCACCGACTCCGTCGAGACGGCGCTGAGGCTCGCCGACGGGCTCGTCGAACTCGAGTTCGTCGACCTGCCCGAGGACGACCCGCACCGCATCCGCGGCTTCTCCGAGAACCTCGCCTGCCCCAACGGGCACGCCCTCACCGTCGAGGACCTCGAACCGCGGTCGTTCTCGTTCAACTCGCCCTACGGCGCGTGCCCCGACTGCACCGGCATCGGCGTCCGCAAGGAGGTCGACCCCGAGCTGATCGTCCCCGACGAGGATCTGCCGCTCGGCGACGGCGCGATCCAGCCGTGGAGCGGCGGGCAGAGCGCCGACTACTTCGAACGGCTGCTGACCTCCCTGTCGGAGGCGATGGGCTTCCGCATGGACACGCCGTGGCGGTCGCTGCCGGCCAAGGTGCAGAAGGCCGTGCTCTACGGCGTCGACGAGCAGGTCCACGTCCAGTACCGCAACCGCTACGGCCGGCGCCGCTCGTACTACGCCAACTTCGAGGGCGTCATCCCGTTCCTCGAACGCCGCCACGACCAGACCGAGTCGGAGCACACCCGGGAGCGGTACGAGGGCTACATGCGCGAGGTGCCGTGCCCCGTATGCCAGGGCACGCGGCTCAAGCCGGAGATCCTCGCCGTCACCCTCGAACACGGCAAGCACGGGGAGCGTTCGATCGCCGACGTGTGCGCCCTGTCGGTGGCCGAGGCGTCCGAGTTCCTCGACGACCTGGTGCTCGGCGAACGGCAGGCCATGATCGCCGGGGCGGTGCTGAAGGAGATCCAGGCCCGCCTGCACTTCCTGCTCGACGTCGGCCTCGACTACCTGTCCCTCGACCGCGGCGCCGGCACGCTGTCCGGCGGCGAGGCGCAGCGCATCCGCCTGGCCACCCAGATCGGCTCCGGCCTCGTCGGCGTGCTGTACGTGCTCGACGAACCGTCCATCGGCCTGCACCAGCGGGACAACCAGCGGCTCATCGACACGCTGAGCCGGCTGCGCGACCTCGGCAACACGTTGATCGTCGTCGAACACGACGAGGACACGATCAAGGCCAGCGACTGGGTCGTCGACATCGGGCCGGGCGCGGGCGAGCACGGCGGTCAGGTCGTCCACAGCGGACCGTACTCGAAGTTGCTGAAGAGCAAGAAGTCGATCACCGGCGAGTACCTGGCCGGCCGCAAGGAGATCCCGGTCCCGCAACTGCGGCGGCCGATCAACAAGAAGAAGCAGCTCACCGTCGTCGGCGGGCGCGAGAACAACCTGCGCGGCATCGACGTCTCGTTCCCCCTCGGCACGCTGATCTCCGTGGCCGGCGTGTCCGGATCAGGCAAGTCCACGCTCGTCAACGACATCCTGGCGACCGTGCTGGCCAACAAGCTCAACAACGCACGCCAGGTCCCCGGCCGGCACACCCGTGTCAACGGACTGGCCAATGTGGACAAGCTGGTGCGGGTCGACCAGTCGCCGATCGGGCGTACCCCGCGATCCAATCCCGCCACCTACACCGGCGTGTGGGACCGGCTGCGCAAGCTGTTCGCCGAGACGACCGAGGCGAAGGTCCGCGGCTACCAGGCCGGCCGTTTCTCGTTCAACGTCAAGGGCGGCCGCTGCGAGGCGTGCGCCGGCGACGGCACGCTGAAGATCGAGATGAACTTCCTGCCCGACGTCTACGTGCCCTGTGAGGTCTGCAAGGGCGCCCGCTACAACCGCGAGACGCTCGAGGTGCACTACAAGGGCAAGACCGTCGCCGAGGTCCTCGACATGCCGATCGAGGAGGCCGCCGAGTTCTTCGAGCCGATCAAGCCGATCCACCGGTACCTGTCGACGCTCGTCGACGTCGGCCTCGGCTACGTGCGCCTCGGCCAGCCCGCGCCGACACTGTCCGGCGGCGAGGCGCAGCGCGTCAAACTCGCCAGCGAACTGCAGAAGCGCTCCACCGGTCAGACCGTGTACATCCTGGACGAGCCGACGACCGGACTGCACTTCGAGGACATCCGCCGGCTGCTCGACGTGGTCCAGGGCCTCGTCGACAAGGGCAACACGGTGATCGTCATCGAACACAACCTCGACGTCATCAAGACCTCGGACTGGGTCATCGACATGGGCCCCGAGGGCGGCCGCGGCGGCGGAACCGTCGTCGCCGAAGGCACCCCCGAGGACGTCGCGGCGAACCCGGACAGCTACACCGGCCGCTTCCTCAAGTCGTCCCTGGACGTGTGAGTGCGCCGGGCATGGCCGCACTGCCGTTGAACCGCTACGCGTTCCACACCACGTGGTCGCTGGCGGCCCCACCCGGTCCCGTGTTCGACGCGCTCGTCGACCTCGCCCGGTACCCCGACTGGTGGCCCGACGTGCGGTCGGTGACGAAGGTCGACGACGACACGGCGGCACTGGTGTGCCGGTCGAGCCTGCCCCTGGCGTTGCGGTTGCGGATGACCCGCCTCGAGGAGGACCGTGCGGCCGGCCGTGTCGCCGTGCGGCTCACCGGCGATCTCGACGGCACTCTCACCGGACAGGTCGAGCGCAGCGGTGCCGACGGGTCCGACGGCACCGTGCTCGACATCCGGCAGCACGTGGTCGTCGACAAGACGGTACTGCGCGTGCTGTCACCGGTCGCCCATCCGATCTTCCGCATGAACCACGGACTGATGATGCGCCGCGGGCTGCGCGCCTGCGCGGGCTGGTCTCGCTCACCTGAACCCGGATCCCGGTCGCGGAGACTAACCCCGACCAACCGG
>NZ_MKKE01000027.1 GCF_001942305.1 Saccharomonospora sp. CUA-673 | reverse complement strand
CTCGCTCGGCGGCCAACCCCCGACCACCTTCCGCGAGCAGTGGATCACCAACCAACCCGCACTCTCATAACCACTGGACCACCAAACGGGGCCCAGTCACGGCAGCCTCGACCGCACGACTCTAGAGGCAGCAGGCCTTCACCTGCGAACGCTCAGGGAACCGTGGACCGAGATCGTCCCCGCGCGAACCGCGTAAGGGAGCAGGGGCCGCCTACGATTCACGGCAGCAACGGACCTAGCCCGCTGCGGGGGCGCTCTCGGGTTGCCAAGCGAGGTTGAGGGGGCGTTTCGCGGTGTCGAGGAACTCGATCAGAGCGTCGGCAACCGCCTCGATCGGGACCTCGCAGTGGGGCGGGAACTCGTCGGTCTCGTACAGCACCGGCTGATCCGGACCATCACCGCGACTGTAGAGATGAACGGGGTCGGAGCCGCGCCCGTCGTTGCCGCGGTACGAGAGCGCCCCTCGGTCTCCGTGGATGCCGACGATGACCGAGTGATCCGGCATTGTGAGATAACCGCGCGGAGCATCGTCATCGGGAATCCCCGTGTCGACACGGGGACGCGAGAAGTGGGTCAGGATCGCGTCACTCACCGTCTCGTCGGCGAGCGTCGTCACGAACGCCCGGACCTCTTCACTGGTCGCCAGCTCTGCAACCTTCTCGACCGGTGGCTGGCCGGCGTCGTGGACCCAGCACTGAGCTTGGAGCGTCACGACGCGCGCTTCCCTTCGCATCTGTATGGGCTCCCTACGGGACCATAGATGACGAGTGTGGCGCCGGCGGGCAGGAAGCGCTTCAAGGTCCAATGGTAGCTGGCTCCAGTCACTGGACCATGAATAGTTGGATGCAACGATGCTGTTGTCAGCGGCAAAGGTTCGCCAACTCCGGCGATTCGAGAATCGATAGCGTCGTTGCCACTCGGGGATCTTCCTTGTCCGAGTAGTACAAGGCTCCGTCTACTGCCAGGGTGAGTGACCATGCCAGCGCTTCATCCGCGAGGGCCGGAGCCTGCGACCGGCAAAGGTCGAACCTGTTGGTGAATCCATCGTTGTCTCGGTAGTAAACGCACCAGACTGCCCAGTCGAAGGCCGGAGTGCCGATCTTGGGGTGCGGGTCAATGAACACGGGTTCGTGGTCGGAGTTGAAGACGATGTTCTCTGCGTAGAGATCCGTGTGCAGCATCGCAGGGCGCTGTGGTTCCGCGCACAGATCGGCGCCGAGACTCAAGGCTCGGCGAACGGTGTGCTCACCGAGTATCGTGCCGAAGCGGGATGCGCGTTCCTCGATCCTCGGCAAGACCGTTCGACGGCAGTAGTCACGAAGCGTGGGGACTGAGCTATTGCCCGTCACTTCGGCCTGATGGAGCTGAGGCAGCGCATTTGCGATCCGTTGGATGTCATCGCTCGGCCGTGGCGATCCGCCCACCGTGTCACCGATCAGTTCGATCAGTAGAACGCTGGTTGCGTTGTCGGAACCGAGCAGGCGGCATGCCGCGTGTCCTGCCCAATGTTCCAGGGCTGTTCGCTCGTTGGCATAGCGTTCAGGATCTGGGAACGCTTTCAGGATCACGGGTTGATTGTCCGGAAAGCGCCCCACGCCGATCGCGGAAGCCCAGCCAGCATCATGGAATCCATCGACTGTGAGGCCGAAGCGCGCGGCCGTAGCCGAGATGTTTTCCTCGGCACCGCGTAGCCAGGTGCGGACGGTCGGGCCATAGTGCTCGATCAGTCGGTTGTGCGTTCCCGCAGGAATTTGCTTCGTCAGGCGAGCCACGGTGTCTCCCCGGATGCGGAGTGGTCGAGCGTCTCCTCGTCGATGATTTGGCAGACCTGTGGCCAGGGCAGCGGGAGTGGCGCGATCCGATTCCAGTAGGCGTGCGCCCACCGCACGATTCGGCTGAATCCGAGGCCGTCGATGCGTTCGTCTTCGAGGCGAAGCAGGCGGCGAACAGCACTGCCGGGCCCGCGTGCGGCAGGTCGAGTGCCGCTGCCGACGATGAGAGTCGCAGTGCGTATGGCGTCGAGCACGCGCGGCGCTGCCTGCTCTGCTAGCGCGCCATACACGACTTTGTCCCAGTTTTGGCAGGTGAGTAGCCAGGCAAGCCGTTCCAGGCCCGATCCGATGTCGGTCGCCAGCTGTGAGGGGTCTTCGTGGTTCCACAGCAACACGGCGTCCCCGAGTTCGCGGTCTTCGTGGTGGAACCGCAGCGTGATTCCGCTGACCGGGGCGCGCTGCCATATGGCGAGTCTGCCGCTAATGGTGAGGTGTCGGGTGTGGAAGCCGAGGTGGGAGAGCGCGCTGATCCATGTGTCGATCAAAGCCGCGTGATCGCCTATCGTGTCGATTGGTTCGACGATCGACACGTTGACGAATGATGTCGCAAAACCCGGCAGCAACGCCCCGTGTGCGTCTCGTGGGCCCGTAAATCGTACGACCGGTTGTGGAATGAACCCGTGCGTGAGGACATCTCGCCGACGGTGCTTGAGGTACGGGTCGAGGGCTTGGACGGCGGAGAAGGTCAGCTCGGCATCGTCCAACCCTTTCAAAGGCAGCAGCCGCCCGCGCTGGATGCCGTGGGCGGCGCAGGCGTCCGTCAGCGTCGCGATCATCTCGGGCCAGGATGGCCGGCGCGCGGGGGTTGGTAGGTGGGAGCGGGGCTCCCGTAAGTGAGTCTCATGTGGTCGCCGTCGAGGGTGCAGTCCCAGCGCGGAAAGGTCCGCCGTAGCGCTGCGAGCAGCTCGACAGCGCGTCCAGTCAACATGGTCGCGTGGCCAGTGCGCGGAAGTGCCGGGCTGGATCGAATCGGGCGAGTCCGATCTCCTGGACCTCGGCGGCTCGGGCGGGCTCCATCTGCTCGATTGCGTCCGCGAGCGCCTTGGCTGCGGTTTCGTCATCGTCGTCGCGATCGAGTTGGACCACGACGCCGGTCCGTGCGCATAATGCTGCCGCTGCGCAGGTACCTGATTGCCACGCCAACGCGACGACCGGCGTCCCTGCGCGCAGGGCCTCGCCGAAGGTGGCAGCTCCGGCTTCGATGTACTCCCGCGCGCAGGTGTAGATCAATGTTCCCGCCTCGGCCAAAAGGCGACTCTTCGTGTCGCCACCGACTTCGCCGACCATGGTGACGTGCTCGGCGCCGAAGTCCGCGCTGTGGGCCTGCACGTAGTCGTGGTCGAACACCGGTCCAGCGAGGATGATCTCCCGACCTGCGAGTGCGGCCGCACGGATGGCCAGATGCGGCGCCTTCTGCTGGTCGATTCGTCCCATCCACAGCAGCGCACCACCATCCTGTGCGGGTAGCTCGGCCTCTCCCAGCCCAACGTGCACGGCAAGCTCCGGAATAGGCTGATGTTCGGCGTAGCGGTCGCACATCTGGTCGGAGTAGCAATACAGCCGTGAATGGACACCGTCAAAGGCATCAGGCTGGTGCTGAAAATACGGCCAGTGCTGGAAGGTGGCCACGTCGGCGTCCAAGGACTCCCACACTGCCCTCCATGCAGGCAATGAAGGGTATTCGTGACCGACCACCAACAAGTCGTAGCCCGTGTTCCGAACGTTGCGGGCCTGCTGCCGGCCGAGGCTCATGTCCTCCAGCCGAACCAGCCGCATCTCCCATTCAGTAGCCAGTTCCGGCCGCCACTGCGGGCCAAGTAGGTGCACGTCTGCCTCGGCGGCACGTGCACCTACCGCGACCGCCCACAGCCACCGTTCAATCCCTCCGTATCCTGGCGGCGGGAAGGGATAGTCGCCTGGGAAGTCGCAGACGCCGACGAGCATGAGCTGTCAGGACTCGGGCGTGCCGTCTGCTGCGATCCTGCGGAATCCTGCGAATGGAACCAGGGCCTCGGGCAGCACGACCGAGCCGTCCTGCTGTTGGTTCTGCTCCAGCAGTGCTGCCAAGGCGCGCCCGATCGGCAAACCCGATCCGTTCAACGTCGCGGCGAGCCCGCGCTGGCCGTCCTTCGACTTGGTGCGGATCGCGGCGCGGCGTGCCTGGAACGTGCCGCAGTCGGAGCAGGAGCTGATCTCACGGTAGCTGTTCTGGCTGGGTAGCCACACCTCGATGTCGTAGGTGAACGTTGCAGAGAACCCGAGGTCGCCGGTCGCAAGGGCCACCACGCGGTACGCCAACCCGAGTTCCTTCAGGCACGCTTCGGCGTGGCCGAGCATTTTCTCCAGCTCCGCGCGCGATTCCTCGGGACGTACCACCCGCACCAGCTCGACCTTGGAGAACTGGTGCAGACGCAGGATGCCGCGCGTGTCCCGCCCGTACGATCCGGCCTCCGAGCGGAAGCACGGCGTCCACGCCGTGTAGGAGTAGGGCAGCTCTTCGGTAGGCAGGATCTCGTCGGCGTGCAGGTTCGTCAGCGGCACCTCGGCGGTCGGGATCAAGAACAGCTCCCGGTCAGCGACCCCGGTACGAAACAGATCTTCCTCGAACTTCGGCAACTGGCCGGTGCCGGTCATCGTGGTCCGGTTCACCAGGTTGGGAACGCTGATTTCCTGGTAGCCATGACGCCCGGTATGCAGGCTCAAGAAGAACGTGGCGAGCGCACGCTCCAGTGCAGCGCCGGCGCCCCGCGTGACGCTGAATCGCGAGCCGGAAAGCTTGGCAGCCCGACCGAAGTCGAAGATGCCCATCGCTTCGCCGAGGTCCACATGGTCCTTCGGGTCGAAGCTGAAACTCGGCGGAGTGCCGTGCTGGCGGATCTCGACGTTGAACTCGTCAGACGCACCGTCGGGAACATCCTCAGCCGGGAAGTTCGGGATCGAAAGCAGCTCCTCCTGCAGCTCGCCCTCGACCTTTTCCTGCTCCTCCTCCAGCTCGCGCACGCGGTCCTTGAGCGCTCGAGCCCGCTCCTTCAGCTCCGAGGCGTCGTCGCCGGCCCGGCTGGCTTTGCCCACTTCAGTAGCGACCTTCTTCGACTCAGCCCGCAGCTCGTCCGCGCTCTTGATCGAGGAGTTCCGGCGGGTGAACAGGTCCTGAATCGTGGCTAGGTCGAGCGTGTAGCCCCGCCGGGCCAGCGAACGCACAGCGTCTTCGCCCAGGTCAAGCAGGGTGCGGGCATCATGCATGAGTCGCCTCGTCCTCGTTTCCATGTACTGAAGCGTGTGCACCGACGGTAGCAAGTCCAGGACGTCCTCTCGCGGGAATACCCCCAGGTTGACCCGCCACGGACGGTGCTCGCGCGCAGCCCGGTGAAGATCGCCAATCAGCCAGCGGGTCAGCGCGTCCAGCTGTTCGTCGCCGATGACCAGCGGCTTCAGACACGGCGCGGCGGGGAGAAACACGTCGGTCAGCGAGCAGCCTGGATGGAGCAGCGCCCAGTTGATCACGGATACGATCAGCCCGTGAGCAACCACCACGCGCGGCCCAGGTTGCTCCATTGCGCAGCGTAGACCGGTGAGCATTCGTACGATTCCCTCGAGCTGCGACTCACGCCCACCTGGTGGCACGACGTGCGGGCCATGCTCGGCCAGCCAGTAGGCGTAATCGAGGAAGGCGCAGCCCTCGAACGTCCCGTAGTCCAGCTCGTTCAAGTGAGCCTCAGGGGACACCTCTCCCCGTCCAGCGGTGACCAACTCAGCAGTGCGCACACACCGGTCGAACATGCTGCTCACGCACGCCACCGCCTCGCCGCTCGGCAACAGGGGGCGCGCCGCGTAGCAGGCGGCCACGCCTTCGCTGGTCAGCGGTACGTCGATCATACGGTTGCCGTTGACCCGGTAGGCCGAGCTGTAGGCGGTGGGGCCATGGCGGAGCAGATACGTTGTGTGGTTGCTCATGCCAACGTCGGGCCGTCGTCGGTCAGAAGCTCGTCGGTCAAGGCAGGGAACGCGTCCAGGGTCTCCAATAGCAGTGCCCGCAGTTTGTCGTCGGCCAAGCTCTCGCCGTCCTCGGCGAGGCGGACCAGGACCCGCCAGGGGCGGTCCAGCCGTTGGCCAGTGGCGCTGATCAGGTGGACTTCGACGTATCCGCCGGTGGCGTCGTGTAGCCGCTGGGCAATCCTGTTCGCGGCGACGTTGTAGAGCTTGCCAACGTGGTAGACGGGGTTCTTGCCATTCGCGCCTTCCACGTTCATCGGACGTAGAGGTGTAATCAGCCCATTGACCCGGTTGCCGCGTCCAACGACGCCCTCATCGCCGGACTCGATCGATGAGCCGGTGTAGGTCAGGTATAGCTCGTCTCGCTCGGGCAAATCGCGGGCATTGAGCCGAAACCGTGCCTGCATCCCGGGCAGGTATCGGGCTGCCAGCCGGTGGCATTCGGCCAGCACAGCGTCCTTGTTCTCCAGGTACTCGGCTCGGCTGGCCGCGTGCGCGCATTTCTGCGGAACCGCAAGCACCACGTCCAGCTCACGACCGACGCTGTGGACCATGACCTTCACATCGCTACCGCACCACGGTTGGGAAGCTCGAAAGCCCTCCGGCGACGAGAAGTGATAGGCCAGTAGTCGCGCGAATTCTTCCGTGCGGTTCTGCGGTGCCCAGCCGGTGCCGAGACTTGTGTCATTGGCGAGTAACTGACGTCGTTCCCGCAGGTCATCACTCGATCTCGGCGTAAACCAGCGCTCCCGATCGGACGGGCCACTGCTGTCGGTCAGTACGGCGCCGGGGCTGGAGTTACTGGTGACGTTGAGTTCAATGGACAAGTGTCCATCGAGTTCCGGTAGTCGCTCGGCGAAGAATGCGTCAACCTCCGTACTGATGAGCTCGTCTACCGGGACCGCCACTCCACCGCACTCACGTGCAGCACGCCCGTTGACCAAGACCCGAACCGGATCAACCATCCGGCCCGCCCCGTACCGCACCTCCGAAGAACCACCCAACAGGGCCAGCTTGTCGAAGTTGTGGTGCAGTACGGCCCCGAACTCTTCTAACGTGTAGCGGCTGTAGGCGCGCGACAGGCGTTCGGCAAGGTGGTCGGCAAGCGTGTCCGGGTGCCCCCACCCCTTGCGTTCCACGATCGACATGTCGCTGGGCGCAGGTACGTTGCGCTCCACAACGAGGTTGCTGCCGTCGAGGTCGAGATACTCGGCTGACATGGTCCGTTGCGGTCCTTCTCCTTGAGTGCGTCAGGCGATCATGACCCAAACGACGGACCTTACGGACAGCTCCACTTGTGTGTGACCGGGTTCTACGACGATCACCCGAATGGCGTCTACTTGGGAGGCAACAGAGCGCATCAATCATTCGTTGGCTCGGTTTCACCGGAATCTCCACCGCTCCGGCACCTGATCAACCACACCCACGACAACCAAGCGACGACAGCGGACGCCGACGAGACCGTTGCATCGACGGAACGACCGGAAATCCCTACCTCGCCACGGCGCTACCGCCCCGCGACATGCGCAGCTAGAGCGTGCTGGCCACCTCGGCCGCACGATCTTGCAGGCCGTGAACGCTCGGCGAGCGTTCGGTCGCACTGACCGCAGTGAGAAGCGTGTAAGCAGTCTCGGCAGTTCCTGTGCGTTCACACGAATCGACCGGCGCAACTCGGCCACTGTTTCAAGACCGTGCGTGACAGTCCGCAGCGCCGCTTACGCGGCGGTCAGGCCTTGGTTCGCCGCCCTTTCATGCGCCCGTGACGGCCGTTCAAACTGCCAGCAGACCGCCCACGGGGAGATCGAACTCGGAGCCCCGCACCCCCGCAACGAACGCGGACCACTCACCTGCGGTATAGGAGAGGCGGCCGGCCGCGTGGTGGTGTGTCCGCAGGTCGACTCCCCCGTCAGCATGGACGACGATCTCAATGGCCGTGTTAGAACCAGCTGGGGCTCGTCCCATGACTTCTTCGAGGAAGTCAGCCCAGTAGCCAGCCGGCACGCTCAGGACCGGTCCGGTTCCATGGTCCTTGGTGTCCCGAACATGGACGACGTCGCCGTCGAACCTGACCTCGACGCATTCCTGGGACGGGTTGCTGAACGAGCTCTTGAACCAGCCTCGTGCCGAGCTGGCGGATTGAGTGTTGTTCATGGCTGTCTCTCCATCTCTTTGCGGACCTCGTGAATGATCTCAAGGGAGGCGTCGAGATCCAGCGCACGGTCGATAGCTTCGTCCAGGCTCGCGCTCAGTTCGCGAACGATGTGCGGCTTATCGATGAGCGCGCCGGTGGTGACGGCCTCCTGCCAGACCATGTCCGGCAGGAGCTGCGAGTGGAACGAGAGGATCGTCAACCCGCCACCGATGACCGGGTGGGCACCCGCGCTGTAGGGCATCACATGGATCTTGATGTGGTCGCGGCGTTCCTCGGCCAGGCTCGCCAGGCGGGAGAGCTGGTGGACCATGATGTCGCGGCCGCCGACCTCCTGCCGCAGGGCCGTCTGGCCGATGACGACGGTCAGGTCGATCGGATCCGGCCCCTCGAGCCGTGCTTGGCGGGCGAGCCGGGACTCGATTCGCGGACCGACGTCGACGGGTTTGATGTAGGGAGAGCCACCGCGGATCATCGCCCGGGCATAGTCAGCGGTCTGCAGCAGCCCAGGGATGGTCTCCGCGGTGTACTGACGGAAGGCACTACTGCCAGCCTCCAAGCCGATGAAGCGGAGGAACTCCTCCGAGTAGAGACGGGCGTAGTCGTCCCACCATTCCCGCTGCTCGGTGCGGCTCCGTAGAACCTCAAGCTCGTCGGCTTGTTCCTCGGACAACCCGTAGATCTGGACCAACGCTTCCAACTTGGGCGCCGTCAGCTTGCGCTTGGCGATCTCGATCGACGACAGGTTGTTGCCGCCGATGCCGGTTTCCTTGCCCACCGCACTGAGCGTCAAGCCCAGCTGCTCACGACGCTCGCGCAGCCGTAGGCCCAGCTCGAGCGCTTGCACCGTGCTCGACATCGGCGCATTTCCCATCGTGGCGCTCCCTGCAGGTTTGTTCTGAGTACGTCGTGCACCGATCTCAGTATCACAGCAAGGGAACAACAAGTACACACGTTTGGAGCATACCGTCATGAGTACTCTCTACTTACTCTGATTGTACTCACGATGATGTCCGCTCTCATCTGAGTATGTACGGGGTACTCGGCCGACATTCAGGGGTGATCTCGATGGGCTCCGACGACTACTGGCTCGCTTCTGCGACACCGAGAGCCGACCGTCCGCAGTTCGCAACTCGATTCGGTCAGCGCCAACCTCGTCCCGGATCGCGAGCTTGCCCGGCCGCAGTGCCTGCGGGGTCACCATGCCCAGCGAACTTGACAGCCGTAGCGCGATGGAGGAGAGCAGCCAGGCCCCGGCTTCCAGGATCGCGACTCTCCCGACTCCCTGACGATCCACTGCCGCGTGCGCGGTGGTCCCCCGAGTGGATCGGTCAGGGCCCCACCATGCGGCCCCATCGGTGCCCCGAACGCCGTTGGGACCGCCATGGCCTCTCTGACACCCGGCGGGCAGGCACTGACCCCGACCTCCGTCTGCCCGCCGGGGCCCACGGTTGTCCCCGTTACCTGGCGGGCGCCATGAAACGACGCAGGCTCGTGAACACCGTTCTGGGAGTACTCGCGCGTGCTGGCTGGAGAGCTTCCGACACCTGGACTGTGCGCTGTCGTGACGAACAAGGCCACACAGTGAAGTTGCGAGTTGGCATATCTCTGGACGGAATCACGATAATGCCGTCCAGCTCAGGGCGACTCACACTCACTCCCGTCGGAACTGGTCAACTTCGCGCCGCCCTCCGCGACGCATTGTTGGTGCGTGCTCCGCTCGTGCCTGAGCAGCCGCCTCCACCTCGCCACACTGACCGAGCGCGCCCGCACGCACCGGGCGATACACGGCCAAATCCGCCCCGCCGGACACTGCGCCGCCTGTCCAGCCCCAGCCCGAGCAAGGTGCGACGCCCCACCATGACTCGGGCAGCCCACCTCAATGGCCAGTCATCGACCCGGACCGCACCTTCATCCGGGCAGCGTGAAGTGCCCACAGCCACCTATCAACGGCGCGTCACCTGCAACCGCGCGAATCCTCCATCACCTACGGAAGGCCACCGCATGCACATCACCTTTGAAGAAGTCACGGAGACCACGCCCTGCCCCGGCGTCCATGACACCAGGACGAGACACTACCCACGAACGGTGGCTGGTCGGCCCGTGACGATGCCCTACGTCAGCAACGGATTGTGGGGTCAACACCAGATCGTCATGTCATCGCTGTGTTCCCGCAGGTGTCTGGTGCCACCAACCGTGAACGACGATCAGGAAATGCCTGTGTGTGCGGAGTGCAGAGATCGACTGGCAACCGCACGTGAAGCCCACGTCTCGTCCCCGCTCCGCGCACGCACGCCGGTGAGCATCGCGCCCTGACTACGAATGTCACGCCGTGGATAGAGGTTGCTGTGGGACGGCACGAACTGCGTGACAGCGCAGGAAATCCGGTCACGACGACACCGGTTAACGACAGCGGTGAAGTCCACAGCGCGGAAACCATGGCGGCGCCCACCAACCCGTTCCTGGCCGCCGAAAGGGCTCTCCTAGGAACTCCCGCTCAAGCGTTGCCGACGACCTCCGACATCGAACCAGACTGGCCCATGGACGATATGGACGACCCACACGGCAGGGTACAGGGGCACTGTTCAGACAACGTCCTTGCCGAACGTCCTTCGACAGAACAGGCGCCGACACAACAGCCCCGCCGATGGCAACCACCACCCCTAGACGGCCACCAGTTGGCCCGCGTCCTTGAGCTTATGCGCGAAAAGTGGGACATGTAGGAGAAGACGCCGCATCACACGCAGGAGCCTGTCTCGGTGATATGGCCGCGACGGGTCCTGTGCGCGCGGCAAAGCAGCCACTGGAAAGTGTCAGCCGTGTAGTCCGGTACGCACGCAGCTGTCGATGAAGGATCGGAGCGCGTGGAAGCGTCGCTCCCGGTGTGCGAAATCGTGGCGTCCTTCCCGGGCGAGCCGACGAATGGCTTCGTCGATGGCATCGAGAGCTCGGCGTGGGTCGCGCGAAGCGAGAGCCTCCGCGTGGAGGGCGTGGAGCAGAGCATTTGTGGCCCATCGAGCAGCCGCGCGAGCGGCGTCATGTACCAGAGTGTCGCCCCGTGCGTCGACGAGCATCAAACCGGCCAGCACGATGGCGGTGTCATCGCCGTCAGGGTCATCCGTAGTCGACAGATAGCCACGTGCCCGCCTAACGGCGCCGTATTCCCCGGCGCGTAGTGCCGCGAAGGTGCGCAGCGCCGGCAGCGGAGAACGCGTTGAATGCGGGCTAGCTGCCAGGGCCAGGCGTGAATGGTCAAGGAAGGAAGCCAGCTCGAGGCCATGCAGGTTGGCCTGCAGTTTGGTGGCGTGGAAGGCGACGGCGAACCATGCAGCGGCCGGGCTGGTCTGTTCGGGTGCAGTCGCGAGGTACGAACCGACGGCGCTGTCGAGGTCGGTGTCGGAGTCGACGGTGGCGCGAAGCGCAGAACCGAACCCCAGCGCCCATCGCCGGCCCAGTACCGCGGCCGTGTGCTCGTCGGCGTGGTCGGTGAGCCACTTGCCGCAGTCCAACGCGGTATCCACCAGCGGTGCTTCCAATACCTGGCGGTACCAGTAGTACTCCGCGCACAAAGCAAGTCCGTCGCTCGGCCCTGACACTGGCCACGGTGGAAGGACGTCAGCGTCGGCTAGTTGGTCGGCGACATAGCGGCATTGGGCACGGTGCCGCACGACGGTGCCTTTGGTGGCGTAGATGTCGATCGCTGCCCGTTCCCACCGCTGATCCACATGGCACAGACTATCGACTCCGATCATCACCGTGCAGATCCCGCCGCACCGAGCCGATCAGGCCGGATCGTTCTATGTCGCACGCCTGGTATGTCGGGCACCGCTTGCCGCGCGCGGAGGGACCCGATGTGGCGCCACAGAACCGTGAGGTCAAGCCTGACAGTGACACTCGGGTGCCGGCAGATCCAGTGCGGTTCACGTATGAGCGCAGCGCACGTCATGACCGTGGCCGGTCGCGGGTAATGCGGGAGCCCGGCCGGACATCCTCACGCCAAGACCAAGCCCAGCGTGCCGAACGCCAGAAACGGACCGTGTCGGAGAGCCAAGTCGAGCCGGCGAACGTGGGTCTCACGGGCAGCGAGGTAGACAATCGCTTGGAGCGACCAGATCAGCAACAGCGCGCCACCGAGCCGGACGACGAGTTCGAACGCCGCAGTCACGAAATGCTGGTCCGCGACAGCCGGCCATTCCTGCCATCCCAACACCGCGCCGGATACGACGGCGAGTTTCAGGTCACCGCCTCCAAGCTGGTCGGCTAGAAGTACGTACCACGCGCCGTACAGCACGGCGAAGCGACAACGCCGATGCCCACCGCGACAAGACCATCGGCTCGAGACCCAGACAGAACCGCCACGACAAGACCGGCGAACGTCAAGGCGTAGGCCAACGACATCAGCCAATTGGGCAGCCGTCCTGTACGCAGGTCGATCAACGCCAGCGGCACCGCAGCGAGGGCGTATCCCACCGCCACCAAGTTCTCCACACCGGCCCGTTGACGCCACATGACCACACCGACGAGCGCGGTCGTCAGGGCAACCTGCGCGACGAGCTGTGCCCACGGTGTCTTCGGCTCACGCGTTCGCACCGCCAAAGCGACCATCGCGCCCAGAACCAGGCCGGTCAGGCTCGACACGAGGGCGGGGAGAGACAAGTTCACGAGAGCGACGCTCCGAATGGGATGCACAACCTGACGTCGCGCGTGCAGTCGGCCACCGCAGCGCGGGTAGGTAGTCCAGTGAACCCCGCAACGGCTTCCGTCGCGAATGCCTAATCCAATCGAGTGAAAAATCGGCGGCGAAGCGCGGTAGGCGGTAATTCACCCCTGGGTCTGGTTGATGTGACCGAGGTCATCCGGGGTACACGTTGTGGGTACGTCGATCCGATCGTCGTCGACGACGCCGCGTCGGGGGAAACGCACTGGGGGTCGTATGCGTAGTCCGATCGTTCGGCTAGCCGCGCTGGCCGCTTCGTCAGCAGTGCTGTGCTCCGTCGTAGGAGCGTGCACGTCGAACGAGCCGCCTGCGCCGGCCGCCGCGAGCTCGCCGCGGCCTGTCGAGCAAACCACCGCGACGTCGTCCACAGCACCGAGCACGGCCGATGCCGCTAGAGAGCGGGCGACGGACGCGTATACGGGGATGTGGCAGGCGATGGCTCGCGCGGGGCGGACCTCGGGCTGGAAAGCGCCGGAGCTTTCCCGCTACGCCACGGGCAACGCGCTGACGACGATCACCAGGTCGTTGTATGCAGACCACTACAACAACGTCGTCACGCGCGGAGCGCCGAAGAACTCTCCGCGCGTGACATCGGCTGACCCGCCAAACGAACCGACGACGGTGATGATCTCCGACTGCGGCGATTCGTCCGGGACCTCGAAGGTCATGGAGGACAGCGGGAAGCGCGCGCCTGGCGACGTTGACGGCGGTCGCGGTCGATCACCGCCGAGGTCGTCAAACAGCAGGACGGCGCCTGGCGGGTCAAGCGGTTCGCCGTGGAGGGAGTGGGCACATGCTGAGACGGGTCTCGGTCGTCGCCGTATCGGTGTCCACGCTCATGGTCGCCGGTTCCGGTGTCGCGTTCGCTGATATCTGGGGCGGCGTGGACTGCGGGCAGACCAACTACACCGGCTGCGGTTTGGGTGCCGGAGCGGACGGCCCGCCCGCACAGCCTCCTGCGATGCCACAGGCTCCGCCGGAGCACGGTGGCGGGTCTGATGCTGACGGCGGGACATCTGGCGATGCGCCGCGTCCGCAGGGTGATCAGCTTCTGAGCGAACCGAACTTGGCTGATTGCCGATACGTGCGTAGTGATTACCAGCCGCCGGCTCAGGGGACGACCACGGTCTCGTACCGTCCTCTGAACGACGGGGGCGCGGTCACGGTCACGCCGGCGGTGTACCGGCCCGCGGCGTCGGGATCGCGGGTTCGACCCGCGCAACAACAGCAACCTCAACCCAGGCAATCGGGCGCGTGGTACGTGTACCAGTGTTCGGGTGAGGGTTATGCCGACGCTCTCTACCGGGCGCCGGTGTGGATCGCCGACGGCGAGCGGCCTCGACCGCGGCCGGCCCCTTCTCCTGAGCAGCTGGCGCGGCAGGCCTACAACCAGCTGCGCCTTCCTTCGCTGGGTATTCACGCCTCGCCGGCGGAGCGGCAGTTGGTGAATCTCCCGACGTGGCTGTGGATGGATAGCGGTCAATGGCGGCCGGTTACGGCGTCCGCGTCCGTGCCTGGTGTGTCGGTGACCGCGACGGCGACCCCGAAATCCGTGACGTGGTCGATGGGAGACGGAGCGAGCGTCACCTGTGACGGTGCGGGTACTCCGTTCCCGCCCGGTAGTGACCCCCAGGCCGCGAGCCCGGATTGCGGCCACACCTATCGGCAGAGCTCACGGGGACAGGGGAACGACAGTTTCCCGGTTTCCGCGACTGTCGATTGGACGGTGACATGGTCCGGAGCTGGCCAACGGGGCACGTTCCCGGGCCTGACAACGACGTCGAACACGACGTTCTCAGTGGCGGAATCGCAGGCACTCAACCAAGCACCGCGCTGACGATTCTCAGTCCGCTGTAGACATAACGAGATTCCACACGAGAGAACACCCCTTTTCCGCATCGGAAAGGGGTGCGGGGTACCGCATTGCCTGGAGGCGTTCGATGTCCACCACCACCTCGACTCATCAGCCCGCCCAGGGCCCGCCCGCCGCCTCGCGGTCGTGGGCGGGCCGCAAGCCCGGCGCGCCTTCGCGTATCTCCGGCGGCACCGGACGTCGCCGACGGGTGCCCTATCTGGTGTTGGGTTCGCTCCTGGTCGTGGTGTGCGCGGCCGGAGCCATCGTCGCCGTGCAGCAGGCCGGTGACCGTGAGCCGATGCTCGCGCTGGCGCGGCCGGTCGAGGTGGGACATGTCCTCGCGCCGCAAGATCTCCGGCAGGTGCCGATGTCGGTTGACTCCGGGGCGGATCTCGTGCCGGCGAGCCAATCGTCCTCGGTCCTCGGGCAACCGGTCGCGTACTCCCTGCCCTCCGGCGCGCTGCTATCCCACTCAGCGCTCGGGAGTCCTCAGATTCCTCCTGCGGGACAGGGTGTGGTCGCGGTGGCACTCGAAGCCGGCCACGTGCCTCCCGGTATCTCCCCGGGCACGACCGTGTCGGTGATCGTCACACCGGACAGCGGTGCGAGTACCGCCGACGGTTCAGCACAAGACGCCTCGTCCGCCGGTCCCTGGGACGCGGCGGTGGTGGATGTGGAACCGGCCGCCCATGACCAGTCGACGGTCGTCTCGTTGCAACTGCCCACAGCCAGCGCGCGGCAAGTCGCCTCGATGCCGCCGGGGCAGCTGTCACTGGTCGTCGTTGCGAGGGGCGGTCGATGATGCTCGTGGGACTCTGCTCGGTGAAAGGCTCACCCGGGGTGACGACGACGGCACTGGCGTTGGCGGCGCGCTGGCCCACGGGTGATCCGCTGGTGGTCGAGGCCGATCCCGCTGGCGGCGATCTCGCGGCGCGCCACCACCTTCCCGCGAACCCGGGTTTGGTGTCACTGGCCGCGGCGGCTCGCCGCCAGTCCAGCGCCGCATTGCTGGCCCAGCACAGTCAACGCCTCCCCGGTGGCCTGCGTGTCGTTCCCGGTCCGGTCGCCGCCGAACAAGCCCGCGCGGCACTTGGCGTGCTCACCACGCGCGGCGTGCGAGCGACCCGGGCGGCCGCCGCGGCGCCGGATGCCGCCATCCTGGTCGATGTCGGCCGCCTCGATTCCTCGTCGCCAGCGCTGCCTCTCGTACGCGGCGCGGACTCGCTGGTCGTGGTGGCCCGGCCGCGCGCCGACGAGCTCTCTCATGTGGCGACCATGCTCGGCGACATTCCGAAATGGGCACGCATGCCGGCCCTACTACTCGTCGGAGACGGATATAGCCGCGCCGAGGTCGAACACGAACTGCGCGTACCGGTGATGGGCACCATGCCCGACGACGCGCCGGGCGCCGCGCCGCTGTGTGGTCGCCAACGCGGGCGTGCGCCGGAAAAGTCAGCCATCGGCAGGGCCGCCGCGCGCATCGCCGCCAACTTGGTGGCCCAGGCCCAACACCCGCCGAGCTCCGCCGCGCCGTCCCACGACGAGGTCGCGGAGTTCGTGACCGCGAACGGAAATGGGGGGTCACCGCGATGACGACCCACTCCTACGACCACAACCTCCCCGCTCCGGACACACCCGTGCCGGATCACTCGTCGGAATCGCCGCCTGGAGCCGCGGGCTCTTCCTGGGATCATCCGGCGACGGCGGCGTTGCGCACCCGCGTGCGCGAAGCGGTGTCGGAAGGGTTGGCCGAGCGGGTGCGCGCCGATGAGCAGTTCGGCAGACCGCCGCTGGATTATCAAGCCCGGCGCAACCTCGCGCTGGGCTTGGCCGCCGACGCGGCCGATGCCTACGCCAATGCGGAGCTGGCCCAGCCGACCGGCGCCGGGCTGCCACCAGACGACGTCGAGCGCCACGTCATCGCGTCGGTCATCGACGAGGTCTTCGGTATGGCAGGGCTGCAGCCGCTGCTGGCCGATGAGGCCATCGAGAACATCAACGTCAACGGGTGCGATCGCGTGTTCGTGCGCTACAGCGACGGCCGCCGCGCGCAGATGCCACCGGTCGCCGCCTCCGACGAGGAGCTTGTCGATCTCGTGCGTTCGCTCGCGGCCCGATCGGGTGTCGAGGAACGCCGCTTCGACCGAGGATCGCCCGGTGTCAACGTGGAACTGCCCGATGGGAGCCGGCTGTTCGCGGTCATGGCCGTGACTGGGCGGCCGTCGGTCTCGATCCGCCGGCACCGCTTCTCCCAGGTCACGTTGACGCGACTGCGTGAACTCGGCACCGTCGACACCGGCTTGGAATCCCTGCTGAGCGCGCTGGTCCGTGCCCGATTCAACATGCTCGTCGTCGGCGGAACCGCGATCGGGAAGACAACGATGCTGCGGGGTCTGGCCTCGGCCATCCCGTCCCATGAGCGGCTGGTCACGATCGAGGACAACTTCGAGTTGGGTCTCGACCGCGACCCACACCACCCTGACACCGTCGCGTTGCAGGCCCGCGAGTCCAACGTCGAAGGTGAGGGCGCGATCTCTCAGGCCGACCTCGTGCGGTGGGCACTGCGGATGAGCCCGGATCGCGTCATCGTCGGCGAGGTTCGCGGCTCGGAACTGATCCCGATGGCCAACGCGATGACGCAAGGCAACGACGGAAGCATGGCCACCGTGCACGCGTCCGATTCTCGCGGCGCCTTCACCAAGCTGGCTACCTACGCGGCCCAGTCACCCGAGCGATTGTCGCTGGAGGCGACGAATCTGCTGGTCGCCAGCGCCGTACACGTCGTGGTTCATCTGGCCGAAGCGCGGGATGACAAGACCCGCGTGGTCAGTTCGGTCCGGGAGGTCGTGGGCGCCGACGACAAACAGGTCGTGTCCAACGAGGTCTACCGCCCGGGCCCGGATGGGCGCGCGGTGCCCGGTGTCCCGTTGCGCACCGACACCGTCGAGCGGTTGGCCGAGGTCGGGTTCGACCCGGACTCCTGGAACGGCCGGAGGGGTGGTGGAACCCATGACGGGCTCGGTCGCACTCGCCGGTCTGCTGGGGATCGGCTTCGCACTCGGGATTGTCGTGTTCGTCGTCGGTGTCCGGGGTCGCGAACGCGCCGTAGCGCCGCGTGCGCCGAGCCGGTGGGAACGGTGGATCGGGGATGTGCGGCGGCCCGGGCCCGCGCGGTGGCTGGCGGCGAGCGTGGTCAGCGGCGTGATGGTGGGGGTGCTGACCGGTTGGGTCGTCGGCGGGGTTCTCGCGGCATTGGGAGTGTGGACGTTGCCGCGGCTCCTCGGGCGTGACAAGGACCAGAACAGACGTGTGGCGCGCATCGAGGCCATCGCGGCATGGACGGAAATGCTGCGCGACACCCTCTCGTCGGCCGCCGGTTTGGAACAGGCCATCCACGCCACCGTCGAGACGGCTCCCGTCGCGATCCGCGACGATGTCCGCGAGCTCGCGGTGCGGATCGAACGTGGGGACAAGCTTTCCGACGCCCTGGGAGTGCTGGCCGACGACCTGAATGACCCGACGGCGGATCTGGTCATCAGTGCGCTGGTTCTGGCATCCGAGCATCAGGCTCGGCAACTGACGGATCTGCTCGGCGAGCTGGCGACCGAGGCACGCGAACAAGTCTCGATGCGGCTGCGGGTGGAGTCCGGACGAGCACGTACGCGCACGAGTGTGCGGGTCATCGTCGGGACGACCGTCGCGTTCGCGGTGGGCCTGGTGATTCTGAACCGCGGCTACCTCGACCCGTATGACAGCGCGTTCGGACAGGTCATGTTGTTGCTGGTCGGCGGCCTGTTCGCGCTCGCGTTCAGTTGGTTGGCCCGCATTTCGCGCATGGGCGAACCGGAACGGTTCCTGACCCACCTCGCTGGGGCCGAACCGCCTGCGACGCGGGAGGTGCGGTCGTGATCACCACCGCGCTGCTGTGGGGCGCTGGGGCCGGGCTGGGCTTGTGGGCGGTACTGGTGTGGCTGCTCCCGCCGCGCCCGTCGTTGGCGAGCGCGCTGCAGGCGGTGCGGACGCCCCGTCAGACGCGGCCGACGATTACCGACGTCGACGCGGGTGGGTGGGCCGCGCGCTGGGGCCGGCCGGCGGTGCGACCGCTACGCGCGGTGGGACTGCCGACCGCGCGACAGCGCAAGGACCTGTTGATGCTCGGCCGATCCGCGAAAGCCTTGTTGGCGGAGAAGGCGGTGCTGGCCGTGGCCGGTCTCCTGCTTCCGGTGGTGGCACAGGCTCTGCTGTGGGCAGCGGGAGTCGGGTTCCCGTGGCAGGTGCCGTTCGTGGTCAGCGCCGGCTGTGCGGCGGGCGGCTTTGTCCTTCCCGACCTCGAGGTGCGTCGACTAGCCGATCGTAAGCGCACCTCGTTTCGCCACGCGTTGAGCGCTTACCTCAACTTGGTGCGCGTGTCGTTAGCGGGCGGCGCCGGGGTTGATGGCGCGCTGAACGATTGCGCCACGGTCGGCCGGGGGTGGGCGTTCGCGCGCATCCGCCGCGCGCTGATGGCCGCGCGCCTCACCCGCACGACGCCCTGGGACACCTTGCGCCAGCTCGGCGATGAGCTCGACATCCGCGAATTGGTCGAGCTCTCCTCGTCGGTCTCGCTCGCCGGCACCGAGGGCGCCAAGGTGCGCGCGTCGTTGGCCGCGAAGGCGGCCGCGATGCGCACCCATGAACTGACCGAAGCCGAAGGTGAAGCCCAGGCCGCCACGGAGCGGATGAGCTTGCCCGTCATTTGTTTGTTCGCCGGGTTCTTGGTGTTCATCGCCTACCCGGCCATGGCCACGGTGCTCGGCGCGCTCTAGCACCGGAAAGGGGAACACATGCTGGTACAGCTGCGCATTGTCGTCACCACCGTCCGGGCACGCATCGAGCGGTTGCGCGCGGACGAGCGAGGCTACTCCACCGAGACCGTGCTGGTGACCGCACTGTTGGTGGCCGCGGCGCTCGTGGTCATCGCGATCATCGTCTCGGCCATCACCCGGAAGGCCAACGAGATTGGGGGCAACATGTGAACACACGGGGATCCTCCACGCGCCCCCGCAGACGTGCGTGGCGTCGTGTCGGGAGTGATGAACGCGGTGCGGTGACCGCGGAATTGGTGGTCGCCGTGCCAGCGCTGCTGTTACTGCTGCTGGTGATCGCGCAGTTCGCGATCTGGGCACACGCCTCCCACGTCGCGCAAACAGCCGCCTCCCAAGCGCTCTCGTCCACCCGCGTGCAGGGCGCCACCAATACCGACGGCCGGCAGCACGCTCGCGCGGTCCTCGCGCAGCTCGGTGGCGGCCCATTGCACTCGGCTCACGTCGCCGTCTCACGCGATGCGGAACAGTCCAGTGTGGAGGTGGCTGGGTACGCGGCACGCGTGATTCCGTTCCTGGACTTGCGGGTGAGCGCGCGAGCAGTTGGTCCGAACGAACGGTTCGTCGAACCGGAGGCCAGCCCATGAACGCCGTTGTGGCCCGGTTAGGGCGAGACGAGCGTGGGTCCGTGGCGACCGAGCTGACCCTCCTCACGCCGGTGTTGATCGTGCTGCTGTTGTTCGTGGTGTTCTGCGGCCGGCTCGCGGACTCACGCCTGCGCGTGGACGACGCGGCCCATCAAGCCGTCCGCGCCGCGACTCTCGCGCGCACCAGCACTCAAGCAGGCGACGACGCGAGGACCACCGCTGCGGCGGCCCTCGGCCAGGCCGGCATCAGCTGCCGAGGCCTGAGCGTGACGACGAAGCTCGGCTCGCTGCGTCCGGGCAGCACAGTCGCGGTCACCGTGCGCTGCGAGATCGGGCTGGAGGACCTGTCCCTGTTGGGCGTGCCGGGCTCCACAACGGCGCAAGCGTCGGCGTCGTCGGTGGTCGACCAGTGGCGCGGCACCGTGAACGCGGCGGGAGGTACCGGGTGATGCCAGCTGCCGTGCGATCGCTGCGTGCTGACGAGCGGGGCCGGGTTGACCGTCGAGCATGCGGCCAGCAGCACGAGCCCGTCCGAGCCGAGATCGACTACGCCGGCCTCGTTGACCCCGTGGGCGGGCAGCTCCAGCGCCCCGGTCTCCGGGTCACCACCCCCGGCGACATCGGTCAACCAGTCGGGCACCGGTGTCGACTCCGCGCCCGTCGTGACGCGCCGTGGGGGCTGCAGTCGCTGGCGGATGGCGGCGACGACGAGGCGGTCGAGTGTCACACCGTCCCGGCGCACCACCACCAGCGCCGCAGCGGCCACGCCGACCGGAACAGCCACGACGAGATAGGCGATCACAGGGAGGAAGTCGCGGGTGACCATCCATCCGCCGTAGAGCAGCAGAGCCACGATGGCCATGACGGCGACCTGACGGGCCGTGAACCCGGCCAAGATCCTGTCTTCCCGGTCCACATCCGCGGGAATACGCACGCTGTACTGACTCACGTCTCGTCACCTCCTTCTCGACGAGGACTGGGACGCGGTGGGGAGACCTTCGGCAGATCCAGCGGGAGCGCTTGCTGACGCGGTTTCGCACCACGACGAGCCGGCGACGGCGGTGGCACTGACGGCGATGGCGGACGCGGCCGCGACTCGGGTGGTAATTGCGACGGTGGATCTGGGCGTTGAGCGGGCCGTGGCGGTGTGGGCGCGTCTCGAACATTCAGCGGCAGTGGGTACTGGCCCTGCCTAGTGGGTCTCGGCTTGTCCTCCGGCCACTGGCCGTCGACGGGGAGCTTCAGCTGGGTACCGGCCATCGGCGGGCGGGGCGGCCTCGGCGGCGGCGGCGGTGGTGTCGGGCGCGGCACTCGTTGGGCGGTGATCGGCAGCCGGTACTGCCCGTCCTTACCCAGCCGTGGCCGGTTCTCGAGCCACTCGCCACTGGCCGGCAAGCGCAACTGCCGCCCTTGGCGGCCCGATGGCCGGCGAGCCGGAGCCCGCTCCCCGGCCCTGGGCGCAGGCTGGCGACGCACGTCCAGCGGCAGTGCGTACTGTCCGTCACGGCCGAGCCGAGGCTTGTTCTCCGGCCACTCCCCATCCATCGGGAGCGCCAGTTGCGTGCCCCGGCCGCGCGGCCGGGTGCCAGAGGCGGGTGTGGCACCGGCGCGGTGGGCACCTCGCGCGGCGGGCCGGCGCGGGAGTCGGCCCAGCGGCAGCATGTATTGCCCCGACGGTGTCGCGCGGGTCGCGGTGTACGGATCAGTCGTGCCGCTGGGTTTCGCTGTTTTCCGAGGCGTGGGCGCGCGCCCGGATCCGCCGCGGCCGCGCAGCAGGCCGAAGGTTTTGTAGGCGATGAAGCCCCGGGCCAGCGAGCCCACGAGGGAACGACCCCCGCCGCCGCGCAGCGAGCTCATGATCCAGAAGGGGATCTTGAACAGGATGTACATCAGCGCCAGCGCCACGAGGAGGTTGACCAGCCCGTCGGTCGTCGGCCCGAAGAAGGTGAACCCGCCGGGAGCGAGGAACACCCGCATCGCGGTGATCAGCGTCAAGGACTGGCCGAGTTGGATGGCCAGGCATCCGCCGAACGCTTTCCACCACCACTTCGCGATGCCCTCGGTATGAGGCAGGCCGTGACACATCAGCGCCAACGGAGCACCCGCGATGAGCACGACGGTGAGCGCGACGCGGACGATGTAGGTCAGCAGCAGCGCGACGAGCATGGCCGCGAGGAACAGCGCGATGAAAATGATGAAAAACCCACCGCCCAGCGAGCTCAATACCAATCGCTTCAGTGATTCGGCGGAGGAATTCTCGTCGACACCGCCAGTCATGATGGCTTTCGCGAGAGCGTTGGCGAGCGTGATGGCTTGAGAACAGGCCCAGAGCGAGAGCGCGCCCGCGAGAAAACCAACGACGACGCGCGGAAGAATCTCCTTGATAGACGTTCGGGTCTGCATCGTCTCGTAGGTCATGACGATGATTCCCGCGATGAGGATCAGCATGCCGTAGCAGGCCAGCATGATCTGCCAGGACGAATTCCACAGTTCACCGATCCTCGGCAGGTCATCCAGGGTAGGTGTCGTCAGCAGTGTGTTGGCCAGCAAATCCAGCAGGCTGTTCAACGCCGGTGTGACCAGGTCCCGGAAGAACGAGTCGATCGCGTCGTTGACGCACGCCGGGATATCGGTGATGCCGCACGAGGAATCCTCTCCGGTCCCGTCCCGGTCGGGGTGATCCCGCTCCTGGTCCGGTGGCGGCGGGGTCGACGTTGTCGGCTGTGGGATGCATCCGGGCCCCTCACACGGCCGTTCCTGCTGCGACGGCGCCGGAGGTTCCGACGGCTGATCCGGCAGCTGGCACACCGGCAGCGGCGAGTCCGGACCGCAGTCGTCGACCGGAGGCAACGGCAGCGGCGGAGGGGCTGCCGGGAGCTCCGGCGCGGCGGGGCCTGGGCGGGTGTGGGCTGGGCCGCGGCCGTGCCCGCGCGGCAATGCCGGCCACCATGATCAGGGCGAGCAGGCCGGCCACCGCGGCGAGCGCGCGGCCGAGCCGGCGGCCGGCCCCAGGGCTGGTGAGTGCGGTAGCCGACATGGGATCAGCTCGCCCCGACGATCCCTTTGAGGATCTCCACGACCAACGGCGCGAGCGCGGCGAGCCCGTAGCCGAAACCGGCCGACTTGAACGCTTGTTTGGCCTTCTCGACCTCGCCCGGGTCGCCGTTGGCCAGGACGTATCGGACGCCTCCGATGGTGAGGAACACGGTGGCGAGCAAGGCGAGGATGCCCATGATCCAGTTGCGGACGTTGTTGAGCACGTCATCGACCGAGCGGGCCAACGCGAGCACCTGCGTGGGCTCAGCCGAGGCCGTCGTGGTGGCCGTGAGCAACACGGCGAGCGTCGCCGCCGCGAGGACGCCGGTGCGCCGCGCGCGGCGACGCCGGATGTGGCGAGGGTGGGTGGGTCGAGTACTGGGCGCGTTCGGGCGCATGAGGAACCTCCAGGACGTCTCGAGCGGGTGGCGGGCAGTACTCACCCGCGGTCCTGAAGTCCGGATTTCGGGCGCGCATTGGACACGGCCGCATCGACTTCTTCCGCTACGCTGTGTGTCCGCGTCCCGGCGTGATGGATGTCGGTGTGGGTGGTGGCCTCGGCGCCGGTGGGGTCGGCCTCGGCCGACTCGTCGGCGGTCTCGGTGATCCAGGCGGCGAGTCGGTGTTCGGCCCGTGAGCGGGTCTTGTAGGCGGCCCAGAACTCGATGCCGCGGCGCGTCGCCCACTCGTTCAGCGCGGTGTCGCCGAGCCGGGTCTCCGAGATCGCGTCGGCCTCGGTCTCGGTCAGGACTCCGGCCAGCACGGCGCGTGCCAAGACCAAGTCGGGGTGGCCGGATGGGTGTCGTGGTTCGGCCGAGAAGAACCCGGGCGACTTCGGAGTGGGTCCGTCCAGCGCGGCGATCAGGGCCGCGTGCCCGGCGCGGTAGGCGGCCCACCGCAGCCGGATGGTGATCCGCCCGGTGGTGATGTCAATCGTGTGGAGGGTGTCGAGAAAGCCTCGGACGATCTCGGCGTGAATGTCGGCCGGGTCGCCGGCGTAGCGGTCGGTGAGCCGGGATGCCATCGGGGTCAGCATCGGCAGGGCGAGTCCGACGGCGACGATCGTCCACGTGCCGCCCTCGTCGCGGGAACGGGTGATCACGTGCCGCCAGATCTGATCCCATACGCGGCGCGGGCAGGACCGTCGCAACAGCAGATCGCGGAGCTCGTCGACCCGGATGTCACGGTCGGGTAGATAGTCGAACGCGCGCCCGTCCACGGTCACCGGGTGATCCCCGGCGGTCAGCCATCCGAACGCCACGCGGGCGGCATCCAACGGGCTGGTGGGCCACTCTTCGTGTCCAAAAGCGGGACGGTGTGCCATGGCTGGCTCCTCTCGAAGCGGCGGATAACAACGCCACCGAGAGGGCCAGGCGGAGCACAGCGCACCGCACGGCCACGTACTACCAACTGCTTGCGGTAACCCCCGCGCCGCGAAACAAGAAGATCGACAACCCGCCGCGATTCGAGATCGCGGATCGGGCCGAAAACAACCCTTGCACCTGGCGATTTAGTCGCTTCTTATTTGGGCGCTGTCACCTTCACTCGGCCCATTCAGAGACCAACGGAAACGATCTCCGCGAGGTGCCGAGACGATCTTGCTTACGCCGGGAAGGTGACCAGGAGCGCTGGCTGCCCACCCATGACGACTCGCGCCGCCACGCCCGCCGCGGTGATCGGCACCAGGGTCACGGCTAACCCGCGCTTGTTACCCAGCGCCACCAGCGACGCCGACGCGATCGCTCATGGAAAGTTTTCGTCGGGCTGTCCAATCCGGGCGTGTTTCGCGGACTTCAGGAGCGTCCACATCACGTCGCGATGATCACGGAGCGCCTGACATGCCCCCACTGCCCACACCGCACACGCCGGACGGGCCCGAGCACCACAGCCCCTCAGCCAGGCTCCGACCGACCCCGCGCGCCGGGACCGACGCGGGTAGCCCTGGCGATCATGCTGTGGCCGCTGCGGCGAGTGTCCGGTTCTGTCGCGTCGACCCCAGCGCGTCCCTTCACGAGCGGATCGCGGCGACCGTCCGCGTGATCGTCACGACCTACAGCGCCCCCGGCGACCGCATCGCCCTCGCCGACGCCACCGACACCGCGTCGCCCGGATCGCGGTCGGCTCACGAACACCGCGACCGACTCGTCGAGACCGTGCTGCGACTCGCTCGCGGAGCCGCCACCGAACCCACCCCACGCCGCTTCGACGAGCACGCCGGTGAGCACGGTGACCCCAGGCGCGGCGCCGACTCCAGGACGGAGTCCGAGTCCGGTTTCGGACTGCCCCTCCCGGACGACGCATCGACCCGACCCGCGCGCGATCCACGCCAGGACCGATTCGATGTGATCATCTGCGGCTGCGGATGGGGCCCGCCCAATCCGAGTCTCATCGCCGACTGGACCCCCTCGCTCGCATCCGACGGTGCCTTGATCGTCCTCACACACAGTGACCGGCCAGGCGGAGGGCGAACGGCACGCTCAGGCGCCATGGTGCGCGCGGCGACGCTCGCCGGGCTGACCTTGACCGACCGTCTGATCGTGGCGCGTGAAACCCCCAGCACCGCGCCCCCAGTTACCACTCGCGCGCGCCGCGCGGTGGCACGCGACGGGCACCGCCGCATCCACGCAAGCGCCCATGTCTTCCGCCCCACAGGGCCGTAAGGGGAGCCGCCATGCCGAAGAACCTCGCAGGGCCATCCAGCGTGTGGGCCACAGGACAGCCCACGCCACGGCGACAGGTCAGTGATCGGCACGTGGGCATGTCTCGTAGCGACATCGCACTCACACCAGCCATCGCGCAATGGATCATCCGGACCTACACCGAACCCGGCGACCTCGTCTGCGACCCCAATCCCGGACCGGGCCTCGCACTCGTCGAGAGCATTCGCGCCAATCGTCACGCAGTCGCGCTGCCACCGCACCCACGGTGGCAGTCAGCGCTCGACGCAAACCTCGACCTCGCTCGCCTCGCGGGCAGCACCGGGAAGGCCACACTGCTAGGTGGCATCGACGACCCTCACGCCGCGTCTCTGCCTGGTGCCGTCGACCTCGTGCTCACCGGGCTACGCCCCACACCTGCCGGCGACCCCAGCCGCCTTCTGGTCAACCTCTACGAAGACCTCGACGCGGTCGTCGACTGGGTCTGGCCCGGCGGCCACGTCATCATCACCTGCCGCCCGTGGCGACGCCGCCGGCACCTCGTCGACCTCCCCGGTCAGATCCATGACGCAGCAAGCGCCGTCGGTCTGAAACCCGCTGATCACTGCATCGCGTTGATCTCACCCATTCACGACTCTCAAGTCCGCGCCCGGCAGGCCCGCAACCGAATCGCCGACCCGCGAACGCGCGACATCCACGGCACCCCCACCGCTCACCCGACTCATGTGGACGTCCTGGTCTTCCGGGCGCCGGCCGCAGGCCACGTAGCGCAAGGCGGTGGACAATGACCAGCCTCTACTACCGCGACGCTGCCGCCGAACTCCACCTCGGCGATGCCGTCGACGTGATGGCCACGCTTCCCAGCGGCTCGGTGGATTGCGTGGTGACCTCGCCGCCGTATTGGGGGCTCCGCGACTACGGCACCGCCACCTGGACCGGCGGCAATCCCCGATGCCGCCACACCCTCGGGACCACACCCCACCAACGCCGATCACCCACGGCCAGGCCCACAGCCGACGCGGCGGAGGATCGCGAACCACGGTGTCGCCGCTGCGGCGCCCTCTGCCATGACCGTCAATACGGGCACGAACCCACGCCGGAAAAGTACGTCGACCAGCTGCGTCACACGTTCACCGAAGTACGCCGTGTCCTCGATCCGCGTGGCACGTTGTGGCTCAATCTCGGTGACGGATACAGCTCCAACAGCGACGGCTATGTTTGCACCCGCCGCAGAAATGTTCGTCAACCCTCCTACCGTCCGGCCGCGGGAATCACACACAAGAGCCTCGTGGGAATTCCCTGGCGAGTTGCCTTCGCCCTCCAATACGACGGATGGGTCATTCGCAACGCGATCGTCTGGCACAAACCCAACGCCATGCCAGAATCGGTACGCGACCGCCTATCGTGCCGATACGAAATAGTCTTCCTCCTGACAAAGCAGCAGGATTACTACTTCAACCTGGACGCAATCCGGGAACCCTACACTACGGACCGGCCGCTCCGGCGAAAACGTCGCTACGGTGGCAATAAAGGGAACGCGATCGCTACGCCGTGGACACCGAAAGGAAAAGGAAAGAACCCCGGCGACATGTGGTCAATCTCGACGCGCCCGTTACGCCAGGCGCACTGCGCGCCATTCCCGATCGACCTGCCGCTGCGCTGCATCGCCGCCGGCAGCCCCGACGGCGGACGCGTTCTTGACCCATTCTCCGGCGCGGGCACAACCGGACTCGCCGCGCGACACCTGGGGCGCTTCTACCAGGGCATCGATCTGCGACCCGACTACCACGACATCGCCCTCCGACGGTTCAACAACCAGCAACCCGACGAGCTCAACGAGCCCGGCACCGCGGCATGACCTCGACGCCCCGACTAACGTGACCTACTCGACCGCACCCGTCGCCGCCGCGACGGGGTTCCAAGACCCAGTCGGTCAGCGACCACGCGCCGTCGGGAGACGAAGCGCAGCGAGACCGCTCCGCTCGGCACCCTCTGCCACCACAGCGCGCATCATGGCGCGCCCCGCGCCCACCGACCCGTCAAAGGCAAGCGCGGGTGCCCGGCTCCGATGCGCCGGCCGGGTCGACCGATACCCAACCAGCGACCAGCGCCGCGAACTCCAACACGACGTCAAGTTCGCGGGCTCGGAGGTGCATCCTCGTGAGCTCTGATTACCCGGACCACCGGTCAGCGCACACTTCCGACGATCACGCTGACACGGACGCCTTACCTGCAGAATCGCGCCGCGCAGACAGCGGCGCCGGCGTTACGGTTCCTTCCGAAGCCACCAGCCTCGGGCTGGCACCCCTCACCAGGCCGCTCCACGACGACGCAATAACCGCCGTCGTGACGGTCGCCAGTTGGTGGTGCAGGGTGTGCGGCACGATCCGCCGGACATCCACATGCTCGCGCGCGTCGTTGCCAGCCTGGCAACCGACATGGTGGAGAAGCGAGACGAACTGAACCCGGCAACAGCCGACGCGGCCGACAGCCAGCCCGCGACCGCGTGCGACGACGAAGGAAGCCCATGACCAGCGCCTACGCTGACTCCTCCGACGAAACGGAGCCGGACCCCGCGGTCGCTGTCCACCGTCCTGTCGATGACGTAGAGCCCGGCACACGCACCGTCATCTACCTGCGTGTGTCCTCGACCGGCCAGGTCAACACCGACTACGACGCCGAAGGCATCTCCATCCCCGCGCAGCGCGAAGCCTGTCTGCGCAAAGCGCGAGACCTCGGCCTCACCGTCGTTGACGAGTACGTCGAACCCGGACGCTCCGCCCTCGAGATGACCAAGCGCGAAGCATTCCAAGAGATGCTCGCCCGCGTACGGAGCCTCGAAGACGTCGACGCCATCATCGTGTACCAGCTCTCGCGGATGGCGCGAAACCGCTACGACGACGCGATCGTCATGGCCGACCTACGCAAACGCGGCGTCAGGCTGGTCGCAGCCACCGAAGCCATCGACGACACCCCGGTCGGCCAACTCATGCACGGCATCCTCGCCACCTTCAACGAGTACCAATCCCGCCAATCCGGGGCCGACATCGCCTACAAGATGGGCCAGAAAGCCCGCAACGGTGGCACGCTCGGGCGCGCCAAGCTCGGCTACCTCAACCACATCGACCACTTCGACGGCCGCGTCATCCGCACCATCATCGTCGACCCCGACCGCGCTCCCCTGGTCAAACTCGGCTTCGAGCTCTACGCCACCGGCGACTACTCCCTCGACGACCTCGCCGACGAGCTCTACGACCGAGGCCTCCGCACCCGGCCCACCAACCGCCACCCCGCGAAAAAGGTCTCAATCAACAAGCTCTCCCAGATGCTGCGCGACAGCTACTACATCGGCTACGTCGACTACCAGGGAGAACAGATCCGCGGACGCCACGAAGCCCTGATCGACGACGACCTGTTCGACCAGGTCCAACAGATCCTCGACTCCCGCACCACCGCCAAGGAACGCCGCCGCGTCCACCACCACTACCTCAAGGGATCGGTGTACTGCGGATACTGTCGACGCACAGGCAGGACCCAACGTCTAGTGATCCAGCGCACCGTAAGCCGCCGAGGCTACGAGTACTTCTATTTCTTCTGTCGCAACAAGCGTGACGGTCTGTGCCCCGGCCCGCACATGCACGTCTACCACGTTGAGGAAGCCGTCGAACGGCACTACGCCAGCATCTGCTTCCACCCCACGTTCATCGCAGAAGTCAGCGCAACCGTCGACGCAGTCATCGACGAACAGGAAGCCTCAGTCCGGCTCCTTCATCAACAGCTCACCAGCCAGCTACAAGAACTCGACACTCAAGAGGCCAACGTGATCGACCTCGTGGCCGACGGCACCGTGCCCCGAACCAAGGTCAAGGACAAGCTCCGCGAGATCGACACCGAACGCCGCAAACTCTCCCGCCGCCTCGAGACAGCCAACGCCGACCTCACCGACAACGCCCAGCTCATCAAGGCCGCGCTGAAACTCCTCGAAGACCCGCAGGAGCTCTACCGACGGTGTGATGAACAACAACGGCGCCTGCTCAACCAGGCCATCTTCCGAGGTCTCTACATCGAGGACGACGAGGTCACCGGCCACGATCTCCAGGGGCCGTTCGGCGCGCTCCACGCCCTCCAGCACGAACACACCCAGAGCACCGCAACCGCAAGCCAGCCGCCAAGCACGCACAGCAAAAAGGCCACCCGCCCTGCAGGTGGCCTTTCGACTTCCGGTGTTGCCCTCCTACTGAAGGGCGTTCACTCGGGCACGGGTTCTAATAACAACCCTAGGGTGGAGCTAAGGGGATTCGAACCCCTGACCTTCTCACTGCCAGTGAGACGCGCTACCAACTGCGCCATAGCCCCGTGTTGTGTTCGCGGTTCGCACCGCTGCCTGTGCGAAATAATGTACCCCACCGCCATCGGGGGTTCGCACCGGGGGTCCCTGTTGGTCACGCAGGGTCGTGCGCGGGGGCGTCGTGGAGGTGGGCGCTGATGGGCAGGACGAGTGGGGTGCCGGCGACGGGGTCGGGCAGGACTTTGGCGTCGAGGCCGAAGACGTCGGAGAGTAGTTGTTCGGTGAGGACCTCGTGGGGTGGGCCTTGGGCGACGATGGCGCCGTCGTGCATGGCGACGAGGGTGTCGGCGTAGCGGGCGGCGAGGTTGAGGTCGTGCAGGACCATGACGACGGTGGTGCCGCGTTCGGTGTGCAGGCGGTGGGCCAGGTCGAGCACTTCGATCTGGTGGGCCAGGTCGAGGTAGGTGATGGGCTCGTCGAGCAGGAGCAGTGAGGTGTCCTGGGCGAGGGTCATGGAGATCCAGGCGCGTTGACGTTGACCGCCGGAGAGTTCGTCGACGACGCGGTCGGCGTGGGCGTCCATGCCGGTGACGGCGAGTGCGTGGGCGACGGCGTCCTCGTCGGTGGCCGACCACTGGCGGTACCAGTGTTGGTGGGGTTGGCGGCCGCGGGAGACGAGGTCGCCGACGGTGAGGCCTCGGGTGCGCTGGGGGTTTGCGGGAGGAGGCCGACGGTCTTGGCGACCTCTTTGGTGGGCATGCGGTCGATGCGCCGGCCGTCGAGGAGGACGGCTCCGCCGCGGGGGCGCAGGAGGCGGCCCATGCCTCGGAGCAGGGTGGATTTGCCGCAGCCGTTGGGGCCGATGATGACGCTGATGGCGTTGTCGGCGATGTCGAGGTCGAGTCCGTCCTCGGCGCCGACGACGATGCGGTCGTCGTAGCCGAGGCGGACACCGTCGGCCTGCAGGCGGGATGGGGTCATCGGCGGACCTCCTTGCGGGTGCGCAGGAACAGGAAGATGAGGTACGGCGCGCCGAGGATGGCGGTGAGGACGCCGACGGGCAGGTCGCCTGCGACGAGGCGGACGGCGAGGTCGGCGCTGACGGTGAGCAGTGCGCCGAGGACCAGGGAGCCGACGAGCGGTGGCTGGGGGCTGCGCACGAGCCGGAGCGCGATCTGCGGGGTGGCGAGTGCGACGAAGGTGATCGGCCCGGCCACGGCGGTGGCGACGGCGGCGAGTGCGGTCGCGAGGAGCAGCAGGGTCGCGCGGGCCGCGTCGACGCGGATGCCGAGGCCGCGGGCGGTGTCGTCGCCGAACTGGAGGCCGCCGAGGGTGTGTGCGGCGGCCACGGTCACGGGGACGAGCAGCGCGAGGGCCAGCGCCACGGGTCCGATGGATTCCCAGCCGACGCCGGCGAGGTTGCCGACGATCCAGGTGGTGGCGCGGGTGGCGTCGTCGACGTCGCCGACGGTGAGCAGCCAGTAGACGACGTTGCTGCCGATGGCCGACAGGCCGATGCCGACGAGCACCATGCGGTAGCCCTCGAGGCCGCGTTTCCACGCGAGGACGTACAGCAGGATGCCGGCGACGAGTCCCCCGGCGAGGCCGGCGAGGGGAACGCCGAGTTCGGCGACGGCGCCGCTGATCTGGCCCGCGGTGCCGCCGAGGACGATGACCGACACCGCGCCGACGCCGGCGCCCCAGGTCACGCCGAGGATGTCGGGGCTGGCGAGCGGGTTGCGGGCGATCGTCTGGAACAGGGCGCTGCCAGTCCGAAGGCGGCGCCGACGAGGATGCCGGCGAGGGTTCGGGGCAGGCGGAGGTCGAAGATGATGCCGGTCTCGCGGTCGTCCCCGCCGCCGACGAGCGTGCGCAGGACGTCGAGGACCTCGATGTCGGACGTGCCGCGGGCGATGTTCACGGCCGCCACCAGCACGAGCAGACCCAGGCAGATCAGCGGCACGAGCACGGATCGCGGGCGGAACGAGGCGGCGAACCGGCCGACGCGCGCGTGCTTGCGCCCGGGCACGGCGTCGATGTCGCGGACAGCGCTCATATCTTGCTCAGCCCCCTCCGCCGGACCAGGTAGATGAACGCGGGTGCGCCGATGGCGGCGAGCAGGATGCCGACCTCGAGCCGATCGCCGGCGACGAGGCGGCCGACGACGTCGGCGACGAGCACGAGCACGGCGCCGAGCAGTCCGGCGTACGGGACGAGCCACCGGTAGTCGGGGCCGGTGATCGCCCGCGCGATGTGCGGCACGAGCAGGCCGACGAACGCGATCGGCCCGCAGGCCGAGACGGCGGCGCCGACCAGCAGTGTGACGGCCAGGATGCCGAGGATCCGGGTCCGGCGGACGTCCCTGCCCAGCGCGGTCGACACGTCGGCGCCGAGCGCGAGGCTGTTCAGACCGGGCGTGTTGGCCAGCGCCAGCAGCAGGCCGACGAGCAGGAACGGCGCGAGCTGACCGGCGACGGCCAGTTCCCGGCCCGCGATCGATCCGACGTGCCAGAACCGGTAGGTGTCCATGCCCTGCCTGCTGCCGAGGACGATCGCCGAGATCACGCCGTACAGCAGCGCGCTGACCGCCGCGCCCGCCAGCGCGAGCGTCACGGGCGTGCCGCCGCCGCGCGCCGTGCCGAGCAGGAACACCACCACGGCCGCGATGAGCGCCCCGGCGAAGCGAACCAGATGAACGTGCTCAGCGAGGTGATCCCGAGGACCACGACGGCGAGGACGACGCCGAGCGCGGCGCCCTGGTTGACGCCGAGCAGGCCGGGGTCGGCGAGCGGGTTGCGCGTGTGCCCCTGCATCAGCGCCCCTCCGACGCCCAGGGCGATGCCCGCGAGCACGCCGAGGAGCGTGCGGGGGACCCGGAGCGAACGCACGATGATGTCGTGCTCCTCACCGGCCGGGGCGACGAGCGCCTGCCAGACGCTCTCGAGCGGCACCGGGTTGGTGCCGTAGGCCAGGCTCGCGGCCACCGCGCACAGCAACGCCGCGACCAGCGCGAACAGGCCTGCCAGGCGCCGCACGCGCAGTCGGCGCAGGGCGGCCGCGGCCGCCGAGGGCCCGGTCGCACGCTGCTCCGTGAGCGTGATTTTCATGGCGCCGGCTCCTTGCAGTATTTCTTAACAGCTCTTCCGGAATTGACAGTCGTCGCTTATGGTCTCGAGGCCTGTTAGGGAAGCCTAACCGAATGGGAAAGGTAGGCAATGATGCGCTTGTCTCACTCTCGAGCCGCGCTCGGCAGAGCCGTGGCCCTCGGGCTGGCCGTATGTCTCGGTTTGTCCGCGTGTGCGTCCAATGAGGACAGTGAGTCCGAATCCGGAAATTCGGGCGGATTTCCGCGCACGATTTCCGACGCCATGGGCGAAACCACCGTCGAGGAACGTCCGCAGAAGGTCGCGGCGCTCGATTCCAGCTACGCCGACGCCGCAGCCTCTCTCGAGACCGAGGTCGTGGCCTACACCAAGTACCCCTCGTCGGACGGGCTGCCCGACTACCTCGGCGAGGACAAGCAGTACCTCGAGGGCGCCAAGGACGTCGGCGCGCTGGAGTCGCCGAACGTCGAGGCGCTCTACGACGTGCAACCGGACCTGATCGTGTCGGCGAAGGTCCGCCACGAGGCGATCCACTCCAAGCTGTCCAACGTGGCGCCGACCGTGTTCAGCGAGTCGACGGGCGCCACCTGGAAGGACAACATCCGCCTGCTCGCCGAGGCGCTCGGCAAGGAGGACCTCGCCGAACGCAAGATCGGCGAGTACGAGGAGCGCGCCAAGGCCATCGGGGACGCGATCGAGCAGAAGGAGGGCTCGATGCCCACCTACTCGCTCGTGCGGTTCATGGAGGGCGAGCAGACGGTGCGGCTGTACGCGAGCAACTCGTTCCCCGCGATCGTCATGAACGACGTCGGCCTGAAGCGGCCGGAGGGCCAGCCCGACAGCAAGGACGAGATCAACGTCGACGTCAGCCAGGAGGACATCGCCAAGCTGGACGCCGACGAGGTGTTCGTCTCGTCCTACGCGGACGCCACGCAGCAGGCCGAGGACCCGCGGAAGCGGTTCGAGTCGAATCCGCTGTGGGGCAAGCTCTCCGGCGAGCTCGCCGACGTCGACGACGAGACCTGGTACGTGTCGGTGAGCCTGCAGGGCGCCCACGCCATGCTCGACGACATCGCCGAGAAGTACGGCGTCGACCCGGCGAAGCCTGACGCCTCACCGGTCCGAACGCAGGGTGGCGGGGTCGAAGCTGTGGACGTCGAAGTCGTCGTCGGGTCCGGCAGCCGCTTCGGGGGTTGCCGCCGACTCGGGCGCAACCGCCCCGGCAGCCACAACTCCGGCCCCGCCGCCCTGCGCCGCGAGCCGTTCGGCACGGCGGCGTTGGAACTCCTCCGCCGTCAGGCCGTTGTCGTCGTGCTCGGCGCGCGCGGGCGCGGGCACCCCGGAGATCTGCTCGATGAGCGAGGTCATGTTCTCGCCCAGCAGCAGGGCGACCTTGTTGTAGCCGTCCTGCGTGGCCTCCTGCATCGCCACCTGCGCGACCTCGACGATCAACGAGCCGAGCCGGTCGGGGCCCCACCGCGCCGCGTCCGGGGTGAGCGTCAACCGCAGCAGTTTCCCGCGCGCGTCGACGGTGAGTTCCATCGTGTTGTCGAGGTCGTGCGCGGTCCCGGTGGCCTGGGCCATGACCTCGTCGACCCGGGACAACGCCTCCTGCCGCGCGCGGGCACCGTCGATGAGTTCCCGCGTGGTCTGGTGGATCGGCTGCTGCTCCATGCGTCACCGGCCCCGGATGATCGGCCGGTCCACATCGCCCGGCCCGTCGGCCTCGTCCTCCGGGTCCTCCGGCAGCGGCTGGTAGCCGAGCGAGGCGAGATGCTCCTCCCCCTCCGGGCCCAATGCGGGCGCCATCGCGCGGTACATGCGGTCGCCCGCCCTGCGCGTCGCGGAGTGGGCGAGCTGCACGATCTCACGCGCCACGTGGTCCATCCCGGCGTGGAACGCCACCGGTGAGACCTTCACGTCCGTGAGCATCCCGCCGGGCGCGACGGCGACGCGGATCGCCCCGTCGGCCGAGGCCGCGCGGCCGGTGACGTCGCCGACGCGGGCGAAACCGTCCCGCGCACGGTCGGCCGTGCTCTCCACCTGCTTGGCGACCCGCGACGACTCGAGGTCGGCATCGAACTCAGCCACGTTCCCCCTCATTACCCTGTCGGTCGGTAGAACCCCTTGAACGGCATACCGGAGTTTTCGGTCCGAATCGGGCCGATCTGAACAGGGTCGCCCGCTTCGATCATCTGACCGTCGCCGATCACCATCGCCACGTGGCCCTCCCACACGACGAGGTCCCCCGGCAGAAGCTGGTCCTGCGACGGGACCTCGGCGCCGACGGCCTGCTCCCCGGAGGTGCGCGGGATATCCAGGCCGGCCTCGCCGTAGGAGGTCATCGTCAGCCCGGAGCAGTCGAGCCCCGAGTCGCGCGCCGTGCCGCCCCACACGTACGGCACGCCGAGCTGCGTGATCGCCGACCGGACGGCCTTGGCCGCGGTCTCGTTGGGTGCCTCGACGGTCGCCCCGCCCGGCAGGTTGATCTCGACGCCGCTTCCCGGCTGCGGCGGGATGGCCTGCGGCAACCGCGGCTTGGTCGCGGTACCGCCGCCACCGCCACCGCCGCCGCCGGCCGCGGCTCCCCCACCGCCACCGCCGGTGCCCACGGAGTTGAACGACGAGGCGACCTGACCGCCGCCACCACCGGCACCGCCACCGCCGGCGGCACCCCCGCCCCCACCTCCGCCGCCTGCGCTGCTCGCGGACGTGCCCGAGTCACCGCCCAGTCCGGACGCGATGGTCGTCAGCTGGTTGAGCGTGCGTTCGCTGCTGTCGGCGGCCTGCCCGGTCAGCTCGGCGATCTTGCGTTGCAACTGCACGAGCAGCTGCCGCGCCTCCGCACCACCGCCGTTCGGCGAGGCCTTCGCGGCCTCGACGGCCTTCATGGTGCTGGTGATCTCTTTGATGATCTCCTCGCGGAGCCGCTCGTTCTCGATCTTGCCGACCTTGAGCGCCTCGGCGGCCTCGGTGACGGCGTCCTCGATCTGCTTGCTCTCCTCGAGCAGGTCCTCGATCTCGGCCTCGAGACTGCGCGCCGTCTCCCCCGCCCGATCGGCGGTCTCACCGGTCGCGCCGGCCTGCAACACCGTGTTGGCGCTACCGGCCTCGGAGCGCACCCCGTCGAGCTCGCCGCGCAACTGCGCCTGACCCGCCGACGCCGTGTCGATGGCGGCGTCGTTGGTCCGCATCTTCTGTTCGAACTGGTTGGTCGTCTCGGTGCCGGTCCGGACGAGCTCGGAGGTCTCGGTCATCCGAGCTCCTTGCCGATCCGGGTCATGACCTCGGACTGGTCGGCCTCGACGACGTCGTAGTTGGCGCCGGTGCGGCGGGCCGCCTCACCCACGGCGGTCCAGTTGCCGCCCAACTTGCCGAGCCGTTCCTGCAACGCCCGCATCCGACCCGTGTACGCGCCGGCGAAACCGGACTCGGACCCCATCGCCGAGAACCCGTCGCCGCCCAGCTCGACGTTGGACGAGACGTTGCCGTCGGTGGACCTACGCACCGCCTCGCCGTGCGGGTCGACGGCACGGGCGTACGTGTCGTAGGCCCCCTCGTCGACATGAAACCCGGATGTGCTCACGAATCCTCCCTCGTCCCCCTCGGCGCGCACGACTTCGACGTCGCCGATCCGTCAGCGGTTCCCCGCGCAGCACAGCGTAGAACACCCGGCCAGGACAGGTGGGGAGAAAAGCGTCAGCTGCCCCCTCCGGAGGTGACCCGGTCGAGCCAGTTCTCGTCGAGCTCGACGACCTGGCCGTTGTGGGTCACGGTCGGCGTGCTGAAGCCCGTGCCCTGCGGACCCTCCTGGTGCAGGCTGCGGTCGTTCGCGGTCTCCTCGAACGCGTCCTGCAGCTGCTGGTCGTAGGTGCCGCCCCGGATGCCCTCGGCGAATGCCTCGCTCTCGATGCCGATGTCGCGGCCGAGCTGGATGAGCTGGTCGTCGTCGTAGGCGCGGGCGCTCGGCGGGCTGGGACTCGAAGAGGCTGTCGTGGAACCGCGTGAATCGGCCCTCGTCGGCTGCCAGCAGCGCCGCGTTCGCCGCGTCGAGCGAGTAGCCGGGCGGGGAGGACTGCTCGGTCAGCATCGGCACCATGTGGGTGCGCACGCGCAGCGAACCGTCGGCGACCTTCTGGTTGATCTGCTGGCCGAACGTCTCGTGGAACTGGCCACACGCCGGGCACAGGAAGTCGACGTAGACGTCGATGGTCGCCCCGGCGTCGGGACTACCGGTCTCGACAACGACGCCGTCGCGCGTTTCCGGGTGCTCCGACCGCACGGGCTCGGCCGCGGGGATCTGCTGCCCCTCGGTCTCGTTCTGCGAGGCGTTGGTCCACAGCACACCGCCGATGATCACGGCCGCCACCAGCACGAGCACACCGATGATCAGGGCGATGCGCTTCCCGTTTCCGCCGCCCCGCGCCTGCGCGACCGCGTTGCGTGCCTGCTGTTCCTGCCGCCGCTTACGCGCGGTCCGTTCCGCTCCGCCCACTGGGGTCCTTCCTCACGTACGTGCGCCTCTTAGGCTACGGAAGTCGGGTAAAAACCCTGTCCACCACCCGACCCCCGACTGTCCGAGGAGCGAGACGCGCATGCGGCTGCCCGACCTGCCGGTGCGCAGCGTCCTGCCCACCGTGCGCGCGGCGCTGGACGAGCACGGTTCGGCCGTCCTCGTCGCACCGCCGGGCACGGGCAAGACAACCGTCGTCCCGCTCGACCTCGCCGACGCCGTCGGCGGACGGATCGTCGTCGCCGAACCGCGGCGCCTGGCCGCACGCGCCGCCGCGCAGCGGATGGCCGCGCTGCTGGGCGAACCGGTCGGCGAGACCGTCGGCTACGCGGTACGCGGCGAGCGGAAGGTCTCGGCCCGCACGCGCATCGAGGTCGTCACGACCGGCCTGCTGGTGCGGCGCGTGCAGCACGACCCCGAGCTGCCCGGGACGTCCGTGGTGTTGCTCGACGAATGCCACGAACGGCACCTCGACGCGGACCTGCTCCTCGCGCTGCTGCTCGACGTGCGAGCGGGCCTGCGCGACGACCTGCGCCTGCTGGCGACGTCGGCGACCGTCGCCACCGACCGACTCGCGGCGCTCCTCGGCACCGGCGTTGGGGACGTTGGGGGCGCTGCACCGGTCGTCACGGCCGAGGCGAGGACGTATCCGGTCGAGGTGCGCCACAGCCCACCGGTGCGCGGCGAACGGCTCGAGGGCTGCGTCGCCCGGACCATCATCGCGGCGCTGAACGAGGCCGACGGGGACGTGCTGGCGTTCCTGCCCGGTGCCGCGGAGATCGGCCGCGTGCGCACACAACTGGACCTGCCGGACGTCGACGTGGTGACCCTGCACGGCCGGCTGTCGGCCGCCGACCAGGACGCGGCGCTGCGCGAGGGAGCTCGACGGCGGGTGGTCCTGGCGACCGCGGTCGCCGAGTCGAGCCTCACGGTGCCGGGCGTGCGGATCGTCGTGGACGCGGGCCGCTCGCGCGTGCCGCGGGTCGACCACCGGCGCGGGTTGTCCGGGCTGACGACCGTGCGCAGTCCGCAGGCCGTCGCCGAGCAGCGCGCCGGACGCGCCGGTCGGCAGGGGCCCGGCGTCGCCTATCGCTGCTGGCCCGAACACGAGACGGCGAGCCTGCCCGCCTACCCCGAACCCGAGATCCGCACCGCCGAGCTCACCCGCCTGGCGCTGGAGCTCGCGTGCTGGTCGACGCCCGACGGCCGCGGGCTGTCGTGGTGGGACCCGCCGCCCGACGGCGCGCTGGCCGCCGGGCGGGAGGTCCTGCGCACGCTGGGCGCGGTCACGGGCGACGGCACCGTGACCACCGCGGCGGCCGCATGGCGGCGCTCGGCGTCCACCCGCGGCTGGCGCGGGCCCTGCTCGACGGGTCGGCCGAGGTCGGCGCCGACACCGCGGCCGAGGTCGCCGCGTTGCTCGACGGCTCGCGCGGCGGCGCGCAGGTCGACGTCGACGGCGCCCTGCGCGACCTGCGCCGGTCACGCTCGCCCGAGGCGTCCCGGATGCGACGCGAGGCCCGCCGGCTCGCCGCCCTCGTGACGCGGGATGCCAACACGGCGACACAGATTGCTGACACGGCGACGCGAGATGCTGACACGGCGACGTGGGGTGCTGACACGGCTGCGGTGGTGGCGTTGGCGTATCCGGAGCGGTTGGCGCGGCGCCGGGACGCGACGTCGAACGTGTATCTCATGGCCGGTGGCACGGCGGCGGAACTGGCCGCGGGCAGCGGCCTCGGCGACGCCGAGTGGCTCGCCGTCGCCGAGGCCACGCGTGAACCGGGCCGCGCCCACGCCGTCATCCGCCTCGCGGCCCGGGCCGACGAGGAACTGGCCACGCGCGTCGCGGCGAGTCTGCTGACCGAGGCCGACGAGGTCGCGTGGTCCGACGGCGACGTCACGGCCCGGTCGGTGCGGTCGCTCGGGGCGATCGTCCTGACCGAACGGCCCCTGCCGAACCCCGACCCGGCACGGCTGCGCGGCGCACTGCTAGACGGTCTGGCCCAGGAGGGACTGGGCGTGCTGCGCTGGTCGGACACGGCGACCCGGTTGCGGCACCGGTTGGCGTTCCTGCACACGCGGTTGGGCGAGCCGTGGCCGGACGTCTCCGACGAGGCACTGCTGGCGCGGGTCGACGACTGGCTCGAACCGGAGCTGTCGGCGGCACGTCGCCGCGCAGACCTGGAGAAGATCGACACGGCGTCGGCGGTGCGCCGGTTGGTGCCGTGGCAGGAGGCGCGCCGGCTCGACGACCTCGCCCCGGAGCGCATCGAGGTGCCGTCGGGCTCGCGGATCGCGGTCGACTACTCGGGTGAGCAGCCGGTGCTGGCGGTGAAGCTGCAAGAGATGTTCGGCCTGCGGGCCACGCCGACGGTGGCGGACGGGACGACCCCGGTCGTGCTGCACCTGCTGTCCCCCGCGGGTAGGCCGGCCGCGGTGACGTCGGATCTGGACTCGTTCTGGGACAGCGGCTACGCGTCGGTGCGCGCGGACCTGCGCGGCCGTTACCCGAAGCACCCCTGGCCCGACGACCCCCGCACAGCCCCACCCACCAGCCGAACCAAACGCAAGAGCTGACCCGACGCCTGCCGGTACAGTTGTGACCATGAGCATGGTGCGGAAGCTCGACACCGAGGCGATCGCCGAGCTGTGTCAGCGGCACTACGTCAAGTCGCTGACGCTGTTCGGCTCGGCGCTGCGCGACGACTTCGACCCGGACCGCAGCGACTACGACTTCCTCGTGGAATTCCTGGATGAGGCTCCCAGCCGCATCCGCGCATGGATGCGACTCAAGGACGACCTCGAACGCCTGCTCGGACGTGACGTCGACCTGATCATCGGCTACGACTTCAGCAACCCCTACTTCGCAGCCGACGTGGCCTCCACCAGGCAAGACCTCTACGCCGCCTGACGCGCCACCCCGACGCGCTCTCCCGACGCGCCAACCATGGTGATCCACTAACAAAGGTGAGCCGCCGCTGCGACCGCCTACGCAGCATTCACCGCCGCGGGTTCTCAGCGTGGTCCTGGCGAGGACAGCGACGACGAGGAGAATTGGACATTCGTGAGGAGGCGATCCCGCAGCCAGGACCGCGCTGAGGTTCCGCTACCTGCACCGAACGGCTGGTGAGCCCGAACCTCAATTGAAAAGTTGACGTTCGGGGCGGGTGGGTAGCTGCTGGGAGAGCTCGTCGTCGTCCTTCTGGTGGAGTCCGAGTTCGACGGCCTGGCGGATCTGTTGCCGGTTCTCGCGGACGACGGCGGCGAAGAAGTGGTCGATGCGGTCGTCGGCGAGTACTTCGAGGACGATGCGGATGACGGTGTCGGTGACCGAGTGCACGATCTCGTCGTGGAAGGGCAGGCGGCGGAGCGGCCGGCTTGGGGGTCGTTGCGCAGTTTCTCGGTGACGATCTCGCGCAGCATTTCCTTGTTCTGGCCGAGGGAGCGCGCGAGGTTCTCGGGGTAGTTGCCGGTTTCGAGGACGCGGACGACCTCGTCGAGCACGACGATGGTGATCGGTTTCTTGATGGCGTCGACGATGGTGTGCGAGTAGCGCTCGACGATGCGGCTGGTGACGCGTTCCCCGAAGGCCCGGTCGCGGTGCGGGCGAGCCGGACGATGACGACGACGATGCGCAGCAGCCGGAATCCGCGCAGCGCGGGGTGGGCGATGGGGATCATGCCGAGGATCTCGTACCACCCGCGGACGGGGAACATCTTGTCCCAGCCGGCCTGGCGCCACCGCCAGACGAACTCGATGAGGAACACGCCGCAGATGGCCGCGTCGATGATGAAGATCGTGTGGGCCGTGCGCTCCGGGACGTCGAAGAACATGACGTACGACAGCAGCGCCACGGAACCGATCGCCAACGCGAGCATCGCGAGGTCGACGATGCTCACCCGGCGGCCGGTTCGCGACGTTCCGGTGGTCATGGCGGCACATTGTGCCACCAATGATCACGACCTGTGGGCCGCGCCGCACCCGTCGGCCGCTCGGATCGGGCCAGGCGGGTGCGGCGCGCGGACTGTGGGCGGCGGTCAGCGGGTGGTGGCGTCGACGAAGGCGAGGACCTGGGGTTGGGACACGGCGTAGGCGTGTTCGTTGACCTCGGCGCCGTGGCTGCGGGTGTCGCTGAAGCCGTGGTGGGCCTGCGGGTAGAGGTGCACGATGGTCGCGGCACGTTCGTCGGTGCGCGACTGGAGCGCCTCCTGGAGCCGGTCGAACACCTCGCGGGGCACGGCGGTGTCCTGGCCCGGGTAGAGCATCATCGTCGGGGCGGCGATGCGGGCGCTCTCGGTGAACGCGTCGACGGTGTGGTTGGCGGCCGGTTCCGGGAAGACGGTCGGGTGATAGGCGACGACGTTGGCCAGGCGTGCTTCGCGGGCGCCGAGCAGCAGCGCGAACCGCCCGCCGAGGCAGTAGCCGACGACGCCGACCTTCTGCAGGCCGAGTTCGCCGAACATGTGGTCCAGCAGTTCCCGCATCTCGCCGAGGCAGTGCTCGTCGTCGAGGCCGTGCATCAGCTCGAACATGGACTCGAGCGGGGTGTCGTCCATGCTCACCCCGTCGAAGGGGTCCCAGCTCAGGGCGGTGACGCCGTGGCCGGCGAGTTCGGCTGCGAACTCCCGCACCCGTTCGCCGATGCCGGTGATCATGGGCAGGATCAGCATGCCGGCGCCGGTGGATTCCCGCGGTGTGGCCAGGTACACGTCCTGTTCACCGACGCGGACGGTCGAGGTGTCGATCTCGCGTGTCATGGGGTGCGAAACTATCCGCCACAGCGCAGTGCCTCTAGCAGGAGGGGACCATGACGACGACACGCACGCTCGCCGAGCAGGTGGGGCCGTTGCCCGATGGCATCGAAACCTTGTCCGACGAGCACAAACAGCTGCTCGCGGACGCGGTGCGGGATGCCAGGCGTGCCCAGGCCGCGACGTTGCAGACCGCCGCCGAGGACGCGCTGAAACACGTTCCGTTCGTCATCCGGCCCGCCGTGCGCAAGGCGGTGGGACTGTGACCGACGCTCTGGACCACCTGGCCGCGCGGGCCGAGGTCGTCAAGCTCGCCCGGGTCCTCGGTCAGGACGAGGAGCGCCTGGCGTTCCTGTACGACGTGCCGCCGGCCGACATTCGCGCGCTGCGCGACCAGGCGACCGACGCCCTGCAGGAGGCGCACCAGTCGGTGCTGCGCAAGCTCGTGTCGGCGGCGGGTCTCGTGCCGGTTCCGGTGCTGGCGACGCTGGCGCAGAAGGCGTTCGGCCCGCTGATCAGCGCGCGGCTGGCGGGCATGCTGGACACCGAGCGCGGCGTGGCGATCGCGCAGAAGTTGCCTGCGCCGTTCCTGGCGGACGTGGCCCGCGAGCTCGACCCGCGGCGCGCGGTGCACATCATCTCCGGGCTGCCCGTGGCGACGGTGACCGACGTCAGCAGGGAGCTGCGCCGCCGGGAGGACTGGATCACCCTCGGCCGGTTCGTCGGCGGCGGCGTGCCCACCGAGATCACCGAGGCGGGGCTGGCCGAGCTCAACGAACGGCAGGTGCTCGAGGTCGCGTTCGTGGTCGACGACAAGTCCGGACTGGGCGCCGTCGTCGAGCGCATCCCCGACGACCGGCACGTCGACTTCGCCCGTGCCGCCGACGAGTACGACCTGTGGCACGCACTGTTCGACCTGCTCGCCCACCTCGACGACGAGCTCAGGGCGACGGTCCTGGCCCAGGGCCTCGACGACGAGCTGCGCGAACGAGCCCAGGAACGCGCCGAGACCCTCGGCGTCACGGCGCTGCTGGACTGAGACTGCCGGACTGAACCGGCTGGGAGCCGTCAGGCGACCCGGGTGCCCGCTCGCCACACGGCCCAGGTGAGCGGGACGCCGGGACGGTAGGCCAGGTGCGTGGCCGACGGCGCGTCGAGCACGTGCAGGTCGCGCGCGCGCCCGCACGCACGCATCCCACGGCGCCGTCGCCGGTGGCCCGGCGCAGCGCCCGCGCGCCGCCTGCGGTCGCCGACCACACTGCCTCGCGGACGGTCATGCCCATCTGCAACACGGCGGTGGCGACGCAGAACGCCATCGACGTGGTGTACGAGCTGCCCGGGTTGGCGTTGCTGGCGAGCGCGACGGTGGCGCCGGCGTCGAGCAGCCGGCGTGCGGGCGCGAGGGGCTGACGGGTGGACAGATCGCAGGCGGGCAGCAGCGTCGCCACGGTGTCCGAACCGGCGAGCGCGTCGACGTCGGCGTCGGTCAGGTGGGTGCAGTGGTCGACGCTCGCAGCGCTGTGGCGCACCGCGAGCCGCACGCCCGGGCCGGTGCCGAGCTGGTTGCCGTGGACCCGCACCCCGAGACCGCGCGCGGCCGCCGCGGCGACGACCCGCTCGGCCTGCGCCTCGTCGAACGCGCCGTCCTCGCAGAACACGTCGGCCCAGCCCACGTGCGGCGCGACGGCCTCGAGCATGTCGCCGCACACGAGTTCCACATAGGACTGGGCATCGGTGCCGGGCGGGACGAGGTGTGCGCCCAGGTAGGTGACCTCGTCGGCGCGGCGGGCGGCGATCCGGGCGGACCGCGCCTCGTCGTCGACGGTGAGCCCGTAACCGGTCTTCGTCTCGAGGTACGTCGTGCCCTGCCGCACGGCCTCGTCGACGTGCCGGACCAGGGTCGCCTCCAGTTCGTCGTCGCTCGCCGCGCGGGTGCGTTCGACCGTCGTGGCGATGCCGCCCGCCCGGTAGGCCTCGCCCGCCATGCGCGCCTCGAACTCGGCCGTCCGGTCGCCGGCGAAGACCAGGTGGGTGTGGCTGTCGACCCAACCGGGCAGCACCGCCCTGCCGCCGACGTCCACAATGGAGTCCGCCGTCGGCGGGACCCCCGCCCGGCCCACCCACACGATCCGGCTGCCCTCCACGACCAGCGCCGCGTCGCGCAGCACCCCCAGCCCGGGTCGTTGGTCGTCAACTCACCGATCCCGACGATGGCCGTGGACTTCGCCGTCCGCATGGTCATCACGTCCCTCGTCACATCGTTCCTGACCGCGCCGTCCCTGGCTCCAGCAGCGGCACGGTCTCGGCGGCCAGTGCGGCGGCCGGGCGTTCGATCCGCGTGTGCACACCCTCGCTGACCACCGGCTCCCCCGCGACCACCACGTCGGTGATGTCGGCGGCGGACGCGGCCAGCAGCGCCCCGTCGGCGGACGATCCGGCGGTGCGGACGGAATCCAGTGTCACGGTGACCAGGTCGGCCTGCAGCCCGGGTTCGAGCCGGCCGACGTCGGGGAAGCCGAGCGCGCCGTGGTCGGTGGCGGCGGTGAGCAGTTCGTCCGCGGTGAACCTCCCGCGGGCCTGCGCGGCGAGGCGTTCGTTCAGTTCGAGGGCGCGGGTCTCCTCGAAGGCGTCGACGACGGCGTGGCTGTCGCTGCCGAGGCACAACCGCACGCCGACGTCGCGAGGGCCCGGGCCGGGCCGATGCCGTCGCCGAGGTCGCGTTCGGTGGTCGGGCAGAAACAGGCCCGTGCCGCGGCCGCACCCAGTGTCGACATGTCGGTCGCGGTCAGGTGCGTCGCGTGCACGGCCACGGTGTTGTCGGCGAGGAAACCGGTGCGCCGCAGCAGCTCCGTCGGGGTCACGCCGTGGGCGGCGAGGCATGCGTCGTTCTCGGCGGACTGTTCCGACAGATGGATGTGCAGCGGCCTTCCGCGTGCCCGCTCGGCCACTGTGGACAATGCTTCCGACGGCACGGCCCGTACCGAATGCGCGGCCGCGCCGAGGCGGACGTGTGTCCCTTCCGGACGGAACGCCTCTGCGCGCGCCGCCCACGCGTCGACGTCGCCGTCGCCGAACCGCAGCTGCACGCCCTCGAGTTCCCGGTCGAATCCGCCCGTGAGGTAACAGGTGTCGAGCAGGCAGATGCGGATGCCCGCGTCGCGGGCTGCCGCGACGAGGGCCGCGCCCATCGCGTTCGGATCGGCGTAGTGCTGCCCACCGGGCCCGTGGTGCAGGTAGTGGAACTCGCCGACGGTCGTGTAGCCGGCGAGCACCATCTCGGCGTAGACGGCGCGGGCGAGCCGGTAATAGCCGTCCGGGTCGAGGCGCTCGGCGAGCCGGTACATCAGCGTGCGCCAGGTCCAGAACGTGCCGCGGTCGCCGTGGGTACGTCCGCGCAGCGCGCGGTGGAAGGCGTGGGAATGTGCATTGGCCATGCCCGGCACCGTGAGTCCGCGCAGCACCGTCCCGCGTCGCGGCCGGCCCGTCTCGACCGCCGTGATCATCCCGCCGGCGACGTCGATGCCGACCCCCGAGTGCACACCGCCGGGCAGCCAGGCCTGTTCGCACCAGTACTCCGTCACCGCAAGCCCGGCCGGCGCGGCTGTCACGGGCCTGCCGTCGCGGTCGGCACGGTCAGCCCGCCGCGCCGGGCGGCGTCGACGGCCCGGTCGTACCCGGCGTCGACGTGCCGCAGCACGCCCGTCGCGGGATCGTTGCTGAGCACCCGTTCGAGTTTGCGGGCGGCGAGGTCGGTGCCGTCGCGACGGTGACCTGTCCGGCGTGGATGGACCGGCCCATGCCGACACCGCCGCCGTGGTGGATGGACACCCAGGTCGCGCCGGACGCGGTGTTGACGAGCGCGTTGAGCAGCGGCCAGTCGGCGATCGCGTCGGATCCGTCCTGCATGGACTCGGTCTCCCGGTACGGCGAGGCCACGCTGCCCGCGTCGAGGTGGTCGCGGCCGATGACGACGGGTGCCCGCAGCCGCCCGTCGGCGACCATCTCGTTGAACCGCAGTCCCGCGAGGTGCCGTTCGCCGTGGCCAAGCCAGCAGATCCGCGCGGGCAACCCCTGGTACGCGACCCGTTCGCCGGCCATCCGGATCCACCGTGCGAGGGAGGTGTTCTCGGGGAACAGCTCCAGCACGGCGCGGTCGGTGGCGGCGATGTCGGCCGGGTCGCCGGACAGCGCCGCCCAGCGGAACGGTCCCTTGCCCTCGCAGAACAGCGGCCGGATGTAGGCAGGCACGAACCCGGGGAAGTCGAAGGCGCGTTCGTAGCCGGCCAGTTGCGCCTCGCCGCGCAGCGAGTTGCCGTAGTCGAAGACCTCCGCCCCGCGGTCGAGGAAGCCGACCATCGCGGCGACGTGCTCGGCCATGGACTCGCGGGAGCGGTCGGTGAACTCGTCGGGTTTGGCCGCGGCGTAGTCGTGCCAGTCGTCGATGTCCACACCGGACGGCAGGTAGGCCAGCGGGTCGTGCGCCGAGGTCTGGTCGGTCACGATGTCGACCTCGACGCCGCGCCGCAGCAGCTCGGGCAGCACGTCGGCGGCGTTGCCGATCACCCCGACCGACAGCGGCCTGCGCGCCGACCGCGCGGCGGTGACCCGGCGCAGCGCATCGTCCAGATCGGACGCCAGCTCGTCGAGGTAGGCGGTGTCGAGCCGGCGCCGGGCGCGCTGCGGATCGCATTCGATGCACAGCGCCACGCCGTCGTTCATCGTCACCGCAAGCGGTTGCGCACCGCCCATGCCGCCGAGGCCCGCGGTGACGGTGAGCGTGCCGGCGAGGGTTCCGCCGAAGCGTTTCTCGGCCACGGCGGCGAACGTCTCGTAGGTGCCCTGCAGGATGCCCTGCGTTCCGATGTAGATCCACGAACCGGCGGTCATCTGGCCGTACATGGTCAGCCCGAGCGCCTCGAGCCTGCGGAACTCGGGCCAGGTCGCCCAGTCGCCGACGAGGTTCGAGTTGGCGATCAGCACGCGTGGCGCCCACTCGTGGGTGCGCAGCACGCCGACGGGTTTGCCCGACTGGACCAGCAGCGTCTCGTCCTGTTCGACCGTGGCGAGGGTGCGCACGATGGCCTCGTAGGAGGCGTGGTCGCGGGCGGCCTTGCCGGTGCCGCCGTAGACGACGAGGTCCTCGGGTCGTTCGGCGACGGCGGGGTCGAGGTTGTTGCGCAGCTCCGCAGCGCGGCCTCGGTCTGCCAGTTCTTCGTGGTCAGGCCGGTCATGTCTCCTCCACACAGGACAGCACGGCTCCGGATGCGATGAGCTCCTCGACGGCGGCGATCTCGGGCGCGAGGTGGCGGTCGGGCCCGGGACCGGCGACGCGGGTGCGCACGAGGTCGCGCACGGCCCCGGTCACGGGCGAGGGCTGCAGCGGTGCGCGCAGGTCGAGGGCCCGGGCGGCGGTGAGCAGTTCGATCGCCAGCACGGTGCGCAGGCCGTCGACGCCGCGACGCAGTTTGCGCGCGGCCGACCAGCCCATCGACACGTGGTCCTCCTGCATCGCGCTGCTCGGGATCGAGTCCACCGACGACGGCACCGCGAGCCGCTTGAGCTCGCTGACCACGCCCGCCTGCGTGTACTGGGCGATCATGTGCCCGGAGTCGACGCCGGGATCGCCGGCCAGGAACGCGGGCAGGCCGCGGGACCGGGCGACGTCGAGCATCCGGTCGGTGCGCCGTTCGGCGATGGAGGCCACGTCGGCGACGGGAATGGCCAGGAAGTCCAGGACGTAGCCCAGGGGCGCGCCGTGGAAGTTGCCGTTCGACTCGACCCGCCCGTCGGCGAGCACAACCGGGTTGTCCACAGCGGACACGAGCTCGCGGCCGGCGACGCTCTCGGCGTGGGCGAGCGTGTCGCGCGCGGCGCCGTGGACCTGCGGTGCGCACCGCAGCGAGTAGGCGTCCTGCACGCGGCGGCAGTCGGGGCCGCGGTGGCTGGCGACGATCTCCGACCCGGCGAGGGCCTCGCGGATACGCCGCGCGGACTCGGCCTGTCCCGGGTGCGGGCGCAGCGCCTGCAGGTCCTCGGCGAAGACGCGATCGGTGCCGAGCTGGGCCTCGACGCTCATCGCGGCGGTCAGATCGGCGACGTCGAGCAGCCGATGCAGGTCATGGATCGCCAGCGCGAGCATGCCGAGCATGCCGTCGGTGCCGTTGGTGAGCGCGAGGCCCTCCTTCTCGGCAAGCGTCAGCGGTGCGATGCCCGCCTGCCGCAACGCCTCCGCCGCGGGCATCCGCGCCCCGCCCGCGACGACCTCGCCCTCCCCCATGAGCGTAAGCGCCACGGCCGACAGCGGGGCCAGGTCGCCGGAGCAGCCGAGGGACCCGTACTCGGGCACGACGGGCGTGATCCCGGCGTTCAGCACCGCGGCGAGGGCCTCGACGGTCTCCGCGCGCACGCCCGTGTGCCCGCTCGCGAGGGTGCGCAGGCGCAACAGCATCAGCGCCCGCACGACCTCCGGCTCGACGGCGGGCCCCGCCCCGGCGGCGTGTGAGCGGATCAACGAGCGTTGCAGGTCGGCGCGGCGTTCCGGCGGGATGCTGCGCACGGCCAGCGCACCGAAACCCGTCGACACCCCGTAGGCCGGGTCCGTCGACTCGGCCAGCGCGTCGATGTGCGCCCGCGCCGCCGCGACGTTCTTCCCGGCCACCGCGTCGAGCGCCACGGGCGCCCCGGCGCGGGCGACGGCGACGACGTCCTCGACGCCCAGCTGTCCGGCCCCGATCACCACCTCGTTCGACATGCCCTCATTCCATCGCGTCGGCGGCCCCGCGGCACCGGGCGCGATACGGTTTCCGTCTCGGATCTCAGACAGCGCATCATCCCGATCGCAGGCAGGAACGCCCGTGGCCGACGAGCCGACTCCCGATCAGCCGGCGCAGGGGAACGTGCCGGCGCTGCGGCGTGGGCTGGCGCTGCTCGGGGTGTTGGCACGGCATGCGGGCCCGGTGTCGGCGGCGGCGTTGGCGCGCGAGCTCGACATCCCCCGGTCGACGACGTATCACCTGCTCACCGAGTTGCAGGCGGGTGGTTTCGTCGTGCACCTGCCGGCGGAGCGGCGCTACGGCCTGGGGATCGCGGCGTTCGAGCTGGGCTCGGCGTATCTGCGGCACGATCCACTCGAACGGCTGGCGGGGCCGATCCTGCGCCGGCTGGTCGACGACACCGGCCGCACCGCCCACCTGGGTGTCCTGCACGGCGGCGAGCTGCTGTACCTGATCAAGGAGCGGCCGCCGCAACCGCAGACGGTGGTGACCGACGTCGGGGTGCGGCTGCCCGCGCACCTGACGGCGTCGGGCAGGGCGATGTTGGCGCACCTGCCGCAGGCGCAGGTCCGCGCGTTGTTCCCGGCGGCGTCGGCGTTCGTGCGCCGCACGGAGCGTGGTCCGACCGGGCTGGCCGAACTGCGGGCCCTGCTGGCCGAGCACCGCAGGCTCGGCTGGGCCGTCGAAGACGGCCACGTCACCGCCGATTTCGCCTCGGTCGCCCACGCCGCCTTCGATCACGGCGGTCGTCCGCTGGCTGCGATCAGCCTGACGTTCCGGCACCGCTGCGACGGGCCGCCGTGCGGCCTGACCTGGCCGGAGCTCGCCGACCGGGTACGCGACGCCGCCGACGAGCTCACCACCCGTATCGGCGGACGACACGCGCAGTGACGACCCGGTGACGACCCGGTGACGACCCGCCGACAGTGCGTCGCAGGCCGTTCAAAGCTCGTTCATCACGACCTGCACGGCGGTCCATGTCGGAGGTGTGAGGTGAGTCCGACCTTCCCGGACTTTCAACTTTCAAGGAGTGTCAGTCATGGTCGACAGATCCACCACCTCCTCCAACCTGTCCCGCCGCGGTTTCCTCCGCAGCGGAGCCGCCGTCGGCGCCACGTCCGCGCTGCTCGGCATGATGGGAGCCACGACCGCGTCGGCGAAGCCGGGCCGTGGTCCGCAGCAGGCCGAGAACAACGGCGGGTACGGCCCGCTCGAGCCGGCCCCCGGTGGCGAGCTGCTGCTGCCCGCGGGCTTCACGTATGTCGCGTTCGGGCACACGGGAGCGCCGATGAGCGACGGCACGCCCACACCGGCGATGCACGACGGCATGGCCGCGTTCGCCGGCGAGGACGGGCGCATCCGCCTCGTGCGCAACCACGAACAGAGTGAGGGCGCGGCGTTCGCCTCGCCGTCGTACGACCCGGCCGCCGCGGGCGGTACCACCACGATGGTGTTCGACCCGGAGGCGATGGAGCTGGTCGACACGTTCCCGAGCCTCACGGGCACGATCCGCAACTGTGCGGGCGGCCCGACGCCGTGGGGGTCGTGGCTCTCGTGCGAGGAGACGTTCACCGGCCTCGACGTGGACATTCCGCACGGGTACGTCTTCGAGGTTCCGGCCGGTGCGGACGGCCCCGTGGACCCGGTGCCGTACAAGGCGATGGGCCGGTTCACGCACGAGGCCGTCGCGATCGACGACGCGACGGGCATCGTGTACCAGACCGAGGACCGTGGCAGCGCCGGGTTTTACCGTTTCATCCCGAACACGCCGGGCGAGCTCGCCGCAGGCGGCAAGCTGCAGATGCTGGCGATCAAGGACAATCCCGGGTTCGACACGCGGCTCGGCCAGCGGCCGAACCGGACGTTGCCGGTCGAGTGGGTCGACATCGACGATCCGGACCCGGACAGCGACGACAGCCTCGCCGTGGCCCGGCAGGGCTGGGCCAAGGGCGCGGCCGTGTTCGCACGTCTCGAGGGGTGCTGGTTCGGCGGCGGGTCGATCTACCTGGTCTCGACGGACGGCGGCGACGCCGGTATCGGCCAGGTGTGGGAGTACCGGCCGCGTGGTGACTCGGGTGGCCAGCTCTCGCTGGTGTACGAGTCGACAAACCCGGACCTGCTCGAGAGCCCGGACAACATCTGCGTCTCGCCGAACACGGGCGGGTTGGTGCTGTGCGAGGACGGCAGCGGGAAGGATCTGCTGCGCGGCGTCACGAACCGGGGCGAGATCTTCGACCTCGCCGAGCTGAACTCGTCGAACACGAGCGAGCTCGCGGGTGCGACGTTCTCCCCGGACGGGAAGATCCTCTTCTTCAACGTCCAGTCGCCGGGCATCACCTATGCCATCACCGGGCCATGGGAGCGCGGAGCGCTCTGACGGGCAAGCAGCGCGGAGCGCTCTGGCCGGCAAGCAGCGCGGAGCGCTCTGGCCGGTAAGCAGCGCGGAGCGCTCTGCCCGGCAGGCAGCGCGGAGCGTTCTGGCCGGCGGCGGTGAGCAGGGCGGCGGTGGCGGTGGTTCGGGGGAACCGCCGGGGCCGCCGCCCTGCTCATGTCGGTGCCGCCGCCGGTGATCTCACCGTTCGTATCGAAGGTCGTCACGAGCGGTAACGGCGGGGTGTGAACAGGAATGCGGCGGTCGTCGCATTTGTCAGTCCGCCGACACCTCATTCCGGTACGCTTTCGGTACCGCGTTTCGCCCGTGTACCGTCCGGCTACACCCGGATCAGACCCGCATCGGGCGACGCCGGAAACCCTGTTTCGGGATCCCACCAGGAAGGACGATGGACGACAGTTGTAGTACCGGCACCCGGACCATGGACGAGCCGACCGGAAGGTGGCTCACATGATCTGGGCCCTCAGCCTCCTGCTCGGAATCGTCGTCATCCTGGCTGTCATCGTGGCCAACGGCTACTTCGTGGCCCAGGAATTCGCGTACATGGCGGTGGATCGTTCGCGTCTCGCCGCGCGCGCCGAGGCCGGTGACCGCTCCGCGAAGCGTGCACTGGCGATCACGCGCCGTACCTCGTTCATGCTCTCGGGCGCCCAGCTCGGCATCACCGTCACCGGCCTGGTCGTCGGTTATGTCGCCGAACCGCTGGTCGGCCGCGCGCTCGGCACCGCACTCGGCGGCGTCGGGGTGCCGATGGCCGTCGGGATCACCGTCGGCACGGTGCTGACGCTGGTGTTGTCCACGTTGGTCCAGATGTTCATCGGTGAGCTGTTCCCGAAGAACCTGGCGATCGCCGCGCCGGAGCGCATCGCGCTGATGTTGGCGACGTCGACGACGGTGTATCTGAAACTGTTCGGTTGGTTGATCTGGTTTTTCGATACCGCGTCGAACGCGCTGTTGCGCCTGTTGCGCATCGAGCCGGTGCACGATGTGGAACATTCGGCGACCGCCCGCGACCTCGAGCACATCGTGGCGGATTCGCGGGCGAGCGGTGATCTGCCCGCCGACCTGTCGGTGTTGTTGGACCGGGTGCTCGACTTTCCCGATCAGGACGTGGAGCACGCGATGATTCCGCGGTCGCGCGTGGACGTCGCGGAGGCCGATGACACGGTCGCGCACGTCCGTGAGCTGATGGCCGCAGGTCACACGCGGTACCCGGTGGTCGACGACGCCGAGGATGTCGTCGGCGTGGTGCATCTGACGGATGTGTTGGCGCGCCCGAAGGACGATCCGACGCCGCTGCCGGAGATCGTGCGCAAGCCGTTGATCCTGCCGACGGCGATGGCGTTGCCGGAGGCGTACCGCCTGCTCACGACGACGCGCAACGAGCTGGCGTGCGTCGTGGACGAGTACGGCGGTTTCGCGGGCATCCTCACGATCGAGGACCTGGCCGAGGAGCTGGTCGGCGAGTTGCAGGACGAGCACGACGACGCCGAGCCTGCGCCGTTGACCCCGGAGGACGACGGCACCTGGGTGGTGTCGGGCGATCTGCACGTCGACGAGGTGGAGCGGGCCGTGGGCCATGATCTGCCCGAGATGGACGTGGAAACGATCGCCGGGTTGGCGATCTCCGTACATGGTTCGCTGCCCGAGCCGGGCACGACGGTGGCGGTCGAGTTGCCGCCGTCGGCGTCGGATCTGGTGTTCGACGAGCCGGCGCGGCTGCCTGAGCTGCACATCGAGGTGCTCGATGTGGATCGCACGTGCCGTCGCGGTTGCGGTTGCGGCTGGAGACGAGCGCGGACCGGGTCGACATGGCCGGGCAGGAGGAGAGCCGATGAGTAACCCGTGGGTCGTCGTCGCGGCGACGGTGTTGATCATCGCGGCCAGTGCGTTCTTCGTGGCCGTCGAGTTCGCCACGCTCGGTGCGAAGAAGCATCGTCTCGAGGAGGCCGCGGCCACGAGCCGGTCGGCGCGGGCGGCGTTGCGGAGTTCGCGGGAGCTCACGTTGTTGTTGGCGGCGTGTCAGCTCGGGATCACGGGCTGCACGCTGGCGCTGGGTGCGGTGAGCAAGCCTGCGGTGCACCATTGGCTGACGCCGTTGCTCGATGCCGTGGGTGCGCCGTTGTGGTTGGCCGATGCGGCTGCGTTCACGTTGGCGTTGATCGCCATGACGTTCTTGCATCTGGTGATCGGCGAGATGATGCCGAAGTCGTGGGCGATCGCGCATCCCGAGCGGTCGGCGACGGTGTTGGCCCTGCCTGCGCGCGGGTTGATCGCGGTGTTGCGTCCGTTGCTGCGGTTGATCAACGACGCGGCGAACCGCCTGGTGCGACGTGTGGGTGTGGAACCGGCGGACGAGGTCGCGACCGGGCAGACGCCGGAGGGTTTGCGCCAGTTGGTCAAGCATTCCGTCGAGGCCGGCACGCTGGACGGCGCGTCGTCGGAGCAGTTGTCGGGTGCGCTCGATCTGCAGCGGGTGCGTGCCGGTGACATCGTGTCGGGCCCACCGGTGACGGTGCCTGCCGATGCGACAGCCGCCGACGTGCGCCGCGTGGCGCGCGAGTCGGGTCACCTGCGCATCCTGGTCGGCGTCGACTCCAAGTCTGTGGTCCACGTGCGCGATTCGTTGATGTTGCCCGACGACGCCCCTGTCACCCCGGTGACGCACCCGGTGCTCGAACTGCCGCCCGATGTGCCACTCTACACGGTGCTGACGCGGATGCGCGAGACGTCGCAGCACCTGGCCATCGTGTCCACTCCGGACGGCCGCCAGGTGTTGACGATCGCCGACCTCCTCGGTCGCGTGCTCCCGGGCACGGACGCCGCCGCCGACGCCGGAGTCTGATCCCGCCGTAGTCGAGGCCTCGCCTCGACTACGGCGGACCATCGGCGTCACCGCTGTGGTCGGGTCTCGACGATCGGGGTTCGAGGACGGTCTCGCGTTTGTCGGCGTAGGTCGCGCCGAGCGGGGTGGTGACCGACGACGTTCCGTGGAGCGGGTCGTAGGCGTGGATCCAGCCGGGTGCGTTCTTGAGTCGGTGGTGTTTGCGGCATCGGGGCGCCGCGTTGTCGACGGCGGTTGAGCCGTGGTCTTTGGCCCACTGCTTGTGGTGGTCGAAGTCGCAATGCCGGGCCGGTCGTCGGCACCAGGGGACGATGCACATGCGGTCGCGGACCTCGACGACCTTGCGGATCGTCGAATTCGGACGATAACTGGTGCGGCCCAGGTCAACGGGGTTGCCGGTGGCCGGGTCGCAGAGGACTTTGCGCCAGATGGACTTGGGGTTGGTCATGATTTCGCGGGCATAGGTCGCCGGGATCGGTCCAACGCCGTCGATCGAGGCTCCCGTCTCGGACATCGACAGGGCGGTGTCGATGGGCATGTGGAGATAGACCATCGCGGCCGACTGCGGCACGGTGACGCCGGGGTCGTTGCCGATGAGTAGGTCAGCGAACACGTCAGCGCGAAGCTGGTCGAGGTTGCGTGAGGAGTCGTTCAGCCGAAGCTTGCGCGCCATCGCATCCACCCGCGCGTAGGCCGCTGAGGCAACGTCGGAAGGCAGATCGGCCGACAACCGCGACTGGGCATACACGCCATGGTCGAGCGTCACCTTCCGACCTTCGTGCGCCATACGCGCTGCGGCGGTCTCGGCACCAGGATCGACCTGCTTGACGATCTGCGAAGCATGCCAAGCCATATTCCGAGGCTGCCACGCCGTCAGAGACAATCGAGAAAGCTTCTCCTCCAACAGCCGATCAACCTCAAGAGCATCGAGATCAGAGACCGGCGCGACAGTATTCAGCACCCGCTCGGCGCAATACCGATCCACCTGCCCCTCGCGCATAGCCTGCAACAGCCGAGGCATGCGATAAGTCAAAGCCAAAGCGGTA
>NZ_MKKE01000026.1 GCF_001942305.1 Saccharomonospora sp. CUA-673 | reverse complement strand
GCAGTTCAACACGCTACTCGAAGCCCAGGTCCTGGCCGAGGACTGGCGCATCGAGTACAACACCTACAGACCCCACGGCTCGCTCGGCGGCCAACCCCCCGACCACCTTCCGCGAGCAGTGGATCACCAACCAACCCGCACTCTCATAACCACTGGACCACCAAACGGGGCCCAGTCAGGTGCACACCGCCACGGCCAGCGTAGAAGAGGGCAAGCTTTTCGGCGTTGGTCAGCACGTTGCGGGCACCCTCGCGCGCCAGGCGCTCGTGAAATCGGGGAACGCGAGGGTGGGCGACCGCGATTAGCCAGGCGCGCTCGTCTGACTTGCGTCCGCCCGCGGCTTCGTCAAACAGATTGTGCAGCGCCTCAGCTGCGTGACGGCGTTCATCGAACCGTGCCCGGTACATCGCCTCAATCTGGCGTTCCTTCATCCACACTGTGTCGGAGTCGTTGCGCACGGGGGCACCGAAGTAGTCGTTCTTGTAGATGAGATGGGGCCCGTCGATGCTCGCGGGGACCTCCACGACGACAGCGCGGTTGCCGCCATCGTCGCCGAGGCGATGGACGTTCAGGCCGAACACGGGCGGTGCAACGGCGGTGATCGCCGCACTCCGCAGCGCACGCTCGTAGGCCTCGTCGAGTTCGCCAACGTCGACCCGTTCTGTCGCAGCCTTCTGCGACTCGCGCACGCCGTAGACGATAACGCCTCCGCCGCTGTTGGCCATCGCGGCGATATCCTTGGGGAAATCTGTGTGCTGCAGCCCCTTCGGCGGTGGAAGCTCGAGCTTCCAGTCCAGATCCGTCGTCTCCGCAACACCATTGCTGACCGCCGCATCGAGTAGCTTGTCCGTCAGCGGGCCCGGTTCAACTCCGAGGGCGCGATGCAGCGCAGAGAAGATCATGACCACCAGCGTAGGGCCGTGTCCCTCGGAATGCCGACGACATAGCGGTGTGGCGCAGACTCCCGGTCGACACACATTCCGAACGAAATCTGTCCTGATCCGCCGCCATGGCCAGTCCCGGCGCGGCTGACCGCGCTGACGGTGTTTTCCCGGTCCCTTGTCGCGAGACGTGGTTATGGTGCGTTCATGGTTGACAGCGAACGCGGCCCTGTCGTCTGGTGAACACCACCCCCCTCGATAGACGCAACCGCTTGGACGCAAGGTGTCGCGCTAAGCGCTCAGGGTGGTCTCCAGGTGGGCTCGGCTGCCGACGTAGAGCCCGACACTGGCCAGTCGTAGGCGGCACTCGGACCGGTCGGAGGTGCCGTGTGAGCTGGAGGAGTTGACAGAGGCTAACCTCGACTGTACATTGACGGTAGATTGAGCCCCGGACTACGGATCAGAAGGTTTGGGGTTCGAATCCCTATAGGCGCGCCAAAGCCCCAGGTCACAGACCTGGGGCTTTTTACTGCCTCGACGATCACCGCGTCGCTAGGCGGCGGAGGAGGCGGACCCACGGGTTCCAGCGGGCGGGGGTCGCGATGGTGCCGGTGATGCGGTGTTCGGCGCGGTCGAGGAGGTCTTCGAGGAGTGCGTCGTGCAGCGGGCCGTAGACGAGTGGCCAGCTGAGGCGCGCTGTTCCGTGGACGCGCATGGCGATCAGGTGACGCAACACCGTGTGGTCGCCGTCGGTGAGCGCGGTGAACTCGTGGACGCCGTCGAACCCGGTGGGCCGGTCGAACGAGAAGCGCACCCAACGGCCGGGGACGTAGGCGATCACGTGGTACCGGACGGGGCCGTGTCCGCCGGTCGCCCCGACGCCCAGCGGTCGGTCCAGGCGGAGCGGGGGCCACAGTTTGCCGGGCCACACCGGGTCGTCGTCGCCGGCCAGCGCGTCGATCAGCGCGCCGACCTGGTCCTGGGGCACGGCGAAGCGCCGCTCGTGCACGTTCACGACACCCATGCCGACCACCCGTCCTGCCCCCTGACACCGACATTACCGGCGAGTAGTCGCGCGGGCGAGTGGAGCGCGCAGGTCGGTGTCCGCAGGGGTCAGCTGGCGCGGTCTGCGGTGAGTGCCGCGAGCAGTCGCAGATCGGCCACGGCAGCGGGGTCGCGTCGATGCCGGACACCGTCGCCACAGCCTGCTCGCCGAGCTGACGTGCCTGTTGCCGGCTCCATGCGCGCCCACCGGCGACTTCGACCAACTCTGCGGCCTTCTCCGCTTCGGCGTCGTCGAGCGGCGCGTCGCGGGCGTACAGGTCGGCCAGCGCGGCGCCCGCCTCCGTGCCGGAATGCAGCGCCCACACCACGGGTAGCGACTTCTTGTGACTGCGGAGGTCGGAGTACGCGGACTTCCCGGTGACCGCCGGATCGCCCCAGATGCCGAGCAGATCGTCGGCGTGCTGGAACGCGCGGCCGCACAGGCGGCCGTACTCGCGCAGGCGGTGGAGGTCGTCCGGGCCGGCGTCGCCGAACATGCCGCCCGCGGTGGTGGCGCACTCGAACAGCGCGCCGGTCTTGTCATCGGCCATGGCGAGACATTCGGTGACGTCCACATCGGAGCGTTGTTCGAAGCTCACATCGGCGAACTGCCCCTCGATGAGGCGGCTGACGGCCCTGCTGATCAGTTCCGTCACCTCGGTCGCCCGCGCATGGCCGCTGACGGCGACCAACTCCAGCGCCCGGGTCAGCAGGGCGTCACCGGCGAGGATCGCCGGTCCGGTCCCGAACGCCACCCACGCGGTCGTCCGATGCCGACGGGTCGTGTCGCCGTCCATGACATCGTCGTGCAACAGCGAGAAGTTGTGCACGAGTTCGACCGCGACCGCCGCGGGCAGAGCGGCGTCCGTACTGCCGCCGACCGCGCGGGCGGCGAGCAGTGCGAGCGCGGGCCGCAACGCCTTGCCACCGTCGGTGTCCTCCGGCCGGCCGTCACGATCCCACCAGCCGAGGTGGTAACCCGCGACGGTCCGGATCGACGCGGGCAGCGTGTGCACCGCGTCCCGCAGTTTCGGTGTGACGCAGGCCCGACTGCGTTCGAGAATCGCCACGGCGGCGTCTGCGTCGGCGCTCTGAGACCTCGTCGGCAATTCGGGTGCTCCCTCGTCGATGCTTACCGGCCGAGCTGAACGTTCGTCAGCATGCCGAGGGCGTCGCTGACGAGCACGGCCGCGGCGTGGTTTGCGCCCAGCACGTAGGTGGCGACGGCCTTCTCGTCGATGCCCGCGAACCGGGCATTGATGCCGGGCCGGACCTCGTCCGGCAGACCCGTCTGCCGCAACGCGATCACTCCGTCGTCGCGCTCGCCGACGCGCATGGCGAGAATGCTGCTGGTGCCGGTGGCCGAGATCGGGATCTTGTCGGACGGCAGGATCGGCACCCCGCGCCACGCCTGGACCGGACGGCCCTCGACCTCTGCCGGCGTCGGGTAGATGCCACGTGCCGTGCATTCGCGGCCGAACTGGGCGATGACCTTCGGATGTGCCAGGAAGAACGCGGTCTTGCGGCGCCGGGCCAACAGCCGATCCATGTCGTCCGGGGCGGGTGCGCCGGTGACCGACCGCAGCCGCTGGGTGGGATCGACGTTGTTCAGCAGTCCGTAGTCGTGGTGGGTGAGCAGATCGCGTTCCTGCCGCTCCAACAGCGACTCGATCGACAGCCGCACCTGCTGCTGCAACTGGTCCATCGGCTTGTTGTAGAGGTCGCTGACCCGGGTGTGCACCCGCAGCCGCAGCTGGGCGATGCTCAGCTCGTACTCACGCGGCTGTGGCTCGTAATCGACGTAGGTGCCGGGAATGGCCGGCTCGCCGTGCTGCCCCGACGTGAGCCCGATCGCCGCCTGCCCGTACTTGTCGGATCGAGCGCGGTCGGCGACGACCCTGGCGGCGGTCTCGGTGAGGTGGGCCGCCAGGTGCGGATGGCTGGTGCTCACCCGGTCGACCACCTCTCGCGGCAGGGTCAGCACCGTGCACGTGGTTTCGGCGACCGCCGTGAAATCCCAGGCCGCCTGCGGGTCCAGCAGTCCTGTTCCGCCGAAATGGTCGCCGTCGTCGATGACGTCGAGCAGGATCCGTTCACCGTATTCGCCGGTACCGTGCCTGGTGACCCTGCCGCGCGCGAGCACCCGCACCCCGTCGACGGGGTCGCCGGACGCGCAGATCGTCTCGCCGGAGGTGTACTCGTCCTGCCGGAACGCCTCCGCCAGTTCCCGCAGCACGTCATCGTCGTCGAACTCGCGCAGCGCGCGCAGTTCCCGCAGTTCCCCGGCGACCGGACGGTAGGTGCCGTCGGCGAGGGTGCAGGTGATCTGCCCGTCGCCGATGGTGTAGGTCCGCCGCCGGTTGACCCGGTACGTACCACTGGAGACCTCCACCCACGGCAGCATGCGCAGCAGCCACCGCGGCGTGATGCCCTGCATGTAGGGCTCGGACTTCGTGGTGGTGGACAGCGTCCGAGCTGCCTCGGTGCTGAGGGCGGACAACGGCTGCGCGGTCGTGGATTCGGAATCGGGTGTGGTCACGCTGGTTCCTTTCGGTCTCGGGTGGCCTCGGCTGCAGCACCGGTCATGTCGACCGCACGGAATCGCTGCCGGCGAATCGGCGGGCGGCGGACGTGCCGAAACCGGTGGGACCGCGCGGGACGGCCGGTCGCACGGGCGGTGGCGTCGTCGCAGGGGCAGCAGCGGTGGCGGCAGCAGCGGCGGCCGGGCCTGCGGCCGCGTGGGGGTGGCGCAGATTTTCCGGGCGGTAGCGGCTCGTCTCGCGATGCCACAGCAGAATGCCGGCGATCCAGTCCTGCAGTTCCCCGATGTAGTCGGTGATTCCGGCGCGGGCGGCGGAATCGAGCCGGTGATGCTCGAACAGCACGGGCAGTTCCTCGCTGACGAGTCGCTGGAACTGCCGCATCCTGGCCCGCATCAGGTCGGACACGACGCCCGCCGCCGTGTCCCGGTCGCAGTCGAAGAACGACTCCACGACCAGGACGAGATTGTGCAGCTCACCCTCGTACTGGATCTCCTTCTGGTAGGAGAACACGTCGTTGATGAGACAGCCGTAGTCCTGCGCGGCGTTCTCGATGCCGCGCATGGTGCTGGTCCGGAAGATCTCGTCGGGGACCGCGCCACCACGGGCGATCTTCGACAACGTGATGGTCATGTCCGAACCGAACGTGCGCCGGCGCATCTCCAGATAGTCGACCGGGTCGGGCACCCGTCGCTGGATGTGGTTCGCCAGCTCCCACAACCAGCTCTCGGTCATGCTTTCCACCGCGGCCTTGAACATGCGGCGCGCCGAGGTCGACATCGGACCGGCGGTGCGGGGCCACAGGTCGGCGAGGGCACGTTCGAGCGGGTTCAGCGGTTCCGGCATGTCCTCCAGATCCAGCGGGAGGAACTGCGCCAGCCGGGCGTTGCACGCCTTGGCCGCCTCCATCGCCGCGACTGTCTCTGTTGGACGGAACACCGCGGGGAAGTAGTCGTCACCCCACGTGCCCCACGTGAGCCATTCCGCCGACAGGGTCAGCGCGGTCTCCGTGGCGTCCGGATCGAGACCGGCGGAACAGAGCGCGAAGTCGAATCCGACGTTGTCGGCACGGGTCCACAGTTGCTGCCCGCCCAATTCCGGCAACGCGTCGTAGAACCCGACCCGGCCCGCCCAGTCGATGCTCTCGCGGCGCGCCGTGGGCAGGTGCGGGGACAGGCTGACGTCGAAGTCCAGGTCGAACTCCGGCAACGGCAGCGGGCCCGTCGTCCGCATCGGCGGCTGCAGGTGGCTGCGCAGTCCGCCCGGCCCGGCCAGCCCCTTCAGGAAGCCGATCCGGGCCGCGGAGGTGCCGAGCCCGGTCGGCCCGCCGAGCACCGGCCCGGGACCGCCGCCCGCCGAGCTGTTCATGTACCGGTTGGACCGCATGTGCCACTCGTGCCCGCCCGACTGCCAATCCTGCAGCCCTTGCACGTAGGACAGCGTGTCGGCGCGCTGCTGCGGGTCGATGCCGTGGTCGTCGAACAGCGGGCCGAGCTCGGTGAGCACCGTGTTCTCGAACTGGTGGATCCGGGAGGTGAGCTGATCGTTGACGATCTCGGCGGCCTGTTGCGGCGAGCAGGCGAAGAACCGCTCGATCACCAGGACCCCGTTGTTGACCTCGCCCTCGTCCTCCGTCTCCCGCTGATACGAGAAGATGTCGTTGCGCAGATGCACGGCGTCGGCGAACGTGTCCGCCAGCACCCGCAGCGGACGGGTTCCCGCAAGGGCATCGGGAACCTCGGCCCCTCGTGCGTACTCGACCAGGTTGGCCGACCACGGTGCACCGCCGACCTTGCGGCGCATCTCGATGTAGTCGATCGGGTTCGGCACCCGATCGCTGTTGATGTTGCGGATCTCCCACACGCAGTCCAGCAACAGGTTCCGGGTGCTGTCGGCGAAGCGTTCCCGCCACGTCTGCGACATCGCCGGCACCGTGCGGGCCCACAGGTCACCGAGTCCGCGTTCGTCCGGATTGGTCGGTTCCGGCATCGACATGCGTCGAGCGGCATGAACGTGGCCAGCCGGTCCAGATAGGCCCGGGCCCCGTCCAGGTCCCCGGTGCGTTTGAACGCCTCGAGGAAGTGGTCGTCGAAGTAGAAGACCCAGGTGTACCAATCGGTGACGGTGTTCAGAACCGGCGCACTGGCCTCCGGATGGGTGTAGGCGCACAGGCCGGCGTAGTCCATCCCGTCGAACGTCGCCTCGTCCCAGACCACGTCGCCGCCGACCGTGTCGCCGAGCATGCCCATCTCGAAGGCCCAGCGCTTCGTGTGCTCGCGGGCCGTTTCGACATGAGGATTCAGCCTGGCCGGGTGCGCGACGTAGAACTCCGGCAGTTGGAAAGGCTGCATGCCGGTCAGCTCTCGGTGCCGATCTGGACGTCCGTCAGGAGCGCGAGCGCGTCCGGAACCAGCACGGCCGCCGAGTAATACGTGCTGACCAGATACGAGATGATGGCCTTCTCGTCCATCCCCATGAAGCGCACGTTCAGGCCGGGCTCGTACTCGTCGGGAATCCCGGTCTGCCACAACCCGACGACGCCGCGGGCGTGTTCACCGGTGCGCATCAGCATGATCGAGGTGGTGTTGGTCGCCGAGACGCCGATCTTGTTGCACGGCAGGATCGGAACCCCGCGCCAGGACGGCACCTGATGCCCGTTCATGTCCACGCTCACCGGGTAGATCCCGCGACGGTTGCACTCGGCGCCGAACGCGGCGATCGCACGCGGGTGAGCCAGGAAGAACGACGGCTCCTTCCACACCAGCGCGAGCAGATCGTCCATGTCGTCCGGGGTCGGCGGTCCGGACCGGGTGCTGGTTCGCTGCCGCAGATCGGCATTGTGCAGGAGGCCGAAGTCGCGATTGTTGACCAGTTCGTCTTCCTGCCGCTCGCGCAGGGCCTCGATCGTCAGTCGCAGCTGCTGCTCGACCTGATCCATCGGCTGGTTGTACAGATCGGCGACCCGGCTGTGGACCCGCAGGACCGTTTGCGCCACGCTCAGCTCGTACTCGCGCGGGGACAACTCGTAGTCGACGAACGTGCCCGCCAGCGCCTGTTCACCCGCGTGGCCCGAGGCCACCTCGACCGACGCCTCACCGTCGGCGTTGCCGTACCCGGAGTGCTGGTCCTCGGCCTCGCGTTCCCTGCGGACGTGCTCACGCAGCGGCGTGATGGCCTCGCCCGCTTCGGCCAGCGCGCTGTCGGTGAGCACCAGGACGGTGCACGGGGTGAGCGCCTTGACCGTGAAGTCCCAGTCGGGCACCTCCTCACCCAGAATGCGCTCGCCGAAGAACCGGCCGTCGTTGAGCACCTCGAGCGCGGTCTGCTCGCCGTACGCGCCGGTGCCGAGTTTGCTCGCCTTGCCGTGTGCGAGCAGAACGAGTTCGTTGGCCGGGTTGCCGGCTTCTGCCAGCAGGTCTCCCGGCTCGTACTCCCGTTTCTCGAAGCGATCGGCGAGCGCTTCGAGCGCGGCGTCGTCGTCGAAGGTGCGCAGGTACCGCAGCTCCCGCAGCTCCGGCGCCAGCACGCGGACGTCGTCACCGGAGGTCACGCACGTGATCCGGCCGTCCCCGATGGTGTAGGTCAAACGCCGGTTGACCCGGTAGACGCCGCCGTCCGCCTGAACCCACGGCAGCAGCTTCAACAGCCACCGCGACGTGATGCCCTGCATCTGCGGCGTCGACTTGGTGGTGGTCGCGAGGTTTCGCGCCGCCGCGGTACTCAGGCTCTGCTGCGGGTTCTCCGCGCCTGCACCCGATTCAGCGGACTTGGTCATCGGTTTCTCCTCCTGTGCGTGTCACGCGTTGTGCGCTGTCGAACGGTCGTCGGATTTGCCGGTGATTGGTGATTGGTGCGTCGGTGATTACTGCGTCCGTGGCCGGTGATGGGTGCGTCGGTGACCCGTGTTCGCGCTACGGGTTACGGGCTATGGGTGCGGGCGTGCGGCGGGAGGGAGTTCCGTGGGGTCGGCTACCGGCCAGTCGGCAGGGCCGCCGTCGAGTTCGGCCAGTGCCCGCAGTTGTTCGGCGCACCACGGGGAGACGGTGACCTCGCCGGTGGACACCGCTCGGACGAACTGGTGCCACGCCACCCACTGCGTGGCCGACACCTCGTCGGGCGCCGGCACGGGTGTCCCGTCGACCTGCACCCGATAGACCGGGCACCACTCGTTCTCGACGATGCCGTTGGGCATCGTCGCGCGGTACCGGAACATGGGCAGGACCAGATCGATGGGCCCGGCGGTGAGTCCCAACTCGTCGGACAGCCGCCGCGCGACAGCGTCGGGCAGCGGTTCGTCCGGCAGGGGATGACCGCAGCAACTGTTGGTCCACACGTGCGGCCAGGTCTTCTTGCTCGCCGCCCGGCGGGTCAACAACAGCTCGCCGCGCGGGTTGAACACGTAGGCGGAGAACGCCAGATGCAGCGGAGTGTCCCGATGATGCACCGTCGACTTCGCCTCGGTGCCGATCCGGTCTCCGTTGTCGTCGAGCAGCACGACGGCCTCGGTGCTCGTGTCCGCCGCGGTGTCCGCTTCCGGGATGGCCGATTCGGCCATCGTCGGTCCCCGTCCTCCTGCCCGTGGTCGTCGAGCGGCGACCAGGTTGCCCGATGAACGGCGCAGTCGAATCAGCCAGACAGGTGTCGTTGACGTCCACCATCGAGCCCCGTCGGGTCCCTTGAGATCAACTTTGGGTAGTCATCGGTGGTCAGCCTCGCCGGGTAGCGACGCCGGGTGTGACAGGCAGCACCCGGTCCTTGCGCGGGCCCGCGCGGCGACTCGGACAGGCGCATTGGGCAGGCACAGCGGTGCATGGGAAGGGCACAATGGCGCCGTGGTCGAGACAAGTCGTTGGATGCAGAAGGTGGCCGAGGATCCCGGTCATTCCGAGTGGTATGTGGAGCGGATGCGGGGTCTCGCGCGCGCAGGCGAGGACCTCGCCGGTGAGGCGCGGCTGGTGGACGCGATGGCCCCGCGCGGCGCCCGCATCCTCGACGCCGGATGCGGTCCGGGCCGGGTCGCGGCGGCGCTCGCCGCGGCGGGGCACGACGTCGTCGGCGTGGATGTCGACCCGGTGCTGATCGCCGCCGCCGAGGAGGATCACCCGGGGCCGCGTTGGCTGGTCGGCGATCTCGCCGAGGTGGACCTCGCGGCCGAGGGCGTCGCGACGCCGTTCGACCTGATCGTCTGCGCCGGCAACGTGATTCCGTTCCTCGCGCCGAGCACCCGCGCCACCGTCGTGCGCCGATTCCGCGAGTGGCTGGCGCCGGAGGGGCGGGCCGCCGTCGGATTCGGAACCGACCGTGGCTACACCGCCGACGACTTCTTCGCCGACGTCACCGCCGCCGGCCTGCGCACCGACCACGCCCTCGCCACCTGGGACCTCGAACCCCTCGAACCGAACTCCGACTTCCTCGTCGCAATCCTCAGCCACACCCCGGCGTGACCGGCAGCGTGCGTCAAGGGCCGGCGTACTCCTCGACGTCGCAACCGTCGAGGTCGAAGCGGCGGAGGAGCTCGAGCGCGCGGTCGGAGACCACGAGGGACGCCCGTCGGTCGACGCCGACATCGTCCACGCCTGCTTGCCCGTGAACCTTCAGCCAGACGAACGTCGGGAACTCGCGTACGCCCATGTCGCGTCGGAGTTCGTCGGCTTCCGGTGTCACGGTCAGCCGCATATCGGCGAGCTCGAACGACCCGAGCCCCGACTTCTCGAGTGCCGTCCCCAGTTCGGCCGACACCACGAAACAGGGAAACGACTCGAGGATGTCCGATCCGAACCAGGCGCTCACGACGTACTCCAGCTGGTGAACGACCGGCGGATGCGTGGAGGTGTCGAGAACCGTTCCCTCGCCGAGTTCGCCCGCCACGTCGGGCCGCAGGAGGTGGAATGCCATCACCGGCGCGCTCCGATCAATCCCCGACGCCCTCGATGACGTCGCAGTGGTCGCTTCATGGGTTCTGTCGTAGGGCTCGGCCGGGGTCATCGCCCCCGTGCGGTTCGTGGGCGGCATGTTGATCTCGATGTCGGCTGGGTGGTCACAGGTGCCGCCGATTGGGCTACCCTGCGTGTCTGAGGTCCCCACCGCCGTGACGTCCGTGTGTAGCGAGGTCAGTCTGAGATGTCCGCTTCTGCCGAATCCGAGTCCGTGTCGCCGACCGTGAAGACGATCGACACGACGGTGCCCAGCATCGCGCGTGCCTACGACTTCGCCATCGGCGGCCAGACGAACTACGAGGTCGACCGCGAGCTGATCTACCGCATGGACGAGGCCGTTCCCGAGGTTCGGCAGATCGCGATCAGCAACCGCATGTTCCTGATCCGCGCCGTGCGGTTCCTCGCCACGCGCGCGGGCATCGACCAGTTCCTCGACTGCGGTTCCGGCCTGCCGACCGCCGAGAACACCCACCAGGTCGCCCAGCGCCTCAACGACGACGCCCGCGTCGTCTACGTCGACAACGACCCCGTGGTGCTCGCGCACGGCCGCGCGATCCTCGAGGAGAACGAGAACACCCGCTTCCTCGACGCCGACATCTTCGAGCCCGACGACGTGCTCGGCAACGAGTCGGTCCGCGAGTTCCTCGACTTCTCCCGCCCGCTCGGCCTGCTGCAGGTCGCCACGCTGCACCACCACGACGCCGAACACGGCATGCCGCCCGTCGACGTGATGCGCGCCTACATCGACGCGCTGCCGTCGGGTTCGTACGTCGCGTTCACGCACTTCATCGACCCGGAGAACGAGCACACCGAAACCGCGATGCGCGTGCAGGAGATCATGCGCGGCGCAGGTGGCACCGGCCGTGGCTACTGGCGCAAGCGCTCCGAGATCCTCGAGATGCTCGACGGTCTCGACCTGATCGAACCGGGCCTGGTCATGAACGACGAATGGTGGCCGGACGGCCCGCCGCTCGACGGCCACTCGTCCGCGGCCCACTGCATCGCCGCCGCAGTCGGCCGCAAGCCGTAACGTCACGCGGCGCTGGAGCGTGCCTCCATGAGCAGCCAGGAGCGCGACGAGCTGAAGCGCCTGGTGGACGAACTTCCGGACGAGCACGTCCGCAGGTTGGTCGCCGAAGCGCGGCGGCTCGTGGTCGCGTCGACGTCCGACGAGGCGTCAGATGCGGCTCCGGCGGCCTGGCCTCCGGCGTTCTTCGGCGCCATCGAGGGCGACGGCACGCCGATCGGCTCCGGTGGGAAACCGCGTGCTCGGTGGCGGGGTGGTGGCTAGGGTTCGGGGGTGCCGAGTGAAGCCACCCTCCGTGCCGCGCGCATCGACGATCTTGTCGTGGGCGCCGCCGAACTGGAACACACCGACCGCGGCGTGCTGATGCACCGGCTGCGACGTCGGTCCGCACGCGCTACTTCGACGGCCGCGGGCCCGGCGCCCAGCTGGCCATGGCCGAAACGCAACCCGCCGGGGTGCGGCTGGCGTTCCGCACCGCCGCCACCGTCGTCGAACTCGACGCCGTGCGCACGGCCAAGAGCTACGTCGGCGTGCCACCGCGCCCCGACGGACAGTACGACCTGCTCGTCGACGGCCGCCCCGTCGCACACGCGACGTCCACCGGCGCGACCGGGTCCATGTCGACATGCGACCGGTGACACCCGCGTCGAATCCGGACCCGTGGCCACCATCCGGTTCGACGGACTCGGCGAATCCACCGGAGTATCCACAGGCGAATCCACAAAGGACGTCGAGATCTGGCTGCCGCACAACGAGACGATCGAACTCGTCGCCCTGCGCGCCGACGCCGACGTCGCACCGGCCACGCCGCGGAACCGTCCGGTGTGGATCAGCCACGGCAGCTCGATCAGCCAGGGCTCCAATGCCGCCGGACCAGCCGGGACGTGGCCCGCGGTCGCCGCCCGGCACGCCGACGTCGACCTCGTCAACCTCGGCTTCAGCGGCGCCATGATGCTCGACCCGTTCGCCGCCCGCATCATCCGCGACCGGCCCGCCGACCTGATCAGCCTCGAGATCGGTATCAACCTCGTCAACAGCGACGCCATGCGGCTGCGCACGTTCACGCCCGCCGTGCACGGCTTCCTCGACACCATCCGCGACGGCCACCCCGACACCCCCATCGCGGTGATCTCGCCGCTGCATTGCCTCATCCACGAGCACACGCCGGGACCGGGCACCTTCGACGTCGACGCGCTGCGCGCCGGGGAGATCCGGTTCGCCGCCACCGGCGACCCTGCCGACGTGGCCGCCGGCAAGCTCACGCTCACCGTCATCCGTGCGCAGCTGCGCGAGATCGTCGCGGGCCGCGCCGATGCGAATCTGTTCCATGTGGACGGACAGGAGCTGTACGGCGAGGCCGACCACGCCGAGTTCCCCCTGCCCGACGCGCTGCACCCCGGCCCCGAATCGCACCGCGTCATCGGCGAGCGCTTCGCCGCCACGCTCGCGAAGCTCGGAAGCCGCTGAGCCGCGGGGAAACGCCGGAGAACGTTCAGAACGTTCAGAACGCGATGAACATGATGTGCAGGCCGACTCGTCCCTTCACCGGGTGGTCGAACGCGCCGGGCACCGTGCCGACGATGTGGAACCCGAGCCGCTCGTACAGCTTCACCGCCGACGTATTGGTCTCGACCACGGCGTTGAACTGCATGCCGGCGTAGCCTCGGCGCGTGCCCAGTCGAGCGCGTACCGCACCATCGCCTCGCCGACGCCCTGGCCGCGCGCCGCGCTCGACACCATGAAACTGGCCGTCGAGATGTGCGCGCCGCGGCCGGGCCGGTTGGCGTCCATGTGCGCCGTGCCGGCGATGTCGCCCGCGTCGTTCACGGCGACGACCGTGTGGCCGTCCACCCAGAAGTCGTATGCCTGCTCGGAGGTCAGGTCGGGGGCGACGGCGAACGTGTCCTCGGCGCGGATGACCTCGCGCACGATCGGCCACACGGCGGGCCAGTCGGCGTCGGTGAAATTGCGGATCTGCACAACGGCCACGGTAGGTCACGTGTCCCGCGGACGTCCCGCCGTCGCCCCGTGATCTGCGCCAAGCGGGCCAACCCGCCCGGAAGGTCCGACCTGTTGCGCCGCCGAGGTGATGATCCGTGTCGGGAGCGGCGCGTCCGCGCGGCAGGTGGCAGGCTGGCAGGGTGCAGGACCACCACTGGACACGTCGCGGAGTACTGCTGGCCGCCGCGGCCGCCGGACTCGCCGCGTGCACCACGGACGACGACGCCGAACCACCTCCCCAAGGAGCGGGCGTGCCCTCGCGGCTACCCGAGGGCCCCGACATCACAGGCCAACTGCACGCCGTCGAGACGCGTTTCGGCGGCCGGCTCGGCGTCTACGCCGTCGACACCGGCAACGGGTTCGCCGTGCGCTACCGCGAACGCGAACGATTCCTCATGGCATCCACGGCGAAACTGCCGATCGTGGCCGCCACGCTCGGCCGCGGCGTGCCGCTCGACCAACCCGTGCCGATCCGCCAGGAGGACGTGCTGGAGTACGCGCCCGTCGTCGCCGAACGCGTCGGCCAGACGATGACCGTCGCCGAACTGTGCGATGCGGCCATCACCCAGAGCGACAACTCGGCGGCGAACCTGCTGACCGCGCAGGTCGGCGGACCCGAGCACGTGACCGGGTTCCTGCGGGAGACCGGCGACCGCGTGACCCGCCTCGACCGGTGGGAACCCGAACTCAACACGCGCAGCACGTCCCTCGACACGACGACGCCCGCCGCGATGGGCGACTGCACCCGCACACTGCTGTTCGACGGCGCCTCGATGCGCCGGCCCAACGGCACCTGGCGGACTGGCTCAAGGGCAACACCACCGGTGACGAGCGCATCAAGGCCGGACTGCCACCCGACTGGGTAGTCGGTGACAAGACCGGAACGGGTGCCGAGGGGGAGACCAACGACGTCGCCGTCGTGTGGCCGCCGGAGCGGGCACCACTGGTCATCGCCGTCTACACCTCGCCGCGCGGCGAACGGGCCACCGAGGAGGGCGCGGCCGTCGCCCTGGTGGAGGCCACCCGGGTCGTGGGCGGAGCGCTCGGCGCCGCGGCGTAACTCGGTGGGCGCCCACGCCCGTTACGCCTGATCATTGGAGTAGCACGTGCGCACGACACACGGCGGCTCCGGGGACGTGCGACGGGGCCGTCGACGGCGGAAGGACGAACCGTGGCCGAGTCGAATCGTGAGATCACCAGCGTCGCGTTCCTGGGGGCGGGCGGTCTGATGGGCCTGCCCATGGCGCGCAACCTCGCCCGCGCCGGATTCGAGGTGCGGGCCTGGAACCGCAGCCCCGACAAGATGCAACCACTCGCCGCCGAGGGCGTCACGCTGTGCGACGACGTGCGCAGCGCCGCCGAGGGCGTCGACGTCGTGCTCACCATGCTGGCCGACGCCGACGTGATCCTCGAGATCCTCGACGACTCGTTGACCCGCGCCGCCGACGGAGCGGTGTGGTTGCAGATGAGCACCGTCGGCATCGACGGCACGCAGCGGCTCGCCGACCTGGCCGAAACGGCGGGCGTGACGTTCGTCGACGCACCCGTGCTGGGCACGACGGCACCCGCCGAGGCGGGCGAGCTCGTGGTCCTCGCCTCGGGTGGCGAGGACATGCGCGAACGCCTCGAGCCGGTGTTCGACGCCGTCGGCAGCAGGACGCTGTGGGTCGGCGAGGCCGGTGCGGGCAGCCGCTTGAAGCTCGTGGCGAACGCGTGGGTGGCGTCGGTCGTCGAGGCGACCGCGGAGACGGTCGCGCTCGCCGAGGGCCTCGACGTCGACCCGAAACAGTTCCTCGAGGCCGTGTCGGGCGGGGCGCTCGACCTGCCGTACCTGCAGGCCAAGGCCACCGCGATGATCGCCCGGCAGTTCGACCCGGCCATGAAACTGTCCCTCGCGGCCAAGGACACACGGCTCATCGACGAGGCGGCCGCCGACGCCGACCTCGACCTGCCCATGCTGCGCACCATCCGCCACCGGTTCGCCGAAGGTGCCCGCGAGCACGGCGACGACGACATGTCCGCCACCTACCTCACCAGCACCCCCAAAGCCGGCTGACCAGGCGTCAGGGCTCGACCCAGCCTGCGCGGGCGAGGATGTCCCGGATGACGGGGCCCTTCGCCTCGGCGTAGTAGTTCATGTCGTCCCACTCGCGGCGGGCGAGCTCGCGTTTCGTGTCCGCGTAGAGGTCGCGGTCGTCCGGGTGGGTGCGCAGGTGGTCGCGCAACACCAGGTACCGCCGCGTCTCGACGTCGTCGGGTGCGTAGCAGTGCAGGTTCACCGGTTCGTCCGGATCGCCGGCGCGCAACGCGCGATGTCCCGGTTCGGTGACGCGCAGGTCGTACCCCGCGGCCTCGAGGTCGGGCAGGTAGGCGGCCTCGTCGTCCGGGTCGTCGATGCCCACGACGATGTCGACGACCGGTTTGGCCGCGAGTCCGGGCACCGACGTCGAGCCGATGTGCTCGATCAGCCGCGCCCGCTCACCCAGGACCTGTCGCAGCTGCACCGCCCTGCGCTCGAACCGGCGGGGCCACTCCGGGTCGTGGTCGACGATCTCCACCCGTGTCCGTTGTGGACCGTGCACGAGCATCGCCGCCAACCGTTCGTCGTCGAAGGGTTCGCGCGCCATACCGGGCACGCTAGTGCGCCCAAGTCGGCGGGAACAACTGCGCGCGCGGCCGGAATGTGCGGTGTCGCCAGTCTGTCAGGGCAGGGCGGAGACTCCCGCCTCGGCGACCTCGGTGTCCTGTTCGACGCTGCCCGCGCTGACCCCGATGGCGCCGACGACCTCTCCGTCGCGCGTCAACGGGATGCCGCCGCCGAAGACGACCAGCCCGCCGTTCGTGCCCTCGATGCCGTACAGCGGCGCGCCGGGCTGAGCCGCCTCGCCGACCTGCGCCGTCGTCATCCTCATCAGCGCAGCGGTACGTGCCTTGCGCGTGGCGATGTCGATGCTCGCCAGGATCGCACCGTCCTGGCGGGCGAACGTCACCAGATGGGCACCGGCATCGACGACGGCGACGTTCATCGGCTGTCCGATCTCGAGCGCCTTTGCGAGCGCGGCGTCGAGCACCTGCCGGGCATCGTCCATGGTCAGCTGTGCGGCCACGATTCCTCCATCCGTTCTCGGGTCGTCCCGGGTTGCTGTTTGAACGGCAGCCCGACCACCAGCCGGGCCGCGTTGTGCCCGCACCAGCGGGCCTGCGTGGGGTCGGCCGTCAGCACCGGCCGTGCGGCAGGCCGCTTGGCGTGATGCACACACACCGCATTGCCCGCCACGCCGGTTGCTATGCCGATACCGACGCCCAAGGACGACGCCTGTGCCGCAGCGAAGGCGAGGCTGACCGCGTTTCCGCCGTCTCCGGTGGCTTCTTCGCCGGACCGCCCGCCCTCGGCGACAGCGCTCTCGACGACAGCGCCCTCGACGACGACCGGCACGCCCTCCTCCTCGAGGCCGGCGCACACGTCGCGGGCGACCGCGCCCGGGTCTCCGAGGTGGCGCAGGACAACGGCCGGGGGCCGCCTGCGGGCCCGCTCCGTGCGGCGATCGGTCGGGTTCACCGGGCACCCCCGGCGTGGTCGGCGACCAGCCCGGTGGCCACGGCGTTGCGCGGGCCTTGCGAGCCGCGCACGTTGCCCGTTCCGCAGACGATCCCCGAACCCGCGACCGCCTCGGCGATGAGATCCGGGATCTCGAAGTCCAGCGCGGACCCGCCCAGCACGACGACGAAGCCGATCTCGCGCAGATTGCCGCCCGGTGCGACGCGCTCCAGCGCGCGAACCGCGTTCACGACGAAGACCTTGTGTTTCGCCGACCTGCGCACCTGCCGGATCCGCTCGAGCGAATGGCGCGTCGGGATCGGGCGCATACCCTCCTCGCCCAGGACGACGACGCGGGCGAACGCGTCGGTGGGCAGCGGTTCGTCGAAGAACCGGGCCGTGCCGTCCTCCAACCGCACGTGGAAGAAGCTCTCCGATTTGGCCAGCGGATGGCGTTTGATGTCCTCGGCCAGGTCCCGGTTCTCGAGGCCGAGTTCGGAGTCGATCAGCTTCGTCACCAGGTCGCCTGCACCGGCCAGGTGCACCGACGTCACGTCGCCGCCCGGCATCGCCAGCGCCGCGTCCGTCGACCCTCCGCCGAGGTCGAGGATCGCCACGGGCCGTTCGGTGCCCGGGGTGGTCAGCGCACCCAGCACGGCCATGTCCGCCTCGACCCCGCCGACCACGACGTCCGTGCCGAGCGTCGCGCGGATCTGCTCGGCGAGCGCCTCCATCGGCCCGCGGCTCGTGCGCACCATGGCCGCGAGCGCGACCGCGTTCTCCAGCGCGAACTCGCCGGCCAGCGCCCCGGTCACGTGCTGGGGGACGAACGTGTCGACGGCCAATACGTCCTGGATCCGCACGTCCTGATCACCGGGTCGTCCGACCGGGCCGTCGGCCAGCGTCTCGGTCATCGCGTCGCGCACCGCCGCGAGCATGCCTCCGACGTGGGTACCCGCCTCGCCGGTTGCATCCGACAGGGGTGCCACGCGGCGCAGCGTCGCCATGATCTCGTCGGCTCCCGCGTCGATGCCCACAGCCAGCGTCGAGTGCTCACCGATCAGCGTGAGCGTTCCCGCCGGGATGCGCCGGTCGGCGATATCCCCGCGGGGGGTGCGCACCACGACCGCCGACCGGTTGCCCACGAGCGCCCGCGCGACCGGAGCGACCATCCGCGTCTGCTCCGGGGTGAGCTCGAACAGCGTGGCGATGCCGTAGCTGTTGGACAGCGTCCGTACCGTTCGCCCCGGTTCGGCGACCTCGACGGCCGCGGGCATCCCGAGCGGGACCTTCTCGACGAGTGTCACCTCGTCCACCACGGGAATCGGCGTGCTCAGACGGTTCACGATCAGGTTGGCGTCGTCGGCGCGGACCACGGCACCGGCGACCTCCACCCCGCGCGCGACGGCGGCGTCGATCCCCGCCGCGGCGTCCTCGAAGTCGACCCCGCCCCCGACGACGCAGACCACCGGCTCACCCGGCCTGCAGTCGGCCAGGTCCGCGAACGCGACCGTCGTGCCCACACCGAGCCCGGCGCCACCGGGGGTGTCCGGGTTGTGCCCGATCATCGTCGACTCGGTGATGATCGTTTCGGTGATCGTCTCCATGGCCAGGCCGCTGATCACCGGCGTGGCCTCGTTGACCAGCACGGTCGTGAGCTCGTCGGCCGAGCGGCCCGCCGCCGACAGCGCCTCGTGGACCACCTTCACCACGCCGGGCACGTTCTCGGCCGTGCCCTTCACCCCCGAGGTCGGCGCCAGGGCCCCGCCCAGGTAGCGCGGTCCGCTCGGGCCGATCTCGGCCAGGCAGGCCTCGGTCGTGGAGTTCCCGATATCGACGCCGACGACGAGCTCCGTGCCGTCGCGCGCCGCCCCTCCCGCCGTCATCCAGCGTCGGCGAGGCGGATCCGCACGTCCAGTTCGACCGGCGCCGCCCCGGGGGTCACGAACTCGGTCTCCTTGATGTGCAGCAGCGCGGCCTTGGCCTGCCATCGTGGCCGAGCCATGTAGTCGTTGCGCGCCGGCACGGGTTCCGGCGACTCGCCCTTGGCATAGCGTGCCGCGTTGCGGCCGACCTTGCGGAACGTCTCCGGGTCCAGCAGCGGTGCCTGCGGGAACAACTCCAGGTTCGACAGCCGGACGAGATCCTTCTGGTGGATCATCGTCGTGCCGCGCGACAGCACACCGATACCGATCCCCGAACCGGACAGTCGCGCGGCCGTGTGCGCGATGACGGCGAGGTCCGAGCCGCCGCGGTAGCGGATCACCCGTGCGCCGACACCTTGCTCCTCGACACCGGCCAGGAGTTCACGGAGCACCTCGGCGTGAGGGACGTCGACGATCGTCCGGGTGAAGAAGTCGCCGAACGCCGGTGAGATCCCGATGACCACCTCGTCCGGGCGGGTCCCTACCGCGGCCTCGCCCCGTTCCACGGCGTCGAGGACCCGCATCGTCTGCGCCTCCGTACTGGTCATGGCCCAGGTCCCTTCTCGGTCAGCCGACTTCGGTCTCGGGGTTGCGTGCACTGACGACGTGGCGCAGCCGTTTCATCTCGTCCCAGCGTTCGCCCGACGGGCGATAGCCGGTGCCGGGACCTGCGTAGTCGTTGGCGTCGTTGACCGCCGACAGCGTCTCCAGTTCCGAGGTGAGGATCGCCGACGTGTGCAGCAGGTCGCCGGACACGCGGTGCCGCAGCACGGCCAGGAGGGTTCGCGCCATGTCGCTGTGGCCGGACGCCTCGAGTGCCTTGATCACGTCGAGTCCGGTGATGCCACGATCCATCACCGACTGGGCTGCCTTGAGGTCCTCGAGCACGTCGCGCATCGGCAGGTCCTGGCTGCCGTGCGCGTAGGTGACGGCCTCGACCTCCTTGTCGGTGATCGTCGGCAGTCCGAGCTGGGCGAACACCGCCTGCAAGGCGCGGGCGGCACGGCTGCGTGCGGCGAGGAGTTCGGCCTCGGGAACGTGCCGCAGTGCACCGTCGACCTGCAGGTCGCGCTGGATGGTGTTCCAGTCGTCGTAGTCCGAGGAGTCCAGATTGGACCCGGCGAACATGTTGTCGTAGTTCGGCACGGCCGAGTAGCCGGAGCAGACGAAGTCGGTGCCCGGCAGCAACTGCGGCAGCAGGCGGGCGGTGCGCCGCATGTCGGAGTGGGAGAAAGACTGGTCGTTGCCCGACGCGCACTCCAGGTCGACCGTGCTGGCGATCAGGTTCTCCGCGAGGACCGCGCGGATGCCGGCCGGCACCGCACCCGGGACGCCGATGCAGCTGATCGACCCGTTCTGCAGGCCCTGCACACCCGCGCCCTTGGCGACGAGGATGCAGCGGATCTCCAGGTACAACATCGACTTGCCCTCGGCGTTGCCCATCTGCACCTCGGATCCGGTGCCGGAGGTGAAGCGCATCTTGATCCCGCGTGAGGCGTACGCCGAGGCCAGGAACGCCTTCGACCACGGTGTGTCGTCCCCGTCGCAGAACACGGGCTCGGTGCCGTAGACGGAGATCGTCTCGGCGTACGCGGTGATGCCGCGCATGCCGAGCTCGAGTTCGGTGGCTTCCTCGAGCGCGCACTGCGTCAGGGCCCCCGGAGTCCCGGCCAGCGAACCGACCTGCAGCGCGATGGCCACGAGCGGTGCGTAGCGCACCACGCCCAGGGTCGTCTCCAGTTCCCGGAACCCGCGCAGTGAAGCCTCGGCGGCCTCGGCGGCGACCTGCACCGGATTGTCCCGGGCGCTCGTCGAATGTGCCTGATTCGCGGGCGTGCGCCGGGCACGCATCTTCTGCAGCGCCTGCATCATCTCGACGACGTTCATCGTCTTGGCGACCTCGAGCAGTGCCGCGGGGGTGAGTCCACCGGCGATCTCGACGACCTCGGAACGCGTCACCGCCGGGTCGACGAGCATGCGCGCGATGTCGACCGGCCCGAGGGCCATCGCACGTTCGGTCGCCGACACGTCGATCGCATGGTCGGCGATGAACTGGTCGAGGAAGTCGAACTCGGCCCGCGGCTTGCCGTCCATCTCGACGATGACGCCGTCGGCGACGCGCACGCTCGGCGTCGGGTCGTACGGGCTGTCCATCGCGACCATGCCCACCTCGGGCCATTCCTCGACGAACCCGTCGAGGTTGACGGGTCGGTCCTCGAGGATCTCCGTTCGCTTGGACGATGGGGTTGAAGCAGGAAGCGGTTCCGCGGTCATGGCCGGACCTCCTTGTCGGCGGGTGGCGGATCAGCTCGGGTCGGCGAGGATGTCGCGACGCTCGTACACGTCGGCGGCCTCCCGCACCAGCTGCGCGCACAACGTGGCGGCGTACTCGTTCTCCAGGCGGTCGGCGATGTCGACCAGCTGCTGTCGCGTGGAGGCGTTGGGTCGCAGCGCGTTGTAGATCGACAGCACGAGTTCGTCGGGCAAGGCCGTGAGCTCGGCGGCGCGGCGGAAGTTGCGGGCAAGCTGGGTGCGGCCGACCCGCTCGGCGATCTGCGCCTGAAGTCGAAGCGTGTCGGGCGAGATGCGCAGGTCCTCGGCGGCGACCTCGCCGGACAGGACCGCCTGCATCGTCAGGTCGTCGATCGGCTTGCCGGTCGGCGTCCGGAGGAGTTCCGGCCGGTTGGCCGCGAGCGGGTAGTCGCGGGCCGGGTCGAGTTCCACCTGGTCGGGAAGCGTCACCGCCACCACCTGCCTTCGTCGTTGAAGTCGGTTTCGAGGTCGAAACTAGGTGCGCCGACGTTGCAGCGACGTTGCACTCATGATGTGTCCTCATTGCCGAGCAGCCAGTTCAGCCGAGCGTCGACGACCGGCCGGCGCGGGTCCGCGTGGGGCAGCACGCGACCGAGCTGTTCGAACACCTCGATGTCGTCCCGGCCGGGTTCGGTCTCCGCCAATGCCCACAGCGCGTGCGCGTCTCGACTGTCGAGCACGGCCTTGCGCAGCGCGGCGGTCTGCTGATCGCGCTCGGCCCGGATCGTGGGCGACTCCGAGCGGGACAGCAGCGGGGCGGTGGCGGTCGTGGCCGCGCCGACGACGTCGCCCGCTGCGAGCGCATCCCGTACGCGCACGAAGTCGGCGTCGATATCGGCCGCCAGTCGGTACGGCTTGGCCAGCAGCGCTCCGCCGAGCTCGGCCCGGAGCCGGTGCACCTCGGCGCGGACCGTGGTCGGGTTGCCGTCGTCGCCGTACAGATGCATCGCGAGCTGGTCGCGGTCAGGCCGCCGGGATGGAGTACGAGCAGGGCGAGGATCTCGGCTCGGCGCAGCGTGAGCGGGATGACTCGTCCGTCGAGCGACGCCTCGGGTGCCGATCCGAGGAGCGACAACGTCACCGCCGGCCGCCTCCGCGGAGCCGAGGAACGGGCGAAACGGAGCAGATAGCCGCCCGCCAGGGGTTCCAGAAGGGCCTCGCGGCCGCCGACGTCGACCCGGTCGGAGTCGGGCGGGGAAGCGGTGGGGTCGTCGAGGTCGATCCGGCGCGGAAATCCTCCGATCGGGTTGGCCGCGATGACCCTCCCGGACGGTGCGAGAAGAGCCGCCGACTCGCCGCCCAGGCGCTCGAGATGCCGCATGTTCCGTGCACGCATCCGCTCGTCCTGCTGTTCCATCCTGATCCGCAGGTGGTTCTCGGCCACCTGCGCCGTCGCGTTGACCAGCGACACCATCGCCGGATGCAGCGTGTCGAGCCTGCCGCTGATGTCGATGGCGCCCAGCACACGATCGGTGTCCGGGTCGTGGATCGGAGCCGCGGCGCACGTCCACGAGTGGTAGGTGCGCACCAGGTGCTCCGCGGAGTAGATCTGCACCGGGGCGTCCACGGCGAGGGCGGTACCCATCGCGTTCGTCCCGATCGCCTGTTCGGACCAGCGCGTACCTTCGCGCAGGCCCACGTGGTCGGCGACGCCGCACAGCGCCGACGGCCCCTCGCGCCACAAGATCGTGCCGTCGGCGTCGGTGACGATCGTGATGTGCTGCGACTCGTCGGAGATGCTCACGAGCAGCTCCCGCAGCGGGGTCAGCACGGCGTGCAACGGATGGTCCGCCCGCACCTGGGACACCTCGTCGAAGTCGTACACCTCCGGTGGGCGGTAGTCGTCCGGGTCGACCTTCGCCGCCAACGACCGTTGCCACGACTCGGAAATGACGGTGCGTGGCGCGTCCGGTGACCGTTCGCCGCCGAGGGTCGCGTCCCGGAGCCGTTTCAGCGCATGTTGCAGCTCCAGCGGGTCGGACGTCGTGAGAACGGCGTCTCGGGCGGGTTCGACAGCCATGGGCACTCCGCGGCAACGATGACGGCAGGTGCGGACGCGGCTCGGCGAAACCGGCAGGTCACGCCGGGCCGTCCTCTGAGCATGCCTCGGTCGTACACCCCGGGGCAAGGACGGGCATTCGGGCGGACGCGCCGTGCAACGGGCCTGCAACGTCCGCGGCCCTAGCGTCCGGGCACCAAGCGCAGTACTGCTTCGCACAGCGTTCCATCGAGCAGAGAGGCTCCATCGGATGACCACTTACGCCGCACCTGGGCAGTCGGGCAGCGTCGTCGCGTTCGAGTCGCGGTACGACCACTACATCGGCGGCCAGTACGTTCCGCCGGCCAAGGGCCAGTACTTCGAGAATCCGACACCGGTCACCGGTGCGGTCTTCACCGAGATTGCGCGTGGCACCTCCGACGACGTCGACCGGGCCGTCGCCGCGGCGACCGGTGCCGCCGATGCGTGGGGTCGCACCTCGCCTGCAGAGCGAGCGGGGCTGCTGAACAAGATCGCCGATCGGATGGAGGCCAACCTCGAGGCCCTGGCAGTCGCCGAGAGCTGGGAGAACGGCAAGCCGGTACGCGAGACGCTCGCTGCCGACATCCCGCTGGCCATCGACCACTTCCGGTACTTCGCGGGCGCCATTCGCGCCCAGGAGGGCGGCATTTCGCAGATCGACGCCGACACCGTCGCCTACCACTTCCACGAACCGCTCGGCGTGGTCGGCCAGATCATCCCGTGGAACTTCCCGATCCTCATGGCCACGTGGAAGCTGGCCCCGGCACTGGCCGCGGGCAACTGCGTGGTGCTCAAGCCCGCGGAACAGACCCCCGCGTCGATCCACGTCCTCCTGTCGTTCGTCGCCGACCTGCTGCCCGCCGGCGTGGTGAACATCGTCAACGGCTTCGGTGTCGAGGCGGGCAAGCCGCTGGCCCAGCATCCCGGCATCCGCAAGGTCGCCTTCACCGGTGAGACCACGACCGGCCGGCTGATCATGCAGTACGCCAGCGAGAACATCATCCCGGTGACGCTCGAGCTGGGCGGAAAGAGTCCGAACATCTTCTTCTCCGACGTCGCCGACGCAAATGACGCCTTCTACAACAAGGCACAGGAGGGCTTCGCGATGTTCGCCCTCAACCAGGGCGAGGTGTGCACGTGTCCATCACGTGCGCTGGTGCAGTCGTCGATCTACGAACGGTTCGTCACCGACGGTGTCGCCCGGGTCGAGCAGATCAAGCAGGGCAACCCGCTCGACACCGACACGATGATCGGCGCCCAGGCCTCGAACGATCAGTTCGAGAAGATCCTGTCGTACATCGACATCGGCAAGCAGGAGGGCGCGAAGGTCCTCATCGGTGGTGAGAAGGCCGATCTCGGCGGTGAACTGTCCGGCGGTTTCTACGTCCAGCCGACGGTGTTCGCCGGGGACAACAAGATGCGGGTCTTCCAGGAGGAGATCTTCGGTCCGGTGGTGTCGGTGGCGTCCTTCGACGACTACGACGACGCGATCAAGACCGCCAACGACACGCTGTACGGCCTCGGTGCCGGTGTCTGGTCGCGCGACGGCAACACCGCCTTCCGCGCGGGCCGTGACATCCAGGCGGGTCGCGTGTGGACGAACTGCTACCACGCCTACCCGGCACACGCAGCTTTCGGCGGGTACAAGCAGTCCGGCATCGGCAGGGAGAACCATCGGATGATGCTCGACCACTACCAGCAGACGAAGAACCTGCTCGTGTCGTACTCACCCGATGCGCAGGGATTCTTCTGACGATGAACAGGGTGGATCTCACCGAGGCCGCGGCGGATCTGCTGCGGCGACTGGCCGACGTGCACGGGCCGTTGATGTTCCACCAGTCCGGTGGATGCTGCGACGGCAGCGCTCCGATGTGCTATCCGGCCGGTGAGTTCCGTACCGGAGCAGCGGACGTGCACCTCGGCGACCTCGACGTCGCCGGGGTGCACGACCCCGTGCCGGTGTGGATGTCGCGTTCGCAGTTCGAGTACTGGAAGCACACGCACCTCACGATCGACGTCGTGCAGGGCCGGGGCAGCGGGTTCTCCCTCGAAGCCCCGGAAGGGGTGCGGTTCCTGATCCGCTCCCGGCTGCTCACCGACGACGAACTCGCCGTCCTGGGGTGAGGGCCGGGGCCCGGCGCCCCAGCCGGAACGTGCGGTGTCGCCTAGCCTGGCCGCAGTCGTCCCCACGCCTGATCCAGGAGGAAGCGAATGATCTTCATTACCGCGAAGTTCCGGGTGAAGCCCGAGCACGCCGACCGGTGGCCCGAGATCTCGAAGGCGTTCACGCACGCCACCAGGGCCGAGCCCGGCTGTCTGTGGTTCGAGTGGTCGCGCAGCCTCAACGACCCCAACGAGTACGTGCTGGTCGAGGCGTTCCGGGACGGCGACGCGGGCGGCGAGCACGTCAACTCGTCGCACTTCAAGGCCGCGCAGCAGATGTTGCCGCCGTACCTGCAGGAGACGCCGCGGGTGATCAACACGACCGTCGACCAGGACGACTGGTCCGAACTCGGCGAGATGGCCGTCAAGTAGGGCGTGGGAGGGCCCGCCGCCCCCGACGGCGGCGGGTCCCCGGCTCCGGTGGTCGCAACTGGCCACAACCCACCGGAGAGAAGGAATACCCCTCGCCCGGGTTCGAAAACCGCTCAGCGCTGGGTCAGCGTGTCGGCGAGGCGGGTCAGGTAGTCGGCGACCTCGTCCTCGTCGCGATCCGGCAGGCCGAACAGCGTCTCGGTGACGCCGGCGGCGGCCCACTCGTCGAGCTCCTCGAGATTGGGTTTGCCGGCCAGCGCGACCACCTCCGGCGTGCCCGCGCGGCCCGCCTCCCGCCACGAGGTGTGCAGGGCCTGCACCTTCGCGGCGAGATCGCCCTCCAACGGCGTGGTGATCCAGCCCTGCCCCGTGCGGGCGATCCAGTCGAACGTCCGTTCCGTGCCGGCGGCGCCGACCAGCACCGGCACGTCGCCTGCCGGCGGTTTCGGCCACGCCCAGCTCGGCCCGAACGACACGAACTCGCCCTCGTAGGCGGCCTCGTCCTGGGTCCACAACGCCCGCATCGCCTCCACGTACTCCCGCAACATCGTGCGGCGCCGCTTCAGCGGAACGCCGTGGTCGGCCAGCTCGTCGGTGTTCCAGCCGAATCCGACACCCAGCGTGACCCGACCGCCCGACAGGTGGTCGAGCGAGGCGATCGTCTTGGCCAGCGCGATGGGATCGTGTTCCACCGGCAGCGCCACCGCCGTGCCGAGCCGGATGCGCGAGGTGACGGCCGCCGCCGTCGAGAGCGCGACCCACGGGTCCAGGGTGCGCACGTACCGATCGTCCGGAAGTGACGCATCGCCCGTCCGCGGATGCGCCGCAGCACGGCGAATGGGGATGTGCGTGTGCTCGGGAACGTAGAACGACGTGAACCCGGCCTCCTCGGCCAGCCGCGCCGCGGAGGCGGGCGCGATACCGCGGTCGCTCGTGAACAACACGATGCCATGACGCATCCCGCAAGTAGAACATGTTCTCGATCTGGGTGTCACCCGCCGAAGGAGTAGCCTGGGGGATCGTGTCCACTCTGAGCGAGGCACAGCGCAGGCGGTCCTTCGCTGTCATCAGCCACCCCGACGCGGGTAAATCGACCCTCACCGAGGCGCTCGCGCTGCACGCGCGCGTGATCTCCGAGGCCGGCGCGTCCACGGCAAGGGCGGCCGGCAGGGCGTCGTGTCCGACTGGATGGCGATGGAGCAGGCGCGCGGCATCTCGATCACGTCGGCGGCGCTGCAGTTCGAGTACCGCGACTGCGTCATCAACCTGCTCGACACCCCCGGGCACGCCGACTTCTCCGAGGACACCTACCGCGTGCTGTCGGCCGTCGACTCCGCCGTCATGCTCCTCGACGCCGCCAAGGGCCTCGAACCGCAGACGCTGAAGCTGTTCGACGTCTGCCGGCACCGCGGCATCCCCGTCCTCACGTTCATCAACAAATGGGACCGGCCCGGCCGTGAGGCTCTCGAACTGTGCGACGAGCTGGTCGAACGCATCGGCCTGCAGCCCATGCCGCTGACCTGGCCCGTCGGCACCCCCGGACACTTCCAGGGCGTGCTCGACGTGCCGACCGGCGAGTACGTCCGCTACGCGCGCACCGCCGGCGGCGCCACGGCGGCCCCCGAGGAGCACCTGTCGTCGGAGCAGGCCGAGGCCGAGGTCGGGCAGGACTGGACCACCGCGCGCGAGGAGTACGAACTGCTCCTCGAATCCGGTGGCGAGTTCGACGAGGCGAAGTTCCACGACGCCAGCGCGACCCCGGTGTTGTTCGGCGCCGCGGTGTTGAACTTCGGCGTGCGGCACCTGCTCGACCTCGTCGTCGACCTCGCACCCCGGCCCGCGCCGCGCGAGGACGTCGACGGCGCGCCACGGCCGTTGGACGGCGAGTTCTCGGCGTTCGTGTTCAAGGTTCAGACCGGCATGGACCGCGCACACCGCGATCAGGTGGCGTTCGCGCGCGTGTGCTCCGGGATGTTCGAACGCGGCATGGTCGTCACCAACGCGACGACGAACCGTCCGTTCGCCACCAAGTACGTGCAGCAGGTGTTCGGTCAGAAACGTTCCACTGTGGACACCGCGTTTCCCGGCGACGTGATCGGTCTGGTCAACGCCACGGCACTGCGCGTCGGCGACACGCTCTACGCCGGCAAACCGGCCGTGCGGTTCCCCGGCCTGCCGCAGTTCGCGCCCGCCCACTTCGCCGTCGCCACGCCCGCCGACCTGAGCAAGGCCAAACAGTTCCGCAAGGGTATCGACCAGCTCGGCGCCGAGGGCGTCGTGCAGTTGCTGACCTCCGACCTGCGCGGCGACGGTGCTCCCGTGCTCGCCGCGGTCGGGCCCATGCAGTTCGAGGTCGCCACCCACCGTATGGAGCACGAGTTCAACGCGCCCGTGAAACTCGACCGACTGCCCTACAGCGCCGTGCGCCGACTCGGCGACCCGGCACAGCGGTCCATCGTCGACGCCGGCCGCCGCAGCGAGGTCCTCGACCGGGCCGACGGGACCGAGTTGGCCGTGTTCGACGACGAGATGTCGCTGCGCATCCTGCTGCGGGCGCATCCGGAACTGGCGTTGGAGCCGCTCGTCGCCGAAGGCTGAGCTCGTTGCGTGCCGGGCGCTTGCGTGCCGGGTGCTTGCGAGGCCGTGGGTGCTTGTGTGCCCGGTGCCGGGTCAGTCGTCGGCGGCGTGCTTGTCGGACTCGCCCGCGCGGACCGCGACGTACAGGCAGAGGAGCGCGGCCAGCGCCAGCAGCACCGCGAGCACGATCGGCCACCACACCGACATGCTGTCGGCGAGGAACAGTTGCAGCGTCGCCGTCGCGGCGAAGGCGAGCGCGAGCAGCAGGAACAGCACCCGCTCGATGAGCAGGTGCGACGGCCAGTGATCACTGATCTGACGTCTGAGCATCGCGCGTCTCCTGGGAAGCTGCCTCTCGCTAGCCGGATGCCGGGTTCCCGGCCGGGCCTCATAGCACGTATCGCGGTTCCGCCCGGCTTGGTTACGCCGGGCGGGTGAGACCTTCGTCGTGCGCCGGCTGGAGCATGACGTTGGTCACGTCCTGTGATGATCAAGTTGCCCATTGGGGGAAGAAAGGGCAGCTAGTCCGCTTGGCGTATGCCGAGAGTGGTGATCCACGTGAGTTATGAGCGTTGACTCACTCGACCGGGCTGCATAGCCTCCGCTTCGCATGTAGGGCTTACACGGCGTGGTGGCGTCCCCGCATGTGCAGCGGGGATGGGGGCCCTGGGCAGTCATCCGGCGTCGATGAAAGGGCCTTGAGGCGTGGCCACCAAGCCGTCCCGGCGTTCACTGCGCGGACGCGTACTCGCGGCGGCGCTGATACCCAGCGTGGCGCTTCTCCTGGTTGGCGTAGTCCTCTCGGGTTATCTCATCTACGACGCCGCCAAGGGGCGCGATTTCGTCGTCCGAGTGCACGAGGCCGCACAGCCCGGTGTCGACTTCTTCGGCGCGATCCGTGAGGAACGCCGCCTCACGCTGCAGGCCGTCGCCGAGTCGCCCGGATCCGACGAACTCGCCGAGCAGCGCGACGCCACCGACGCCGCGGCCGAACGGCTCATGAGCGACGTCGAGGGCATGGTCGACGGCGCCACCGACGAGATCCGCGCCAGCATCTCGCAGCTCGAGGAGCAGCTCGGGGCGATCACCATCTTCCGCCAGCAGGTCGACAACGGCCCCAACACGCCGGGCGGCGGTCCGGAGCTGCGGGACGCCTACGAGTTCTACAACCGCATCATCGACACGGTCGCCGCCGGACTCACCGGCGTCGCCAGGCTGACGCCCGACGCCGAGACCGCCTACCTGCGCATCACGTCGATGCCGCTGTTCACCGCGGCCGACGGCATGGCCCGGGCCGACGCGCTCGCCGCCGCGGGACGGGCCAACGGTGGGCTCAGCAACGAGGAGTTCGAGGCGTACGCGGGCGAGATCGGCGCCTACCGGACCCAGCTCGCGCGGGCCTCGATGATCCCGTCGGTGCGCGCCCAGTTCGAGGAACTGCAGAACAGTCCCGCGTGGCAGACCGTGAACAGCGTCGAGGACGCCGTCATCAGCAACGGCGGCGGCACCCAGCGCATCCCGGTGTCGGAACAGGAGTGGCACGCGGCGGCCAGCGAGGTCGGTGGCTCGCTCATGTCGCTCTACATCGAACAGAGCACCAACGCCACCGACGAAGGCGTGGCGCGCGCCGACCGCACGCTGACCGTGGCGATCATCGCCGCCGCCGCGGCCGTCCTCGTCGGCAGCACGCTGATCTTCTTCGCGTGGCGGCTGGCGTCCTGGCTGGTCCGCCGGCTCGTCCGGCTCCGCGAGGAGACATTGGACCTGGCCGAGAACCAGCTGCCCGAGATGGTCGCGCGGGTGCGCAGGGGCGAGAACGTCGACGTCGTCGACCTCAAGTCCTCCGACCACGGGCAGGACGAGATCGGCCAGGTCGCGGACGCGTTCGCCAAGGCCGAGCGGACCGCCGTCCGGGCGGCGATCGAGGAGTCGCGCGTACGCGAGGGCACGCGCACGGTGTTCCTCAACATCGCGCACCGCAGCCAGGTCCTGGTGCATCGCCAGCTCAAGGCCCTCGACGAGGCCGAACGCGGTCTCGAGGACCCGAAGCAGCTCGAGGTGCTGTTCCGGCTCGACCACCTGGCGACGCGGTCGCGTCGGAACGCCGAGAACCTGATCATCCTGGGTGGCGAGCAGCCCGGCCGGCGATGGCGCAACCCGGTGTCGGTGTCCGACCTGGTGCAGGGAGCGACCGCCGAGATCGAGCACTACCGGCGGATCGACATCGTCGGACTGCCCGAGGCCACGGTGATCGGCCCGGCGGTCGGAGACCTCGTCCACCTGTTGGCCGAGTTGTTCGACAACGCGACGGCGTTCTCCCCGCCGGACTCGCGCGTGCAGGTGCGCGGCGAGGCGGCCGAGGGTCGCGGCGTGATCATCGAGATCGAGGACCAGGGCCTCGGCATCGAGGAGGACGACGCCGCGCGACTGAATGAGCTGTTGGCCCAACCTCCCGACTTCAGCTTCATGGCGCTCTCGGACGAACCGCGACTGGGCCTGTTCGTGGTCGCGCGCCTCGCCGCGCGGCACGGCGTCCAGGTGCGGCTGCGCGAGGCCATCCACGGCGGCACCCGTGCCATCGTGCGTCTCGGTTCCGACCTGCTCGGTTCCGTCAGCGGAACGGGCGGTTTCCCCGTGGTGGCGGCCGAGCCGCCGACCCGCAGCACGGGTGAGCAACCCGCCGTCCCGGCCGCGCCTGATCGGACACCTGCGCCGGCACCCGGCCAGGGAGTCGACCGGCGGCCCGACGGCGGTGGCCCGGTCGGACCCGCATGGCCGACAGCCGAACCGACCGCGCCGCCCACCCCGCCCACTGCGGCGCCGACCGCCGAGTCGCGTCCGACCGGCGAGCAGCGTGCTGTGGGTGACGCGCGTTCTACGGGCGAGCAGCGGCCGACCGGCGAGCAGCGTCCGACCGGTGAGCGGCGTCCGGTGGCCAGGCCGTGGTCGACGGCCGAACCGCGCCGGCGGGCCGCGTCGGTGAGCGAAACCCTGGCGGGCCTCGGTTCGACGTCGCGGGAGCAACCTCCGGCCGAGCCACCTCAGGCAGAAACGCCGGCACCACCGGGCGGAGGGTGGTTCGGCAGCGCTCGACGGGACACCGGCGAGCAGGACGCCGTCCGATCATCCGACCAGGCCGCATCTGCGGGGCCTGCCGGACATGCCGGGACGGACTCGGCCGGGCGACCGGAGCCCTTGCGTCGGCGACACGCACGTGAGCAGGCACAACCGCAACCGGAGCCGCGGCAGCCGGCCCCGCCGCCGCGGCCGCGCAAACCACCGATGCCGCAGCAGACCGGCCAGCCGATGCAGCCGACCCAGGTGTCGGGGCAGGGCAAGCCGCCGCTGCCGAGGAGGCGTAAACAGGAGAACCTGGTTCCGCAATTGAGGGAGGCGCCGCCGGAGACTCCGGAGCCCGGGCAGGGCCGGCCGGTCGGCGGCGGAGATGGACGAACGCCGAACGCGGACGCGGTGCGCGACCGCTTCGCAGGTTTCCAACGTGGCACGCAACGTGCCCGTCAGGATGGGGAAGGACCACGATGACGAACAGGGGTAGTGAGCTCGGCTGGTTGCTGGACGACCTGGTGAAGGAGGTCGCCGGCGCCGACAGGGCGGTCGTGCTCTCTTCCGACGGGCTGCTGATGGGCAACTCCGGCAACATGACGGCGGAGGAGGCCGAGCATCTGTCGGCCATCGCGTCCGGTTTCCAGAGCCTGGCGCGCGGTACGGGACGGCAGTTCGGCGGTGGGGGAGTGCGCCAGACGCTCGTCGAGATGGACCATGCGTTCCTGTTCGTCACCGCCGCGGGCAGCGGCGCGTGCCTGGCGTTGTTGACGTCGTCGGATGCCGACATGGGCATGGTGGCGTACTCGATGAACATGATGGTGAAACGTGTGGGAGCGGTGTTGACCGCCGCGCCGCGGACGTGATCGATCCTCGCGATTCTTGGGCCGCCGCATCCGTGATCGGAATCTGCTGCGAAGATGTTGCTCCCCGGTGACGGTATGCCGGCGGACTTTCCCACGGAATCGGACACGACACGTATCGCAGGCGGTTTTCGATGACACCCGGACATCTCGAACCCGGCAATGCGGCTGGGGCCGGCAGAGGGGCTAGCGAGGCCGGAGGGGCCGACGGCGGAGGTGACGCGGGCGGTGTCGGCGATGCCGAGGCTATTGCCGCGAAGCTGCTGATCGCCGGCGGTTTCGGCGTCGGCAAGACCACCCTGGTCGGGTCGGTCAGCGAGGTGCCGCCGCTGCGTACGGAGGAGGCGATCACCTCGGCCTCCGCCGGGGTCGACGACCTGACCGGGGTCGAGTCGAAGGTCAGCACCACGGTCGCGCTCGACTTCGGCCGTATCACCATCAGCCCGGAACTGATCCTGTACCTGTTCGGCACACCCGGGCAGGACCGGTTCTGGTTCATGTGGGACGAGCTGGCCGAGGGCGCCATCGGTGCGGTCGTGCTGGCCGATCCGCGGCGCCTGGAGACCTCGTTCCCGGCCGTGGACTTCTTCGAACGCCGCGGTGTGCCGTTCATCGTCGGCGTCAACTGTTTCGACGGCGCCCACAAGTACACGGCCGAGGAGGTTCGGCATGCGCTGGACGTCGCCCCGAACGTGCCGCTCATGCTCTGCGACGCGCGGCAGCGGGCATCCGCCAAGGACGTGCTGATCACGTTGGTCGAGCACGTCATGTACCAGTACGACCTGGCGCACTCGACCCTCTGACGGGGCGCCGGCCGCTATCGCGACTCTCCTCGGATCGAGGCGTCCAACAGCTGCACCGGATGCATCATGGGCACGTCCTCCAGATAGCGCCGCATCTGCAGTAGGCAGCCCGGATTCGCTGTGACCAACAGGTCGGGATCGACCGCCCGAATGTTGTCCGCCTTGCGCCGCCCCAGTTCCTCGGCCGGTTCGGGCTGGACCATGTTGTAGATCCCCGCCGAGCCGCAACACAGTTCGGCCTCGGGCAGATCGACGAGCCGGATCCCCGGGATCGTGCGCAACACCGACCTCGGCTGCGCCCGGATTCCCTGTGCGTGCCCCAGATGGCAGGCGTCGTGGTAGGCCACCGTGGCGTCGATGGGGTGTCGTTCGGCTCGTGGCTCCAGCTCGGCCAGCACTTCGCTGACGTCCCGCACCCTGGCGCTGAACGCCTGTGCACGGTCTGTCCATTCCGGATCGTCGGCGAGCAGGTGGACGTACTCCTTCATCGACGATCCGCATCCGGCCACGTTCACGACGATGTCGTCGACGGGCAGCTCCTCGAACGTCGCGATCGTGCGTTTCGCGCGGTCGCGCGCATGCTGTTCACGCCCGGCGTGCAGTCCGAGGGCGCCGCAGCATCCCTGGTCGCGCGGGGTCAGCACCTCGCAGCCCTCCGCCGCGAGTACGCGCTGTGTCGCGACGTTGACCTCGTGGAAGAACACGTCCTGCACGCATCCCGACAGCAACGCGACCCGCCTGCGCACCTCGCCTTCCGGTCGTACGCGTCGGGGCAGCGCGGCGAACGCCGAGTTCAGTTTCACCTCCGGCATGAGCGCCTGCGCGGCGCGCAACCGTGGTGGCAGCACCCGTTCGGCGAGTTTCGCCAGGCCCGTCTTCTGGTAGATCGCGCCCGCGACCGCAGCGGCCCGCAGCCTTCGTCGATACGGGAACAGTGCGAAGATGCCGTTCCGGAACCAGCGATCGGACTTCGGCCGGGGCACGTTCCGTTCGATCTGCGGCCGGGTCGCCTCCAACAGCCGGTCGTACTGCACACCGGACGGACACGACGTCACGCACGCCATGCAGCCGAGGCATGCGTCCATGTGCTCGGTGAAGGCGCCTTCCAGCTCGATCTCCCCGCGTTCGGCGAGGTCCATCAGGTAGATGCGGCCGCGCGGGGAGTCCATTTCCTCGCCCCACAGTTGGTACGTGGGACACGTCGGCAGGCAGAATCCACAGTGGACGCATTCGTTGAGCAGTTCCCGCGACGGCGGGTGGGTGGCGTCGAAGCTCGAGTCCGTCACGTGCGCTCCTCCTGGGTCGTCTCGGTCCGGGGAACTGCTGAACTGGTGGTGTCGGCCGGTTCGAGCCACGATTCGAACCTGCCGCTGCACAGGCGTCGATCGGGGTCGAGTTCGTGTTTGAGTGCGCGGACGACCCCGAGTGCCGACGGGCGTTGCCCCCATGCCCGTCCGGTGCCGTCCGGCCGGTGACGCGTCACCGATGTGCCGCCTGCGGCGGTGACCCGGTCGTGCAGGTCGTCGATCTCGGTGCCGGGCGCGGTCACCGTGGCGACGCCGCTGGCCAGGCCGGCGACCACCGGTCCGGCACGGTCGGCGAGCACCTCGGCCAACCGGCTGGGACGGCAGCCGAGACGGACGGTTGCGCCGTCGACGAGTGCCGCGTGCCGCTCCCATTCGGTTGCGGCCTCGTCCTCGGGCAGCACGGTGCCGTCGATCAGGTCCGCGAGGTCGGCTGCTCGCGCATCGGTGCCCGCGGTGGTGCCTTCGATCCGTGCCAGGAGCGTTCCCGCGACCCATTCCAGGCTCACCGGTTCCAGCGCGGACGCCATGAGGGTTCGCGTGTGGCCGATCGCCTCGTCGAGGGTGCAGGTCCGGCGGACCGTGCGGTGCGTGGTGAGCGGGTGCAACCGGAGGACGACTTCGGCGAGCAGGCCGAACGCACCGTAGGAACCGTGGAGGAGCTTCGTCAGGTCGTATCCGGCGACGTTCTTGATCACGTGGCCGCCGGTGCGCGCGATCGTCCCGTCGGCGAGGACGACCGTCGCTCCGATCACCAGGTCGCGCAGCGACCCGTAGGCCGGTGCGAGCGGTCCGGAGTCCGCCGTCGCGATGAGGCCGCCGACCGTGGCGCCGCGGCGGACGCGTGCGGCGTCGAACGCGACACGTTGGCCGTGGCGTGCGACCTGCCGCTGGACGGTCTCCAGCGGTGTGCCCGCCAGCACCGAGATCGTCATGTCCGCCGGGTTGTAGGCCAGCAGCCCGGTCAGTCCGGTGGTGTCGAGGACGGTGTCGGCTCGTCCGGGCGTGCCCGCCCACCCGTGCGCGGTGTCGGCGCCCTGGATGCGCACCGTGCCTTCGCTCTTGGCCATGGCCTCGCCGGCCGAACTCAGGTCGGTCGGTGTCAGTGTCGTGGTCATAGGCGCTCGATCACCCCGGCTTCTTCCAGTGGGTGCGGTCGGTACCGTCCCGGCTGCTCCCCGCACAGCCGTGGTGTCGGCAGGAGCTTGCCCGGGTTGCACAGTCGGTGCGGGTCGAACGCGCCGCGGACCCGATCCATGGTCGTGAGGTCGTCCTCGCCGAACATCCGCGGCATCGAACAGGCCTTGTCGGTGCCGATGCCGTGCTCCCCGGACAGCGAGCCGCCCAGTTCCACGCAGAGTTCGGCGATGTCGGTGGAGAGCTGTTCGGCGCGTTCGAGTTCGCCCGCGTCCTCGTCGAACAACACCAAGGGGTGCAGGTTGCCGTCGCCCGCGTGGAACACGTTGGCCACGCGCAGGCCGGCGCCGGTGCCCATGTCCTCGATCCGCCCGAGCACCTCCGCGAGCCGAGTCCGCGGGACGACGCCGTCCTGCACGATGTAGTCGGGACTGATCCGGCCGACGGCCGCGAACGCGGCCTTGCGACCCTTCCAGATCTTTGCGCGTTCCTCGGCCGTGTCCGCGATGTGCAACCGGGTGCATCCGTGCCGTTCGCAGATCTGCCTGACCTGGTCGAACTGCGCGCTGCACTCGACCTCCGGGCCGTCGAGCTCGACGACGAGCGCGGCCGGGGTCGTGAGCGTGTAGCCGGCCGCCACGGCCTTCTCCGCCGCCTGGATCGCGAGGTTGTCCATCATCTCGACGGCCGCGGGGATGATGCCGGCGGCGACCAGGTCGCTGACCACCTCGCCGGCATCGGTCACGGACGGGAAGTCGGCGAGCAGGGTGCGAACGGTCTCCGGGGCGCGCAGCAGCCGCACCGTGATCTCGCAGACGATCCCGAGCGTGCCCTCGGAACCGATGAACACCCCACGCAGATCGGGCCCGAGCTGCTCGCCGCTGTCCTCGCCGAGGGTGACGATCTCCCCATCGGGCAGCACCACCGTCATCGACAGCACGTGGTTCGTCGTGAAGCCGTACTTGAGGCAGTGCGCCCCGCCGGAGTTCTCGGCGACGTTGCCGCCGATGGTGCACACCTGCTGACTCGACGGGTCCGGCGCGAAGTAGAGCCCGTGCGGCGCGGCGGCCTTGGTGATGTCCAGGTTCGTGACACCCGGTTCGAGCACGGCCCGCCGGTCGAGCGGGTCGATCTCGAGGACCCGACGCATACGCTGCAGGGAGATGACCACGCCGTCGGCGACGGGCATCGCCCCGCCGGACAGTCCGGTACCGGCTCCTCGTGCGACGAAGGGGACGCCGTGCCGGTGACAGGCCCGCACCGCGGCCGCCACCCCGCGGGTGTCGCGCGCCAGCACGACCAGCGAGGGCGCCTGACGGAAGCCGGTCAGCCCGTCGCATTCGTAACTGCGGAGCTGTACCGGATCGGACAGAACGTTCTCCGGTCCGACCGCGGCAACCAGCGCGTCATGCGTTGCTGGGTCGAGCATCGTCGCTCTCCTTCCACGTCCGTGCCTTCATCGATTCGCACTGAATTTCGCACTGCGGAAGCTGAATACCGTTAAGAGAAACTTTACTGCGGCCCGGCCTGTGGTCGTCAACCCCAAACCAGGTGCCTCTGCTGCACTGATGGGTCCGCGTGTGCGTTGCTCCGCTCGCCGTTCCGGCCCGTGGTTCCGGTCCACTGCTCCGGCCCGCCTGTTCCGATCGGCGTGCTGCGATCCTTTGTACTACGTCGTCGATCCGTTGACAAGTGGCTGCTGTCGTCGTTACGTTGACGTCGTGGATGGATATGCGAGCCTTCGGACGACGGTCGAGCGGGTTGCCGACGACGGCGTGAACGGTGATACCGGCGCCGGGGATGTTGCTGTGGACGACATCCTCGCGGCGTTGGAGTCCCTGCGCGCGTTGCGCGACGAGCTCGCCGACTGGGAGCCGAGGCTCATCGGTGCGGCCCGGCGGCACGGGGCGAGTTGGGCTGATCTGGCGCCCGCGCTCGGCGTGGCCAGCCGGCAGGCTGCGGAAAGGAGGTACCTCCGGCTGCGGAAGCCCGAGCACGGCCGGGCCGGCGCCGGGAGTGGTGACGGTGTCGGCGGCGCCGGCGTCGGCGCTGGTGCCACGACGGCCGACGGCCGGGTGCAGGCCGAACGTGACCGTCGCGCGGGCGAACGAGCGGTCCGTGCGTGGGCCCAGGCCAACTCCGGGGCGGTGCGCACACTCGCCGCCATGGTCAGTGCGGTGGAGCCGGCCGACGAGTCGACACGACTCAAGGTCGACGTGGTGTACCGGCGACTCGGTGAGGACGACCCGGTCGCGCTCCTGGAACCGTTGGCGGCCGTGGCGGAGCCGCTCCACGCGACGCGTCCCGAGCTCGCCGAGCAGGTCGACGAGCTCAACGCGCAGGTGCAACAGGCGCGACGCGAGGCCCTCGAGCGCAGGGTGGGGAGGTGAAGAAGTATCGATGAACTGCGAAAACGCGTACCGTTCCCGGTATGCGCGTCATGTGGAAGGGTGCAGTGTCCTTCGGGCTCGTGACGATTCCGATCCACCTGTACGCAGCGACCGAGAGCAAGAACATCACGCTGCGGCAGGTGCACGAGGCCGACGGTGGGCGGATCCAGTACAAGCGGGTGTGCACGGTGGACGGCGAGGAAGTGCCGTACGCCGACATCGCGAAGGGCTACGAGCTCTCGGACGGCGGCATGGTCGTCCTGACCGACAAGGAACTGGCCGAGCTGCCCGTCTCGACCTCGAAGTCGATCGACGTGCAGGAGTTCGTCCCGCTCGAATCCATCGACCCGATCTACTACGACAAGAGCTACTACCTCGAGCCGCAGAAGGCGGCGGTCAAGCCCTATGTGCTGCTCCGGGATGCCCTCCACAAGTCGGGCCAGGTGGCGATCACGAAGGTGGCCATCCGGCAGCGGGAGTCCCTCGCCGTGCTGCGGGTCGTCTCCGACGTCATGGTGCTCACGACGATGCTGTGGCCGGACGAGGTGAGGGAGGTCAACTTCCCGTTCCTCGGCGAGGATCCGCCGGAGGTGCGCTCGCAGGAGATGTCGATGGCGAGCTCACTCATCGACTCGCTCTCCGACAGCGTCTTCGAACCGGAGAAGTACCATGACAGCTACCGCGCGGCGCTCAACCAGCTGATCGAGTCGAAGATCGAGGGCAAGGAGACCGCACCTGCGCCCGCCGTCGAGGCGGACACCGGGGCGACCGACCTGATGTCCGCGCTGCAGGCGAGCGTGTCCGCGGCGAAAGAGGCTCGCGGCGACAGCTCCGACAGCTCCGGCGACTCCGATGGCTCGGGCGACTCCGATGGCTCGGGCGACTCCGGCGACGCGTCGACGTCCGGGAAGTCCGCTCGTTCATCGGGCACCGCGTCGAGCAGGTCCGGCTCGAGTCAGTCCGGTGGGGCGAAGTCCGGCGGCAGCCGTTCGGGCGGTGCCAAATCCGGCTCCGCAAAGGGCGGTGCGTCCAAGGGCGGTGCGTCCAAGAGCGGTGCCTCCAAGGGCGGTGCGTCCAAGTCGGGTTCGTCGAAGGCCGACTCGGCGAAGTCCGGTGCATCCAATTCCACGGCGTCCAAGTCCGGCTCGGCGAAGTCGTCACGCAAGTCGGCGTAGTCCCGCGTGGGCCGCCGCGTGCGGAGCGCGCCGCGGAGGTCGGCCGGGCACTCGGCCGGCGAGGGCGTGTCCTGCGCAGGGTCACGGACAGGTGGTGGTACCAAGGGTTCATGACCTGCTCGAGCTGTGCGACCGGCATCGACCACTGCCACGGGACACTGCTGGAACATGCGGCAGGGTTCGTCGAGTGCACCGACATCGACTGCGTGAGCGTCCGTATCGAGCGGCACGTGCTCGCCACCGACTGCGGCGACATCGTCGGAGGGTGCGGCTGTGTCGAGTCGATCCCCGCGGGCTCCGTCAGGCCCGAGGCCGGCCCCGATGCGGTGGACGAGTCGACGTCCGAACAGTTCGCATCCGCGCAGCTACTGCGCGCGTCGTGACGACCCTGTCAGTGACCCTGACCCTGACCCTGTCGCTGCCACGTCACCGGCATCACTGCCCACACCGCTGACCTGGTCACTGGTGTCACTGGTCACGCTGCGTGGGCAGCGTGGTGCGGCCCTCCTCGGCCTCCAGGCCCAGGGCTTCCAGAAGCATGGCGGCGTCGTCGGCGTCCTTCGCTGCGGAGGCGATCGCGCGCACGGCACGACGACGCTGGTCGGCGTCCGGTTCGTCCACGCGAGGGAGCGACGGCTGCGGGTTCTGGGTCGGTGCGGTCGGGCTGTGTGCGTTCACGGTTCACTCCCCAAAATCGTGTCCGGCTGCGTGCAGCAGCTACCCGTTAAACGCGCGAGACACACGTTGTGTTTCCGAATCGGCCGGAAAATGTGCCATGGACAACTGAGGTCCGAAGTAGACAGTGCAGGCCGATGTCGCTGCGCGGTGATCAGGTAGCCGCCTGTGTACGTGCTGTCGTTTCAGGCTTGGCGGGTGTTACGGGCGTGGTGAGTCTCGGGTGACCGTGCTCGAGCCGCCTGCATCGCCGCCACGAGGAGCACGCCCAGCAGACAGAAATCCACCACGAAAACGAGGCGTTGGGTGAAACCCACCGGCAGGGTTTCGGCGAGAGTGCCGAAAACCGGCCAGGGGGCGAGTCTGTCCGCGACGTAACTGACGGCGAACGCGGCGAGGCTGACGACCGCGATGCGCAGCAGCCACGCCAATGCCGTCGCGACCCTGTCGAGGGTCCGCGTCGAGCGGACGACCTCCAACAGCGACCAGGCGATCGCCGGCATGCTGGCGAACGCCACGACGCTGGCGTACTGGTGGATCCGTCCGCTGAGCGGGTCGATCTCCGGACTGAACGTCGCCGGGAACAGCACAGCCGTCACCATGCCGGTCGACGTGGCGTAGACGAGCGTCGACGTCGTCCTGGTCATCGGCAGTCCCGACGACACGAGCGCACCGCGGACGGCGATCACGCCCACCGCCACCGACAGCAGGCTCGCCTCGAGCATGCCGCTTCCGCGGTCGGTGAACGCGTAGCGGCTGAGCGGGTCGGTCAACGGGTCGAACGAGCTGACGATATGCAGCATCACCAGGGTGAACAGCCCCCAGCACAGGCCGGCGCCCGCCGCGACCGTCCACGCGCGGGTGCGCGCGAGATCGGCGGCGTGCGCTCTGGTTTCGACCTGTGACCGCGGGGCTGACATACGTGTATTTCATCGCATCGGGCACGCATGTGTGTTCCGGGTAAAACCCTGAATTCACCCTGAGGTGGCGGGTGTGCGCAGGGGAGATCCGCGGTTCGGGCGGTGTCCTCCCGGTCCCGGCCGGGCCTACGCGGCGCCGAACTCGACCACGACCAACGCCTGGTCGTCGTGGACCTTGCCGCGCGGCCACCGCGTGCGGTCGGCGTCCACGCGTTCGGCCGTACGGACCGTGTCCAGTACGGCCGAGGGCCCCGACGAGCGGCAGCGGTCACGGACCTCGGCCCAACCGAAGAGGTGATAGTCGTCGACGCCGGTCGACACGCCGTCCGTCGCGAGGATCAGGGTGTCCACCTCGGCGCGCGGCCAGTCGGCCAGCACCGCCTGGGCGGCCGCCGACGGATCGGCCTCGGCGACCCAGAACCCGCCCTCGTGGTTGCGGACCCGGGCGACCGCCTCGAGGCTGCGCAGCTTGCCCTCGGCGCCCAGTCGGGCGAGGCGATCGTCGATGACGGCGTGCACGCCGAAGTCGCCGAACGCGACCACGGGGCTGTCGGCGAGCACGAGCGCCTCGACGCGCTCGGACGTCCACCGCGCGATGGCCACGGTGCTCGACGGGCTGGCGCCCGGTGTGAGGTCGTGCGCGGCGGCCACCTCGGCGATCGCGCAGGCCAGCACGTCGGTCAGCGCCGCGTCCGGCCGCGCGACCAGCGCAGCCCGCAGCCGCTCGGCCAACCGCTCCGCGTACCAGCCGCCGCTGGGCAGACCGGGTCGCTGCTCGGTCGCACCGTCCAGCACGGCCACAGCGCCGGACTCGCCGGCACCGGACCCCACGGCACCGGAGTGCGGACTGCCGAGCCGGTCGACGATCACGATGCGGTCCTCGGACGGGCGCGGCGTGCCGTCGAGCGCGACACCTGCCTGCTCGGCCGTCTCGATGCGCGGCATGGAAGCCATACCCGAACCGTAGTCGTCAACAAGGGTTGACACGTAGGTGGCGTCAATCTAGATTGACATCATGACGAATGCGACCGAACTGGCCTCCCAGGCGGGCGACCGTGATCCGCGTACCGGACTGCGTGCTGTTTCGGCCCTGCGGCGGCTGCTCGAACAGCTCGAGGCCGTGCAGGTGCGCAGCGCGCGTGTGAGTGGTTGGTCCTGGCAGGAGATCGCCGACGAACTGGGTGTGAGTCGGCAGGCGGTCCACAAGAAATACGGGAGGAAATGATGTTCGAACGGTTCACCAAGGGCGCTCGCGAGGCCGTGTCCGGTGCCGTCGCGGAAGCCGAATCCACCGGAGCGCACCGGGTCGATGCGCTGCACCTGCTCACCGCCGTCGCCGGTACCGCGGACGCCGCCGCTGTCCTGCGCGCGCTGGACATTTCCGGTGCCGCCGTATCCGATCGGGTGGAGGAGCTTCGCCGGCAGGGAGGATTGAGCGACGTCGACCGGCACGCGTTGTCCGAGCTCGGTATCGACGTCGACACCGTGGTCGCCCGGGTCGAGCACGAGCACGGGCAGGGAGTGCTGGCCGGGCATCCCCGACGGAGGCGCTGGCACACCCCGTTCGCGGGTGACGCCAAGCGGGTGCTCGAAGCGAGCCTGCACGAGGCATTGGAAATCCGGGAGAAGCACATCGGCGCCGAGCACGTGCTGTTGGCGCTGGCTACCGTGCCCGGGCCGGCAGCCGACGTTCTGGTGGCCGCGGGTGTGCAGCCCCGCCGATTGCACGCGGTTCTGCGGCAGCGCAGGCAGGCGGCCTGAGCGGCCCCGGCTCAGTTGTGGCGCGGCTGCCAGATGACCCACGGCAGGAACAGCTGGACCAACGGGCCGATCGACAGCGCGAACAGCACGGTGCCCAGGCCGACCGTGCCGCCGAGCAGCCAGCCGGTGGCCAGCACGCATACCTCGATGCCCGTGCGCACCAGGCGCACGGACAACCCCGTGAGCGCTGTGAGGCCGGTGAACAGTCCGTCCCGTGGGCCGGGGCCGAGCCGGGCGCGACGTACAACGCGGTCGCGAAGCCGTTCAGCACGATGCCGCCGAGCAGCAGCGGGATCTGCGCCGCCAGGTGCTCCTGGGCGGGCAGGAACCAGCGCACCGCGTCCACCGACACGGCGATCAGCACGACGTTGGCGCCCGTGCCGATCCCGGGACGCTGCCGCAGCGGGATCCACAGCAACAGCACCGTCACCGCCGTCACGACGGTCACGGTGCCGAACGTGAGCCCGGTCAGGTGCATCAGGCCTTCGTGCAGCACGTCCCACGGGTTCAACCCCAGCAGCGAGCGGGACATCATCGCCATGCTCGCGCCGAACAGCACCAGCCCGACGACCAGCTGCGTCAGCCTCCGCGCGGGATCGTGTCGTACGGACACGGGACCGAGTTCGAACTGCGCGGTTGTCGCCACTCTTTCACTATCCGCCGGGGCGAATGGTCGGTCCATGTCCAATCGGTGTCGCAACTGGACCGGATTCCGGACGCGGACATGAAGAAGCCGGTGCGCTGGATGCTGGGGGTGCCGTCACTCCAGTAAACGGCGGGACATCCAGCGCACCGGCTTCGTACGTGCCACGCGGGCACGATCGCCACCGGCCGTGTTCCGGCATCGCCCCTCGCCATGCCGGTTGGGCCGGCGGCTCAGGTGCGCAGCGGCGGCGTCGCCTCGGTCGGCGCGGTGAACGAGACGACGCGGCGCGCACCCGGACACGGCTCGGGCGCCGCGGGGGCAGCGCGGCGCCCGAGCCAGGACCCGTCCCGGCCAGGCGCGGTCGGCCGAGCGGGAAGTCGTCGATACATGTGGATTACCCCGAAGTGCAGATGTGTACGCACCGCGATCGTCGGGTGACGGTGCAGATGCGTGCGTGAACGCCTGGACGCGGCGTCACCGGGCACACGTGCCCCGGTGACTGTCGGGGTGGGTCAGTCCGGCGCGGTCGGCGGAAGGCCGAGGTGCGCGCCGGCGACGTCGACGTCGGACGCGTCGAGCGTGCCGCCGGGCAGCAGGGTGTGCGGAGCGGGCGCGGTCGGCAGCACGCCGAGGCCCGCGCGGCTCTGGGAGTGGTCGTGGGCGAAGCCCGTCACCGACGACGTCGGCGCCGGTGGAGACGTCGGCGCGGCAGGGGAGCCGTGCGAGCTCTGGACGTCGATCTGGCCCTGCGGAGCGGGCTTCGGCGGGGTGGTTCGTTTTTCGGACGCGTCGTCGGCGGCCCGTGCGGGCGCCGCGTGGGCGCGGTCCGCGGCGGCCCGGTCGGAGGTGTCGGGTGCCGGCGTCGACGCGGCGGGCGCGAGCGGTTGTCCGGACGGCGCGCCGGGTGCCGGCGCGGGCGCGAACCCGTCGCCGGTGCCGTTGCCGTCGGGGGCCTCGGGTGGTGCGGTCGGACCGCCGAGCGGCAGGTCCGGACCGAGCGGGCGCAGCGGGGCGGCCACCGAGTCGACGGTGTCGGTGACGGCGCCGACCGTTCCGCCGACCGTCCGCCCGAGCTGCTCGGTGCCGGTCGTGACCACGTGGTTCACCGTGCCGGTCACCTGGCCGACCAGGTTCGCCGGCGGCTCCGGCGCGGGGGCGGGTGCCGCCGCTCGTCGGCGGATTCGGACTCGGCGGGCGCTGGGGACGGTGCAGGGGCAGATGCGGGAGCCGACGTGGGAGCAGGCGCAGCGGCGCTCGACGCGGCGACCGGGTCCGCGGTGGGGGTTGCCGCCATGGGGCCGTGGGGTGCATTGCCGTGGGGTGCATTGCCGTCGGCTGCGTCGGAACCGTGGGAGGTGTCGGCGCCGAGGGTCTCGTGCAGGGCGCCGGAGACGACGTCGGTGGACTCGTCGGACAGGCTCACGGAATCGGACGCGCTCACGGAATCGGACGCGGTCGCGATACCGCCCGCGAGCAGCCAGCCCATCAGGGCGAACGCCACGACCGCAAGCGCGCGCACGACGAACACGGAGGCTGTGCCACCCGTCGCCCGCATCGCACGCTCCCGCTGCTGTGTCGTCCTCGATCTCGGACCGGCCGGTCCTGGTCAGCGGCATCTTCGCAGGTCCGACCGCGGTCTTTCTAGCACCGGGGTGGGTTGTTCCGCCGATCGCGGGTCGGTACGCGGCGAGCGGCGCTCAACCCTGACGTAGCTGGTGGAGACGTCGCACGGCCTCGTCGAGGACGTCGTCCTGTTTGCAGAACGCGAACCGGAGGACGTGATTCCACTCGTCCGGGTGGTCGGTGAACACCTTGACGGGGACGGCGGCCACGCCGGCCAGCTCCGGCAGTTTCCACGCGAGATCGCCCGCGTCGGTGAACCCCAATGGCCGTACGTCGGCGCAGACGAAATACGTACCCGCGCTCGGCCACACGGCGAACCCCGCGTCGGTCAGGCCCTTCGCGAGCCGGTCACGTTTTCCGGCCAGCGACGTCCGCAGCTGTTCGACCCAGTCGAGCTCGTGCTCGAGCGCGTGCGCGACGGCGGGCTGGAACGGCCCGCCGGAGACGAACGTCAGGAACTGCTTGGTCGTCTTCACCGCCGCGACGAGCTCGGGCGATGCGCACACCCAGCCGATCTTCCAGCCGGTGCAGTTGAACGTCTTGCCCGCGCTGGAGATCGACACGGTGCGCTCGCGCATGCCGGGGAACGTGGCCAGCGGCGTGTGCTCGATGCCGTCGAAGGTCAGGTGTTCGTATACCTCGTCCTGCACGGCGATCAGGTCGTGCTCGACGCACAGCTGCGCGATGGCGGCCAGCTCGTCGCGGGTGAACACGGTGCCGGTCGGGTTGTGTGGCGAGTTCACCAGCACCGCCCTGGTCCGCGGCGTGACGGCGGCGCGCAGGGCGTCGACGTCGAGGGCGAACCGGGTGCCGTCGGACACCAGCGACACGGTGCGCCGCTCGGCGCCGGCCATGGCGATCGCCGCCGCGTAGGAGTCGTAGTACGGCTCGATGGCGATGACCTCGTCGCCCCGGTCGGTCAGGGCGAGCAGCGACGCCGCGATGGCCTCCGTGGCGCCCGCGGTGACCAGCACCTCGGTGTCCGGGTCGTACTCGAGGCCGTAGCGCGTGCGATGCCGCGCGATCGCCTGCCGCAGCTCGGGACGTCCCGGGCCGGGCGGGTACTGGTTCGCCCCGCCGTACAGCGCGTCGCGGACGGCGTCCAGCATTCCCGCGGGACCATCGGTGTCGGGAAAGCCCTGGCCGAGGTTAACCGCGCCTGTGCGCGTGGCCAACGCCGTCATTTCGGCGAAGACAGTCGAGGTGAACGGCTGGAGGCGGGAGGCGAGTGGTGGACGCACGAGGCAACATCCTCACGGACAATGAAGGTGTGGAGCAACCGAGTGACATCGTGACGTCCGGCGGGCTCGCCAGTGACGAGGCGAAACGGCAGAGCCTGCGCCGGATGAAGCGGGTGTCGGCCGCGTTCCTGCTGGGGGCGGCGGTCGTGTTCCTGCTCGCCCGGTGGGCCGAGAGCGAGGGGTGGCCGGCCTGGGTCGGCTACGTCCGCGCGTCCGCGGAGGCGGGCATGATCGGCGGACTGGCCGACTGGTTCGCCGTCACCGCGTTGTTCCGGCATCCGATGGGGATCAAGATCCCGCACACGGCGATCATCCCGAACAAGAAGAAGGTGCTCGGCGACAGCCTCGGCGACTTCGTCGGCGCCAACTTCCTGTCCGAGCCGGTGGTGCGCGACAAACTGCGCCGCGTCGAGGTGTCCCGTCGTACCGGTGAGTGGTTGACCACCGAGGAGAACGCCGAGCGGGTGACGGCGGAACTGTCGTCGGTCGTGCGCGGCGCGGTGACCGTGCTGCGCGACGAGGACGTGCAGGCGGTGCTGGAACAGGCCGTCGTGCGCAGGGTCGTCGAACGCGAGTGGGGACCGCCGCTGGGCAAGCTCCTCGAACAGGTGCTGCTCGACGGGGCGCACTATCGATTTGTCGACCTCATGTGCGATCGCGCGTACGAATGGGTGCGCACCAACCACGCCACGGTGCTGCGGGTCGTGTCGGACCGGGCGCCGTCGTGGTCGCCGCGGTTCGTCGACGCGATGCTCGCCGACAAGGTCTACGGCGAGGTGCTGACGTTCGCGTGGGCCGTGAAGACCGACGTCAACCACCCGATGCGGCTCGCGCTGGACCGGTTCGCGACGGAGTTCGCCGAGGACCTGCAGAAGGACCCGGAGACGATGGCGCGCGCCGACGCCGTCAAGCAGCAGCTCGTCGAACACCCCGAGGTGCAGAAACTGATCGGCACGGCGTGGGCGACCGCGAAGGACATGTTGCTCACCGCCGCCGAGGACCCGTCCAGCGAGCTGCGCACGCGGGTTCGCGAAGGGCTGCAGACGTTGGGCGGGCGGCTGCAGAACGACCCCGAACTGGCCGCGAAGGTCGACGGCTGGGTCGAGAGCACCGCGGCGTACGTCGTGCGGCACTACTCGCGGGAGATCACCACGATCATCTCCGACACGATCGACCGGTGGGACGCCGAGGAGACCGCCCGCAAGGTCGAGCTGCAGGTCGGCCGCGACCTGCAGTTCATCCGCATCAACGGCACCGTCGTCGGCGCCTTGCCGGCCTCGTCATCTACACGTTCGCCCAACTCGTCTTCGGCTAGCGGCCCACGGGAGCGTCACCGGTTGCGTGTGCGGTGGGGGTTGGTTCGGGCCACCGGGGGTGTGGTCTGCGCCACCCGGTCGGGGGAGGTTATCCACAGTAGGTGGGGTTATCCACGTAGTTGTCCACAGGTTTGCGGGGTTGTGGTCAACCGTGTGTGGACGCGGAGTCGCCGTCACCGGCCACGCGTTTACGGAACGTGCGCGCCTTCATCCGGTTGCCGCAGACGCTCATCGAGCACCACGAGCGGGAGCGGTTGCGGGACTCGTCGTAGAACGCCCACAGGCAGTCGTCGGCCGGGCAGATCTTCACCCGGTTCCACACGCCCCGGAACGCCAGGCGCACCGCCGCGGCGTAGACCGCCGCGACCGCCGTGTCGGCGACGAGCTGCGGACTCGCGTCCCAGGCGGCGTTCAGTGCGATGTCCACCGGCACCCGCACGTCGGCACCCTCCGGCGTCGCGGCCTCCGGTGCTCCGGTTGCGATGCGCAGGGCATGGCGGGCGCGTGCCGCCTCGTCGAGGGGGTCCGGGCGGAGGGTGCGTTCGTGCGCCCACACGTGCCAGTCGGCGGTGGAGCGCAGGACGTCCGTGTCCTCTTCGACGTCCACCGTGTTGAGGAAGTCGAGCACGAGGGTCACGTCCGCATCCACGTCACCAGTGTAGGCAGAACGGTGGTTGTTTCCGGTGTGGATAACCGGCATACTTCAATTACTGGTTACCGCTGCATGATCCGCCGCGAGGAGGCACTGATGACCACGTCGATGACGTTCGGCTGTGTGGCCCTGGACTGTCCGGATCCCTACCGGCTCGCCGGGTTCTACGGTCGCCTGCTCGGGTGGGAGGTGAAGGCCGGCCACGGACCGGACGACGAGTGGGTCACGCTGGTCAACCCCGACGGCGGCGCCGACCTGTCGTTCCAGCGCGATCCCGACTACCGCCCGTCGACGTGGCCGTCCAACGAACTGCCGCAGATGCTGCACCTGGACTTCGACGTCCAGGACCTCGAGGCCGAGCACGAGCGCGCCCTTGCCCTCGGCGCCCGGTTGCTGGACGACGGTCCGGAGACGTTCCGCGTCTACGCCGACCCGGACGGCCACCCGTTCTGCCTCTGCGCCTGCTGAGTCAGCGCAGGCGGAGCGGATCGTGGAACGGGTCGTCGCCGTGGGTCGCTCCGGCCGACGACGCACCTCCGGAACTCTCCGACGGCGGGCCCGACGCAGCCGACTGCGCAGTCGACTGTGGATGGGCGAGCGGGTCGGTGAACGGATCCGCGGCCGGCGCGGTGCGCTGATGTGACGGCGCCGGAATCCCGGACTCCGTGTTCCGCGCGGGGGCGGCCGTGAACTTCGACAGCGGGCCGAGGATCTGCTCGGAGCCGATGGCGTCCCCGCCGGGGCGTTGCCCGACGTGCCGTTCGACGACCTCGGCCTGCTTGGCGGTGGCCTGGGTGATCGCCTGGGTGATGGTCGCGTTGATCGACGCGGTCAGGGTCCGCGCGTTGCCGTGCACGGCGTTGTCGGCCAGTTCGACGGACCGGACGATGCCGCCGGCGCCGACGGTCACGGTGACCGTGCCGTCCGGGGATGTCGCGCGCACCTCGAGGGCGTCGAACTCGTGCTTGGCACCCTCCAATGAGGACAGTAGCTCGCCCCATTCGGCCTGTTTGTCGCGCGCCTGCTGGGCCTGGTGACGTGCCCGCTCGATGAGGTCCCGGTTCGTGGTGTTCGGCATCGATGCTCCGTTCAGAGGTGGTCGTCCGGCGGGTGGTCGGATGTCGCCTCCGCACGGCGTTCGAAGGTGAGCGTGGTGATCCCGAATTCGCCTGACGACGACAAAACCCATGGGCGGGTGTAGGCGGTGAACGTGTAGCCGAGGTCCCACGCGACGCCCGCGTAGATGCTTCTGCCGGGGAAGAGATACGGAATCGCGAAGATGCGGACCTTGTCGCGCCCGTCGAACTCGTTGATCAACGCGGACATGCGGTGGTCGAGGCTCGGGCCGGCCTTCCGGACCTGCAGCCAGAGGCCGAGGACCGCCGAGGGGACGGTGGTGCCAACGACGATCAGCATGGTCGGAAGGATTGCGCTGTCGCCGATGCGGAGCATGAACCCCGTTGCCAGAATCGCGATCAGCAGGGAAACAGCAGTCAGGAATCCCGACACGGTCAGCCTGCGCATCGACCGGAACGGTTTCTTCGTGGGGATGGTCGTGTCGCGAATGGAACGTATCGGAACCCGGCTGATCAGCATGAACGAGGGATCCGGTTCGTGGCCGAAGGATCGGACCACCGTGGCGCCGAATTGCCGGGCGACGGCATCGACGTGGCTCGGATGGGTGCCGGGGGCCACCCGCATCCAGGTGAACGGCTTGTTCTGCAGCGCGTGGCCGACCACGTGCGGAGGTGGCGGACCCGGCATCTCGGTTTGTTTCCAGGCCGCCTCCTTTCTCGCGGCCGCGTCGGTGTAGAGGCCGACGAATCTGTGCACCAACATCACGTTGTCCCGGTGCCGGAGGCGTCGAAGCGGATGCTGTTCGCGATCGCGGCCGTGTGGGCGATCGTCGACGGCCAGGCGGCCTCGCTGCCGGTGACGACGACCAGGACGATGATCCGCGTCAGGTCGGGGGTGGGAATCTGCACCTCCACCTTGAACTCCGGCCGCACGTCGGGCCCGCGGCCGCCGGTTTCCTCGTCGGTGAAGTGGTACGAGCCCGCGCGATACGCGACGACCGCGGGGCCGAGCGTGATCCGCTGCGCCTCGACGCGGGCATCCGGGACGCGCTTCCGGTAGGCGCGGGCCAGTTCGGCGACGATCGCCCCACGCTGATCTCCCAGCAGGTCCCGCTGCTCCGGCGTGGTGGTTAGTTCGCGCATGGCCAGGGTGAGCGTGGCCAGCGCGGGTTCGGTGGGCTCCGCGCCGTCGACCGCGAACCGTCCGTAGAGCTGGATCCGTTGCTCGGCCAGGGCGCCGGTCAGGGCCGTGAGCTGTGCCCGCAGTTCGTCGACGTTCGGCGGGGTGGTCTGCGTTGCCTGCGCCGTCTCCGCGGCGCGCGCGACCATCCGGTCGATCGAGCGCAGCACGTCCTCCTCGCTGCCCGTGATCGGGATTCCGGCGAACCCCGGCGGCAGATCCACGCGCAGTCGCGGCTCGTTCTCGGTCGGTGCCGTCATTCCCAGACCCTCTCCTGCGCACGCTGCTGATCCCGCTCAGCCTGGCCTGCCTCGTCGAGCGCGGACGCATCGTCGAGATCGGACCACCACCGTCCGCCGAACGGAATCCTCCCCCAAGCCGTTCCCGCGTCCTCGCCCTGAGTACGTGCTGCGACCTCTGCCCCCGCCTGGAAACCCGCATTGAAGAGGCCGCCGCCGTACGGCATGCCGCTCGCACCGAGCCCGACGACGTCGAACATGAAGCTCTCGGTCGGAATGTCGGCGCCGCCTGCCTTGGCGGCGAGGCGACCCGCCGTGCTCACCCCTCCGAGCACTGAGCTGGCGGTGCCAAGGGCTTTCCCGGGCGCCCCCGGGACGAACTCGGCTGCGAGTCCGAGCATCGTGCTGACATCACCAGCGAATCCGGAGACCTCACCGATGACATTGGCGTTGTCCTCGACGAAGTCGTAGATCGTCTGCTGAAGGGCTTGGGCGGAGTCGATCTGGAAGTTGGCGTAGTCGGTGACCAGCCGCTGAGCCCGTCGAGCATCTTGCCCACCAGGCCCGGTTCGTCGGGGGCCAGTTGGCGGGCCTCGTCGAGTGTCGCGGCGACCTGTTCGGCGATGTCCCGGTGTTGGGCCTGAAGTCGCTCGGCAGCGTCCATGATCTCGGCCAGCCGGTTGGCTGCGCTGTCGACCTGGGTGGCGGCGTTGCCGAGTGCCGTCTGCGCCGACTGCAACGCCTGCGCGTTGTCGAACCACTGGTTCGCGAGTTCGAAGGCCGGGTTGGCCTCTGCCGCCTCGAGCTCCTCCTTCGCCTTCTTCGCCTGCCGTTCCAGTTCCTCGGCCGCGCGGCGCATCTCGGCGAGCGTGCCGGCCCACTGGGTCAGCGCCTCCGCGGCCTTGTTCATCGACCCGGTCGCGGCGTCGAGGTACTCGGGAAGGTCGCCGACCCTGCGGGTGAACGCCTCGCTCGCCTCGCCCTCCCACATGCCGCGCTGGGTGATGATCGACTGGATCGCCTCGTGGGCATGGTGCAGTTTCTCGGCGATCCCCGAGTACTGCCGGGCGCCGGCGCCGACCGCGGGCGGCTCTCCGGGCGCCGGGTTGAAGCCGAGCGCGGGGAAGCCGGTCGCCTCGGCGGCGACGTCGGGATTCACGAACATCAGGACCCACCGCCCAGGATGTCGCTGATCGACGAGCCGGCCACGCCCGTCGCGCCGGGGCTCTGCCCGGGCGGCGTCGGGTCGCTCACGATGCCGCCGCCGACCGGCCCGTCACCCATCGGGCTGCCGGGCCCGGTCCCCGGCGGCAGACCGCCTGCCGGACCGTCGCTGCCGATGCCGCCGCCGATGCTCGGTGGCGCGCCGCCGAGGACGCCTTCACCGACCTTCGCGATGGATTCCTGGACGGTGTCCTCGAGTTCCTGGTAGTTGCGCTTCGCGGATTCGAGCCGCTCGATGACGTTCTCCGCGGCCTCGTCGAGCTTGCCGAGGCCCCATTCCCATTCCTCGTCGAACGCGCCCGCGGCCTCGACCAGCAGGGGCGAGCCGAAGTCGCCCCGGCCCTTGTCGGCCAGCTGCTTGTTGGCGCGCCGGATCTCCTGGGCACCCTCGTCGAGGGTGGTGATCAGTGTGCCGAGCTCGTCGATGTTGACGGAATAACCGCCGCTCATGCCCCCTCCTCATGCGGCCGGCGACAGCGTCATCGCGGGGCCGCGGTCAGGCACTATATGCGTCCGTTATGTACTGACACGAGGCGATTGCACTCAGTCACCCGAAACGGCGAGGGTGGTCGCCATCACACGCCAACGTTGCAAGCAGAGTGCTTGCAGTTGCTAGCACTCGTCGGTATCGTCGGTGTTGTCGCAAGGAGGTGGCAGGCGTGACGGACAAGCCGGACGACACCGGGGTCGGTGACGAGTCCGGTCCCATGGACAGGGTCGCCGACATCGGTCGGGACATCGGCTCCTACATCCGTCAGCAACGCAGCAGCGCCAAGATCTCCCTGCGTCAACTGTCCAAACTGGCCGGTGTTTCCAACCCGTACCTGAGTCAGATCGAACGCGGGGTCCGCAAGCCGAGTGCGGAGATCCTGCAGCAGATCGCCAAGGGGTTGCGAATCTCGGCGGAGGCGCTTTACGTGCAGGCGGGGATTCTCGACCTGCCGAACGGGGGTCCGGTGCCCGACGCGATCCGCGCCGACACCGAACTGTCGGAGCGCCAGAAGACGGTTCTGCTCGAGGTGTACGAGTCGTTCCGCAAGCAGAACCGCGAAACAGGCCCGACCGAGGGCGAGCCGGACAGCTCGACGTCCGTCAGGACGGCGTCCGACACCCGCTCGCCCGGCAAGACCGAGTCCGACGAACCCCACGCCGAGGAGTGAGCCGCGATGGCTACCAAGACCACCGAGACCGAGTCCAAGACCACCGCCGAGCAGATCAAGACGCCGCTGCTGGCCGCGCTCGGCGCGGGCAACCTCGCCAGCAAGGCCGTCAACGACGCCCTGGGCAAGGCCCGCAGCCGCTACTCCGAGACCAACGAGAGCGTGCGCAAGAGCGTCGAGGAAGCCAGGAAGAACTTCGAGGACCTGCCCTCGGAGATCAGCAGTCTCACCGGCAAGCTCGAGCCGGCCGAGCTGCGCAAGCTGCTCGACGAGTACACCGAGGCCGCGCTGAAGCTGTACCGCCGCTTCGCCGAGTCCGGTGAGGAGACCTGGGACAAGTTCATCGCCCAGGAGCAGGTCAAGAAGGCCACCGACCAGATCGGCGAGACCTTCCAGACCGTGCAGACCCGCGTCGACGAGGCCACCAGCGACGTCCGCAAGGGCATCGACGAGGTCGTCTCCAAGGTGACCTCCACCGTGAAGGGTGCGGGCGAGGACGCCGGCGAGGTCGTCTCCGCGACCGCCGAGAAGATCACCGGTGCCGCCGAGAAGGCCGAGACCGCCGTCGAGGAGGCCACCACGACCTCCAAGCCGAAGACCTCCAGCGCCTCGAAGTCGACCACCAAGTCGACCACGACGCGCCGCACCACCTCGAGCGCCGCCACCAAGAAGTCCACGGGCGGTTCGACGAAGTCCGAGAAGTGAGCTGAGCCCTCGCTTCGAGTGACACCTCGGGCTCCGGTCGTCATCCGACGTGATTCGACGACCGGAGCCTGAAGTCTTTTCGACCTCTGACGTAGGCTGGGCGCCGTGCCGGTACTCGCATATTGGATCGTGTTCGTGATCGACTGGGCAGGCACGCTGGCCGGCCTGGTGGCCTTCATCCATGCGCTGATGCAGCGTTCCGACGCCTACACCGCGGCCGACCGGCACACGAAGCCGATGTGGCTCGGCATCACCGGCGGCGCGACGCTCGCCATGCTGCTGTTCAGCTTCTACGGCCCCGGCATGATCTTCTGGCTCGCCGGCGTCGTCGCCGCGCTCGTCTACATCGTCGACGTGCGCCCCAAGCTCATCGAGGTCCAGCGCGGCGGTTCCGCCTGGTGACCCTGTGCCCGGTGTCCGGTTCGGTGACTACGGTGGCGGCGTGAACGACTGGAACATCGCGGGGACGCTGACCGTCGTACCGGCCGCCGAGCGTCCCGACCTCATGGCCGAACCGGTGGCCGCCGCGCTCGCCGGTGTCAAGGGCCCCGTGGGCATCGCCGAGATCGACCCCGAGCTGGCCGACACCGCCGCGTTCTGCGAGGCCTACGGCTCACCGCCGGCCGCGTCCGCCAACTGCGTCGTCGTCGCCGGCAAACGCGGCGGCGAGGTGCGCTACGCGGCCGCCATGGTGCTGGCGACCACGCGCGCCGACGTCAACACCGTCATCCGCAAACGCCTCGACGTGCGCAAGGTGTCCTTCGCGCCGATGGATGAGGCGGTCGAACTCACCGGCATGGCCTACGGCGGCATCACCCCGGTCGGCCTGCCCGCCGACTGGCCGATCCTCGTCGACTCCGCCGTGGCCGAGTCGGCCGAACTGGTCATCGGCAGCGGCATCCGCGGCAGCAAACTCCTCGTCACCGGTGAGGCGCTCGCCGCCTTGCCAGGAGCCGACGTCGTCGACGGGCTCGCGAAATAACAACCAGCAGGAGGAACGAATGGGACAGGTCACCGCGACCGCCGAGCGCACCATCGACGCACCCGTCGACACGGTCCGCGCGCTGGTCGCCGACTACACCGACACCCGCCCGAAGATCCTCACCGAGGCCTACTTCGACTACGCCGTCAGTGAGGGCGGCACCGGCGCGGGAACCGTCGCGTCGTGGAAGCTGCAGGCCACGTCGAAGCGCGTGCGCGACGTCGCCGCCACCGTCACCGAACCCGAGCCCGGCACGGTCGTCGAGACCGACGCCAACTCGACCATGGTGACCACGTGGACCGTCAGCGAGTCCGGCAGCGGTTCGACCGTGCGCATCGAGACCACGTGGCAGGGCGCGGGCGGCATCGGCGGCTTCTTCGAGAAGACGTTCGCCCCCGGCGGGCTGAAGAAGATCTACGACGGCGTGCTCGACAACCTCGAGAAGGTGGCGAAGGCCTGACATGACCGGCACCGCTGACACCACCGGTACCGCAGATCAGACCGGCACCGCTGTGGAGATCCGGCTCGCCGACCGGCCGCACGGCGAGCCGACGCTCGAGAACTTCGACATCGTCGACGTCGACGTCCCGCAGCCCGGGCCCGGCCAGGCGCTCGTGCGCAACACGTGGCTGTCGGTGGACCCGTACATGCGCGGGCGGATGAGCTCGGCCAAGTCGTACGCCGACCCGTACGAGGTCGGCGAGGTCATGATCGGCGGTGCCGTCGGCGAGGTCGTCGCGTCGAACGTCGACGGGCTCGCGCCGGGCGACACCGTGTTGCACCACCTCGGCTGGCGCACCCACGCGCTCGTCGACGACCGGTCCGCGACGACGGTCGATCCGGCCAAGGCGCCCGCGCGGCGTACCTGGGCGTGCTCGGCATGCCCGGGCTGACCGCGTACGCCGGGCTGGTCGACGTCGCGCAGCTGCGGGAGGGCGACGTCGTGTTCGTGTCCGCCGCGGCCGGTGCGGTCGGCTCGATCGTCGGACAGCTCGCCAAGTTGCGCGGCGCCTCGCGGGTGATCGGCAGCGCCGGATCGGCCGAGAAGGTGCGGCAGCTGACCGAGGAGTTCGGCTTCGACGCCGCGTTCAACTACAAGGACGGCCCCGTCCGCACACAGCTCGCCGAGGCCGCTCCCGACGGCATCGACGTCTACTTCGACAACGTCGGTGGGGAACACCTCGAGGCCGCGATCGGGGCGATCAACCTGGGCGGCCGGATCGCGATCTGCGGCATGATCTCCCAGTACAACGCCACCGAGGCCGTGCCGGGACCGCGCAACCTCGTGCAGTTCATCGCCAAGCGGATCACGATGCGCGGGTTCCTCGTGGGCGACCACACCGACGCGCGGCCGCGGTTCGTCGACGAGGTCGCACCGCTCGTGGCCGACGGGTCGATCGCCTACCGCGAGACCGTCGTCGACGGCATCCGCAACGCACCGCAGGCGTTCCTCGACCTCCTCGCCGGAGCCAACACCGGCAAGATGCTCGTCCGCCTCTGAAAACTCCCAAGGGCCCCATGGTCCGCGGGTTCTAGCGGTCCCCGCAACACCCTGTCGTTCAGGGAGTTGTGGGGACCGTGTCGTTTGAGGAGTTGAGGGCCG
>NZ_MKKE01000025.1 GCF_001942305.1 Saccharomonospora sp. CUA-673 | reverse complement strand
GATCGACGGGATCGGACCAGTCCCGGCCGCGTACGCACGGGAGATCATGACCAACCCCAAGTCGATCTGGCGGAAGGTGCTGTGTGATCCCGCCACCGGTAACCCCGTTGACCTGGGGCGATCCTCGTATCGTCCGAATTCGACGATCCGCACACTCGTCCAGGTCCGCGACCACATGTGCATCGTCCCCTGGTGCCGACGGCCCGCCCGGCACCGCGACTTCGACCACCACAAGCAGTGGGCCAAAGACGGTGGCTCAACCGCCGTCGACAACGCCGCGCTCCGAGGCCGCAAGCACCACCGGCTCAGACCCGCCGCCGTCCTGACCGGCGGCGTCAGGCGTCAACCCGGCCAGGCGGACAGGGTGCGGCAGCTCTCGAAACGACGACGCTCGCCCGTCAACGGGTCCGTGAACTCCAGCACCTTCGCCAACAACTGCAACGGGGAACTGAAATCGTCCAACGGCGTCTCGTATGTCGCCGGGTAGAACGAATCGCCCACGATCGGCACACCCAACGACGCCAGGTGCACGCGCAGCTGATGCGTGCGGCCCGTCGCCGGCACCAGACGGTAGCGGCCGAGGCCGTCGCGGTGCTCCTGCAGCTCGACGTACGTCTCGGCGTTCGGTTCGCCCGGCACCTCCTCGGCCGTCACCACCTCGCGCCGCTTCACGATCCGGCTGCGCACCGTCCGCGGCAACACCAGGTCCGGGTCGAACGGCGCGATCGCCTCGTACTCCTTGTGCACCACACGGTCCCGGAACAGATTCTGATACGGCCCGCGCAACTCGCGGCGCACCGTGAACATCAACAACCCCGCCGTGACCCGATCCAAGCGGTGCGCCGGGCTCAACTCCGGCAAGCCCAACTCGTCGCGAAGGCGCACCAACGCCGTTTGCATGACGTGCTTGCCCCGCGGAATCGTCGCCAGGAAATGCGGCTTGTCAGCCACCACCAGATCGGCGTCGCGGTAGACGACACCGATGTCGAACGGCACCGGCACCTCGTCGGGAAGATCGCGGTGGAACCAGACGAAATCACCCGGCACATACGGAGTGTCCACCCGCACCGGACCCGCGGCCGTCACGAACCGGCCCGCCGCCAACATCTCGTCGATGTATGCCGGCTCCAGCCGGTGCAACCGCTCCACCAAATGGTCCCGCACCGTCGCCCACGTCCCGTCCACCGGCAACCGCACCCGCGCGGCATCAAGCCCATTGCGCTGCGGCAACGGAGACACAGGACGCTTCATGGCCCCCAGGGTAGTGCCGCCCGCAGCCCTAGATGGCCATGGCCGCACGCACCGCATCGTGCGCGCCGGCACCCCCGTCGCCGGAGGACGCGACCCGACCCGAGGCCAACACGTAATAACGCTCCGCCGCCGACAACGCGAACCCGACATGCTGCTCCACGAGCAACACCGAAAGATCACCCGACGTCGTCAGATCCACGATCGTCTGCTCGATCTCCGCCACGACCGACGGCTGAATGCCCTCCGTCGGCTCGTCCAGGATCAACACCCGCGGCCCCGTGAGCAGTGCGCGGGCGATCGCGAGCTGCTGACGTTGCCCACCGGACAACAACCCGGCCTTCCGCGACAGCACCTCCGTCAACGCCGGGAACTTCTCCACCATGTCGTCCACCCGAGCCCCCGGATGGGCATCGGCCACCAACTGCAGATTCTCGGCCGTCGTCAACTGCGGAAAACTCTGCTGACCCTGCGGCACGTACGCCATCCCGCGCCGCACCCGCCTGTTCGTCCGCGCCCGGGTCACGTCCCGGCCGTCGAGCAGCACCCGCCCCGACGTCGGTGACAGCAGCCCCACCGCGGCACGCAGCAACGTCGTCTTGCCCGCCCCGTTGTGCCCCAACACCGCCGCGACGCCGCCCTCCGGCACCGACAGGCTCGCGCCGTGGACGACCGTCGTGCGCCCGTACCCGACGTGGACGTCGACCAACTCGAGCATCACTCCACCTCCCCGTCCGACGCGGCAGTGCCGAGATAGACCTCCTGAACCCGCCTGTCCGCCTGCACCTCCGCCACGCTGCCCTCCGACAACACGCGGCCCCCGTGCAACACGGTCACCGAATCCGCGAACGCCCGCATGAACTCCATGTCGTGCTCCACCACGACCACCGTGCGGTCGACACCCACCCGGCGCAGCAACTCGCCCGTCGCCTGCCGCTCGTCACCGCTCATGCCCGCAACCGGTTCGTCCAGCAACAACACCCGCGCGTCCTGCACCAGCAGCATCCCGATCTCCAGCCACTGCTTCTGCCCGTGCGACAACTCGCCGGCCTTGCGGCCGCGGTGCTCGGCCAGACCCACCGTGTCCAACGCCGCCTCCACCGCGGCCGGCACCGATCCGCGCGCCCGCAACAACGTCCACGCCTTGCGATGCGCGCCCGCCGCGATGTCCAGGTTCTGCAACACCGACAGCTCCTCGAACACGCTCGCCGTCTGGAACGTGCGCCCGATTCCCAGCCGCGCGATGCGATGCACCGGACGGCCGAGCAGATCCGTCCTGCCGAACCGGATCGACCCCGTGGCCTTCGCGAGCCCGGTGATCGCGTCGACCAGCGTCGTCTTGCCCGCGCCGTTCGGCCCGATGAGAAACCGCAGATCGCCCTGCAACACCGTCAGCGACACCCCGTCCACCGCGCGGAACCCGTCGAACTCGACCCGCACGTCGGACAGTTCCAGATAGTCGGCGGTCATGCTCATGTCGACGCCTCCTCGCGTTCGGCCGGGACGCTCGCCCGCCTGCGCCGCTTCCACACACCCGCCAACGAGGCGAGCCCCCCCGGAAGGAACGCGACCACCACCACGAACAGGGCGCCCTGGAAGTACGTCCAGAACGACGGGAAGTTCTCCGACAACGACGTCTGCGCCCAGGCCACCGCCAACGCGCCCAGGGCAGGACCGAACAGCGTCGTCCGCCCGCCGATCGCCACGCCGATGAGGAACGCGATCGACGGGACCACGCCCACGTCCTCCGGCGAGATGATCCCCGCGATCGGCGCGAACAACGCACCGCCGATCCCGGCCATCACCGCCGCGATGACGTAGGCGACCGTCTTGACCATCGCCGGGTCGTAGCCGAGGAACCGGACCCGCTCCTCCTGGTCCCGTACGGCGATCAACAGCTCGCCGTACCGCGAGCGATACAACTGCCACGCGAGCACCAACATCGCCAGCAGCGCGGCCGAGGCGATGAAGAACAGCATCCGCCGGTTCACCGGGTCGAACAGGTCGTAGCCGAAGAACGAGCGGAAACCGTTGAGACCGTTGGTGCCGCCCGTGGTGGTCTGCTGCCCGATGAGCAGGATCGCGAACGCCGCCGCCAACGCCTGCGACAGGATCGCGAAGTAGGCACCCCGCACCCGTCTGCGGAAGATCGCCCAGCCGAGCGTGAACGCCACGACCGCGGGAATCGCCACGATCGCGACCAACGTGACGACCGGCGAGCGGAACGGTTCCCACCACAGCGGGACCACGCCGCTGCCGTAGAGGTCCATGAAGTCGGGGACGCCGCCGGGGCCCGCGTCGTCGAGCTTCATGTGCATCGCCATCACATAGGCGCCGAGTCCGAAGTAGACGCCCTGGCCGAGGGTCAACATGCCGCCCCGGCCCCACGCCAGTCCGATACCGACGGCCACCATCGCGAAACACACGAACTGGCCGAGCAGGGACAGCCGGAACGCCGACAGCACCGACGGTGCCACGACGAGCAGGGCGACCGCGATCGCGACGAACCCGGACAGCGCCGGCACATGCCGTCGGAACGTGCTCATACCAGGCTCCTCGTCCGCACGCTGAAGATTCCCTGCGGCCGGACCTGCAGGAAGATCACGACCGCGACGAGCACGGCGACCTTCGCGAGGCTGGCGGTCGTGGAGTACTCGAACGTCGCCTGCAACAGGCCGAGTCCGAACGCGGCGATCACACAGCCCTTGATCTGCCCGATGCCGCCGGCGACCACCACGAGGAACGCGTCGACGATGTAGTTCGTCCCGAGCGTCGGACCCGTCGAACCGAGCAAGGTCAACGCGACCCCGGCGACACCCGCCAGGCCCGATCCGATGAAGAACGTCAACCGGTCCGTCGTGCGCGTCGAGATGCCGACCGTCTGCGCGAGATCACGGTTCTGCACGGTGGCCCGGATGCGCCTGCCCAACGACGACGCCTTCAACAGCACCCCGAGGGCGACGACCGCGGCCACCGCCAGCACCAGGATGAACAGCCGGGCCGCCGACACCTGGGCGAACCCGAGGTCGACGTTGCCGGACAACCAGCTCGGCGAGGCCACGTCGACGTTGGGCGCACCGAAGATGTCCCGGGCGAGCTGTTGCAGGATCAACGCCACACCCCACGTCACCAGGAGTGTGTCGAGTGGACGGTGATACATCCGGTGCAACAGCGTCGCCTCGAGCACCACGCCCAACGCGCCGCCGACGAGGAACCCCGCCGGGATCGACACGAACAGCGACACGCCGGCGTCGCCGACGAGGCCCTGCACGACGAAAGCCGTGTAGGCGCCGGCCATGATGAACTCGCCGTGCGCCATGTTGATGACGCCCATCTGGCCGAACGTCAGTGCCAGGCCGAGTGCCGCCAGGAGCAGCACGGATCCGAGCGACAGCCCGGCGAAGAGCTGACTGGAGAATGCTTCCACGAAGGTCCTTCTCGAGTGGGTGCCCGCGCGGGCGCAGGCCGGGTCAGCCGTCGGACAGGTCGTCGGCCCAGTCGTAGCCCCGCAGGTACGGATCGGGCTCGATCGGTTCCCCGGAGTCCCACACGGTGTGGATCAGGCCGTCGTCGCCGATCTCGCCGATCCGGGAGGTCTTCGCGATGTGCTGGTTGTCGCCGTCGACCGTGACCGTGCCCTCCGGGGCGTCGAACGTGACGCCGCCGGCCGCGGCACGAATGTCCTCGGTGGCGAAGGAATCGGCCTGCTCGACCATTTCCTTCCACAGGAACAGGGACGTGTACGCGGCCTCCATCGGGTCGGACGTGACCCGCTGGTCGCCGTACTCGTCGCGGAAGGCCTCGACGAACTGCTCGTTCTCCGGGGTCTCGACGGTCTGGTAGTAGTTCCACGCCGTGAGCTGGCCCTCGAGGTTGCGCGCGCCGATGCCTTCGACCTCCTCCTCGGCGATCGACACCGACATCACCGGCATGTCGTCGGGCGACAGTCCGGCGTTGCGGTACTCCTTGAAGAACGCGACGTTGGAATCCCCGTTGAGGGTGTTGAACACGGCGTCGGCGTCGGCCTGGCGCACCTTGTTGGTGATCGTCGAGAAGTCGGTGTGGCCCAGCGGGGCGTAGTCCTCGCCGGTGATCTCGATGTCGTGGGCCTCGGCGTACTGCGTGATGATCCGGTTGGCCGTGCGCGGGAACACGTAGTCCGATCCGACGAGGTGCAGCGATTCGACGCCCTGCTCGGCCAGATAGTCCAGCGCCGGCACGATCTGCTGGTTCGTCGTCGCGCCCGTGTAGAAGATGTTGGGCGAGGATTCGAGGCCCTCGTACTGCACCGGGTAGAACAGCAGCGAGCCCGAGCCCTCGACGATCGGCAGCATCGCCTTGCGCGACGACGACGTCCAGCCGCCGAACATCGCGGCCACGCAGTCGTCACCGATCAGCTTGCCCGCCTTCTCGGCGAACACCGTCGGCTCGGATGCGCCGTCCTCGCTGACGATGTCGAGCTGCTTGCCGAGCACACCGCCGTCGTCGTTGATCTGCTTCGCCGCCAGTTGCAGCGAGTCGTGCACCGTCTGCTCACTGATCGCCATGGTTCCGGACAAGGAGTTGACGAACCCGACCTTGATCGAGTCGCCGGAGGTGTCGACACAGGACTCCGCGGCCGCCGCGTCGCCGCCGCCGGCGTCGTCGACACGGTTGCCGCACGAGACCAACAACAACGATGCGGTGACCGCCAGGGTCGCCACGCGCAGTACGCGGCCACGCCGCAGACCAGTGCTCGCCGATTTCACGTCGGATTTCGCCTTCCCTCGGGGACCGGGACCGGCGACACGTGGGGAGACCGACTTTCGGAGTGGCCGATCGTGTCGCCGCCGGCACACGCTAGGAACGTCGTGTTTCCGGAAACCGAGCTACTTCATTGCCGGGTGATCACGAGCGCGCGCGGTTCGTGGCGACCGGGACATCTGCGCGTTACGTGTGCCGCGTCGGTGGCGGTTAGCGGCGCGACCGTGCGGGTAGCCGTCGCGGGAACACGACCGACGGATGTGATGCGAGGACGGGGAACGTCAATGCTGAGTCGTCGCGAACGCGAAGAACTCGAACGGATCGGTGGGCAGCTGTCCGACGACGACCCGGAACTGGCGGAGGCCTTCGGCCGCGGCGGGCCGCCGCGCCGGTCGCCGGGCGGACGGGTCCTGCGGCGCGCCCTCGAACTGTTCGCCGGCGCGCTGATCGTGCTCGGACTGGTGACCCTCAACTTCGGACTCGTGCTGGTCGCCGCCTTCGTGCTGGTGGCCGCCGCGTTCGCCCACGCGCAAGGGTGGGGTGAATGGCCGGGCACCGGCGAACCGAACGGCGGCGCGGACGCCGCGGGCCCGCCGACCCCGCCGGCCGGGAACTAACCCCGGCGGCCGGTGATCACGCCGGCCGCCAGGTCTGCCCGGTGATGCGCTCGAACGCCTCGACGTAGCGGGCGCGGGTCGCGTCGACCACGTCGATCGGCAGGTCCGGGCCCGGCGGGGTCTTGTCCCAGCCGGTGGACGTCGCCCAGTCGCGCACGAACTGCTTGTCGAACGCGTGCTGTGTGCGGCCCGGCTGCCACTCGTCGGCCGGCCAGAACCGCGACGAGTCCGACGTCAACACCTCGTCGCCGAGGGTGAGGGTGCCGTCGCGTCCCACCCGAATTCGAGCTTGGTGTCGGCGACGATGATGCCGCAGTCGGCCGCGTGCCGGGCCCCGGCGCGATACAGCGCCAACGTCAACTCGCGCAGCTGCTCGGCCGTCTCGCCGCCCTCCTGGGCGACGACGTCGTCGAAGGTGATCGCCTCGTCGTGCCCCTCGTCGGCCTTCGTCGTCGGCGTGAAGATCGGCTCCGGCAGTTCGCTGCCCTCCACCAGACCGTCCGGCAACGCGATCCCGGACACCGTGCCGTGCTTGCGGTACTCCTTCAGACCGGACCCGGACAGATAGCCGCGGGCGATGCACTCCACTTTCACCATCGACAGCGGTCTGCACCGCAGCGCGCGCCCCGCGAACTCCTCCGGCACGTCCGTGGCCGAGATGACGTGATTCGGCACCAGATCGGCGAACCGGTCGAACCACCAGCGCGACAGCTGCGTCAGGAGCGCGCCCTTGTCGGGGATCGGGGTCGGCAGGGGCACGTCGTAGACCGAGATCCGGTCCGAGGCGACGAACAGGATGTCGCCGTTGTCGTCGTAGAGGTCCCTGACCTTGCCCGCGTGGATGTGCTTCACGCGCCTCATCGTACGACCGGGTTGGCGCGGCGGCCGGTGGGTAGTCCCGGGGCGGCCCCGAGGAGTCGAGGACAGGAGACGTGATGGCGGAAACGGTCGGCGACCAGGTACTGCGGCAACTGCGTGAATGGGACGTCGAGCAGGTGTTCGGCTATCCGGGCGACGGCATCAACGGCCTCGTCGCGGCGTTCGGCGAGGCCGACAACCGGCCGCGGTTCATCCAGTCGCGGCACGAGGAGATGTCGGCGTTCCAGGCCGTGGGCTACGCCAAGTTCAGCGGCAACGTCGGCGTGTGCATGGCCACGTCCGGTCCCGGTGCCATCCACCTGTTGAACGGGCTCTACGACGCCAAGCTCGACCACGTGCCGGTCGTCGCGATCGTCGGGCAGACCGCGCGCACCGCGATGGGCGGCAGCTACCAGCAGGAGGTCGATCTCCAGGCGTTGTTGTCGGACGTGGCGTCCGACTACCTCGTGGAGGTCAACGCCGCCGAACAGTTGCCCAACGCGCTCGACCGCGCACTGCGCACGGCGTGGGGTGAGCGCACCGTCACGGCGGTGATCATTCCGGCCGACCTGCAGGAACAGGAGTACCAGCCGCCGCAGCACGAGTTCAAGCACGTGCCCTCCGGCCCGCCGAGCACGCCACGGTCGGTCGTCCTGCCGCCCGAGGACGAGATCGCCCGCGCGGCCGAGGTGCTGAACGCGGGCGAACGGGTGGCGATCCTCGTCGGCCAGGGTGCCCGCAACGCCGCCCACGAGGTGATGCAGACCGCCGAGCTGACGAGTGCGGGCGTGGCGAAGGCGCTGTTGGGCAAGGACGTGCTGTCGGACGAACTTCCGTACGTCACCGGGGCGATCGGCCTGCTCGGCACCCGGCCGACCTACGAGATGATGCGCGACTGCGACACGTTGCTCATCGTGGGTTCGAACATGCCCTACAGCCAGTTCCTGCCCGAGTTCGGCCGGGCGCGTGCCGTGCAGATCGACCTGGACCCCGGCGTGCTCGGGATGCGGTATCCGACCGAGGTGAACCTGGTGGGCGAGGCGAAGGCGACCCTGCGCGCCTGTTGCCCCAGCTGCAACGCAAGAACCCCACGTCGTGGCGTTCCGGTATCGAGTCGAGCGTCGCTCAGTGGTGGGACACGATGCGGCAGCAGGCGATGCTCGAGGCGAAACCGGTGAATCCGCAGCGCGTGGTCCACGAGCTGTCGGCACGGTTGCCGGAGGACGCGATCATCACCGGCGACTCCGGTTCGTCGACGAACTGGTTCGCGCGCAACCTGCGGATCCGTGGGCACATGCGGGCGTCGCTGTCCGGCACTCTCGCCACGATGGGTGCGGGCGTGCCGTACGCGATCGGTGCGAAGTTCGCGCACCCGGACCGCCCGGTCGTCGCGCTGGTCGGGGACGGCGCGATGCAGATGAACGGCCTGGCCGAACTGTTGACCGTCGCCCGGTACCGGGAGTCGTGGTCCGATCCACGGATGATCGTGTGCGTGTTCCACAACCACGACCTCAACCAGGTGACGTGGGAGCTGCGCGCCATGGGCGGGGCACCGAAATTCGAGGAGTCGCAGACGTTGCCGGACGTCTCGTACGCGGCGTTCGCCGCCGCGCTCGGCTTCGACACCCTCACGATCGACGATCCCGACCAGCTCGGTCCCGCCTGGGACAGGGTGCTCGGCGGCAGCGGTCCGGCTCTGCTGGACGTGCACTGCGACCCGGAGGTTCCGCCGATCCCGCCGCACGCCACCCTCGAGCAGATGACCTCGACCGCGCAGGCCCTCGTCAAGGGCGACCCGAACGCCTGGCACGTGTTGATGCAGGGCGCGAAGACGAAACTCCAGGAGTTCCTGCCCGGCAGCCGCTGACGGGTGCCCAGCCCCGGTCGACGGCTCGGTCGACGGCTCGGCCGACGACTCAGCCGACGTCGAAGGCCTTCGTCACCCCGGTGAACGGGGAGATCCCGCCCAGGGCGCTCTTGGCGTCGCCCTGGTAGCGGATGCGGTAGCTGCCCTCGGCGTCGTCCGGGGTCCGCCAGCTGATCGTGACGTGCGAGGCCGCGATGCCGCGCCGTTTCCACGCGAAGCTGGTGGACCAGTCGTGGTCGTCGGCCACCGTCACCCACGCGCGCCCGTTCCACCGCTGCACCTCGAGGAACGTGCCGCCGCGCCGCAGGTCGTTGCTCGGATGGGCGCCCGCGAACGTCGCGCTCACCTCGTCCCCGGCCGCGTACTCGGCGGCAGGCGGTTCCAACACGTCACCGAAGTCCCTGCCGAGCGGCGGCGCGTCCACCAGCACGCCCGGCTGCAGCCGCAGCTGCTTGCCGGACAGATCGGCGGGCGTGTCGCCGATCGGCACGTTCTTGCCGTCGCGCATCGCGGTCGCGAGGCCGTGCGCGGTCTGCTGCAGCGCCGGCAGCTGCCACCGGCCGAACAGGGTGCTGCCGCCCTCGTAGTGCTGGGCGTCGTACTCCTCCGGCGTGGTCACGTAGTGGAAGTAGGCGTTGCTGAAGCCCGCCACGAGGACGTTGTCCAGATCGGCTCCGACGGCGTCGGCGACCGTCTGCCGCAGCCGCAACCCGGACGCCACCGTCGCCTCACCCGGCACGCCGACCAGATACAGCTCGCCGACCCGCATCAGCTGGACGGGGAACTTCTCCTGCACCCACGGGTAGATGCGGTTCATCGCGCCGATCGGGGCGAACACGCCCTTCGGCGCCTGGCAGGCCTCCAGCTGCGGCGACGCCTGATAGAGCACCGAATGCGAGATCGCGTCCCACAGCGGGTTGTCGCCCTCGCCGAACCCGGGGAACGCCGGCCCGTCCTCGGTACTGCCTGCAGCCATGGCCGCGCCGACCGCCGGTGTGCACGTGCGGTGGGTGCGCCCGTCGCCCGTGAACTCGGGTCGCACCTCCACATCGGACAGATCGACGTAGACGATGCGGGAGTCGACACCGCCCGACAGCTGCGTGCCGGTCGCGTCGAGCTGGCGCGCGGCGGCCTCGTACTGCCGCTGGCCGTTCTCCCGCGTCCGATCGAAGTCCTCGGGCGTGGTGGGCGGGGTCAGGTCGAGGTTCGGCGAGACGTCACCGGGATTGGTCTGGGCGAACGCCGCGACGAACGGGTCACCGCCGTTGCTGTTGTTGCCGTTGCGTTCCTGCTCCCACCGGTAGGCGGCGTAGCCCTTGTTGTCGCCGCTGATCAGCCGGTTGTCGCCGGACATGCTGGTGGCGTGGCTGGCGAACCAGTTGATCGCGCCGACCGGCTCGCCCTCGCGTTCGACGCGCAGCAGCGAGGTCTGCGGGTCGATGCCCTCGGGCAGCCGGGCCTTGTCCTCGTCGGGGTTGCGCTCGAACGCCTCGCGCGAGCGGTTCACACCGGCGTCGGCGAGCTCGTCGTGGGTGAGCGTCAACGAGCCGGGTGCGAGGTCGGAGTGCGCCGCCTCGACCGATTCGACGATGCCGTCGACCATGGCGTCGAACGTCTTGTCGTGGAACCCGAGCGTGGTGACGTTGTACAGCAGGTGATGGGAGTGGCCGCCCGGTCCGGCGTGCGTGTGGGTCGCGGTCAGCAGCACGTTGCGCTCGGTGTAGGTGTCGCCGTAGCGCTCGGCGAGCCGGCTCAGCACCTCCTGGCGCACGCTGTCGAAGATCATGGCGGCGTCGACGACCACCATCAGCACGCGTTCCGAGGTCTCCGGATCGGCGACGACGAACGACCGTGCGTGCAGCCGGTTGTGCATACCGGCGGCCTGCTGGTCGATGCGGCCGTAGCCCATCATGCCGATCTCGGCGATCTCGCCGGTCGCGTCCGCGATGCCGCGGCCGACGAGGTAGGGCTCGGCCGCGCGCGGCTCCTCGCGTCCCTCCGGTTCCGCGCCCGGCTCGGCGCCCCTCGCGGGCGTCGCGGTGAGCAGGGACGAGCCGATGGCCACCGTCGTGAGCAGAGCCAGCGCGCGCATTCTCATCGAAACCCCAACCCGCCTAACATGAAGGAAATTCAAATCTCCTGGGGGTGACCTTCCGCGTTCGGGACCGTGAACGCAAGAAAAATCGCGCGGCTTGCTCCGATCCGGTTACCTCGGAGCGGCCCGGACCAGGCGGGAGTCGGCCGGGCCAGACAGCGGCGGGCGGGGTGTCGGGCGGCCGGTCAGCGCCGGTTCAGGTGGTCCAGCAGCAGTGCCGTGAGCTGCTCGGGCGCTTCCTCCGGCACCCAGTGCGTCACGTCCTCGAGCATCTGGAACTCGTACGGACCGCTCACCCAGTCGCCGGTGGCCAGCGCGGCCGTCGACCCGAACGCCACGTCCTCGGTGCTCCACACGTACAGCGTCGGCACGGTGACCTCGCCCATCCGCTCCTTCGGGTTCGGCGCCCGGTACCAGTTGAGCGCCGCCGTCAGGGCACCCGGTTCGGACAACCGCTCGACGTAGTCGTCGACGTGTCCGCGCGGCACCTTCCACTCGTACATTCGGCGTAGCGCGTCCGCGTCGTCGGCCAACATGCGCTGCTCGGTGCGGGAGCTCTGCCAGTCGCGCATGTACTGCGAGCGCAGCGCCTGGTCCTCGTCCTCCCGCAGCGCCCGGCCGAGCGCCCGGGGATGCGGGGTGGACACGGCCGTCAGGCTGCGCAACCGGTCGGGATGCCGGTCGGCGGTCCACCACGCGACCGCGCCGCCCCAGTCGTGGCCGACGAGGTCGAATCGCGACCACTCCAACGCATCCGCCATCGCGACGACGTCGCCGACCAGCTCGTCCATCGCGTACGCCGCGACGTCGTCCGGGCGGACGCCGGGGGAGCAGCCCCGCTGGTCGGGGGCCACGGCCCGGAAGCCCTCCGCGCCCAGCCGCGCGACCTGGTGTTCCCATTCGATCGCCGCCTCGGGGAAACCGTGCAGCAGCAGAACCGGACGTCCGTCGTGCGGACCGGCCGCGATCGCGTCGAAATCGCCCGCCGGCGTGGGGATGCTCAGATGCTCGGTCACGCCCGCACGGTAGCCGATCCCGCCGACAATCCGGTTCACTCCCGTTCCGTGCGCCGCACCGCTCGCCGCAGCAGATAGGGGATCGCGACGAGGACCGCCAACGGTGTGGGCGCACCCTCGAACACCAGCCGCGTCCATTCCCGCGGCGACCGTGTGCGGGCCGCCGGGGTCGGCACACGGAACGCGGAGGCGTAGTCGGCCGCGTCCGGTGCGGCACCGGTCTGGGGCGGTGGCACGCGCACGGCTCACACTCCCCAGTCCGGGCGCAGCGGCATCGATGCCTCGCCCGCCGCGTCGGGTTTCACGCCGAGCACCTGCTGCAGTTCGAGCTCGTGACGTTCGAACGACAGCCGCGAGGCCGCCATGTACAACGCCCACACGCGCGCCCGCTGGAGGCCGGCCTCGGCGACCGCGGCGTCCCAGTGCGTGTCGAGGTTGGCGCACCACGCGGCGAGCGTGCGGGCGTAGTGCTCGCGCAGGTTCTCCGAGTGACGGACCTCGAAGCCGTTGTCCTGCATGGCCGACACGATCGTGCCGACTCCCTCGAGCTCGCCGTCGGGGAAGACGTACCGGTCGATGAACGGGCCCGTCCGGTGCGCGTCGTAGGTGTGCGGCCGCACGATGCAGTGGTTCAACAACCGCCCGCCCGTCCGCAGTTTCGCGTGCAGGAAGCGGAAGTACGCCGGCAGGTTGCGCGCGCGACGTGCTCGGTCAGACCGATCGAGGACACCGCGTCGAACCCGGACTCGCCGACGTCGCGGTAGTCCAGATGACGGACCTCGGCGCTATCGGCCAGGCCGCGCTCCCGCAGATCCCGCTGCGCCCACTCGGCCTGCTGCCGCGACAGGGTCACGCCGAGGGCTCGCACGCCGTAGTGCTCGGCCGCGTGCGCCACCATGCCGCCCCAGCCGCAGCCGACGTCCAGCAGCCGCATTCCCGGTTTCAGGCCGAGCTTGCGGCACACGAGGTCGAACTTGTGGGCCTGCGCCTGCTCGAGGGTCGCCGACCCGTCGGGATAACAGGCGCAGGTGTAGGCCATCGACGGACCCAGCACCAGCTCGTAGAAGCGATTCGACACGTCGTAGTGCCGGGAGATCGCGTCGCTGTCGCGCGCCTTGGAATGCCGCAGCCCGCGGGCGGTCCGGCGCAGCCGCGACGGGGCCTCCTCGACCGGGATCGGCACCGGCCGCAGCCGGTCGGTGAAATCGCGCGCCAGCCGGGCCAGCAGCCACAACCGGTCCGCCGTGGTGAGCCGTTCGGCCGCCGCCGTGCCTTCCCGCAGGATCGCGTGCAGATCGCCCGTGACGTCGAGGTGTCCCGTGACGTACGCCCGCGCCACGCCGAGTTCGTTGGGCGAGGTCAGTACGTAACTCATGGCGGTCGGCGTGCGGATGTGCAGGCGCAGCGGGCCGTCCGGGTCGCCGACGACCGTGCCGTCGAACGCCGTCACGGTCAGCGGCGGGTCGGCGCCGAGGGCGCGGCGCAGGATCGCGGTGAGCGCCGTGCCCGCGGTCGCTGTCGTTCCGGTGGTCGTGCCGTGCCCCGTTCCGCGTTCTGTGGTGTCCGTTGTGGACGCGCGCATGGCTTCCTCACCTCGCTTGGACGCACTTGGCGTACAGGTCCAGCAATCTCCCGTTCGGGTCGTACCGGCGTTTCAGGGCGTGGTACGTCGAGCCTGCGTCGTCGTCGCCCTCGTCGTCGTCGGTACCGCCGCCGTAGAGCCGCCAGAATGTGTCCCGGTCGTAGAAACTCTCCGAGTACAGGGATTTCCTCCCGCCGAGTTCCGTAACCACCGATTCCACCCGACGGTTGTGCGAGCCCTGCGCCTCACCGGGCGCGAGCGGCACGGTGCCCCAGAATCCGACGTTGACGTACAGCTCGTCCGGGTCGAGGTCGTACAGCGGCCATCGGCGCCGATCCCGGTTCTGCAGGGGACAGACCCAGATCGGGGACAGCGGGATCTCCCGGTGCAGGAACGCGAGGAACGCTTCGGCGTGCCGGGCGGGCACCTCGATGTCCTGCATCACCGCCTCGCGCTCCGGGCGGCCGAACAGGCGCCGGACGCGCGCCAGGATGCCGTACCGGCGTTCGGCGGCGACGACCTTCCAGTACACATCGGAACGCAGCAGCCGCGGCCCGGCGAGCAGGCGCACGAGCCGGTTCTGCGCCCCGAGGGCCCGCGAGCACCAGAACCAGTCGGTGTCCCACCGCCACAGGTAGTCGCGGATCGGCAGGTGATCGACCGACTTCTCCCGGATCGAGCGGTAGTAGATGTCGAGCCACGTGTAGTCGCCGATCGCGTCGGCGTCGTCGGGTTCGCCGGTGAAGGAGGCCAGCGTCAGGTACATCTCGTGCGGGCCGAACACCGTGCCGTCGACGAAGTCGGCCTCCCGGTCCCGGCAGGCGCTCCGGAGTCGTTCGACGAAGCGCCGCCGATCGGAGAAGTGCACGTGCTCGAGCCGCACGTACGGGCGCACCGGGGCCAGTTCGATGCGCAGGCGCAGCGCGTATCCCAGCGTGCCGTAGGAGTTGGGGAAACCGTGGAACAGGTCGCGGTGCTCGCCGTCCGGGGTCGCCGTGACGACGTCGCCCGCACCGGTGAGGATGTCCATCTCCAGCACCGACTCGTGCGGCATGCCCGCGCGGAACGACGACGACTCGATGCCGAGCCCCGTGACCGCCCCGCCCAACGTGATCGTCTTGAGCTGCGGAACGACCAGCGGCATCAGCCCGTGCGGCAGCGTGGCGTCGACGAGCCGTTCGTAGGTGACCATGCCCTCGACGTCCGCGGTGCGGGTCTGCGGGTCGACCGACAGGACGTGGTCGAAGTCCGACACGTCGAGCCCCGCCGGTGCCCGCCGAGTGCGCGGGCGGAACAGGTTCGACGTGCGTTTCGCCAGGCGCACCGGCGTCCCGGCCGGGATCTCCGCCAGCCGGGCGCGCAGGGTCGCGACGCGCTCGGCGTAGCCGGCGTGTCCCGCGTGACCCGGCCCCGTGGGGGCGGCGGCACCGAAGGCCATCCACCCATGATCGCCCTGTTCGGCCCGGTGTGCCAGTGGATTCCGGCACTCAGGGGAACAACACGGCGACGCGGGATGCCAACACGGCGTCGTGAGGTGCTGACACGGCGACGTGGGGTGCTGACACGCGGGTTACGGTTTGCGGGCCACTCCGCCGATGACGCGGGATTCCGACGGGGTCTTCGCGAACAGGGTGTCGGCGTCCGGGCGCCACGCGGGCGCGTACACCAGGCCCGGCTCGACCAGCTCGAAGTCGCCGAAGAATCGCGCGAACTCCTCGGACGTGCGCAGCTGGCCCGGGTTCGTCGTGTTCTCGTAGTAGTCGGCCAGGTCCTCGAGGGCCTGGCGCTCGGCGTCGCTCGTCGGGTTCTCGTTGGTCATCTGCGAGAGCACCAGCAGGGAGCCCGACGGCAGGTGGTCGCGGTAGAACTCGAGCAGCCGGTCGGGGTCGCGGGCGTCCTTGACGAAGTGCAGCACCGCGTTGACCAGCAGGGCGACCGGCTCGTCGCGGTCGATGAGCTTGGTGGCCATGACCCGTGACCACAGCTCGTCGGGGTCCATGAGGTCGGCCGCGATGGCGATGTGCCGCTCGGGATCGGCCGTGTCGGCCAACAGCATCGCCGAATGCGTCAGGGCGATCGGCTCGTTGTCGGTGTAGACGACGCGCGTGTCGTGGGCGGGCCGGGCCTCGTCGGCGACCTCGTGCACGTTGCCCGCGGTCGGCAGGCCGGAACCGAGGTCGACGAACTGCCGGATGCCCGCCTCTCCGGCGAGCCAGCGCACGGTGCGGCCGAGGAACTGCCGGCTCGTACGGCAGTACTCGCCGAGCAACGGGATGCGCTCGCGGGCCTTCTCGGCGAATGCCCGGTCGATGGCGTAGTTCGTGTCGCCGCCGATGAAGTAGTCGTAGATCCGGGCAGCGGACGGCTTGTCCAGGCTCTCCTCGATGGCGCGCAACGCGCTGTCGCGGTCTGTGCTGCTCAACGCACGTCTCCTTCGTCGGCCGGCGGGGCACCGGTGATGATCGCATCCCCGGAATGATTGACGGCACCCGATTCGGGGAATCTCCGGCGACCGCATGGACGGATACGCGAGGTATGGACCGCGCTGCACCGCGTCGGTGTGCGGTGGTACGGTCCCCGGGAGACGCGATGACCGGGCAGGAATCGGGGGACACGATGATCAGGCGCGATCGGGAGCTGCTCGCCGATCTGTCCGCGGTGAACACGTGGTTGGGCGAGGCCGTCGTGGACCTGCTCGCCCGGCAGGACGGCGGCGAGCTGCCGCCGGACGGGCTACGGGTGCTCGGCGAGCATCTGCACCGGCTCGGCATGCGGCTGCAGCACCGGGCGGCGCAGTTGGACAGTCGCCTAGCGGCCCCGACCCTGGGCGAAGGGGCGCTCGGTGAACTGGGGCAGCAGGGGAGTTGCGGTGCGGTGTCGCACGCAGCCGGTCCACACGCCGGCGCCGTAGGCGAGGTCGTCGGCGATCCGCAGCGCGAGCCGCCCGGGTGAGGCGGTCTGCACGGCGAACGGCGTGTACGCCGCGGCCAGTACCCGGCGTCCGCGCCGGGATGGCAACAGCAAAGGCCACCACACGCGCCGTGAGGCCGCCGCGAGCAACCGGCCCGCGCCGAGCTGGCCGCGGGCCGCGAGCCGCACGACCTCCTCGGTCGGGACGTCGCGGGTGGACGTCGTCAGTCTGCGGGTGAGGATCGCGGTCGCCGCGGCGGCGACCGCGACGGCCGGCAGCGGACGTCCGAGGGCCGCCAGGGCCCACGCCGCCGTCGTCCACGCCGACACGCGCGCGGGCGCGAGCCGTTCCGGATGCCGTTCCGACAGCGGCGCCGCCGACGTGCCGTAGTCGAACCGCTGCCGCAACCACGACGTCACCGTCGGACGTGGTTCGTGGCGGACGATCGACGCCGGTTCGTAGCGCACCGCGCCGACGTCGAGCAGGCGCCACACCAGGTCGACGTCCTCGCCGTAGCGCAACTCCTCGTCGAAACCGTTCGTCGTGGCCAGGGCGCTGCGGCGCACCACGAGCGCCGCGGTCGGCACGTAGCTGACCTTGCTCATCGGCCGTACCGGAGCCGGATTCGTCCCGAGGTCCAAACTGGACTGTTCGAGTTCGTAGCGGGCGAGCAGGCCGTCGCCGGGCGAGCTCTGCACCCGCGGCGCTACGGCCACCACCGACGGGTCGCTGAAGTGCGGCAACAGCCATTCGAGCCAGCCGGGCTCGGGGATCGTGTCGGCGTCGAGGAACGCCACGAACTCGGTGCGCGCTGCCCGCCAGCCGGCATTGCGAGCGGCGGCGGGGCCTCGCGGCTCGTCGTGGCGCACCGTCGCGTCCGGCACCGGGACGTGCGACCCGTCGTCGACGACGATGCGCGCGCCGCAGTCGCCGGTCGCGTCGAGGATCCGGGCGAGGCGGTCGGCGTCGTCCTTGACCGGGACGACGATCGTCACGTCGGCCGCCTCGGGCCCGGCGGGCGGCTTCGGGTGCAGAATGCCCGCGTCGACGAGTTTGCGGGCCAAACGGATCTGCCCGGGCGAATCGGTCAGCGGCTCCCCGGACGTCCAGTTGTCGAGCATCCGGGTGCCCGCCGAACCCAGTCGGACGAGCCGTAGCGGCGAACCGCCGATCACGACGGGACCCGTGCGGCGCGCTGCGACGTCGAGGGTGAACCGCGTGCCTGGCTTCACGGCTGGAAACCTCCGTCGGCGTGGACGACCGAACCGGTGATCGCCGAGGACTCCGTCGAGCACAGGAATGCGACGACGGCGGCGATCTCATCCGGATCGAGGAGCCGCTCGTGCAGCTGGTGCCGGGCGAACTCCTCCATACTCTCCAGATCGTAGAGGCGGGCCGTTTCGGTGAGGAGGTCGGTGCGGGTCGATCCCGGCGACACCGCCGTCGCGCACACGCCCGTGCCGCGCAGGTCGGCGGCCAGGCCCTTGATCAGCCCGACCACGGCGTGCTTCGCCGCGTTGTACCCGGCCAGATGCCACAGCCCGTGATGGGCCGCGGCGGAGGCGAGTGCGACGAACCGTCCGCGCGGCGACCGCAGCAGTGCGGGCACGGCCGCGCGCGCCAGGTTCGCCACCCCCGTGACGCCCGTGTCGAACAACGCCGACCACTCCGTGTCCGAGGTCTCCCACAGCGGTGTGCCGCCCGCGATCACCGCGGCGCAGGCCACCGCCGCGTCCAGGCCGCCGAACTCGGCCTCCGCCGTCGCGACCGCCGCGCGCAGGGCCTCGACGTCGCGCACGTCGGCCACGACGTCGAGCACCGCGCCCGGGAACTCGGCGGCCACAGTGGACAGTTGCTCCCGAGTGCCCAGCGGGTGCGGTGCGGCCGGCGGGGTGTCGCCGATGTCGACGGCCACCACCCGCCAGCCGGCCGAGGCGAGCCGGCGGGTGGTGGCGGCGCCGATACCGCGCGCCGCCCCGGTGACCAGTGCGACGCCGGCACGGTCCACGGCGGCGCTGTCCACCGGCGTCACAGTCCTCGGGTGAAGTCGGCAGGCACGACGACGTCACCGGCGTCGAGGTCGTCGATCGAGGCCTTGCCGAGTCCGTACAACGTGCTGTCGATGCCCTGTCGCAGGATCTCCAGCACGTTGTGCACACCCTGCTCGCCGCCCGCGGCCAGGCCCCACAGGTAGGCCCGCCCGATCATGACGGCGTCCGCGCCCAGCGCGAGTGCCTTGACGACGTCGCTGCCGCGGCGGATGCCGCCGTCCAGCAGCACCTCGACCTGCCCGCCGACGGCCTCGGCGACCCCGGGCAGCGCGCGGATCGAGGCCGGGGTGGAGTCGAGGTTGTTGCCGCCGTGGTTGGACACCGAGATCGCGCTCGCCCCGATGTCGACCGCACGTTTGGCGTCGTCGGGGCGGTAGACGCCCTTGACGACGAACGGGCCGTCCCACCGGCTGCGCAGCCACTCCAGGTCCTCCCACGACGGCGGCGGGGTGCCCATCCACTCGCCGTAGGCGTCGAAGAAGCCCGGACCTGCTGACCGCGCGGCACGATGTTGGGAGTGGTCAGGTCGGGCAGTTTTCCGGAGCGCAGGTACCCGGCGAGCCAACGCGGTTTCCGCAGCACCTGCGGGGCGAAGGTCATCGCCGTCTTCAGGTCGATCTTCGCCGGGATCGGCGGGGAGCCCCAGTCCCGGGCCGTGGCGAACACCCAGTCGAGCGTCACGATCAACGCCTTGGCGCCCGCCTGCGCCGCCCGGTCCATGCGGGCGAGCATGTCGTCGCGGCTGCCCTGCCAGTAGATCTGGAAGAACGTGTCGCCGCCCGCGGCCACGACCTCCTCGACGGGTTTCGACCCGAACGAGCTCAGCCCGATCGCCGTGCCCGACCGGGCCGCGCCCCGCGCGACGGCGACCTCACCGTCGGGGTGCACCGCCTGCACCCCGTCGGCGAGACGAGCACGGGAAGCGAGATGTCGACCCCGAGGACCGTCGTCGCCTGACGGCGTTCGGCGGGCAGATCGGCGATCCGCGGGCGCAGCCCGAGTTCGCCGAACGCGGCCGTGTTGTCGGCGAGCGTGCCGCCCGCCTCCGACCCGGCGTGCAGGGCCAGGAACACCGACGACGGCAGCGTCCTGCGCGCCCGCTCGCGCGCCTCGGCGACCGTTTCGAACCAGTCTTTCGTGCTGGCCATCAGTGCTCCCCGGTCGCTGCTGTCGTCGCTGTCGTCGCCGCGCGGGGCGTGGGCATGCCGGCGAGCGGGCTCGTGTCGCAGGCCCGGTCGGGCAGGCGTTCCGGTTCGGGCGGACCCCACCCGATCGCGACCGGCACGCCCGTCTGCTTCTTCCGCCCGGTGCGGGAGTGGTCCTTGTCCGGGGCCGGTTTCGCGCCCGCGCCGACGAGTTCGAGCGCCCGCTCGCCGTTGCCCTTGACGCACTCCGGATCCGGGCCGTCCAGCGGCAGGCCGGTGAAGAACTTCGCCGCCATGCACCCGCCCTGGCACGAGTCGTAGGCCGAGCAGGAGGTGCACGCCCCGCCGGTCTGCGGTTCACGCAGCCGGGCGAACAGCTCGGACTCGCGCCACACGGCGGTGAATCCGCCCTCGTCGCGCACATTGCCGGCCAGGAACTCGTCGTGGATCGCGAACGGGCAGGCGTAGACGTCGCCGACCGGGTCGATCAGGCACACCACCCGGCCCGCGCCGCACAGGTTCAGCCCCGGCAACGGGGTCGAGCCCAGCGCGTTGAGGTGGAAGAACGAGTCCCCGGTCAGCACGTCCTCGCCGTGGGCAACGAGCCAGTCGTACAGCTCGAGCTGCTGGTCCTGGGTGGGGTGCAGCTCGTCCCACGTGTCGGCGCCGCGGCCGGACGGACGCAGCCGCGTGATGCGCAGCTGCGCGTCGAACTCGTCGGCGATGCGCTTGAACTCGTCCAGTTGGCCGATGTTGTGCCGGGTCATGACCACGCTGATCTTGAACCCGGTGAACCCGGCATCGCGCAGATTGCGCATCGCGGTCATGGTCGTGTCGAACGACCCCGCACCGCGGACCGGGTCGTTGACCTCGGGCGTGGCGCCGTCGAGCGAGAGCTGCACGTCGACGTAGTCGGCGTCGGCGAGCCACCGCGCGCGTTCGGGCGTGATCCGCACGCCGTTGGTGGAGAACTTGACGCCCACCTGGTGATCGACGGCGTACTCGACGATCTCCCAGAAATCCGAACGGATCGTCGGCTCACCACCGCCGATGTTGACGTAGAACACCTGCAGCCGCTGCAGTTCGTCGACGACGGCCTTGCATTCCGCTGTGGACAGCTCACGGGGATCGCGGCGGCCGGACGACGAAAGACAGTGCACGCACGACAGGTTGCAGGCGTAGGTCAGCTCCCACGTCAGGCAGATGGGTGCGTCGAGGCCGCTCTGGAAATGGTCCACGAGTTTCATGACTCACCTCGGTCCTCGATCGTGCCCGCGGACGCCAGGCCCGCGAGGGCGGACAGGTACCGGTCGTGCTCGGCGTCGGGCACCTCGGCCGCGGCCAGCGCCTGGCGGGCGTCGGGTGCCTCGTCCAGCGCGCGGACGACGTCGACGAGCAGCCGGGTCTTCAGGAAGGACAGTTTCCGGGTGGTGAAGTCGTACACGAGCGCCCCGAACGGTTCCGGCCGCAGAGCGACACTCGGCGAGAGCCGATACGGCCGGTCCGGGGCGAATGCCTCAGTGTTCGATTCCGGGAGAGGCCCATTCACCTCTGGCGATTCGGTACCACTCGTACGCGTGGCACCTGCGTCTGGCGGCTGCGAGCCACCTTCCGCAGGGCTCCAGGTGGCCCGATCCGCCAGACGGTGAATGCCCCTCTCAGTAGACACCGCACATTCCGTCGATGGAGACCTCTTCGACCAGCAGGTCCTCGTCGACGATGTGGTCGAGTTCGGTGTCGGTTCCCCCGTCGGGTCCGCTGCCTTCGGTCGGATCGGCCTCGAGCACGGCGGTGCGGATAGGGGTGTCCGGCATGGCAAGCTCCTTGTCACGTCGTTGTGTGGGCCAGTGCACACCACAATAATGACACCGGGTGCCAAATGGAAGGGGGCGGCGTGGAAGGCGGCGTCGCGAGTACTCCGGGCCGGCCCGGTCGGCGGCCGTCGACCAGTCACGGCGAACTGGAACGGGTCGCGTTCGAGCTCTTCGCCCGCACGGGTTTCGACGAGACCACGGTGGACGACATCGCGAAGGCCGCCGGCATCAGCAGACGCACCTTCTTCCGCTACTTCGACTCGAAGAACGACGTGGTGTGGGGCGCGTTCACCGAGCAGCTCGGCCACATGCGCGGGCGCTTCGCCGACCGGCCCGCCGACGAACCGCTCATGGACGCGCTGCGCGTGGTGGTCGTCGAGTTCAACCGCGTCGCTCCCGAGGAGACCGAACGACACCGCAGGCGGCTCGAGCTGATCCTGCGGGTGCCCGCATTGCAGGCCCACTCGACGCTGCGATACCGGGACTGGTGCGCCGTCGTCGCCGAGTTCGCCGCCGCGCGCCTCGGTGAGCCGGTCGACGCGCTGCGCCCGCAGGCGGTCGCGCACGCCGCACTCGGCACGGCGCTGGCCACCTACGAGCACTGGCTCGCCACGCCCGGCGTCGACCTGTGCGACGCCCTCGACGGGGCATTCACCGACCTGGCAACCGGATTCGCCTCATAGCGGACGTTCGCGACGATCCCCTCCGTTCACCCGGTGGAGGGATGAAGATCGTCTCGGTGTCGTCGGTTCGTCCGATTGCTGGGCAAGGCTGCCTCCATGTCCTCGCAGCGCCTCCACTCCTCCCGTCCCGGCAAGCACCGTCCCGGTATGCGGTTGCTCGCCGTCGTGACCGGTGCGGTCCTGTTGGCCCAGCCCGGTATCGCGACCGCGAGCGTGCCCACTACGAGCGGGGACGCGGGTGCGGCCGCCGCGGACGTCGACTATCGCCCGGGTGATCCGGGGACGACCACGTTCGACGTCTTCAGCGACATCCAGGGCCACCTGGACCCGTGGGACGACGTGCTCGCCGACGCGGCGCAGGCCGCACCCGACTCCGCCGCGACCGTGATCAACGGCGACATCGTCGACCGCGGCTACGCCGAGGAGTACGCGGAGGTCAGCGACACCATGGCCGCCCACGACCGCGACCAGCCGCTGCTGGCCACGTTCGGCAACCACGAGGCGTACGCGCCGGCGTGGTGCGACCAGGAGACGCTGTGCCAGGCGAGCTGGCCCAACGGTTTCACCCCCGACGACCTCTACGGCACCTACTTCGACTTCGCCGGCACGGACAAGGTCTACGGCGAGCGCATCGTGAACGGGGTGCCGCTGCTCGGCATCGGCCCGGACAAGCTGATGTGGTGGGAGGACGCGAACCTCGACGACCACGTGCACCTCGGCGAGGAGCAGCTGGAGTGGTTCCGCGACCGCGTCGCCACGCACAGCCGCAGCGGCACGCCGTTCTTCGTCTTCACGCACTATCCGCTGTCCGACACGGTCACCCAGTCCGACGGGGACGCGGGGCGCTACCACCTGATGGAGGCCGAGATCCGCGAGATCCTCGGCGACCACCCGCAGGCGGTGTTGATGTCCGGCCACACCCACGCCGACATCGGCGAGGACTGGTGGGCCACGCGGGTGCAGGTGCCCGGCGGCCACCCCGACGGGTTCACCGCGGTGGACAGCGGTGCGGTGTTGAACCACCAGTACATCCAGGTCACGACCGGCGCAGACGGCGCGGTGGTACGGGCACGCGACGCGAGCGACGGCAGCGTGATCAACGAGCTGACGGTCGACCGGGCGCCGCAGGGCCCCGGGAAGTCGACGGCCACGCTGGAGCCCGCGGCCGAGGTGGTCGCCCCCGGCGGATCGATCGACGTGACCGCCACGGTCGCCCACATCGGGAACGGCGCGCTCGGCGGCGCGAGCGTCGAGCTCGACCTGCCGGACGGCTGGCGCGCCGAGCAGGACACGACGCGGCCCATCGGCCCCGTCCAGCCGGGCCAGCGCGAACGGGCGACCTGGACGCTGCACGCGCCCGAGACCTCCGGCACGGACACGGTCGACGTGGTCGTGCGGGACGGTGCCGGCCGCACCGTAGCAAGGGCGAGCTCCGAGGTCGAGATCGCCGTGGCCCCGAACGGACCGACGCGGGTGTCCACGTTGCCGTGGTTGGCCGCGTCCAACACCCACGGCCCGATCGAACGCGACCGCACCAACGGCGGCCCGGCCGCCGGCGACGGCGGGCCGATCACCATGGACGGGGTCACCTACGACCACGGCCTCGGCATGCTCGCCCCGGCGTCGGCCACGATCCACACCGGTGGCGTGTGCTCCCGGCTCACCGCGACCGCCGGGCTGGACGACGTCATCCCGCAGGGATCCCAGCGCCGGCCGTTCCCGGACGGCGAAGCCGGCGACGTCGTGTTCGTCGTCGAGGCCGACGGCGAGGAGGTCTACCGCAGCGACGTCGTCCACCAGGGCGAGCCGCCGGTGTCGGTGGACGTCGCGCTCGACGGTGCCGACACGGTGAGCCTGATCGTCGAGGACGCCGACGGCAGCTCCGTCGGCGACTACGCTGACTGGGGCGCGCCGACCCTGACCTGCTGATCCGGCGCGTTCGCCCCGGGCCCCTCGGATCGGGCCCGCGGCACGGCCGGACGGGCAGGGACGGACAGGGGGAGTTGACGTCGTGGAGTTGACGGAGACGTTCGCATGGCGCGGGCGCACCGTGCGCTGGGCCCGTGCGGGCCAGGGACCGCCCGTGGTGTTCTGCCACGGAACGCCGTGGTCGTCGTGGTTGTGGGCGCCGTTCGCCGATGCGTTGTCGGCCGAGTTCACGGTGTACCTGTGGGACATGCCCGGCTACGGGGCGTCCTCGATGGACGCCGAGCACGACGTGTCCCTCGACGTGCAGGGCGAACTGCTGGTCGACCTGCTCGCGTACTGGCGGCTCGACCGGCCGCACGTGGTCGCGCACGACTACGGGGGAGCGGTGTCGCTGCGGGCGCGGCTGGTGCACGGCAGGCCGTTCGCCTCGCTCGCGCTCGTGGACGTCGTCGCGTTGGCGCCGTGGGGCTCGCCGTTCTTCCGTCAGGTGCGCGCGACGCCGGAGGCGTTCACGAACCTGCCCGCGGCCATCCACGACAACCTCGTGCGCACCTACATCGCCGGGGCGAGCCACCGCGGCCTGCGCGAGGCCGACCTCGACGCGCTCGCCCGCCCGTGGCTGGGCGAGGTGGGGCAGCAGGCGTTCTACCGGCAGATCGCGCAGGCCGACCAGCGCTACACCGACGAGGTCGAACCCCGCTACGACGAGCTCGACCTGCCCGTGCTCGTCGTGTGGGGCGGGGCGGACACGTGGATCCCCGTCGACCGGGCCCACCGGCTCGCGCAGCTGATCCCCGGCGCCGAACTCGACGTCGTCGACGGCGCGGGGCACCTCATCCAGCTCGACGAGCCGGCTCGCCTCGCGACCCGGCTGCACCGCTGGCTCACGGCCCGGGCCGGCGACTGATCGGGGTCAGGCGGGTTCGGTCAGGGACACGATCTCGGCCGTGACCTGGCCCGCGGGCGTGCGGTAGGTGATCGTGTCGCCCTTGCCGTGCCCTGCGATGGCCCTGCCCAGCGGGCTGTCGGCGGTGACGCTCGAGAACTCGTCGTCCGCCTCGGCGGCGAACGCGACGATGACCATGTCCTCGACGTCGCCGTCGGCGAACTTCAACGTCACGCGCGTGCCCGACGGCAGCAGGTTCTGGTCCTGCTCCGCGCTCGGGCCCCCGTGCAGCAGATCGGTGATCTCGGCGATCCGCCGGTCCAGCTTCGACACCGACTCGGCCCGCTCCAGCAGATCCGCCTGGTCGGCGCTGTCTCCCAGCGGATCCTCCCCCAACCGTGGGGCGAGGGATTCGCGCTGTTGCCGCAACGTCTCGAGCTCCTGCTCGAGTCGTTCGCGGGTGCCCGCGCTCATTCCTCCGGTCGACGTCATCCGGCCCTCCCTCACGTGATCCGACGACGTTCGCGCCGCGATCTACGACATTGTGAGTCCTCCGCCGCCGGCTCGCCACGTGTTAACCCGGGCGTTGCGGCGCGACGATGATCACGTGCGGGGGCCGGTGGCGACCCGGCGTGGCGGCGTTCAGCGCCGTAACCGGCCTTGCGCAGCGCGTCGGCCATCGCACCGCCCGCGGCGGACTGGCCGCCGCCCTGACGGTTCTGCCTGCCCTGCTTACCGCCGCCGCCCTTGTTGCCGCCGTTGCCGCCTCCGCCGTGACCGCCCGTGTTGCCCTGCGGGCCGGGCCGGCCGCCCTGCCTGCCACCGCCGGGACGCCGCCGCCCTGCCTGGGCTTGCCGGCCGCACCGTCGGAACCGGTGCCGGACGCGACCTCGTCGTCCAGGCGCAGCGTCAGCGAGATGCGCTTGCGCTCCACGTCGACGTCGAGGACCTTGACCTTCACCACGTCACCGGGTTTGACGACGTCCCGCGGATCGCTGACGAACTCGCGCGACATCGCCGAGACGTGCACGAGGCCGTCCTGGTGCACGCCGACGTCGACGAACGCGCCGAACGCGGCCACGTTGGTGACGACGCCCTCCAGGCGCATCCCCGGTTCGAGGTCGGCGATCTTCTCGACGCCGTCGGCGAACGTCGCGGTCGTGAACTCCGGCCGCGGGTCGCGTCCCGGCTTCTCCAACTCGACCAGGATGTCGGTCACGGTCGGCAGGCCGAACGTGTCGTCGACGAACTGCTCGGGCCGCACGCCCTTGAGCGCCCGCGCGTTGCCGATCAACTCGCTGATACCCGTGCCGGTCTCGTCGACGATGCGCCGCACCACGGGGTAGGACTCGGGGTGCACCGACGAGGCGTCGAGCGGGTCGTCGCCGTCGGTGATGCGCAGGAAGCCGGCGCACTGCTCGAACGCCTTCGGCCCGAGCCGGGCGACGCCCTTGAGTCCGTCCCGGCTGCGGAACCGGCCCGTCGAATCGCGGTGGGCCACGATGTTCTCCGCCAGCGACGTGCTGATGCCCGACACCCGGGAGAGCAGCGGCACCGATGCGGTGTTGAGATCGACGCCGACGGCGTTCACACAGTCCTCGACGACCGCGTCGAGCGAGCGTGACAGCTTCGACTCCGCCAGGTCGTGCTGATACTGACCGACGCCGATCGACTTCGGGTCGATCTTCACCAGTTCGGCCAGCGGGTCCTGGAGCCTGCGGGCGATCGACACGGCGCCGCGCAGCGACACGTCGAGATCGGGCAGCTCGCGGGCCGCGTAGGCCGACGCCGAGTACACCGACGCGCCGGCCTCCGAGACCATCACCTTGGTCAGCGACAGGTCCGACGCGGCCTTCACCAGGTCGCCGGCGAGCTTGTCGGTCTCGCGCGAGGCGGTGCCGTTGCCGATGGCGATCAGGTCGACGTCGTGCTCCCGCGCCAACCTCTCCAGCGTCGCCAGCGATTCGTCCCAGCGGGCCTGCGGCTTGTGCGGGTAGATCGTGTCGGTGGCCACGACCTTGCCGGTGGCATCGGCCACGGCCACCTTCACGCCGGTGCGGTAGCCGGGGTCGAGGCCCATCGTGGCGCGCGTGCCCGCCGGGGCGGCGAGCAGCAGGTCGCGCAGGTTCGCGGCGAACACGCGGACCGCCTCGTCCTCGGCGTTCTGCCGCAGCCGCATCCGCAGGTCGATGCCCAGGTGCAGGAGGATCTTGGTGCGCCACGCCCAGCGGACGGTGCCGGTGAGCCACGTGTCGGCGGGCCGGCCCTCGTCGGCGATGCCGAAGCGCTGCGCGATCCGCATCTCGTACTCGGTGGGGCCGGTGCGCGGCTCCTCGTCGGGACCGGCCGGCTGCTCCGGTTCGGTCGTGAGGTCGAGGATCTCCTCCTTCTCGCCGCGCAGCAGGGCCAGCACGCGGTGGGAGGGGAGCTTGGTGAGCGGCTCGGAGAAGTCGAAGTAGTCGGCGAACTTGGCGCCCTCGGTCTCCTTGCCCTGGCGGACCTTCGAGGTCATCCACCCGTGGGTCCACATGCGCTCACGCAGTTCGCCGATCAGGTCGGCGTCCTCGGCGAAGCGTTCCACGAGGATGGCCCTGGCGCCGTCGAGCGCGGCCTGGGCGTCGGCGACGCCCTTGTCGGCGTCGACGAACACGGCGGCCGCGGCCTGCGGCTCGGTCGTCGGGTCGGACAGCAGCCCGTCGGCGAGCGGTTCGAGGCCGGCCTCGCGGGCGATCTGGGCCTTGGTGCGCCGCTTCGGCTTGTACGGCAGGTAGATGTCCTCGAGGCGCGCCTTGGTGTCGGCGGCCATGATGCTGGCCTTGAGCTCGTCGTCGAGCTTGCCCTGCGAGTCGATCGACTCGAGGATCGCCGTCCGTCGTTCCTCGAGTTCGCGCAGGTAGCGCAGGCGTTCCTCGAGGGTGCGCAGCTGCGTGTCGTCGAGGGTGCCGGTCACCTCCTTGCGGTACCTGGCGATGAAGGGCACGGTCGCCCCGTCGTCGAGCAACGCGACAGCGGACTGGACCTGACCGGGAGCGACACCGAGCTCGTCGGCGATCTTCTGGGGGATGGACACCGTCTGAACCACGAACGGCATTGTGCCCTGCCGGTCGGGCCGGATTCGGGGGAGGATCTCCTCCATGGCCGAACACGACGTAAAACCTCGCAGTCGCGAGGTGACCGACGGGATGGAACGTGCGGCGGCTCGCGGGATGCTGCGAGCGGTCGGGATGGACGACGAGGACTTCACGAAGCCGCAGATCGGGATCGCCTCGTCGTGGAACGAGATCACCCCCTGCAACCTGTCCCTCGACCGGCTGGCCGAGGCGAGCAAGCACGGGGTGCACGGCGGGGGCGGGTTCCCGATGGAGTTCGGCACCATCTCGGTGTCGGACGGGATCTCGATGGGGCACGAGGCATGCACTTCTCGCTCGTGTCGCGGGAGGTGATCGCCGACTCGGTGGAGACGGTGATGGAGGCCGAACGCCTCGACGGTGCCGTGCTGCTCGCCGGGTGCGACAAGAGCCTGCCCGGCATGCTCATGGCGGCCGCCCGCCTCGACGTGGCGTCGGTGTTCCTGTACGCGGGCTCGACCCTGCCCGGCAGTGTCGACGGCCGCGAGGTGACGATCGTCGACGCCTTCGAGGCGGTCGGGGCCTGCGCGCGGGGGCTGATCACCCGCGAGGAGGTCGACAAGGTCGAACGCGCCATCTGCCCCGGCGAGGGTGCGTGCGGCGGCATGTACACGGCGAACACGATGGCGTGTGCCGCCGAGGCGCTGGGCATGTCGCTGCCGGGCTCGGCGAGCCCGCCGTCGGTGGACCGGCGGCGCGACCGGTTCGCCAGGGCGAGCGGCGAGGCCGTCGTCGGACTGCTGGAGAAGGGCATCAGCGCCCGCGACATCCTCACCCGCGAGGCGTTCGAGAACGCGATCGCGGTCGTCATGGCGCTCGGCGGTTCGACGAATGCGGTGCTGCACCTGCTGGCCATCGCGGCCGAGGCCGAGGTGGAACTCACGCTCGACGACTTCTCGCGCGTCGGCGACCGGGTGCCGCACCTGGCCGACGTCAAGCCGTTCGGGCAGCACGTGATGACCGCCGTCGACCGGGTGGGCGGCGTGCCCGTCGTGATGAAGGCGCTGCTCGACGCGGGCCTGCTGCACGGCGACTGCCTGACCGTCACCGGGAAGACCCTTTCCGAGAACCTCGCCGAGCTGGAGCCGCCCGAGCTGGACGGCGACGTCATCCGCAGGCTCAGCGAGCCCATCCACCCGACGGGCGGGCTGACGATCCTGCACGGCAGCCTCGCGCCCGAGGGCGCCGTGGTGAAGAGCGCGGGCTTCGACTCGGCCCGGTTCGAGGGCACTGCCCGGGTGTTCGACGGCGAGCAGGCCGCCATGGACGCGCTCGGTTCGCTGCAGCCCGGCGACGTCGTGGTCATCCGCAACGAGGGGCCGCGGGGTGGTCCGGGGATGCGGGAGATGCTCGCGGTGACCGGTGCGATCAAGGGCGCCGGGCTCGGCAAGGACGTGCTGCTGCTCACCGACGGCCGGTTCTCCGGCGGCACCACCGGCCTGTGCATCGGACACGTGGCGCCCGAGGCCGCGCACGGCGGGCCCATCGCGTTCGTCCGCGACGGCGACCCGATCACGCTCGACATGGAGCGGCGCACGCTCGACGTCGGCGTGAGCGCGGAGGAACTCGCGCGCAGGGCCGAGGGCTGGGAGATGCCGCCGGTGCCCCGCAGGAAGGGCGTGCTCGCCAAGTACGCGAAGACCGTCGGAACAGCGGCGAAGGGAGCCGTGTGCTCGTGAGGCCGCCTCAGCGGTTCGCGACGAGCGCCGTGGGTGCATGACGGGGACGGCCCGTCATGCACCCACGGGCGATGGCGTCAGCGGTCCTCGAGATCACCCTCGATCCGCAGGTAGACCTCCTGCATCGCGGTCATCAGCTCCTGGTCCGGCTCGGCCCACAGGCCGCGCTCGGCGGCCTCGTTGAGCCGTTCGATGATTCCGCGCAGTGCCCACGGGTTGGCCTGGGCCAGGAAGTCCTGGTTCTCCTTGTCCAGCACGTACGACTCGGTGAGCTTCTCGTACATCCAGTCGTCGACGACGCCCGCGGTCGCGTCGTAGCCGAACAGGTAGTCCACCGTGGCGGCCTGTTCGAACGCGCCCTTGTAGCCGTGCCTGCGCATTGCGGCCAGCCACCGGGGGTTGACCACGCGTGCCCGGAACACGCGAGCGGTCTCCTCGGACAGCGACCGGGTGCGCACCGAGTCGGGACTGGTGCTGTCGCCGATGTACGAACGCGGTGCGCTGCCCGTCAGCGCCCGGACCGCGGCGATCATGCCGCCGTGGTACTGGAAGTAGTCGTCCGAGTCGGCGATGTCGTGCTCGCGGGTGTCGGTGTTCTTCGCCGCGATCGAGATCCGCCGGTAGGACGACTCCATGTCCGTGCGCGCCTCGGCCCCGTCGAGCCCGCGGCCGTAGGCGTACCCGCCCCACACCGCGTACACCTCGGCGAGGTCGGAGTCGTCGCGCCAGTTGCCCGTGTCGATCAGCGGCAGGATCCCGGCGCCGTACGCGCCGGGCTTCGAGCCGAAGATCCGGGTCGTGGCACGACGTTCGTCGCCGTGGTCGGCCAGATCCGCCTGCGCGTGCGCGCGCACGAAGTTCTGCGACTCCGGTTCGTCGAGCGAGGCCACGAGGCGCACCGCGTCGTCGATCAGGTTCACCACGTGCGGGAAGGCGTCGCGGAAGAACCCGCTGATCCGTACGGTCACGTCGATCCGCGGCCTGCCCAGTTCGTCCAGGGGGATCGGCTCGATCCCCGTGACGCGCCGCGAGGCTCGTCCCACACCGGGCGGACGCCGAGCAGCGCGAGCACCTCGGCGGCGTCGTCACCCGACGTGCGCATCGCCGACGTGCCCCACACCGACAGCCCGACCGACCGCGGCCACTCGCCCTCGGACTCGCCTCCGGACTCGGCGCCGGCGTGGTCGCTGCGGTAGCGGCTCAGCAGCGATTCGGCCAGCGACTGGCCGGTCTCCCAGGCCAGTTGGCTCGGGATCGCCTTCGGGTCGACGGTGTAGAAGTTCCGTCCGGTCGGCAGCACGTTGACCAGACCGCGCAGCGGCGAACCGCTCGGACCGGCCGGGATGTAGCCGCCCTCGAGCGCGTGCAGCACGGCGTCCATCTCGCCGCTGGTGCCGGCGAGTCGGGGAACGACCTCCTCGGCCGCGAAGCGCAGCACCGACGCGACGGCCTCGCGCCGGTCGGCGGGCACGTCCGCGCACACCGCCTCGACCGCGGTCGGCGCCCAGTCGTGGTCCTCCATCGCCGCGACGAGACCGTGGGCCGTCGTCTCGATGGTGTCCACATCGGACTTCGGGGCCTGGTCGGTGAGACCGAGGGCGGTGCGCAGCCCGGGCACTGCGGCCTGGGTGCCGCCCCACATCTGGTTGGCCCGCAACATCGACAGCACGAGGTTGACCCGCGCCTCACCGGTCGGTGCCGCGCCGAGGATGTGCAGACCGTCGCGGATCTGTGCGTCCTTCACCTCGCACAGCCAGCCGTCGACGTGCAGCAGCATGTCGTCGAACTCGGACTCGTGCGGCCGTTCCTCGAGGCCGAGGTCGTGGTCGAGCTTGGCGGCCTGCATCAGCGTCCAGATCTGCTGGCGGATCGCGGGCAGCTTGGCCGGGTCCATCGCCGAGATGTTGGCGTGCTCGTCGAGGAGCTGTTCGAGCTTGGCGATGTCGCCGTAGCTCTCGGCCCGCGCCATGGGCGGCACGAGGTGGTCGACGATCGTGGCGTGCGCCCTGCGCTTGGCCTGTGCGCCCTCACCGGGGTCGTTGATGAGGAACGGGTAGATCATCGGCAGGTTGCCCAGCACCGCGTCGGGTGCGCACGCGGCGGACAGGCCGGCGGTCTTGCCGGGCAGCCACTCCAGCGAACCGTGCTTGCCGAGGTGGACCACGGCGTGGGCGCCGAACTCCTCCTCCAGCCAGCGGTAGGTCGCCAGGTAGTGGTGGCTCGGCGGCAGGTCCGGATTGTGGTAGATCGCCACCGGGTTCTCGCCGAACCCGCGCGGCGGCTGGATCATCAGCACGACGTTGCCGGCCTGCAGCGAGGCCAGCACGATGTCGCCGTTCTTCCCGCCGTCGACGTAGAGCTCACCGGGCGGCTGCCCCCAGTGCTCGATCATCGCCTCCCGGAGTTCCTCCGGCAGCTCGGCGAACCACTCGCGGTAGCGCTCGGCCGGCACGCGGATCGGGTTGCCGGCGAGAGTCTCGTCGCTCAGCCACTCCGGGTCCTGGCCGCCCGCCTCGATCAGTGCGTGGATGAGCGCGTCGCCGTCGGGCTGGTCCGTGCCGGTCGGGTCGACGCCGGGGAAGGCGTCCGGGCCCAGGTCGTAGCCCTGCGCGCGCAACCGCCGCAGCAGTTCGACCGCGGACGCCGGGGTGTCGAGACCCACCGCGTTGCCGACGCGCGAGTGCTTCGTCGGGTAGGCCGAGAGCATCAGCGCGACCCTGCGGTCCGCGGGCGCGGTGTGCCGCAGGCGCGCGTGGGCGAGCGCGATCCCCGCCACGCGCGACGCGCGTTCCGGGTCGGGGACATAGTGGGGCAGTCCGTCCTCGTCGAGTTCCTTGAACGAGAACGGCACGGTGATGAGCCTGCCGTCGAACTCGGGCACCGCCATCTGGTTGCCCGCGTCCATCGGCGAGAGGCCCTCGTCGTTGTCGAGCCACGTGTCGCGGTCGCTCGTCAGGCACATGGCCTGCAACGTCGGGATGTCCAGGGCGGCCAGCTCGGCCACGTCCCACGCCTCGTCGTCGCCGCCCGCGCCGACCTCGGACGGCCGGGTGCCGCCCGCGGCGAGCACGGTGACCAACATCGCGTCGGCCTTCTCGAGCTCGGCCATCATCTCCGGCTCGCGGGAGCGCAGCGATGCGCAGTAGATCGGCATCGCGCGCCCGCCCGCCGCCTCGACCTGGTCGGCGAGGGTGTGCACGAACGCGGTGTTCCCGGACAGGTGGTGTGCCCGGTAGTAGAGGATCGCGACGAGCGGACCGTCACCGGCGCTCTCCTGCCTGGGCAGCAGGCCCCACGAGGGTTGCTCGGCTGGCGGTTCGAAGCCGTCGCCGGTCAGCAGCAGCGTGTCGGAGAGGAAACGGTGCAGTTGAGCCAGATTCTCGGGCCCGCCGTGCGCGAGGTAGGTGTGCGCCTCGGTCGCGATGCCCACCGGCACGGTCGACAGCGCCATGAGCTCGGCGTCCGGCGACTGCTCGCCACCGAGGACCACCACATGGGCACCACTCTCCCGCACGGTGCGAAGCCCCTCGGGCCAGGTGCGCTCCGTGCCGAGGATGCGCACGACGACGATCGATGCGCCGTCGAGCAGCCCCGACAGCTCGGACAGTTCGAGCCGGGCGGGGTTGGCAAGGCGGTAATCGGCGCCACACGAGCGCGCACTCAACAGGTCGGTGTCCGACGTGGACAGAAGCAAGATCACAGAATTTCCTCCTCGCGGCTCACTCTCCCGGGGTGGCGATCACGGCGTCAAGGTGACGTACTGCGCTCCACGTCGTTGACCTGGGGGCGGTGGCGCGAACGGACCGTTCGCGCCACCGGGTTCGCTCGTTCGGGGGCAGGGCGGCCGCTGCGGCTGCCTAAGGTGTGGGCATGTCCACGTCCCCCGCCGAGCCACCGCAGCGCCTCCGCGCGACGTGTGTCCCGGCGTGCTGGCCACCCACGAGGCCGCCGACGGAGCCCTGGCGCGCATCCGACTGCCCGGCGGCGCGCTGCGGCCCGAGCAGGCCGTCGCCCTCGCCGCGTGCGCCGAGGGCCTCGCCGACGGCCGGATCCACCTCACCTCCCGCGCCAACCTGCAGCTGCGCGCGGTGCGGGACGTCGACGCCCTCGTCACCAGGCTGGCCGCCGCGGGCCTGCTGCCCTCGCCCGCCCACGAGCGGATCCGCAACGTCCTCGCCTCGCCGTTGTCCGGAATCGCCGGGGGAGTGCGCGACGTCCGGGACCTCGTCGGCCGTCTCGACGCCGCCCTGTGCGGCGCGTCCGATCTGACCGACCTGCCCGGACGGTTCCTGTTCGCCCTCGACGACGGCCGCGGCGATGTCGCCGCAGGCAGCACGGCACCGGAGGCCGACCTGTGCTGGCGTGCCGTGACCTCCGACACCGGGGCGATCCTCGCCGCCGGCGTCGACACGGGCCTGCGCGTGCCGCCGGACCGGGCCGTCGCAGCGCTCGTCGCCGGTGCGCGCGCGTTCGACCTGGTCCGCGGCGCCGCGTGGCGCCTGCGCGAGATCGACCCGGCACCGGTTGTCGAGGCCATGCGCACCGAGGCCATGCGTACCGAGGCAGGCGGCACCGGGACCGGAGACACCGTCGAACCGGGGGAGTGGACGTCGGCGCCGCCGCCCCGGGTGGGGCCGGTGGAGGACGCGACCGGGGCCGTGGCGGCCGTGGTGGCCGCCCCGCGGTTCGGGGAGCTGACCGCCGGCACCCTGGGCGCGATCGGCCGGGCCGGGTACGCGATCACCGTCACCCCGTGGCGGACCGTGGTGGTGCACGACACGTCCACGGAGCCGGCGACGGATCGATACTGCGAGGTCGGGGGCCATGCCGACCTCGTCGTGGACCCCGCCGACCCGCTCGTCGGGGTGAGCGCCTGCATCGGCGCCCCGCACTGCGCGAAATCGCACGCCGACGTGCGCGCCGACGCCGCGGCGGTGCTCGGCAGCGAGCCCGGCACCGGGACCGGCGAGGCCGGCACGACGGCGGGACCGGGTCTCGCCGCGCACTTCGCGGGCTGCTCGCGGCGGTGTGGACGACCGGGCGGATCTCACATCGACGTGGTCGCCGCGGAGGGCGGTTACCACGTCGGGGGTACGTTCGTCGGGCTCGACCGGGTCGCCGAGGCCCTGTCCGCACAGGCACACACACGGGAAGGACTGCAGTGATCGATTACATCCGCGACGGCGCGGAGATCTACCGTCACTCGTTCGCCATGATTCGGGAGGAGGCCGATCTCGCCGTGCTGCCGGACGACATCGCGACAGTGGCGGTGCGGATGATCCACACCTGCGGGATGACCGATCTCGTCGACGACCTTGCCTACAGCCTCGACATCGTCGACGCGGCGCGCGGGGCGCTCGAGGGCGGCGCGCCGATCCTGTGCGACGCGACCATGATCGCCAGCGGTATCACCCGCAGCAGGCTTCCCGCGGACAACGAGGTCATCTGCACGTTGACCGACGAGCGGGTCCCGCGCCTGGCCGAACAGCTGAACAACACGCGCTCGGCCGCCGCGCTCGAGTTGTGGCGCGACCGCCTTCCCGGGTCGTCGTCGCGATCGGCAACGCGCCGACCGCGCTGTTCCGCCTGATCGAGCTGATCAACGAGGGGGTCGGCAAGCCGGCGGCGATCATCGGGATGCCCGTCGGGTTCGTCGGTGCCGTCGAGTCCAAGGACCTGCTCATCACGCGCGCCCCCACGCCGTACCTGGCGCTGCGCGGACGCCGCGGCGGCAGCGCGATGGCCGTGGCCGCGGTCAACGCGCTGGCGACCAAGGAGGAGATCCTGTGACGTCGGCCGGTGTCCTGTACGGCGTCGGTCTCGGGCCGGGCGATCCGGAGCTCGTGACGGTCAAGGCCGCGCGGCTGATCGGCGACGCGGACGTCATCGCCTACCACTGCGCCCGCCACGGGCGCAGCATCGCGCGTTCGGTGGCCGAGCCGTACCTGCGTGAGGGCCAGCTCGAGGAGCGCCTCATGTACCCGGTGACGACGGAGACCACGAACCATCCCGGCGGTTACGAGGGTGCGATCGCCGAGTTCTACGAGCTCGCGGCGAAGCGGCTGGCCGAGCACCTCGACGAGGGCCGCGACGTGGTGCTGCTGTGCGAGGGCGATCCGTTCTTCTACGGCTCCTACATGTACATGCACGAACGCCTCGCCGACCGCTACGAGGCGCACGTGGTGCCCGGCGTGACGTCGGTCAGCGGGGCCTCGGCCGAGTTGGGCCGTCCGCTCGTGCAGCGCGACGAGGTGCTGACGCTGCTGCCGGGCACGCTGCCCGCGCCGGAGCTGGCGCGCAGGCTGGCCGACACCGAGGCCGCCGCGGTGCTCAAGCTCGGGCGCACGTTCGGCGCGGTGCACGAGGCGCTGACCGAGTCGGGCCGGTTGGACGAGGCGTTCTACGTCGAGCGGGCGAGCTGGCAGGCCCAGCGCGTCGAACCGCTGGCCGACGTCGACCCGGAGACCGTGCCCTACTTCTCCCTGGCCGTTGTGCCCAGCCCGGCGTACGCGGCGCGCACGTCCGGCGCCGCCGAACCCCGCGCGGCCGCGACGTCGGCGCGGGGCGACGTGGTGGTCGTCGGCCTCGGCCCCGCCGGTCCGGAGTGGCTGACGCCGGAGGCCGACGAGGCGTTGCGCGAGGTCGACCACGTCGTCGGCTACGGCCCGTACGTCGCGAAGGTGCCGCAGCGCGCGGGCCAGCAGCGGCACGCGTCGGGCAACCGGGTGGAGGCCGACCGGGCGCGCGAGGCGCTGCGGCTGGCCGCCGACGGCGAGCGTGTGGCCGTCGTGTCCTCGGGCGACCCGGGCGTGTTCGCGATGGCCTCGGCAGTGCTGGAGCAGGCCGAGGACCCGGAGTTCGCCGACGTCTCGGTGCGCGTCGTGCCGGGGGTGTCGGCCGCGCAGGCCGCCGCGTCCCGCGTGGGAGCCCCGCTGGGCCACGACTTCGCCATGGTCTCGCTGTCGGACCGGCTCAAGCCGTGGGACGTCATCGAGCGCAGGCTCGAGGCCATCGGCACGGCCGATCTGGTCGTCGCGCTGTACAACCCGGCGTCGAAGAGCCGCTCGACGCAGCTGGCGACCGCACGCGAGGTCCTGCTGCGCCACCGCGCCGCCGAGACGCCCGTGGTGCTCGCCCGCGACGTCGGGGGACCCGAGGAGTCGGTGCGCGTGACGAGCCTGGGCGAGCTCGACCCGGCCGAGGTCGACATGCGCTGCGTGCTCATCGTCGGCTCCTCGCGCACGCGCGTGCGCACGCAGTCCGACGGCACCGCGCTCGTCTGGACCCCGCGCAGCTACGACTGACCCGAGCGAGCAGGCACGAATACAGAGCACCGAACAGAGGCACACAAACGAGTGCGGGGCACCGGATCTCCGGTGCCCCGCACTCATGTTCACGGCCTACTTGCTGGTCGACGACCCGTCGGGCTGCTGCGGGCCCGGGCTGAGTTCCTCCCAGCCCCACAGCGTCTCCTGGCCGGTCTCCACGGCCGGTTCCGTGCCCTGCTGGTACGGCCGGACCTCGTACAGCGAACCCCACGCCTGGCTCGGGTTGCCCTTCACGAAGCTGGGCACCTCGGGTTCGTCGCCGACCTCCTCGATGTTGCCGATCGGCCCGCCGCCCTGGCTGCTGGCGATGTTGGACTCGTTGGCCAGCGGTTCGGAGACGATCCGGTACTCGGGCATCTCGTAGATGCCGTTGCGGATCTTCATCGGGTTCAGGCACGGGTAGACGAACGAGGCGGGCCAGTCGATGTAGACCGGCGCGTCGCCGACCCGGTCGGTCAGGGTCGTGAACGTCGGGATCCGCGGACCGGTCACCGCGACCCAGCCGTCCTCGGTGATGTCGTCGTCGCCGGCCACGACCCGCACGGCCGTGGCGTCGCCCGGCGCGTCGTCGAGGTTCACCCGAACGTCGGTCCACTCGCCGGACCCGCTGCCCGGGTTGAGCACCCGCTCGGTGCCGGTGACCTCGAAGCCCTGCGGGGTCGGCCTGCCGAACTCGACGTCGATGTGCGTGGCCCGGCCGCTCGGCGAGTAGGCCGACAGCACGATCTGGTCGCCCTCCTCGCGTTCGCCGAGTCCGAACCACTCGGTGCGCAGATCGCCGGTCGGGTTGGCGACCTCGTTGTAGCTGCTCCACATGGGCACCGACTCGGCGGTGAAGCCGTGCGGCGGGTCGGCGAGAGCGTCGCCGTCGCCGATCGGCCGGTTGTGGAAGCCGGTCTGCGTCGGGCCGTTGTCCTCCTCGGGACTGGGCAGGGCCGGACCGTCCTGGTTCTGCTCGTTCTGCGGTTGGTCCTGGGCCTCCTCCTGCGGCGGCGCCGTGCGCTGCTCGGGAGGGGGCAGGCGGGTGAGCATGCTCGACACCGGATCGGTCTCGACCATCACGTAGTCGCCCAGACCGCAGCTCGACCCGGTCACGTGCTCGACGTTGGCCTTGCCGAACGAGTAGGTGTCTCGTTGGGAGTGGATCGCCTTGGCCATCGAGCCGACCTCGGCCGCCACGAACAGACCGCTGATCACCACGAACGCCAGCGAACCGCGGAACAGCTTGCGGTGCTGGGAGATCATCGACTCCTCGGGCGCCCTGGCCCGGATGTTCTCGACGAACGCGTACAGGGCGAACGCCGCCGCACCGGCGAGCAGGACGGTCGAGAACTGGATGCCGAACAGCTCCGGTGCCATGTTCCACCAGGGCACGCCGAGTCTGGAGATGAACCAATAGGCGTTCGGCCCGGTCAACGCCAGGCTCCCACGGCGAGCAACCCGGATACGAATATCGCCTGGTTGCGCCTCGATTGCAGGACCGAGGCGCTCACCGCCAGTGCCGTCAACGCCGCCATCGCGCCGCCGACCGCGGCGAACGCGCCGAAGTGGTGCGTGAACTTGGTCGGCGTCAGCGCCATCAGCAGGAAGAACACGGCGGTCGTGCCGATCAGGCGCCTGCTCGGGCCGAGCGCGGCGCCCTTGATGCGGCTCTTGCGCAGCAGCACCGCCAGGCAGGCCGCCGTGCACAGCAACAGCAGCAGCACCGGGAATCGGCGCGTGGCGCTGCCGTCGGCCGAGTCGGCGAACAGCAGCTGGTAGCGGTTGAGCTCCTGGAACCACGACAGGCTCGGGCCGACCGCGGTGCGCAGGCGTGTGCCTTCCATCACCGTGGCGAAGGTCTGGTCGGCGAACACGACGAACAGCACCAGCAGGCCCGAGCCGGCGATCGGTCCGAGCAGCGGCAGCCAGCCGTTGTCGCGGGCGCGCTGGCGCACCAGCTGGAACAGCGGCTTCGCGGCGACGAGGAACGGGGCGACCGCGATCAGGCCGGTCGGGGTGGCGGCGAGCGTGAACGCGGCCGCGAGCAGACCCAGACACACCGGTAGCAGTCGTCGGGTGACCAGCGCTCGTTCGACGGCGCAGATGGCCAGCAGCGAACCGAGCGCCGCGACCGGCTCGGGGCGGGTGCCCGTGTTGTAGGTCATCCACCACACGAGGAAGACCATCGCCGCGGCCCAGCCTGCGGCGCGGCTCGAGCGCACGGCCTTGCCGAGCCGCGGCATGACCTCACGGCTGATCAGCAACCAACACAGCACGCCCAGCAGGAACGAGGGCAGTCTTATCCACGGAGCGACGGTGCTTACCTGCGCCATCAGCTCGTAGACGTGGTAGAACCAGCCGAACGGCGCCTCCGCGACACCGAACCATCGGTGGTAGTTCGTGAGATAGCCGGCGTCCTCGGCGACCCGCGCCATCGACAGGATGTAGCCGTCGTCGGCGGTCACCGGGCCGATGAACACCCACACACCGAGCACGCCGATCACGACCGCGTCGCGTCCGGTCAGGTGCCACCAGCCGACCGGTGCCCAGCGGGGCGCGCGTCTGGCGAACCCGCGGTCGAGCCGGTTGACGAAGAACAGGCATGTCACGAGCGAAGCGATGCCGATACCGCCGACGACGAGCTTGAGCACCGTCGCCTCGGACTGGTAGCGCGTGTCCGGCGTGATCTGCACGCTCAGGCCCTCGGTGGGGTCCTGGGCGGAGTCGACGGACGAGTAGATGCCGACGACGCGCGGGCGCACGTCGCCGTCCTCGGAGTACACCGGAGTGCCCGCGACGGCCAGCGTCGTCTGCTCCGCCGTCGAGTTGACGGTGACGGCGCAGTCGCCGCCCGGCAGCTGCTGGCGCGCGACCTGCTCGCCGCGGCTCGTGGCGATGAGGGTGTTGTCGTTGACCCGCAGCTGCAGCCCGGCACCGTGCTCCAGCCGGTCGGGCGGCACGGTCGAGAGCAGCGTCGTCTCACCGGTGTTGCGCTGGTCGATCGACCGTGCGGTCTCGCACGGGATCTCGGCGTCGAGCTCCTGTGCCCAGTAACCGGCCAGCGGCGCGTTGACCTGTTCGGTGTTGCCGCCGTTCGGCCAGGTGATCTGCGCCGTGTCCTGGACGACGGGCAGGAACGGGTAGGCGATCGCGCACACCGCGGCGACGACACCCAGGATCGTGGCGAGCCACTTCTTCTGGGTGTTCGCACGTGGTCGGGGGCCTTCGGTGGGCGCGCCGGGCTTGCCCGGGGGATCGCCGGATTTGTCCATCGAAGTCGAGATCGCTGGGCACATCGGACGTCACGCTAGCGGGAGCTCCCCGACGCACTGTCGTGGGGATGGGCGTTCATGTGTGCGACAACCCAGCGCACAGCCGATTTCACATCGGCCACACGGCGCATCTCCGGACGCGGCGGACGGCGCACCACGATCACCGGAATGCCGACCTTCCGGGCGGCACGCAGTTTCGCCTCGGTCATGGCGCCGCCGCTGTCCTTCGTGACCAGCACGTCGATGCGGTGCCGCCGCAACAGCTCGGTCTCGTCCTCGACCCGGTACGGGCCGCGGGACAGGACGACCTCGAGGTGTCGCGGGAGGGGCGGTTCGGGCGGATCCACGCAGCGTACGAGCATCCACAGAGGTACGTCGGCGAACGCGGCGAGGCCCTGGCGGCCGCTGGTGAGGAACGCGCGCGTACCGAGCCGGGGCAGCAGCCGCGCCGCGTCGGCGAGCGTGTCGACCCAGTGCCAGTCGTCGCCGGGTCCGGCCTCCCACCCGGGCCGTTCCAGCCGCAGCACCGGCACGTCCGCGGCCGTTGTCGCCGACGCCGCGGACTCCGAGATCCGCTCCGCGAACGGGTGCGTCGCGTCGACGACGGCCGTCACACGATTGTCGGTGAGCCACGTCGCGAGTCCGTCCGGGCCGCCGAAACCACCCACTCGAATGTCACCCTTCGGCAGGCGCGGCGCGGCCACGCGGCCCGCGAGGGACGATGTCACCGGGATGTCGCGGTCGACGAGTTCGGCGGCGAGCGCGCGGGCCTCGGACGTGCCGCCGAGGACCAGCACGCGGGGAGCGATACTCATGACTCGACAGTCTGGCTGAGTGGGTGTGGGATCGAGTGATCGTGTGACGGAGGACGTGTGACCGACCTCCGCTTCGGGTGGACGACCGGTGCGTGTGCGACGGCGGCGACGACCGCCGCGTACACGGCGTTGCTGACCGGCGAGTTCCCCGACCCGGTCGAGGTGCGGTTGCCGAAGGACCGTCGGCCCACGTTCGCCCTGGCCACCGAACGGCTCGGCGCCGACGAGGCGAGCGCCGGGGTGGTCAAGGACGCCGGCGACGACCCCGACGTCACCCACGGCGCGCTGGTGATCTCCACCGTGCGGCGCGGTCCGGCCGGCGGCGGGGTGACGTTCCGCGCAGGGCCGGGGGTCGGCACCGTCACGTTGCCCGGGCTGCCGTTGGACGTGGGGGAGCCGGCGATCAACCCGGTGCCGCGGCGGCTGATGACCGAGGCGCTCCAACGGGTCGCCGCCGAGCACGGAGCCGGGGTCGGCGGTACCGGTGTCGGTGAGGCCGGCGTTCCGGACGTGCTCGTCGAGATCTCCATCGACGGCGGCGAGGAGATGGCGCGGCAGACGTGGAACCCGCGGCTCGGCATCGTCGGCGGACTGTCGGTGTTGGGCACCACGGGTGTCGTGGTGCCGTACTCGTGCTCGGCGTGGATCGACAGCATCCGGCGGGGCGTCGACGTCGCTCGCGCGCTCGGGCACGAGCACGTGGCGGGCGCGGTCGGGTCGACATCGGAACGCGTCGTGCAGGAGCTGTACTCGCTGCCCGACACGGCGCTGCTCGACATGGGCGACTTCGCCGGTGCGGTGCTGAAGTACCTGCGGCGGCATCCGGTGCCGCGGCTGACGCTGGCAGGCGGGTTCGCGAAACTGTCGAAGCTCGCGGCCGGACATCTGGACCTGCACTCGAAGCGTTCGCAGGTCGACCTCGGACTGGTGGCGACGCTGGCCGAGGAGGCGGGCCGCGGCGATCTGGCGGAACCGATCCGCGGCGCCAACACGGCACTGCACGCGTTGGAGATCGCCGCGGGCGCCGGTCTGCGCCTGGGCGACCTCGTGGCCGAGCGGGCGCGCGCCGAGGCGGCCGCGGTCCTGGGCGAGGCCCCGGTGACGGTCGACGTCGTGGCCGTGGACCGCGGCGGAACCATAGTCGGCCGCGCCCCTGACCCCCGGAGGAAGCTCCCGAGGGCCCTTTGGTTGCGTTCAACGCGACTATGGGGCCCTCGGGAGCTTCTCCGCCGGTGGTCAGCAGTGCTTGAGCAGCAGCTCGACGCGGTTGGTGTTGGCGACGCGGTAGTTGAAGCTCTCCCGGGTGTTGAAGCCCGTCGTCCACGCGACACCGGTGCCGTCGGCGGTGTCGACGCACACGTTGCGGTTGTCCGGCAGGGTGTCCTCGACCCAGCCGAAGAAGTTGACCCCGCCGTCGGCGCACACGAGTTCCCAGTGGGCCCGGCCACCGGGGATCGTCGGATCGTCGACCGACGGGCAGAAACCGGTGATCGTGTAGCCCTCGTCCGAACCCGCATGCGGTGCGGCCGGCGTTTCCTGTGCGCTGTCGGCGTGGGCGGTCAGTCCCACCGAGCCGGCGAGTGCGATCGCGCCGAGTGCGACGGCGACGTGACGGGTGACGCTGCGCATGAACCCTCCAGTTGTTTCCCTACATGCAGTTCTCGTTCGTGCGCTCCGCGTGGGTACGCACGTCGATCACCTCCGACGGTGCCGCCGGCGCGTGGCGCCTCCGTGGCACGCCAGTGGCGTGGGTCCTCGGGAGCAGCCGGGCGGGACGAAAATCGGTCGCTCCGCGGGCGGGCCGCTCGCTACGGTGAGGGGCATGGGTGCTCTCTCCATCGCCGTGTTCGCGCGCCTGCGTCGCGCGTAAGCGGCGGCCCCACCAGCGATTCGACGCACGCGCCGGCATTCGACGCCGCGCGGTGCTCAGCAGCGTGGTTCACCGTGGCCGCCGCCGGCAGGTCCCGCCGGGCGGCGATGTCGTGCTGCCCGGGTCCACCCCACTCCCGGCTCGGAGAAGCACCGCTCATGTCCCGTCATGGTGGCCGCCGCGAACTCGGCCAGAACTTCCTCATCGACCGAGAGACGATCACCCGCATCGTCGACCTGGTCGCCGCACCGCAGGTCCGATCGTCGAGATCGGCCCCGGTTCGGGATCGCTCACCGTCCCGCTCGAAACCCTCGACCGGCCGATCACGGCGGTCGAGATCGACGAACGCCTCGCCGCGGCGCTGCGCGACCGCGTGGGCCCGCGCACCCGTGTCGTGCGCGCCGACTTCGGCCGGTTCGCCCTGCCCGCCGCGCCGCACGTGCTGGTCGGCAACCTGCCGTTCCACCGCACCACCGGCATGCTCCGCCGCATCCTCACGGCCGAGCACTGGACCGACGCCGTGCTGCTCGTGCAATGGGAGGTCGCCCGGCGCCGCGCGGCCGTCGGCGGGGCGAGCATGATGACCGCGCAGTGGTGGCCGTGGTTCGAGTTCGGTCTCGACCGGCGCGTGCCGGCCTCGGCGTTCCGACCCCGCCCCGACGTCGACGGCGGGCTGGTCACGATCACCCGCCGGCGCGATCCGCTCGTGCCGGCGGCGCAGCGGCGGGCCTACGCCGACCTGGTCCACGGCGTGTTCACCGGACCCGGGCGGGGCATCGAGGACATCCTCACCCGCCGGCTGGGTCGGCCCGGCGTGGTGCGCCGGTGGCTCGCCGAGCACGGCGTGCAGCCCGCAGCGCTGCCGCGGAGGCTCACCGCACGGCAGTGGGCAGCGTTGCACGCACTGGCCGGGTCGGCGCAGGTGCGGGCGTCCGGAGCCGCACGACGATCCTCCGGCCGAACTCGCCGGCGACGCTGATGACGACCGCCATCGCGATGCCGGCGGCCAGCGACCACAGCGGATCGCCCTGGGTCAGCGGCGCGATCAGCAGTCCCATGCCGCTCATGTAGCCGCACCACACGGCCGAGCTGGCGATCGTGGCCGGCAGGAACCGCCGGACGGGCAGCCGCACGCGACCGGCCGCCGCGACGCTCACCAGACGTCCGCCCGGCACGAACCGCACGGCGACGAGCGTCAGGATCGGCCTGCGGTGCAGGTGGCGGCGCACCCAAGTGCCGTCGCGCCTGCCGCGCAGGAACCGGTGCGAACCACGGCCGAGCGCGTACAGCAGCGCGTCACCGGCGAGCGAGCCGGCGAACGCGGCCGCGGCGAGCACGGCGATCCGGGCGGCGTCGGGTGCCACGGCGACGGCCGACATGAGCAGCGGTTCGCTGGGCAGGAACGGCAGCGGGCCGTCGGCCAGTACGGCCAGGGCCAGTACCGGCAGCAGCCACACGCTGCCCAGGAGATCGCCTGTCATGACCTCCACCGTGCCTGCGGACCGGCGCCGCGGTCAGTGGGGCTGGCCCCCGTTCTCGCAGTAGGGGTCGCCGGGTGCGTGGCGTTCCCTGCCCGCCGAGTACAGGAAGCTGTCGGGGAAGTTCTCGGCGCCGAGCACGCGTCCGACGAAGATCAGCGCGGCACGGTTGATACCGGCCTCGCGCACCTGCCCGGCGATGTCGCCGAGTGTGCCGCGCAGCACGGTCTCGCCGGGCTGGGTCGCCTTGGCGACGACGGCGGCGGGGCAGTCGGCGCCGTAGTGGGGCAGCAGCTCGTCGACGACCTGCTCGACCCGGTTGATCGCCAGGTGCAGCGCCAACGTGGTGCCCGAGGCGGCGAACGTGGCGAGTTCCTCGCCGGCGGGCATCGACGTCGACCGCGCCTGCGCCCGGGTCAGCACCAGACTCTGACCGACCGTCGGCACGGTCAGCTCCCGGCCGAGGACGGCCGCGGCCGCGGAGAAGGCGGGCACGCCCGGGGTGACGTCGTAGGCCACGCCGGCGGCGTCGAGACGGCGCATCTGCTCGGCGACCGCGCTGTAGACGGCCGGGTCGCCCGAGCACAGCCGGGCGACGTCGTGCCCGTCGCGGCACGCGGTGACGAGGGTGTCGATGATCTCGTCGAGGGTCAGGTCGGCGGTGTCGACCAGCGTGGCGCCGGGCGGGCAGTGCGCCAGCAGGTCGGTGGGGGTGAGGCTGCCCGGGTACAGGCACACGCCGCACGAGGCGAGCAGCTGCTGGCCGCGCACGGTGATCAGGTCGGCGGCACCCGGCCCCGCGCCGATGAAGTGCACGGTCGGTGTCGGGGTCATCGCTGTGTCCTCACTGTTCGTCCGGTTTCGTGGCGCTCCACTGGGTCACGGCCCTGGCCGGCGTCCATCCGGTGAGGCCGCCGAGCGGGGCGGCGCGTTCCACCGAGATCCTCGTCAGCTCGCCGCCGTGGGCGGCGTAGCGCGCGGCGAGCGCCTGTTCGGCCTCGAGGGTCACGCCGTGCGCGACGAGCCTGCCACCCGGACGCAGCGCCTGCCAGCACGTCGTGAGCACGCCCTCCCCGGCGACGCCGCCGCCGACGAACACGGCGTCGGGGGTGTCGAGGTCGGCGAGCACGTCGGGCGCCCGTCCGGTGACGACCCGCACATCGGGCACGCCGAGGGTGCCGGCGTTGCGGGCGATGCGCTCCGCGCGTTCGGGACGGGACTCGACGGCGATCGCCCGGTTGGCCGGATGCACCCGGCACCATTCGACGGCGACGCTGCCCGCCCCGGCGCCGACGTCCCACAACAACTGTCCGGGCGTCGGGGCGAGCCGGGCCAGCGCACTCGCGCGCAGATCGCGTTTGGTGAGCTGTCCGTCGTGCTCGAACGCCTCGTCGGGAAGGCCGCCGACCAGCGAGTACGCCTCGCCGGCGCACGTGATCGCGACGACGTTGAGCGGCGCGACCTCGTGGTCCCAGGTGCGGGCCGTGCCGTCGACGCGGCGTTCGTCCGCTGCGCCCAGGTTCTCCAGCGCCGTCATCGTGCTGGCGCCGAAGCCGTGCTCGGTGAGCAGCCGGGCCAGTGCCGCGGGCGTGTCGGCGTCCGAGCTGAGCACCAGCACGCGCCGGCCCGGTGCCAGCGCCCGCAGGACGCGCCTGCCGTCGCGGCCGACGGCGCTGACGACGTCGGTCTCCTCGGCGGTCCAGCCGAGTCGCGCGCGGGCCAGCGTCACCGACGACACCGCCGGCACGATGCGCACCGCGTCGGCGCCCAGCCTGCGCACGAGCGTGCCGCCGATACCGGACAGCAGCGGGTCGCCGCTGGCGAGCACCACGACGCGCCGGCCCTCCAGCTCGGCCAGCACGTCGTCGAGCGCCGGCAGCAGCGGACTGGGCCAGCCGCGCTTCTCGTACGGGCCGTCGGGCACGAGGTCGAGCTGTCTCGGTCCTCCCAGCAGCACGTCGCATGTCTCGAGCTCGGCGCGGGTCGTCGCCGGCAGTGCCTGCCAGCCGTCCGCGCCGATGCCCACCACGGTGATCCTCACGTTCGGTCACGGTAGTTGTGTTCCGACGAACATCCGCGGCCGGTGGAACCTGTGCGATGATGCGCATGCGTGGTCGCCGTGGAACCCGGTGCGAATCCGGGACGGTCCCGCCACTGTGACCGGCCGTTTCCCGGCCGGGAGTCAGAGCTTCGGCGGCCGCGGAATGCTTGCGTGGTGGAGAACCCGGTGGGCGTGGAAACCCGCCGTCGAGCAAGGGAGTAGTGCATGCGGCCGTACCCGTTCACGGCAGTCGTCGGTATGGCCGAGCTCCGGTTGGCCCTGGTGCTGTGCACCATCTCACCGTCGATCGGCGGCGTGCTGGTCCGCGGGGAGAAGGGCACCGCGAAATCCACGATGGTGCGCGCCCTCGCGGGGCTGCTGCCCGAAGTGGACGTTGTCGACGGCTGCCGGTTCTCCTGTGATCCCACCGCGCCCGACGCCGCGTGCCCCGACGGTCCACACTCGACACCGGAGTCCGGACGGCGCCCGGCGCGGCTGGTCGAACTTCCGGTGGGGGCGGCGGAGGAGCGCGTCGTCGGCTCGCTGGACCTCGAGCGCGCCTTGCGCGACGGGGTGACCGACTTCCAACCCGGCCTGCTGGCCGGTGCGCACCGCGGCATGCTCTACGTCGACGAGGTCAACCTGCTGCACGACCACCTGGTCGACACCCTGCTCGACGCCGCGGCCATGGGCCGGGTGACGGTCGAACGCGAGGGCGTGTCGGTGTCGCACGCGGCCCGGTTCGTCCTCATCGGAACGATGAACCCCGAGGAGGGTGAACTCCGGCCGCAGCTGCTCGACCGTTTCGGACTGACCGTCGAGGTCGCCTCCAGTCGCGACGCCGCCGAACGCGTGCAGGTCGTCCGCCGCCGGCTGGCGTACGAGGCCGACCCCGACGCGTTCGCCGCAGGCTACGCGGCCGACGACGAGGCGCTGGCGGCCGAGATCGCCGCTGCCCGGGCCCTGCTGCCGTCGGTGACGCTCACCGACGAGGCCCTGCTGCAGATCGCCGAGGTCTGCGCCGCGTTCGAGGTCGACGGCATGCGGGCCGACATCGTCACCGCTCGCACGGCCGCCGCGCACGCCGCCTGGTGCGGCCGCGACACCGTGTCCACAGAGGACATCCGCGTCGCGGCGCGGCTCGCGTTGCCGCACCGGCGCAGGCGCAACCCGTTCGACGCTCCCGGCATCGACTCCGACCAGCTCGACGAGGCGCTGCGGAACTCCCAGCCGCCCGAGGACAGCGACAGCGGCTCCGACGACAGCGACAGCGGCGACAACGGAGACGGGCCGGACGGCCCGGACGACGACGGCCCCGGCGGCGGCGCGCCCGACCCGGCCGACAACGCCGACGGTTCCGGTGGCACGTCCCGAAACGGCGCGCAGACACCGCCGTCGGGTGCCGGCGAGGGCGAGTCCGGCGACGGGCAGTCGAAGCAGCAGCGGGTCGGGGCGGAGACGCCGTACCGGGCCAAGCTGTTCACGGTCGACGGGACCGGCACGGGAGCGGACGGAAGGCGTTCCCGCGCCGAGGGCGACCGCGGTCGCACCGTCGGCGTGCGGCCCGGTGCGGGCGGTACCGCCCGAGGTGGCGGATCGCCGCACCTGGTCGCGACGCTGCGCACCGCCGCGCGGAACCGGCCCGAACGCGGCGCCCGCGCCGACGGCGGCCTGCTCGTGCTCCCGCGCGACGTGCGCTACGCCCGCAAGGAGGGCAAGGAGGGCAACCTCGTCCTGCTGTGCGTCGACTCGTCGGGGTCGATGGGCGCGCGGTCGCGGATGCGCGAGGTGAAGACGGCGGTGCTGTCGCTGCTGCTCGACGCCTACCAGCGGCGCGACAAGGTCGGGCTGGTGACGTTCCGGGCGTCCGAGGCGGAGGTCGCGTTGCCGCCGACGGGCAGTGTCGACGTCGCGGCCGCGCGGCTGGAGGAGCTGCCCACCGGTGGGCGGACGCCGCTGGCCGAGGGGCTCACGCGGGCCGCCGAGGTGCTGCGGGTCGAGGCGTTGCGCGACGGGAATCGGCGGCCGCTGTTGGTGGTCGTGACCGACGGGCGCGCACGAGCGGCCCCGAGCCATTGCAGCGTGCCCACGCCGCCGCGGACGGGATCGCGCGCACCGGGGTGTCCACTGTGGTCATGGACTGCGAGACGGGCCGGATGCGGCTCGGGCTCGCGGCGACCCTCGCCGCCCGGCTGGGGGGCGAGCACGTGGCGCTGGGGGATGTTGCTGCCGAGAAGCTGACCGACGAGGTGAAACGGAGGGCGGCCTGATGCCGCAGGGGAAGCCGGAGACGGTGCCGGACGACGGACTGACCACGCGGCAGCGGCGCAACCGGCCCATCGTAGCCGTCCACACCGGACCGATGAAGGGCAAGTCCACGGCTGCGTTCGGGATGGCGCTGCGGGCGTGGAACCAGGGCTGGAACATCGGCGTGTTCCAGTTCGTGAAGTCGGCCAAGTGGCGCGTGGGCGAGGAGACCGCGCTGCGCACGTTGGGCGAGAGCGGTCAGGGCGGCCCCGTCGAGTGGCACAAGATGGGCGAGGGCTGGAGCTGGTCGCGCAAGAAGGGCACCGAGGACGATCACGCCGAGAACGCGCGTGAGGGCTGGGCGGAGATCAAGCGCCGGCTCGCCGAGGAGACCCACGACTTCTACGTGCTGGACGAGTTCACCTATCCGCTGCACTGGGGCTGGATCGACGTGGACGACGTGGTCGCGGCGTTGCGGGAGCGGCCGGGCCGCCAGCATGTGGTGATCACGGGCCGCAACGCGCCGGAGGCGCTGCTGGACGCGGCCGATCTGGTCGCCGAGATGTCGAAGGTCAAGCACCCGATGGACGCGGGACAAAAGGGCCAGCGGGGCATCGAGTGGTAGCGCGGGTCGTCGTCGCGGCCCCGGGTTCGGGGCACGGCAAGACGACGGTCGCGACGGTCTGATGGCCGCGTTGCGGGCGCGCGGGACGAACGTGTCCGGGCACAAGGTCGGTCCCGACTACATCGACCCGGGCTATCACGCGTTGGCGACGGGACGTCCGCCGCGCAATCTCGATCCGTTCCTGCAGGGCGAGGACCGGTTGGTGCCGTTGCTGTTGCACGGTGCGGCCGGCGCCGAGGTCGCGGTGATCGAGGGCGTGATGGGCCTGTTCGACGGCGCCCTCGGCACGGACGGCTACGCCTCGACGGCGCACGTCGCGAAGCTGGTCGACGCGCCGGTGGTGCTGGTCGTGGACGCGAGCGCCGCGAGCCGCAGCGTTGCCGCGCTGGTGCTCGGGTTCGCCTCGTACGACCCGCAGGTGCGGTTGGCGGGCGTCATCCTCAACAAGTTGGGTTCGCAGCGGCACGAGGACGAGATCCGCGGCGCGCTGGCGCCGACGGGTATCCCGGTGCTCGGGGCGTTGCGGCGCAGCGACGAGATCCACGCGCCGAGCCGGCATCTGGGCCTCGTGCCCGCCACGGAACGGGAGACCGATTCGCGGAAGCTGCTGCCGAAGCTCGCCGAGTGGATCTCCGGCGGCGTCGACCTCGACGCGATTGTTCGGGCGGCCCGCGAGGCCCCGCCGCTGCACGGCACGCCGTGGTCGGCGACCGACGTCGTGGGTCCCGCCGGGACGCGCGCGGTGGTGGCGGCCGCGGCGGGGGAGGCGTTCACCTTCCGCTACACCGAGAACACCGAGCTGCTCGCGGCCCTCGGGGTCGACGTGGTGGACATCGACCCGCTGCACGACGAGCGGCTTCCGGCCGCATGTCACGGCGTGTACTTCGGCGGGGGTTTCCCCGAGGCGCACCTGGAGGCGTTGTCGGCCAACGAGTCGTTGCGCACCCAGCTGGCCGGGGAGTTGGCGGGCGGGATGCCCGCGGTCGCCGAATGCGCAGGCCTGCTGTACCTGTGCCGCGAACTCGACGGGTTGCCGATGGTCGGCGCGATCGACGCGACGGCGCGGATGACCCGCCGCGGCGCGCTGGGCTACCGCACCGCCACGGCGGCCTCCGACAACGTCCTGGCGTCCACAGGGGACACCGCGCGCGGCCACGAGTTCCACCGCACCGTCGTCGAACCCCGGGCGGGCGCGACGGCCGCGTGGACGTGGCACGACGACCCGGAAGGGTTCGCCACCTCGACCCTGCACGCGTCGTACCTGCACGTCCACTGGGCCGGACATCCGGAACTGGCGCAGGCGTTCGCCCGCGCCGCCCAGCGCCGAGCGCAGAACCCCGAGCAGGCGCATGGTTGATTTGTGGCACCACGGTGACCGGGAGGTCGGCGACGGACTCGTCGACCTCGCGGTGAACGTGCGGGTCACGGCCCCGCCGGACTGGCTGCTCACGCGGCTCACGGAGAGTCTGTCCACTGTGGCCGCCTATCCGGACGTCGCGGGTGCGAGCGCGGCGATCGCTGAGCGGCACGGCCGTGCGGTGTCCGACGTGCTGCCCACCGCGGGCGGCGCGGAGGCCTTCACACTGCTCGCACGCGCGTGGCCCGCGCGCAGGCCGGTGGTCGTGCATCCCCAGTTCACCGAACCCGAGGCCGCGTTGCTGGCCGCGGGCCGCGACGTGACGCGCGCGGTGTTGTCCGAATCGGACGGCTACCGGCTCGACCCGTCGGTGGTGCCCGAGGACGCGGATCTGGTGTTCGTGGGCAACCCGACGAACCCGACGTCGGTGCTGCACCCGGCGACCGCGATCCGCGACCTGGTGCGGCCCGGCCGGCTGGTCGTGGTCGACGAGGCGTTCCTCGACGCGATTCCCGGGGAACCGGAAAGCCTTGCCGGGGAACGGATCCGCGGTATCGCGGTGGTGCGGAGCCTGACGAAGACGTGGGGGATCGCCGGGCTGCGCGCCGGGTACGTGCTGGCCGAGCCCGAGGTGATCGAGCGGTTGCGGGCGGTGCAGCCGCCGTGGTCGGTGTCGACGCCCGCGGCCGTGGCGATGGTCGAGTGCAGCCGTCCGCACGCGGTCGCCGAGGCCGAACGCCTGGCGCAGGAGGCCGAGCAGGACCGCGTGCGGCTCGTAGGGGAGCTGCGGGAGCTCGGGGTCGAGGTCGTCGGGCAGCCCCGCGCGCCGTTCGTCCTGGTGCGGATCCCGAACGGGGAGAAGATCCGGGTGGCGCTGCGCGAGGCCGGCTACGCCGTGCGCAGGGCCGACACCTTCCCGGGCCTCGGCGCGACTGGCTGCGCATCGCGGTGCGCAGCGACATGTCGGCATTCCTCGAGGCGCTCCGCACCCTCCTCTGACCCGCGAGACCTGCAGCCGGCCCCGCGAGATCTGCCGTCACACGGCGAGAATCGCGAGCGTGGCGGCCAGGGACACCTCGACGCAGCCGCCGAGGACGTCCCCGGTCATGCCGCCCAGCCGGCGGATGCAGCGCGCGAGCAGGACGGCCGCGACGCACCAGCCGACGACGACGGCGACGGGTCCCTGCCACCAAGCGAGTCCCGCGAACAACGCCACTGTGGACACCGCGGCCACGGCGACGGCGATGCCGGCCGCGATCGGCACCGCCACGGCGCCGGACACGGTCGCGCCGAGCCCCTCGGGCCGGGCCGACGGGACGAACCGCGTGCAGCACAGCGGCACCATGACGCGGCTGGCGATCACCGCGACGACGATCGCGACAACGCCGACCCCGGCCGAGATCGCGGCCGCCAGGGCCCCGACCTGCAGCAGGACGACGAACAGCAGCGTGGCGACGCCGGTGGGGCCCGCGTCGCCGCGCCGCATGATCTCGAGCGCGCGTTCGCGGTCGTAGGACGCGCCGAGCCCGTCGGCGGTGTCGGCGAGCCCGTCGAGGTGCAGTCCCCGCGTGGCGAGCGCGACCGTGCCGAGGCCGAGAACGGCCACGACGAGCGCGGGCAGACCGACGAGCACACCGAGGCCCACGACGAGTCCCGCGGCGGCGGCGAGCACGACGCCGGCGAGCGGGGCGAACGCCATGGCCGTGCCGGCGACCCGGCGGTCGATGGACGTCGGAGCGGGCACGGGCAGTGCGGTCAACGTCCCGACGGCCATCCGCAGGCCGTCGCGGACCACCGCGGACCGGGCCTGCTCAGCCAAGGTCGGCCAGCCTCCCCATGCCGGCGAGCACGGCGCGCGCGTTGCGCAGGACGGGCACGGCCTGCACGGCGCCGCTGCCCTCGCCGAGCCGGAGCCCGAGGTCGAGGATCGGCTCGAGTCCGAGCGCCTTGAGGGCAAACGCTTGCGCTGGTTCGGTCGACCGGTGACCGGCGACCCACCACCGTTCGGCACCCGGGGCGATCTCCCGTGCGACGACCGCGGCCGCGCACGGGAACACGCCGTCCAGGATCACCGGCACGCGCCGGGCGGACGCGCGGACGAGGAAGCCCGCGGTCGCCGCCGAGCAGGCGCTGCCGAGCGAGGTGAGCGTGTCGAACGGGCCGTCGACGTCGCGCCGGGCGAACGCGCGCTGCAACACGGCGACCTTGTGGGCGCGTCCCTCGTCGTCGATGCCGGTTCCGGTGCCGACGACGTCGTCGGCGGGCACGCCGAGCGTGGCGGCCACGAGCGCCGCGGCGATCGTCGTGTTGCCGATGCCCATGTCGCCGGGGATCAGCAGGTCGGCACCGTCGTCGATCTCGGCGTCGGCGGCCGCGGCGCCGGCGTCGAAGGCGCGCCGCGCCTCACCGGGCGCCAGCGCGTCGGCGACGTCGATGGACTCCGAACCGCGGCGGATCTTGTACCGGCGCACGTCGTCGGGGACGTCGTCGAGCGGGTCGTCGACCGCGAGGTCGAGCACGCGCACCTGGGCGCCCACCTCGCGCGCGAGCACGCTGACGCCCGAGTCGCCCGCGAGGAACACCCGCACCATGCCGCGGTGAGATGCCGAGGGTAGGCCGATACCGCTCCCGACGTGGTGACGCCGGTGACGCCGTGGTCGCCGGCGAACACGACGACCCGCACGTCGTCGAGGGGCCGCGGCGGCACCTGCCCGTGGGCGGCGCACAGCCACGCGGCCAGCTCCTCGAGCCTGCCCAGCGCGCCGGTCGGCTTCACCAGCCCGTCGAGCTGGGTGCAGGCCTCGGCGTGGGCGGCCGCGTCGAGCGCGGGAATCTCCACCGGCTTGTCCACTGGGTCCACCAGATCTCCTAGTCGAGGGTCAGGACCCGTCCGGCGACGACGAGCCGGACGTGGTCGGACTGCGCGGCCACGGCGGTGTTGAGGGCGCCGAGGACGTCGCGGAAGATCCTGCCGGACGCGCTGGCCGGGACCACGCCGCTGCCGACCTCGTTGCTCACCGCGACCACGGGAAGCGTCGTGGCCTGCCACGCCTCGGTGAACGCACCGAGCCGTTCGTCGACGAGCTTCTGCCACCCCTCGCGTTGCTCCCACGCGCCCGACTCGTCGAGCACCCGAGTCAACCAGGTGCCGAGGCAGTCGATGAGCACGGGGCGGTCCGCCTCGCGCAGGGCGGTGGTGATGTCGCCGGTCTCGACGGTGCTCCAGGTGTCGGGGCGCCGCGCGCGGTGCGCCTCGACGCGGGCGCGCCAGTCGGGGTCGTCGTCGGTGGGGGCCATGCCCGCGGCGATGTAGATCACGCGCGGGTGCTGGGCGCAGATCTCCTCGGCGTAGCGGGATTTGCCGGAGCGCACGCCGCCGAGCACGAGCGTTCTGCCTCCGGCCGGTCCGTCCGCGGCGTTGCGGGGTGCTCCGGGTCCGGTGGGTCCGCCGAGACCGCGGAGCCGGGTGGCCGCGCGTCGAGGCGGTCCGCCGCGAACCGGCCGAGTCGGAGCTTCGGATCATTCGTCATGCCGGGCATTCTGGACCACTCGTTAGGGTGAGCGCTGTGGTCCGTGTTCAAGCTGTCACCGCCGCCGGGATCGTCGCTGGGTACGCGGCCGACGTCGTCGTCGGCGATCCGCGGCGCGGGCATCCCGTCGCCCTGTTCGGCGCGGCGGCGAGTGCGCTGGAACGGCGCATGTGGGCCGACTCGCGGCCCCGCGGTGCGGCGTACGCGGGCCTGTGCGTGGGCGCCGCGACCGCGTTGGGAGCGGCGCTGCAGACCGCGACGCGACGTCGGCCACTCGTGCGTTTCGTCACCACCGCGGCCGCGACCTGGGCCGTCCTCGGCGGGACGGGACTGGCGCGCGAGGGCGACGCGATGACCCGGCACCTCACCGCCGGCGAGCTGCCCGCCGCACGCGCGCGACTCGGCCACCTGTGCGGCCGGGACGCGACGACGCTGGACGAGGAGGGGCTGGCGCGCGCGGCCACCGAGTCGATCGCCGAGAACACCTCCGACGCCGTCGTCGCGCCGCTGGTGTGGGGCGGCATCGCCGGACTGCCGGGACTGCTGGGCTACCGCGCGCTGAACACGCTCGATGCCATGGTCGGGCACCGCACCGCGCGGTACGAACGCTTCGGCTGGGCGTCCGCGCGCGGCGACGACGTCGCCAACCTCGTCCCGTCGCGGCTGTCGGCCGTGGCCGCGGCGGCGACGGGCGGACGTCCGCGGCAGGCGCTGCGCGCCTGGCGCCGCGACGCCCACCGGCACCCGAGCCCCAACGCCGGTCCGGTCGAGGCCGCGTTCGCGGGTTCGCTGGGCGTGCGCCTGGGCGGCACGAACGTCTACGGCGGCACGGTCGAGGACCGAGGCACCCTGGGCGACGGCGAGCCCCCGCGTGCGGCCGACCTGCGCCGCGCGGTCCGCCTGTCCAGGCTGGTCGGCCTGGCGGCCCTGGGAGTCGCAGCCACAACCGCCGCCCGCTGACCCCCACGCGGCCGTGTCAGCACCCCACGTCGCTGTGTCAGCACTTCGCGCGGGCGTGTCAGCACCCCACGTCGCCGTGTTGGCGTTTCCGGATCGGAAGCTCCGGTCGCTGGCCGTAGCGCTGCTGTTGTCCACGTGGTCTGCGCCTGGGCCAGATCTGCACGTCGACCTGCGAGATCTGCATGCCGACACGCGTACACCGCGTTCCGTCGGGTTCGTCATGGACGAACGGGTTTCGGTCAACAACGTGTTTCGGCGCGCTGTAGCCCTTGCCTCTGCGGCCGAGGGCTTCTTAGCTTGCATTCGCAGATACCGAAAGGTGTTCGCCTATGCCGAACGAATCGCACCAGCTGCACGCGCCTCGCCGGCTCAACAGCGTCGGCAACGCGCTCCGTGTGCTCGCCCTGCTCGCCGAGAATCCGGACGGGTTGGGTGTATCGGAGCTGGCCACTCGGCTCGGCTTGGGTAAAAGCACTGCGCATCTATTGCTCGCGACCATGGCCGACCACGATTTTGTCGAGCGTAGGGGCAACGGGACCTATCGACTGGGCATCGCTGCCTTCGAGGTCGGTTCCGCCGTGCCGGAGAGCTCCCGGTTCGGTGGGGCGCTCGCGGTACCGATGCGGAGGATCGCCGACCGTTCCGGGGAGGCTGTATCGCTGGCCATCCACCGGGGACGGGACGCGATCATCGTGCAGCGGTTCGAGAGCGCGAGTGTGCTCAGGGCCGAGATTCGCATCGGAACACGGATGCCGGTGCACAGTTGCGGATCCGGAAAGCTGTTTTTGTCCGAGATGGATGCCGACGAGTTGGATGCAATGTTTCCGACGGATTCGCTTCCTGCGATCACCAGGTACACGTTGCGGACCAAGGCGGCGCTGCTCCGGCAGCTGGAGGACGTTCGCAAGCAGGGATACGCGACGACCGACGAGGAGTATCACGACGAGGTGCGTGGCATAGCGGTTCCGGTCCGGGACCGGCATGGGCGGATCGCGGCAGCGCTCAGCGTTGCGGGGCCCGTGTCACGTTTCAAGCCGTGGGACTGGCTCGACGAACTCAACGATGCCGCTGGTCACCTGTCGGAGACCCTCGGTACTCGACCATCCGGAATGTGATGGTTTCCCGGGGTAGAAGCGCTCGGACTTGCCCTCGGTCGAATTTGTCTCTGCCACAAGCGTTCGTGACACACGGACGCTGAAACGAATTATTGCAGCTCCCTGTTCATCTATCGGTCAAGGAGCGTCCGCTATGGGCGTGCTCGCCGATGCTGTTCCGTTATTGATCTTGGCGGTGGTGCAAATGGCCGCCGCGTTCATCCTTGGTGGCTATTTGCTTCGCAGGAGGCGAAAGGACGGTGATGATGCATGAGTAACACCGTTCTGTTCTGCGTGGCCGCCTTCGCGCTGCTCATCGTATGGTCGGCGTGGCACGGGTACCGCAAGACCGGAAGTTCCGCCGATTTCCTGGTCGCCGGACGAGCGGCTCCTTGGTGGCTGATCGCGGGCTCCCTGATCGCCTCTACCGTCTCGGGTGCGACGTTCTTCGGCCTGATCAGCTCGTATCACCGGACGGGCTTCTCCGCGCACTGGATTCCGCTGGGCGTGGCGTTCTCGTGGCTTGTTATCTGCTTCGCGGTCGGTCCACGATTGCGCAGGTACGGCCGGTTCACGATCCCCGAATACTTCGCCGACCGTTTCTCGTCGCCGGGGCTGAGGGTCGTGTTCGCGGCGGTGACCGTGATCTGGATGGTCTTCCTCCTTTCGACAGTCTTGGTCCAGGGCGGGCTCCTCTTCGGTGAGCTGTGGGGTTGGAACTACGGCACGTCGGTGTGACCTGATCCCCGGGTGGTGGTCCGGTTGTTGTGAGAGTCCGATGCCCGATGATGGGCGCAGGAGGACTCGACGACGATGAGTGAGCGACGCCGGCGG
>NZ_MKKE01000024.1 GCF_001942305.1 Saccharomonospora sp. CUA-673 | reverse complement strand
AATCTCAACGTCCACGGCCCCGAAGACCTCGAGCACGTCGCCCAGGAACTCAACGGCCGACCACGCAAAACGCTCGACTGGGACACCCCAGCCGAGCGCTGCGTGCTCTACTGACGGCCACATAAACCACCAGGTGTTGCGACGACCCCTAGAAACCACCGACCAAAGGGCCCTTGGGAGCTTTTACTCCGCAGCTGTGAGCCGTGCTCCTGTGACCTGTGCGATCAGCCCTGCGGGACGAGGACCCGACCGGTGTCGGCCGGGGCGGGGTCGCGCTCGACGACCGTCCGCCCCGCGGATCGACGCAGGAGGAACACCCCGACAGCGCCCGCGCACGCCAGCGTCAACGGGACGGCGAACCCGACCCGTTGGGCGAGGCCGTCGGACATCCCGCTCGCCAGCAGGACGTCGACGACGACACCGACGCCGAGCTGGGCGATGACGGCGAACGTGAAGCCGCCCATGTTCGCCAACCCGCTCGCGACGCCGGCCCGGTGGTCGGGACTGGCCGACCGCGCCAGGTCGAACGCCAGCATGCTCACGCCGCCGCCGACGCCGATGGCGATCAACGCGGGCAGCAGGGCTGCTGCGCCCGCCGACGCCGGCAACGCCACCAGCAGTGCGGCCCCGCCGAGCATCGCGACCACGGCGCCGAGCACCAGCGGCGAGCGCAGGTCGGGGCGCCGCGAGGCGAGCTGTCCGGCGGCGGTGCTGCTCAGCACGAACCCGAGCACGACCACCGTCACCAGGCCGGCGGCCGCGCCCGCGGACAGTCCGTACGCGGCGACGAGGAACGGCTGGCCCAGTACGGCCGTGAACGACACGAACGTGCCCATGAGCACGAAATGCGTCAGCAGCGCGTGCCACACGCCGCGCGTGCGCCACGTGCCGCGCAGGCTCGCGCCGAGACGTTCCACCGGCGCAGGACGGTCGGCCCGGGCCGGACGCCGTTCGGGCGATTCCCGCAGCGCCACGGCGGTCGCGACGAGCGCGAGCACGGTCACGACGCTCGCGGCGAGGAACGCGCGCGTCCAACCCTGGGAGTTCAGCAGCGCGGCCAGCGGCGACGTCGCGACGAGCTGGCCGAGTCCGCCGATCATGCCGGTCAACGCGGCGACGAAGGCGTACCGGCTGCCGGGGAACCAGTTGCGCGCGATGCGCAGGACGCTGACGAACATGCACGCGTCCCCCGCACCGATGAGCGCGCGCCCCACCATCGCGCCGGGGTAGGCCGTGGACAGGGCGAACACGACCGACCCGGCGGCCATCAACGCCATGCCGCCGACGAGCAGCACCCGCGGGCCCCACCGGTCGTTGCCCACGCCGACGGGCACCTGCAGCAACGCGTACAGCGCCAGCTGCACCACCGCGAAGGCGGCCAGTCCGGTCGCGTCGATGTCGAACCGCTCCTGCGCCGTCAGACCCGCCGCCGACAGGCTCATACGGTGGAACATCGCCGTCAGGTAGCACAGCGCCCCGAGCGACCACATCGCCCAGGGCACCCACGCCGACCTGGCCTCGACTGAACGCACACCCGTCCCCTCACGCCACCCCGAGACACTGCTCCGCGGGGTGGATACAACTTGTATCTATGTCGTGTTCAACGATGCGGCTAGACTCCGGGCATGTCAACGCGCGACCGGTCACACCCCACTGCCGCCGAGGATCCGACCCGGCCCCGCCCGGCCAGTGAGCGCGTCTACGACTGGGTCAAGGAGCGCATCCTCGACGGCCGCCTTCCCGGCGGGCACCTGATCAGCGAGGGTGAGGCGGCGGGGGCGCTCGAACTGTCCCGCACGCCGGCCCGCGAGGCGTTCCTGCGCCTGGAGGTCGAGGGCCTGCTGCGGCTCTACCCGAAACGCGGCGCGCTGGTGGTGCCGGTCTCGCCGGACGAGGTCGGCGAGGTGACCGAGGCGCGGATCCTCACCGAGTGCCACGCGGCCGAGCGCGTCATCGCCCTCGGCACCGCCGTCGACGTCGCGGCGCGCATGCGCGGCATCCTCGCCACCCAGAGTGAGGTCGACCCGGACGACGTCACCGCCCGTTTCTCCACCCTGGACCGCGAGTTCCACGCGACCCTCGTCGAGGCGGCAGGCAACAGCCTCATCTCGCACTTCTACTCGGGCCTGCACGACCGACAGGTACGCATGGCCAACTGGGCGATCCACCGCATCCCGGGCAGGCGGGCCGCGATCCTCGACGAGCACGACGCACTGTGCACACTCCTCGAGGCCGGCGACGCGACGGGTTCCGGCGCAGCCTCACCGCCCACATCGGCACCACCCACGGAGCCCTGCTCGACAGCTGACCGGGGCTGCCTACTCTGGTGCCGTGCGTTTCGTTCTCGCCTCCGCATCCCCCGCCCGCCTGTCCGTGCTGCGCGCCGCCGGCCTCGACCCGGACGTCGTGGTCTCCGGCGTCGACGAGGACGCCGTGGCGGCGAGCCTGCCCGACCCGGCGCCGGCCGAGCTCGTCACCGCGCTCGCGGCCGCGAAGGCCCGTGACGTCGCCGCGACCCTGGACTCGTCGGCCGAGACCGTCGTCGTGGGCTGCGATTCGATGCTGTCGATCGGCGGCGCCTGGTGGGCAAGCCGCACACGCCCGAGGTGGCGCGCAAGCGCTGGGCCGAGATGGCGGGCAGCACCGGGGAGCTGCTCACCGGGCACGCGGTGCTGCGCCTGTCCGGTGGCGAGGTCGTCGCGGAGGCCACCGGAACCCGCACCACCGTCGTCCGGTTCGCGACCCCGCCGCAGCACGAGATCGACGCCTACATCGCCACCGAGGAGCCGCTGGCCGTGGCGGGATCGTTCACGTTGGACGGTCTCGGCGGCTGGTTCGTCGAGGGCATCGACGGCGACCCGTCGAGCGTGATCGGCATCAGCCTGCCGTTGACGCGCGAGCTGCTCGGCCGCGACGTGAGCGTCGTCGACCTCTGGCGGTAACCCGACCGACTGATGGACCGCACATAACGGACACACCACGGGACGGTCAACCGGCAGGCCACTGTGGACGTTCGAGCGCGGCGAAACCCGAAAGAGATTCGAATGTGGACTGTCGTCATTCGACAGTGGGACCCGCGATCCGGTCGCAGCAAAAACGTTGTGTGACAACGCGTCACTCGTTCATGTTCCCCCATGTCACGATCGCATGGGACGGCTTGCGCGTTACATCTCCGCAGGTTCACGATCTTCGTGGCGGGTCACCCCGGCCCACCGCATGAACGTGTTTTTCACCTAGGGAGACTGGAAATTGCGTAAGACCCTGGCTCGTACCACCGCCGCTACCGCCATCGTCCTCGGTGCCCTGACCGCCGGTGCCGGCGCCGCCTCGGCCACGACGGTCGACGTGCCGCAGGTTCCCTCCGAGCCGACCGGCGCCGACTACGTGAACGCCTGGAACGAGTCCGGTGCCCACTTCGGCGCCGGTGCCGCCGGCCTGGTCAGCTCCGCCTGGGCGGGCGCGATCCCGTCGATCCTCGGCGCCTGATTCGGCTCGCGGAACGGCTTCAGCCAAGCCTGATACCGAAATCCCGGACGTGGACGATGTCCCGTCCGGGATTTCGTGTGTCCGCGTCCGCCATATTTCTGCCTCCGCCATGCTTCTCCCGTCCTCTGTGTGTGGTCAGGCCGACATGCGATGACCGGCGTCGATGTCGCACGTTCGGGTTAGGGTCGAGGTCCCGAACCGACTCACCGAGACATCTGCAGACGAGGAGCTGGCGTGGATCAGCAGGAGTTCGCCGGGAAGGTCGCGTTCGTGACGGGCGCGGGACAGGGCATCGGGGCGGCCGTCGCCCGGCAGTTGCGGGACGCGGGGGCCACGGTCGTGGCCACGGACCGGAATCCCGACGTGGTCGAGCGGTACGCCGATGCCGAACGCATCACCGGATTGTCGTGTGACGTCACCGATTCCGCGCAGGTCGACGCGGCCGTGGCGCAGGCCGAGGACACGGTCGGGCCGATCGACGTCCTCGCCAACGTCGCCGGCGTACTCGCGAAGGGCCCGGTGTCGTCCTTTTCGGACTCCGACTGGCGGTTCACGTTCGGGGTGAACACCGACGGCGTGTTCCACACGTCGCGGGCCGTGGCGAGTCGGATGATCCCGCGCGGCCGCGGCAGCATCGTGACGGTGTCGTCGAACGCCAGTGGCGTGCCGCGACGGAACATGGCCGCGTACGCGGCGTCGAAGGCGGCGGCGACGATGTTCACCAAGTCGCTCGGTCTCGAACTGGCCGACCACGGCATCCGCTGCAACGTGGTGTGCCCGGGGTCCACCGACACGCCCATGCAGCGGGCGATGTGGGAACACGACGGTGGCGGCCCGGAGCCGATCCTCAACGGCGACCCGGCCAACTACCGGGTCGGCATCCCGCTGCGCCGCATCGCCGACCCCGACGACGTCGCCGACGCCGTGCTCTACCTGGCTTCCGACCGCGCCCGCCACGTCACGATGCAAGAGCTCTACGTAGACGGCGGTGCCACCCTCCGGTAGAAGCTCCCAAGGGCCCTTTGGTCCCGCTCAACGCGACTATGGGGCCCTCGGGAGCATCTCTCAGGTGCGGCGGGGTGGGGTCTTGGGGAGGCGGAGGGAGCCGAGGAGGGCCAGGACGCACAGGCCGAGGACGCACCAGAACGCGGTGGAGAAGGCAGCATCGACGTCACCGCCGCCGAGGGCCAGGCGGACCTCGAGGAGCACGGCGAGCCCGGCCGTGCCGATCGCCCCGCCGACGTAGTTGACGAGGCTCAACGCGCTCGACGCCCGTGGCAGCAGCTGTTTGTCCACACCGGAGTAGACGATGTTCATCACCGGTGAGGCGATCATGGCGGTGCCGAGTCCGCGCACGAGCAGCGTCGCGACGAGCCACCCGTCGGGCAGGTCGCCGAGCCGCGTCAGCGGCACGGTCGCCGCGATGATCAGCGTGAAGCCGGTCAGCACGAGCGTCCGCGGCGGGACTCGGTCGATCAGCGGTTTGACCACCAGCAGCGATCCGAGCACAGCGCCGACGCCCTGCGGCGCGAGCATCAGGCCCGCGTCCCACGCGGACAGTCCCCGTCCGGTCTGCAGGTACATCGGCAGCAGGAACATCGTGCCGAACACCGACGCCGCCGCGACGAACAGCGCCAGCACGGCCGCACTGAACGGCGGCGTGCGGAACAGGCGCGGGTCGACCAGCGGCACCCGGTTCGCCCGCAATGCGTGCACGAGGAACGCACCCAACAGCCCCGCGCCGACGACGACCGCACCCACGGCGAGCGGCGTGTTCCGGTCCTGCGAGCCGAGGTCCGTCAGACCGAGGATCAGCGCGGCGAGACCGGGCGAGAGCAGCAACGCGCCGCGCAGGTCGAACGGCGACACGTCGTCGGAGGCGGGCACCCGCGGCACGAGCCACACGGCGAGCAGCATCGCGACCAGCCCGACGGGGATGTTGATGAGGAACAGCCATTCCCAGTCGGCCACGCGCAGCACCGTGCCGCCGGCGAGCGGGCCGAACACGGGCGCGAGCATCGGCACGACACCGACGATGCTCATCAGCCGCCCGGTGCGCGCCCTGCCGGCGACCCGGGCGAGCAGCGCCTGTCCCGTCGGCGGCAGCAGCCCGCCGCCGAGGCCCTGCAGCACGCGGAACACGGCCAGCGACGCCGTCGACCACGCCAGCGCACACGCCACCGAGCCGAGCAGGAACAGGGCCACCGCGCACAGCCACACCCGTTTGGCGCCGAACCGTTCGGCCAGCCAGCCCGACGTCGGCGCGGCCGCGACGACCGCCAGCAGGTAGGCCGTGCTGGCCCACTGCACCTCGGTGATGGTCGCGCCGAACTCCGCGCTGAGCGTGCTCAGGCCGACGTTGACGATCGTCGCGTCGAGCGAGGCCATGAACGTGCCCAGCACGAGCACGAGCGCCATGGCCAACAGCCGCCCGTCGATCCGGTCCGACTCGACGGGTTCGTCGCGGGTCCCGGCGGTCATGCGGGGCCCGCCCGCAACCGCTGCGCCGCCAACGCCCGCTCCGCGACCGCCACCAGCTCGGCGACGTCAGTACCCGAATCAGCACGGCCCAGCAGTTCCGGCAGCGCACCCAGCGTGGCCTGCAACGCGGCGGCGAGGGCCGACGCGCTCGTGTCGGTGGCCATGCCGGGCCGGCAGGCCACGATGCCGCGCCACCCGGCGCCCTCGGGCATCACCGTCACCGTCACCGGGTGGTGGGTGAACTCGCGGAACCGCATGCCCGTCAGGCGCAGACCCGGCGCCGGTTCGGCGAGCCGGTCGGGGTCGACGGGGTAGTTCTCGAACACCAGCAGGCTGTCGAAGAGCCGCTTGACGCCGACGGACCGTTCGAGCGCGGGCAGCGCCACCGTGTGGTGGTCGACCATCGACTGCTGCCGGTCCTGCAGATCGCGCAGCGCGGCGACGAGCTCCCCGCTCGCCGAGGCACGCACCGGAACGGTGTTGGCCAGCAGGCCGATGATGTCCTCGACGCCGTCCACCTCGGGCGGACGCCCGGACACCATCGCTCCGAAGTGGACGTCCTTGCGTCCCGTGCGGGCGGCCAGCACCGCCGACCACGCGCCCTGCACGAGGGTGTTCACGGTCAGCCCGCGGGCGGCGGACGCGGCGCCGAGCGTGCGCACCGCCGCGGCGTCGAGGTCGAACGTCACCGGCTCGGGCGAGTCGACCGCTTCCGGCAGCGCCCGGTCGTAGCGGTCGACGGAGGCCAGTTCGTCCTGCCAGGCCGCGACGTCGGCGGCCCGGTCGCGCGCCGACAGCCACGACAGGTACCGGGCGAACGGCACCGGCTCGGGCAGGGGCTCGGCAGCGCCCGCGGTCCGCGCGGTGTAGGCGGTGAAGATCTCGCCCAGCATGCGCGGTGCGGACCAGCCGTCGCTCAGCAGGTGGTGCGTCGTGAGGACGAACTCGACGCGGTCGGCGGCGCGTCGCACCACGGTCGCCCGCACGAGCGAACCCGCCGTGACGTCGAAAGGTTCGGCCAGATCGTCCGCCAACACCCGCTCCACCGCGGCATCCACGGCATCCACGACATCCACGGCGTCCATGGCATCCACAGCGTCCGAGGAGTACACAGCGTCCGAATCGGACACGTCGACGTAGCGCACATCGGGTGCCGCGTCGGCGAGGATCACCTGGCCCTCGATCCGTGCCGGGAACGCGGCCCCCAGGTTCGGATGCCGCGCCACGAGGTCGCCGACGGCGGCGTGCAGCGCCTCGACGTCGACGTGCCCGGCGAGCGAGAACGTGGCCTGCACCGTGTACGGATCGTGTCCGCCGTCGGGAACCTGCCGCGTGTGCCGCAGCATCAGCTCCTGCAACGGACTCAGCGGGAGCACGTCGATGACCCGGTAGCGCGACTCCAGAGTGTCCACCGTGGACTGGGTGAGCCCGTCGAGGGTGAGGTCGGACGGCGTCCGCCCAGCACCGGCGAGGGCCTCCTCGTCCCCGGCGATCGCGACGAGTTCCGCTCGGAAGGTGTCGGCGAGCGCGGCGATGTCGTCGGTGGCGAACAGCGCCCGCGGCCACGTGATGCGCACGTGCAGGGCCTGCCCCTCACCGTCGTCCCAGGTCATCGCGTTGAACATGAGGCTGTGCGGCACGGGCAGCTCGTCGCCGCCGGAGCCGAACGGTGCCGAACCGGGCGGCGCCTGCCATGCCCGCGGCGTCTCGGGCGCGGCGGCGAACTGGCCGAGGTAGTTCCAGCTCAGCTCGGGCCGGGCGTACGGCACCTCGCCCGCGCCGGCGAGCACGCCGTGGCCGAGTCCGTCTCCCTGGGCGTGCAGGCGCTGCTTGACGTCCTTGAGCTGCGCCGACGTCGGCCCGTCCGGCAGGGTGATCCGCGCCGGGTGCACCGCGGTGAACCAGCCGACCGTGCGCGAGAGGTCGACCTCGCGTGCCGGGTCGGGCGCGTGCCGGCCGTGGCCTTCGAGGGCGACGTACAGGTCCGCCGGGCGCTTGCGCCAGCGACCGACGGCGCGTGCGAGTGCGGTCAACAGCACCGTGTCCGGGGTGCCGTGGTACGCCGACGGGACCGTGCTCAGCACCGCGGTAGTGGTCTCCGGGTCGAGTGCGAACTCGTGGTGCACCGCGGTGGAGCCGAGGTCGCGTGCGCTGTCGAACACCGTGCGGGACATGCGTTTCGGCGGCTGCTGCCCGACGGCCCGCCAGTGCTCGGTCTCGCCCGCGCGCGCGGCCGCGGCGCCCGCGAGTTCACGGGCCCAGCCGAGGAACGGGGTGGGCCGCGGCAGATCCCGGCCCGCGTAGGCGTCGGCGAGGTCGTCCACGAGCACCCGCCACGACACCCCGTCGACGAGCAGGTGGTGGGCCACCAGCACGAACCGGCCGAGCTCGGCGGGCCCGCGGTCCACCCACAGCGCGCGCACCAACGGGGCCGTCGTGACGTCGAAGCGGGACCGCACATCGGCTATCCAGCCGTCGATCAGCTCCCGCACGTCACCGCCGGCGCCAACCTCCGTGACGGTCAGGACGTCGGACGCGGTGACCGCTCCGGCCTCGGGGATGCGCAACACGGCGGTGCCGTCGGCGCTGCGGGCGAGGTGCGCGCGCAGCACGTCGTGGGTCCGCAGCAGGGCGTCGACCGCGCGGGTCCAGTCGTCCTTGCCGCCGCCTGCCGGGACGCAGATCTCGGTCCACTGGCAGAAGTCGTCGGGCCGGGGCGACCGTTCGAGCAGGTCCCGCATGACGGGCGTGAGCGGCGCGTCGCCTGTGGACGGTCCGATGTCGACAGATACGGCGTCGGCGGTCGTGCACCGGGCGGCGATGCCGGCGACCGTGCCGCCGTCGAGCACGTCCCGCGGGCCGAGCCGCAGACCCTGCCGCCGCGCCCGCGACACGACCTGGAGCGAGACGATGCTGTCGCCGCCGACCTCGAGGAAGTGGTCGTCGAGCCGGATGTCGTCGCTGCCGAGCACGTCGCGAACGATGTCCAGCAGCGCCTGCTCGGCGTGGGTCTCGGGCGCGCGTCCCTCGCCGTCCTCGCCGTGGTCGGGCGCGGGCAGGGCGCGTTCGTCGAGCTTCCCGCCCGGGGTGAGCGGCAACCGGTCGAGGGCCACGAACGCCGTCGGCACCATGTACTCCGGCAGTTCGGCGAGCAGATCGGCCCGCAGTCGCACCGCGTCCACGGTGTCGCCCTCGGCGGGGATGACGTAACCGACCAGCTGCCGGCCGTCGCGTACCACGACGGCGCAGCCGCGCACGTCGGGATGCCGGGTCAGCGCGCTCTCGATCTCGGCGAGCTCGATCCGGAATCCGCGCACCTTCACCTGCCGGTCGGCGCGACCCAGGAACACGAGCTGCCCGTCGGGACGCCACGCGGCGACGTCGCCGGTGCGGTACATCCGCGACCCCGGTTCGCCGTGCGGATCGGCGACGAACGCCTGCGCCGTCTGACCGGGCCGGCCGAGGTAGCCGCGGGCGAGCTTCGGACCCGCCAGGTACAGCTCACCGGGCACACCCGTGCCGACCGGCTGCAAACCGTCGTCGAGGACGTAGGCGCGCACGTTCGGGTCGGGCCGTCCGATGGGGACGGCGCCCCGCTCCCCCGGTTCGTAGTGCCAGGTCACCGAGTTGATCGTGACCTCGGTGGGACCGTAGGCGTTGAACAGGGCGCGCCGGCCCTTGCCCCACCGATCGGCCAGCTCCGGGTCGAGCCGTTCCGCGCCGACGACGAAGAACACGCCCGGATCGACGATGCGGTCCTCCGGCACGGCCGACAGGAACGACGGCAGCAGGTTGATGCCGGTGAGCCGGTGCCGCTCGATGTAGTCGAGCAGTTCGTCGCCGGGCACCCGCACCTCCTCGGGCGCGACGACGAGCGTGCCGCCCGAGGCCAGCGGCACCATCGTCTGCCAGAACGCGACGTCGAAGCTCGTCGACGCGAAGTGCAGGTAGCGGTCGCCGGACGTGACGCCGACGACCTCCTCCTGCAGCGAGATCAGATCCGGTACGCCGCGGTGCGGCACCGCGACGCCCTTCGGCTTCCCGGTCGTGCCCGAGGTGTAGATGATGTAGGCCAACGAGTCCGCGGTGAGCGTCGCCCGCGCCTCGACCGGGTCCGTGTCGGCTGCGGGATCGGTGTCGGTTCCGGTGCTGCCGTGCAGGACGTCGGGGTCGTCGATGCGCACCACGGCACCCTCACCGGGAACCGCGCCGCCGAGCTTGGCCAGCGCGGCGGCGTCGGTGACGAACGCGGCGGGCCGGGCGTCGGAGATCATGTAGGCGAGCCGGTCGTTCGGGTAGTCCGGGTCGAGCGGCAGGTACACCGCACCGGCCTTGAGGATGCCGAACAACGCGATGATCATCTCGACGTCGCGGCCGAGCAGCATACCGACCGGCGTCTCCGGTCCGACGCCGCTCGCGAGCAGGCGGCGGGCCAGCTGGTTCGCCTGCCGGTCCAGTTCGGCGTAGGTCAGGCTGCGGTCGCGGCACACGAGCGCTTCGGCGTCGGGCTGCCGGGCGACCCACCCGGCGAACGTCTCCAGCACGCCCTCGCGCGGCACCGCCGGGAGGTACTTCGTGCCCTGGTGCAGGATCTCGGCGGTCTCGTCGGCCGCCAGCATCGGCAGCCGGCCGACGGGCCGGTCGGCGTCGGCGACGAGCTCGGCCAGCAGCGTGTGCAGCCAGCGCGCGTAGCCGGCGACGGTGTCGTCGTCGAAGGCCTGCGGCTGGTAGCTGAGCACGAGGGTGAGCGCCTCGCCGGGCAGCGCGATGACGGTCAGCGGGTAGTGCGTCGCGTCGGTGATGTCCACACCGGACAGTGCGGCCCGCTCGTCGACCACGATTCCCGCGCCGTTGAACGGGAAGTTCTCCATCACGAGCATCGTGTCGAACAGTTCGCCGACCCCGATGGTGCGCTGGATGTCGGGCAGGCCGAGATGATGGTGGTCGGTGAGCGCGACGGACTCGTCGTGGATCTCGGCCAGCAGCGACGCCGCCGACTGCTCCGGCCGGTAGCGCACGCGCACCGGGATCGTGTTGCCGAGCTGGCCGATCATCGACTCGACCCCGTCCACCTCGGCCGGACGGCCGGAGACCGGGCAGCCGAACACGACGTCGCGTCGCCGCGTCAGCCTGCCGAGCAGCAGACCCCACGCCGCCTGCAACACCGTGGTCACGGTGACGCCGCGCTCGCGGGCGAACGTCTGCAGACCGGCGGTGAAGTCCTCGCCCAGCTCGACCCGCACGCTGCCGGGCCGGGTGACGCCGCGGCGGGCGGCGACGGGCGCCAACCGAGTCCCCTCGTCCACTCCCGACAGTGCCGCGCGCCAGGCCTCGAGTGCCGCGTCGCGGTCGCGTGCGGCGAGCCACCGGTGGTAGTCCTGCGGCGACGCCGACGACGGCACCGCCGGACCACCGCCCAGTTCGCGGTACAGCCCGAGCAACGTGCGGCCGACGAGCGGCATCGACCAGCCGTCGAGCAGCGCGTGATGGTTGGTGATCAGCAGCCGGTGCTCGCCCGGCCCCGTGCGGAAGAGGCGGAACCGGATCAGCGGCGGCGTCTCCGGGTCGAACGGCCGGGCCAGTTCGGCGGCTCGGGCGGCCTCGATGTCGGCCGGGTCCAGGTCGGCGACCTGCCAGTCGGGTTCGGCGTCGGCGGGCACGACCTGCACGACCTCGCCGGAGGCCGTCGTGCTCAGGTGCATGCGCAGTGCCGGTTGCCGGCGCAGCAACTCCCGCGCCGCGGCGCGCAGGCGCGTCTCGTCGAGTTCGCCGGTGAGGGTGAGCGCGGCCTGGACGACGTAGACGTCCGTGTCGCCCTCGTCGGCGGCGAGGGTGTGGAACGACAGTCCGGCCTGCAGCGCGGTCGCGGGCAGCACGTCGGCGACCGGTCCGTGCACCTCGAAGGCGTCGATGTCGGCCTGGTCCAGCGACACGAGCGGCAGGTCGGACGGGGTGAGCCCGCCGCCGTCGGGACCGATCCGCTCGGCGTGCGCGGCAAGCGCCTCGAGCGCCGCGTCCCAGGCACGCTGCAGCGCGGCCAGGGTGTCGGCGTCGACGAGCCGGCCGGCCGCGGTCCACTCCACCGACAGCACCGGACCGCCCGGTGTGGACCCAGCGGCGTGGGTGTCGGCGGTGTGGGCGGTGTCGGTCGTCTCGCCGGCCTCGTGGACGAAGCAGTTGAGTGCCAGGACCTGTTCGAGGGCCTTGGTCTCCGGTTCGACGACGGCGAACGCCTCGCGTTCGGGCAGCCGCCAGTCGCCACTCTCGGCCGCGCCGAAGCGGCGAGGTAGTTCAGCAGCACCTCGGGTGTCGTGTCGAGTGCGGTCTTCGCGTCCGGGTCGATGCCCGCGCCGAATCCGCTGTCGAGGTAGCGCAGGACGCCGTAGCCGATGCCGCCGTCCGGGACGGCGCGGCGGGCCTCCTTCACCGCGCGCAGCAGCCGGCCCGCGGTGTCGCCGCCGGAGAGCGCGTCGCGCAGGTCGACGTCCGTGCCCAGCGGAGTCGCGGGCACGCGCACGGGGAACTCGCCGGTGAACCAGCCGACGGTGCGCGACAGGTCCGCCCCGGGCACCTGCCCCTCCCGCCCGTGCGTCTCCACGGTGACCCCGAACGCCTCCCGCGGAACTCCCGCGCCGCGAGCACTGCGGAGAGCGAGGACGAGGCTGCCAGGAGGACTTCGTCGGTGCCGGTTCGGTAGGCCGCCGGCAGGGTCGTCAGGGCTGCTTCCGACGCTCGGGGGCCGGCGACCGTTGTCGCCTTGCGGGCCGTGGCGACCGTGTCGCGCAGCGGGTCCAGTGCGGGTAGACCGAGCGGGCGGATGTCCGGGTCGGTCGCCGCACGCCAGTGGTCCAGCTCCGCCCGCCGCGCACCGCTCTCGCCCTGTTCGGCGAGCGCCAGCGCGTGCGACCGGAACGACGTCCCCTCCGCAGGCAACGCCTCCCCGCGGGACGCGGCCCGCAGCGCCGGGATCAGCACCCGCCACGACACCCCGTCCATCACGAGGTGGTGCGCGACGAGCACGATGCGGTACTCGCCCAGCAGCGCCACCCGCAACAGGGCGCCCTCGGCCGGGTCGAGTTCGGCGGCCAGCGCGGACGCGACCCGTCCGGCCGATGCGTCCGCGTCCTCGACGGTGACGGCGCGCTCGGCCGCCGCGGCGAGCGCGGACTCGTCGGCGGGCGGGACCTCGAGGCCCGCGTCGGTGCGGCGCAGCCGGAGGGCGGCGTGCGTGGTCAGCACGGTGCGCAGGCCGGTCACGAGCGCGGCCCGGTCGACCGATTCGGTGGTGCTCAGCACCGTCCACTGTGCATAGCCGGCGATCGCGGCCGGGTCGGGGTTCGGGTCGAGCAGGCCGCGGATGATCGGCGTGGCGGGCACCTCGCCGACCGGTTCGTCGACGGCCGTCTCGACCTCACCGTCCAACGACTCCAGCCCCGCCGCGAGGGACGCGATGTCCCGGCGGGCCAGCAGATCGCGCGGCCGCAGGTCGAAGCCGTGCGCGCGCAGCCGGCTGCTGACGCTGATCGCGCTGATGCTGTCACCGCCGATGCCGAAGAAGTCGTCGTCCGGTCCGACCTCATCGGCGTCGAGGTCGAACACCTCGGCCACGACCGCGCACAGCACGCGTTCGCGCGCGGTGGACGGGCGGCGGCCGCTCGAGGTCGCTCGCGGCACGGGCAGCGCCGCACGGTCGACCTTGCCGTTCACGGTGACGGGCAGTTCGTCGAGCACGACCACGGCCGACGGGACCAGGTGGTCGGGCAGGCGTGCGGCCAGCTCGTCGCGCACGCGTTCCGGGGTGAGGTCGGCGGTCACACCGGCACCACCATCGGCAGACTCCCGTGCGGGCACGACGTAGCCGACGAGTCGTGGGGTCGCCGTCTCGGTGCGCACCATGGCGGCCGCGGCGCTCACGCCGGGCAGCGCGCCGAGCTCGGCCTCGACCTCGCCGACCTCCACACGGTGTCCGCGGATCTTGACCTGGCCGTCGGCGCGTCCGATGTAGACGAACCCGCGGTCGGTCCAGCGCGCGAGGTCGCCCGTGCGGTACATGCGCTCCCCCGGCGGTCCGTACGGGTCGGCGACGAACCGCTCGGCGGTGCCGCCGAACCGGCCGAGGTAGCCCCTGGCCAGTTGCGGTCCCGCCAGGTACAGCTCGCCCGTGCCACCGGGGGCGACCGGCTGCAGGGCGTTGTCCAGCAGGTACACCCGCATCCCGGCGAGCGGACGGCCGATCACCGGTTCGTCGCCGGCGATCTCGGCGTAGGCGGCGTCGACGGTGGCCTCGGTGGGCCCGTAGATGTTCCGGCCGTCCACACCGGACTCGACGATGCGCCGCCACAGCGCGGGCGGGGTCGCCTCCCCGCCGAGCACGACCAGCGCGGGACGGTGCGACCCGTCCAGCAGACCGGCGTCGGCCAGCGGCGCCGCCAGCGACGGTGTCGTGTCGACGACGTCGATGCGGTCGCGCGTGTAGGCGGCCAGCAGCGCGTCGGCGTCCTTGAGCATCTCCCCCGCGTACAGGTGCAGCTGATGTCCACACAGGAGCCACACCAGCTGGTCCAGTGCGGAGTCGAACGCGAACGAGTACGTGTGCGCGACGCGCAGTCGCCGGCCGGCCGACCGTTCGGTCTGGGCGACGACGGTCGCCCGCTGGTGGTGCAGCAGCGAGCGCAGGCCGCGGTCGGGCACCTGCACGCCCTTGGGCCGACCCGTCGAACCGGACGTGTAGATGACGTAGGCCAGATCGTCGGGGCGGCGTCCGCGCGCCCGCTCGGCGTCGGCGAGCGGCCCGTCCGGGAACGCCGCGGCATCGGAGACCTCGAGCGTCGGCCGTTCGCCGAGCTCGCGGTCGACCGACGGCTCGGTGACGAGCACGGCCGGGCGGGCGTCGTCGAGCAGCATGCGGAGCCGGTCGTCGGGGTGGTCGAGGTCCAGCGGCAGGAATCCGCCACCGGCGTCGAGCGCGGCGAGCAGGGTCACGACGTAGTCGACCGAGCGGGGCAGCGCGATCGCGACGAGGTCGTCCGGGCCGACCCTGCGGGCGCGCAGGGCCCTGGCCAGCCGGTGCACGCGGGCCGCCAGCTCGGCGTAGGTCACCTGCTCGTCGTCGTGGACGAGCGCGACGTCGTCGCCGCGCGCGGTCGCCAGCGCCGCCAGCACGTCCGGCACGGAGGCGGGCTCCCCCGGCACAGCCGGCGGGGCCCATGCGGTCAGCAACGCGGCCCGGTCGTCGGGCGAGACGACGGAGACGCCGCCCGCCGCCGGCGCGTCCTCGCCGGTCAGCTCCCGCACGAGGGTGCACACGGTCGCCAACCGCCCGTCCACATCGGACTGGGTGTGCGTGCGGGCGTCGACCTCGAAGCCGAGCAGCAGACCGCCGTCGCGCGTCGGCAGGACGCTCAGTCCCATGTCCTCGGGCGGCCCGCCCGCGACGTTGCGCATGACGCCCGTCGAACCGGCGAAGTCGAGCGTCAGGTCGAACGCCTTCAGGTTGACGCCCGCGCCGTGCAGGATCGCGCCCGCACCGACCGCGGCGAGGTCGCGCGGCAGGTTCTCGCCGCGGTAGCGCTGGTGCGCCCGCATCTCGGCCATCGCCTCGGCGACCCGGCGCGCGACGACACCCAGCGTGTCCTGACCGCGCACCTCGAGCCGCAGCGGCAGGACGTTGACGGCCATGCCCGGGGTGCGCAGTTCGGCGCCGCTCGTGCGGCACATCAGCGGCAACGCGAACACGACGTCGGTGCGACCCAGCACGCGGTGCAGGAACACCGCGTAGCAACCGAGGAGGGCGTCGCCCCACGTGACGCCCTCCCGGTCGGCGAAGGCGCGCAGCGCCGCCAGATCGTCGGCCGGCAGCACGGTCTTCGCCGACACGGTCTCGGCCAGCCCGGATCCGGGCGCAGTCCACTCGGGAAGGTCGGGCAGCGGCGTCATCCGGTCGACCCAGTACGCCCGGTCCTCGGCGGGCTTGTCGCCGGCGAGGTAGTCGCGGTCGGCGGCGACGAAGTCGGCGAACGAGCCGAAGTTGCACTTCGGCACGGGCTTGCCCGCGACGGCCGCCGTGTAGCGCGCCGCCGTTCGGCGCGCGAGCATCGCCGCGCTGTAGCCGTCGAAGACGAGGTGGTGCCCGAGCTGGGTGTACCAGACCTCCGTCGCCGACAGCACGATGATCGTCTGCGTGTACAGCTGCCGGTCGGTCATGCGCCGGGTCGCCTCGGCCAGGGCGAACCGTTCCGCCGTGACCAGTTCCTCGGCCGCGGCACGCGGATCGCTCACGTCGCTGACGTCGACGACGCGCGGACGGGGCACCGGCTCGTCGCTGACCCACTGCCGCGGGCCGTCAGCCGTGTCGGCCACGCGCAGCCGCAACGACTCCGCGTCGGCGATGGTGCCGGTCATCGCCTCGACCAGCAGCTCGGTGTCGACCGGCCCGCCGTCGGCGATCTGCACGACGTCGCCCACCACGTAGTACGGCGAATCCGGTTCGAGCCGCTGCGCGTTCCAGATGCCGAGCTGCGCACTCGTCAGCTCGTACGACTCCGGCGGCTGGGACGGCTTGGACAACACGTGCTCCTCGGTACAAGGGTTCTCAAAGGCAGGGGTTCTTGAAGGCAGGAAAGCCGCGCTGTGGTGGGAAGGCGCTCGGTTCCGGTGGTCGGTATCGGTGTCGGTGGCGCTATTCCGGGACGACCATCGGCGTCCCGCTGACCGGGTCGGGCACGATCACGCTCGGCAGATCGAACACGTCCTTGATCAACGCCGAGTCGACGACGTCGGCCGCCGAGCCCTCGGCCACGACGCGGCCGTCCTTCATGGCCACGAGGTGATCGGCGAACCGGCACGCCTGGTTGATGTCGTGCAGGACCGCGATCACGGTCCTGCCCTCGTCGCGCAGCCGCGACAGCAGCGCCAACAGTCGGTACTGGTGCGTGATGTCCAGAAAGGACGTCGGCTCGTCGAGCAGCAGGTACGGCGTCCGTTGCGCCAGCACCATCGCCACCCACACGCGCTGGCGCTGCCCGCCGGACAGTTCCGCCACCGGCCGTTCGGCGAAGTCCTCCACCTCGGCGGTGACCATGGCCTCGGCGACGGCGTCCTCGTCCTCGTCGGTCCACAGTGCCAACAGCGACTGGTGCGGATACCGCCCGCGGGACACCAGTTGGCGCACCTTGATGCCCTCGGGCGCGAGCGGATCCTGCGGCAGGAACGCGAGTTCGCGGGCGAGCGCCTTCGGCGGCAACGCCGACACCGACGTGCCGTCCAGCGACACGCTGCCCTTGCCGGGCTTGAGCAGGCGCACGAACGCGCGCAGCAGCGTCGACTTGCCGCAGCCGTTCGGCCCGACGACGGCGGTGAACGCACCGTCCGGGACATCCAGGCTGAGTCCGGTCGACACGACGCGTTCGCCGTAGCCGAGCGTCACATCCTGGGCACACAGCCGTGCGGTCATCTGCGCCTCACCTCCTGGGCCAGCAGCCAGATCAGGTAACAACCGCCGATCGCCGTGGTGACGACGCCGACGGGAAGGGACACCGGGGCCAGCAGCATCTGCGCGATCAGGTCGGCCACCTGCAACAGCACGGCACCGCACAGCGCCGCGGGCAGCAGCGGGATGCCGGGTGCGCGGGCGAGCCGCCGTCCGATCTGGGGTGCGGCGAGCGCGACGAACACGACCGGCCCCGCCACCGACGTCACCGTGGCGGTGCAGCCGACGCCGATGAACACCATCAGCAACCGCTGCCGTTCCAGTCCGACGCCCGTCGAGATCGCGACCGAATCGCCCAGCGCCGACTGGTGCATGGCGTGCGCGCGCAGCGCGATCCCGAGCAGCAGCACGCCGATGATCGCGGCGGGCATGACGAGGTCTTCCCAGTCGATACCGTTCAGCGAACCGGAGTTCCAGCCGACCGCGGCCATCGCGACCTCAAGCTCGGCGCGCAGGATCAGCCAGTTGTTCAGCGCCGTGACCATCGCGTTCACGGCGATGCCGATGACGACCAGGCGCATCCCGGACAGGCCGTTCGAGCGCGAGAGCACGTACACCACGACCGCGGTGATCAGCCCGCCGACGACGGAGCCGAACGCGACGGTCGCGCCCGCCCCGGCGAACACGGTCATCACCAGCAGCGCGCCGGTGTAGGCGCCCGCGTCCAGTCCGATGATGTCCGGACTGCCCATCGGGTTGCGGGTCAGGTTCTGGAAGATCGCGCCGGCGACGCCGAGTGCCGCGCCGAACAGGATCGCCGCGACGACGCGGGGGCCGCGCCATTCGGCGATGACCACCGACGGCTGGGTCCCGGTCAGCGCACCGAAGACCTCGCCGGGCGTCGACCAGCTCGATCCGAACGACAGTCCGATGTAGGCGAGCACCAGCATCGCCGCCCCGGCGCCGATGATCAGCCCGAGGGTGCGGCGTTCGATCCACAGTGCGCGCCCGCGCACGGGAATCCGGACCTGGTTCGGCCGGTGCGGCCGGTCGGCCTGCGGCGGTTCGGGCCGTGGGGCCGGTGCGATCAGCTCGTTGCCGCTCATAGTGATCCCGCCCCGTACTTGCGAACGACCCAGATCAGCATCGGCCCGCCGAGGAAGGCGGTGACGATCGCGACCGGCACCTCGCCGGTGTGCAACACCACGCGGGCGAGCGTGTCGGCGACGAGCATCAGGATCGGCCCCGCCACGGCCGAGAGCGTCACCAGCCACGGCACCGAGCCGACGGTGAGCCTGCGCAGCAGGTGCGGCACGATCAGGCCGACGAACAGGATCGGCCCGGCCACGGCCGTCGCGGCGCCCGCCAGGACGGTGATCAGCACGAGCGTCACGGTCCGCGTGCGGGCGACGTTCGCGCCGAGCGTGTGCGCCACGGTCTCGCCGAGTGCCACGGCGTTCAGCGACCGGGCGACGAGCAACGCGCCGATGAGGGCGAGCGCGATCGCGACGAGCGGGATCGTCAGATCGGTCTGTTCCCGGCCCGCCAGCGAGCCGACGGCCCAGAACCGGTACTTGTCCAATGTGTCCGGTGACGTGAGCCGGACACCCAGTGACACACCCTGCAGCACGGCCGACAACGCGACACCGGCCAGCAGCAGCCGCAACGTCGAGTGGCGGCGACGGCATAGACGACCACGGTCGCCAGGACCGCGCCCACCACGCCGAGGCCGAGTTCGTTGATCGCCGAGCCCGCCAGCCCCATGGCCGCGCCGAGGGTCAGGGCGAACCCGGCGCCGTGCGTGACGCCGAGGATTCCCGGTTCCGCCAACGGGTTCCGGGACAACGTCTGGATGAGCGCACCGCCCACCGCGAGCGCCGCACCGACCGCGATGCCGAGCAGCGTCCGCGGGATGCGGATCTCCCGAACGACCAGGTGGTCACCGGCGAGCGGGTCGAAGTCGACGAGGGCACGCCAGATCTCGCCGACCGGCACGTTCTGCGCGCCGACGGAGATGCTGGCGACGATCGCGGCGAGGAGCACGACGAGACCCCCGGCGAGGAGGGCCGGGCGGCCCAACCTCGCGGGGTGCGACTCGTCGGCGGAGTCCCGCCTGTCACTGAGGGTGCGGTCGGCACGGGCGCGACGTCACCTCTGCTGCTGCAGCAGCGGCGCGAACGTCTCGTCCAGCGCCTCGAGCGCCGTCGTGGCCTGGCCGTACGTCGCCGCCTCGGTGTACTTGATCGGGAATGTCTGGTCGTCCTGCACGGCGGGCAGGTTGTTCCACAGGTTCGAGTCGAGCACGTACTTGACCGGCTCGGGCAGCGAACCGTCGTGGTTGACGCTGTAGGTGATCGCGTCGGCCTCGCCGAGCGCCGAGGGCAGCTCCTCGAGCGACGGGTACTCGCTGACCGCGCGGGAACCCTCGCCCTTCTCTGCCACCTCGCCGAAGTACTCGACGCCGATGTCGTTGGCGACGTTGGTGCCCCACGAACCGTCGAACTCGCGCTGGAACGTGCCGTTCTCGACCTCGCCGTACCCGCCGATGTGGGCGAGCTGCACGCCGTCGAGCGCCTCGGCGTACTTGCCCTTCAGCTCCTCGGCCTTCTCCTCGTAGGTGGCCTTGACCTCGTCGAACTGCTCGAGCGCACCCGCGGCGTCGGCCTGCTTGTGCGAGACCTCCTTCCACTGGGAGGGCACGTCGGGGCCGATCGCGACGACCGGTGCGATCGACTCGAGCCGTTCGGCGTCGATCTCCTGGAAGATCGGCTGCGGGACGCCGATCACGATCAGGTCGGGGTTCTGCTCGGCGATCGCCTCGTAGTTGGTCTCGGCGGCCGTCTCGCCGGCGACCCGGGGCAGGTCCTGATAGGTCTGCATGTCCTCATCGGACATCATCGGCTCACCGCGCTGCCACGAGGAGATCCCGACGAGCGGCGCGCCGGCCTCGATGAGCGTCGGCACCGCGTAACCGGTCGCGACGACGCGCTCAGGGTTCTCCGGGATCTCGACGGTGCCGTTGTCCGCCTCGAACTGGCGCGTCTCGCCGGTCGCTTCCCCGCCGCCGGTGCCGCAGCCCGCGACGGTGGCGGTGAGGGCGAACGCGGCCACGGCGACGGCGCCCTTGGTGAGTCGGGAGGATCTGAGCAGAGTCATCGGTGTCGTCCTTGAATCTCGATGGGGATGGGGATAAGCAACCAGATTCAGTTAGGTCGTGCGGTTGTATGTCTTCGTGGTGACCAGGCTTCGAGGTGCGCCGCCGCTGCGACCGCGCCGGCCACCGGCACCGCCGCGGGTTCTCAGCGGGTTCCTGGCGAGGACAGCGCCGACGAGGAGATTGGGCATTCGTGAGGAGGGGATCCCGCAGCCAGGGGCCCGCTGAGGTTCCGCCACCCGCACCGGCCATCAGGCCGTCCACTGTCAATGTCCATGGCCGTGCTCGTGGTCGTCGTCGTAGTCGGCTACGCCGCGCTTCCAGTACCCGGTGATGTCGTGATCCGCTTTGGACAGACCGAGCTCGTTGCGGACCCAGCGGCGGAGGGGCTTGAGGGTGCCGGCCTCGCCGGCGAGCCAGACGTAGAGCCGTTCGGTGTCCGACGAGCCGGGCAGCGGCAGCGCGCGCACGGTGCGTTCGATGAGGTCGGTGGTGCCCGGCGCGGCGCCGTCGCGGTGCAGCCAGCGCACCTCGACGCCCTCGGGATGGTCGAGGGGGATTTCCTCGCCGGCGTCGGCGACCTCGATCACGGCCCACCCCTCGGTGGTGGGCGGCATCTCCTCGAGCCACCGCGCGATCGCGGGCAGCGCGGTGATGTCACCGGCCAGCAGGTACTTGTCGTAGCTGGTGGGCACGATGAGCCCGCCGGGCGGGCCGGCGACGTGCACCTGCTCGCCGCTGCGCGCGGTGCGCGCCCATTCGGCGGCCAGGCCGCCGTCGTGCACGGCGATGTCGATGTCGAGTTCCCGTGCGTCCGGGTCGAACCGCCGCACCGTGTACTCGCGCGACGTCGGCGACGGCCGCGGCCACTTCAGCATCGCCCCGTCGGGCTCCGGCAGCCGCAGCGTGCCGTCCGGGTCGGTGAAGATCAGCTTGACGTGCTCGTCGGGCGCGTGCGCCTCGAAGCCGTCCACACCGGACCCGCCGAGCGTGAGCCGGATCAGGCCCGAGCCGACGGGCGCGGTGCGCACGACCTCGACGGTGCGGATCCCGATCGGGTAGCCCACCTTCTCGCTGCTGCGCCCCGCCCGCACCTCGGCGATCCGGTCCAGGTGCCGGTGCCGGTGATCGACCCGCGTCACGACCCCTCCTGTGTCTTGCGGGACACCCGCACCCGGTCGGACGCCATGACCGGGGCTTCGCGATTGTCGGTCATGCGTCCTCCTCGGCAACCAGCGAGATCCAGTGGCCCAGTTCCGGCTGTTCGGCCAGGTCCGGGAACTCCACGCTGTCGACGCCGGCAGCGCGCCAGCGTTCGATCAGGCTCATGATGCGGATGGAGTCGAGCCCGGCGTCCATGAGGTTCTCGTCGTCGCCGATGCTCGCGGCATCGCGGCCGAGCAGTTCGGCCACGTCGGCACGGACGGTCTCCGCGGTCGGTGCCGCGGTGTCGGTGGTCGGATCGGTCATGTCGCGTCCTTGCTGTGGTGGATGTTCGGGTTACAGCGCGCCGGCGGGAACCGGTGCGGCCAGGGCATCCCGGGCGGTGGCGGTGTCCACAACGGACCCGCACACACCGGCCACGTAGGCGCATGCCTGGTCGTGGCGTTCCCGGGAGAAGTCGGCGACCGCGTCGGCGATGAGGAACGGGCGAACGTCGCGCATGAACGCCTCCTGCGCCGTGGCCTGACAGCCGATGTGCGCGTACACCCCCGTGATCATCAGCTGGTCCCGGCCGGCGGCGGCGAGGCGTTCGGCGAAATCGCTGCGCTGGAACGCGCTGTAGCGCCACTTCACCAGCACGGTGTCGCCGACCGCCGGCGTCAACTCGTCGACGACGTCGGCCACGCTCGGGTCGGCGTCGACGTGCGCGCGCATGCCCTCGCCCCAGAAGTCCGTCTGCAGCCCGCGTTCGGACTGCGGCGGGCTCGCCGGCTGGGCCGTGTAGTACACGGGAACGCCCTGCTCGTGGCACGTCCTGATCAGGGCGGCCATGTTGGCGACGGCCTCGTCGACCGGCGCACCCGCGAACGGCCGCAGGAAGTAGCGCTGCATGTCGTGCACGAGCAGCGCAGCCCGACCGGACTCGAGTCGCCAATCCACGCGGCCCGTCGGAAGTTCGTCCGATGTGGGCAGTCGGTACGGCTCGATGGTGGGCAGGGACATCGACATCACCCGTTCTTCGCCTGAGCGGCGAGCAGTGCCCGCAGCTCCCGTTTGCTCGTCTTGCCGACACCCGTGGTCGGGAACCGTCCGGTCAGCACGACCCGGTCGGGGATCTTGTAGGCGGCGACCCCGCGCTCGCGGACGAACCGGCGCAGCTCCGCCTCGGCGGGTTCGGCACCGTCGGCGGCGACCACGTAGGCGCACGTGCGCTCGCCGAGATAGTCGTCGGCCACGCCGACGACGGCCGCGTCGACGACGGACGGATGCGCCATGAGGTGGTTCTCGACCTCCTCGGGCGCGACCTTCTCGCCGCCGCGGTTGATCTGTTCCTTCACGCGCCCGACGACCTCGACGTGCCCGGACGGATGGAACTTGACCAGGTCTCCCGTGCGGTAGAAGCCGTCGGCGGTGAACGCCGACGCGTTGTGCTCGGCGGCGCGGTAGTAGCCGCGGATCGTGTACGGCCCGCGCGTCAGCAAAGCCCCGGCCTGGCCGGGTTCGACGACGTCGGCCGAGCTCGCCTCCGGGTCGTCCGGGTCGACCACGCGGATCTCGTCGTCGAGCGAGATCGGCCTGCCCTGGGTGGACAGCACGAGCTCGTCCGGATCGTCGAGTCGCGTGTAGAACACCAGACCCTCGGCCATGCCGAACACCTGCTGCAACCGGCAGCCCAACGCGGGTTCGATGCGTTCGGCGAGTTCCCTGCCGCACTTGGCACCGCCGACGAGCAGTACCTCCAATGTGGACAGGTCGCGCTTCGTGCGTCCTGCCGCCTGCACCCATGCCGCGGCCAACGGCGGGACGACGCCGCACATCGTGACGCCCTCGGCCTCGATCAGCCCGAACGCGGTGTCGGCGTCGGGCCGCGGCGAGAGCACCACCGTCGCGCCGGAGTGCAGCGCGCCGAGGATGCCCGGCGAGCTCATCGGATAGTTGTGCGCCACCGGCAACACGACGAGGTAGACACTGTCCGGCCGCAGCCGGCAGATCCGCGCGCTCTCGCGCACGCTGTAGAGGTAGTCGTCGTGGGTGCGCGGGATCAATTTGGACATTCCCGTGCTGCCGCCCGACAGTTGCAGGAACGCCAGTCCCGACGGATCAGGGTCGGCCAGCTCCTTGGGCTCGGCGGCCGCCAGCTCGGCGAACTCCGCGCTTCCGACGGCCAGCACATGGCGCACCGACGGCACGTCGCCGGCCACGGCCCGCGCCTCGGCCGCGAAATCGTGCCGCTCGTGCACGCCGACCGTGATGATCGCCGACGCCTCGGCGTGTGCGGCGAAATGCGTCAACTCCGAACGCCGATGCGCGGGCAACGCGAACACGGGCAACGCGCCTGCGCGCCACAGCGCGAAGATCACCGGCACGTACTCGGCGACGTTCGGCAGCTGCACGATGACCCGCTGCCCGTCGGCGATGCCGGTGTCGACCAACCCGGCGGCGAGGCGGTGCGCACGCTCGTCGAGTTCGGCGTAGGTCCAGCGGACCTGCTCACCGGTCTCCGCACTGACGCCCACCACCGCGGTGCGTTCGGCGTACGCCTCGGCCAGACCGCTCAGCCACGTGCCGAACGTCTGCCCCTGCCAGTAACCGAGTGCCCGGTACCGCGCGGCGTCCGCGGCGGGCCACGGCGTGAGGTCCGGGCCGGCGGTCATTCCGCCGCTCCCCGCGGGACCCCAGCGCGCCGAGGAGCGTGCGGAACTTGGCGCTTGTCTCGGCCAGTTCGGCGTCCGGGTCGGAACCGGCGACGACGCCCGCGCCGCATACACGCGCACGGTGCGCTCGGCCGCTCGGCGCAGCGGATCGTCACGACCCACTCGCCGTCTCCGTCGGCGTCGGTCCAGCCGACGAGTCCCGCGTAGTAGCCGCGGTCGGTCGGCTCGAGGTCGGCGATCACGTCCCGCGCGGTCGTCGTCGGCACCCCGCACACGGCGGGCGTCGGGTGCAGCGCCTCGGCGATCGCCAGCGACGACGACGCCGGGTCGTCGGGCGCGGCGAGCGTGCCGGTGATGCGCGTGGACAGATGCCACATCGTGGGCGTGCCGATGACCTCGGGCTCGGGCACGTCGAGGTCGGAGCAGACCGTGCGCAGCACGTCGACGACCTGGCGGATGACGATCTCGTGCTCGGCACGGTCCTTCTCGGCGGTGCGCAGATCGTCGATGCGGCGGCGGTTCTCGGCGTCGTCGGCCGAGCGGGGCCGCGACCCGGCCAGCGGGTTCACGACGACCGTGTCCCCGCGGCGGGAGATCAACAGCTCGGGGCTCGCGCCGAACAACGTGCGGGCGGCCGAGTCACCGGGGGCGGTGACGTCGACGGCGAACGCGTGCGCCGCCGGGTTCGCCTGCACCAGCCGGGCCAACAACGGCGGCACCGACACCGGCTCGTCGGCGGTCAGGTCGAGCGCGCGGGCCAGCACGACCTTGTCGAGGTCGCCGGTCTCGATGTGCAGGAGCGCCTTCCGGACGGCCTCCACATAGTGCTCGGGCTCCGGCGCCGGGGTGACATTCCACGGGCCGGGGGTCGGCGCGGTGGCCGTGCCGGCGTGGGCCTCCGGGCCCGGCGCGGGGGCACGGCGCACGACGGCGGGGACGACGAGGCTCGCCTGGCCGTCGTCACGGAAACCGATGGCCCCGGCAACGATCGGGTCCTCCAGCCCGGACTCGCGTGCCTGCGTCAGCGCCCGTGCGGCCGCCGCGGCGTGCGAGTCGTGCGCATTGCCCGGTTGTCGGCGCACCACGGAGTGCACCCCGTCGGCGAGCAGCGTGCCGCCCTGCGACGAGTAGTAGAACGAACCGGGAAGGTACGCCGCCAGCAGATCGGCGGCCGCGTACGCGGGCCGCGGCCGGACGAGGACCGGTGAGGACACTCAGACAACTCCCTCGAGAGACACCCTCGGACTCGGACGCTAGTTAGCCTTACCTAACGAACCAGAACCGTACGTTAGGTTAGCCTTAGATGAAAGACGCGCCCGTGAGATCCGGTTCACAGACCGGGACAAACCGCCGCACGGCGCGAGGGAGCAACGAGGTTCAGCTGCAGGGGATGAGTTCGGACTGGTCGACGTCGACCTCGGGCCAGCCGCGCAGCGAGCCGGGTGAGCCGTAGATGTCGGTGCAGCCGACGGTCCCGCCGGTCAGGTCGAACACCTCGACCAGCACGGGCGCCACCTGGCATTCGGCGACGCTGTCGACGTCGCTGCAGTCGTGGCTGACGACGACCACCTCGGGCACGTCGTCGGCGTCGACGTCGTCGAGGGTCACGCTGCCGGCATCGGAGAAGTAGGGCCGCTGGTCCGAGCGCCAGCTGTCGCCCTGCCAGATGAGCACCTCGCCGACCATGCCGCCGTCGTGCGGACCCCGCACCAGGCAGACGGGCGTCGTGGATTCCTCGCACCGCAGCGAGTCCCGGTTCAGCGGCACCCCCATCGCCGCGACGGTGACCTCGGCGACGCTGCCCGACGTCGGTCCGCCCGCGCGCAGGCGCGCCACGGTGCCCTCGGCGTCGGCGAGCAGTTCGACGGGCATGCCGTTGACGGATTCGGACGCGACGACCCGGCACGGCCCGCCACCGCAGCCGGCGTCCTGGGTGCCGGTCGGCATGGACAGCCCGTCGGCGGCGGCGCGATCGTCGTCGGGCCGCAGCAGGACGGCGACCACCAACGACGTCGCCACGACCACCGCGGCGACGGCCGCGGTGATCAGCACCGACCTCGGCGGCCGCGACCACGACTGGCTGAACACCCCACAGAGCCTAGAGGTGCCGCCGGAGGCGCACCCCTCGTCCGTGGGACATCGCGCGGTCGTGGGACATCGGACGTCACGGACCGCGCACGGCTACCGTCGGCGCCGTGACGAATCCCCAGCTCCCGCCCGTCGTGTACCTGCCGACCGGTCCGCACGACGGCGAAGCCACCCAGCAGGCCGACATCGAACTGCGCCGCACCCCGGACGGCCGGCTCGCGCTGCTCGCCTACTCCGCCGTCGACCGGCTCGTCGAATGCTGCGGGCCGCACCAACCGTGGATCCTCGCGCAGACCTCCGATCTGCCGAAGCTCCACGAGCGGCAGCCGTACGAGATGATCCTGCTCGACGCCGAGATCCCCGAGGAGTTGCGCCACCCGGCGTGACCCGCCCACCCCCACGCGCACCCGCCCGCGGCCCCGGTTCGGTGCGCTGACCTCCGTGACTCGGGTCTCACCGATGCCCTCCCCCGGGTCCGTAGACTCCGGCACGAGGACGTGCGTGACATGGAGGTAGGCGTGCCGCAACGAGGCAGCGTGACGAAGGTACTCATCGCGAACCGTGGCGAGATCGCGGTGCGCGTGATCCGGGCCGCGAGGGACGCGGGCATCGCGAGCGTGGCCGTCTACGCCGATCCGGACCGGGACGCACCGCACGTGCGGCTCGCCGACGAGGCGTTCGCGCTCGGCGGCGAGACGGCCGCCGACAGCTATCTGGTGTTCGACAAGCTGCTCGACGCGGCGAAGCGCTCCGGTGCCGACGCCGTGCACCCCGGATACGGCTTCCTGTCCGAGAACGCCGACTTCGCGCAGGCCGTCATCGACGCGGACCTGACGTGGATCGGCCCGTCGCCGCAGGCGATCCGCGACCTCGGCGACAAGGTGACCGCGCGGCACATCGCGTTGAAGGCGGGCGCACCGCTGGTGCCCGGCACGAAGGACCCGGCGGCAGGCGCCGACGAGATCGTCGCGTTCGCCGAGGAGCACGGACTTCCCGTGGCCATCAAGGCCGCGTTCGGGGGCGGCGGCCGCGGCCTGAAGGTCGCGCGCACCCTCGAGGAGATCCCCGAGCTGTTCGAATCGGCCACCCGCGAGGCGGTGTCGGCCTTCGGTCGCGGCGAGTGCTTCGTGGAGCGCTACCTCGACAAGCCGCGGCACGTCGAGGCCCAGGTGCTGGCCGACCAGCACGGCAACGTCGTCGTCGTGGGCACCCGCGACTGCTCGCTGCAGCGCCGGCACCAGAAGCTCGTCGAGGAGGCGCCCGCGCCGTTCCTCACCGACGAGCAGCGCGAGACCATCCACGCCTCGGCCAAGGCGATCTGCTCCGAGGCCGGCTACTACGGCGCCGGCACGGTCGAGTACCTGGTCGGCATCGACGGCACGATCTCGTTCCTCGAGGTCAACACGCGACTGCAGGTCGAACACCCCGTGTCGGAGGAGACGACGGGCCTCGACCTGGTGCGCGAGCAGTTCCGCATCGCCGAGGGCGGCGTGCTGCCGCTGACCGACGACCCCGCCCCGCGCGGACACTCCATCGAGTTCCGCATCAACGGCGAGGACGCGGGCCGGGGCTTCCTGCCCGCACCGGGCACGGTGACGCGGCTCGACTTCCCCTCCGGCCCCGGCGTGCGCGTCGACGCCGGCATGGAGACCGGCACCGTCATCGGCGGCCAGTTCGACTCGATGCTGGCGAAGGTGATCGTCACCGGCGCGACCGGGATCAGGCCATCGAACGGTCCCGAAGGGCCCTCGACGAGATGGTCGCCGAGGGCATCGCCACCGTGCTGCCGTTCCACCGCACGATCCTGCGCGACCCGGCGTTCGTCGGCGACGGCAAGAGCTTCTCGGTGCACACGCGGTGGATCGAGACCGAGTTCGACAACACCATCGAGCCCTACACCGGCGACGCCGACGCCGAGGACGACGCGGAGCCGCGGCAGAACGTCGTGGTCGAGGTCGGCGGCCGGCGCCTCGAGGTGTCGCTGCCCGCGGGCCTCGCGTCCGGCGGTGGCGGTGGTGGCGCCGCGGCCACGAAGGCCAAGCCGCGCAAGCGTGGTGGCGGCGGCAAGGCGGCCGTGAGCGGCGACGCCGTGACCGCGCCCATGCAGGGCACCGTGATCAAGGTCGCCGTCGAGGAGGGCCAGCAGGTCGAGGCGGGCGAACTGATCGTGGTCCTGGAGGCCATGAAGATGGAGAACCCCGTGACGGCCCACAAGTCGGGCACCGTCACCGGCCTGTCCGCCGAGGTCGGCGCCACCGTCACCCAGGGCACGGTCCTCCTCGAACTCAAGGACTGACCGAAGCTCCCGGGAGTGCTGAACAGGGGGCAACGGTTCTGCGACGTCGTGGCACCGGCGGGCGCGCGGCGCCTACGATCGACGTGTGGCCGCTGACCGATCCGAAGTCCGCCTCAGCGACGCTGAGCGCCAGGAAGCCCTCGACGCGCTGTCCGAGCACGTGCGGACGGGCCGGCTCGAGCTCTCCGAGTTCGACGAACGGTCGGCCCAGGTCAGCACCGCCAAGTTCCGCAAGGACCTGAGGCCGCTGTTCGCCGACCTGCCCGATCCGCGGCCGAGCGTCCTCGACGCCCCGCCGCCGCGGGCGAGCACCGCGCGCGCCCCGGAACCCCCGCGCACCTCGGCACCGCAGCCGTGGTCGCAGAAGCTCGCCTCCACCGCGGTGCCGATCGCCGCCGTGGTCGCGATCGTGCTGTTCTTCACCGTCGCCAAGGCGTGGGTCGTGTTCCTGCTGCCGGCCGTCGTCGCCTTCGTCGTCGGCGCCCTGGTCAACCGCCGCCGCTGATCGCGTTCCATATCGGACGTCCGAAGTAGACGCCGGACCGGGGTCGTCCGGCTCGAAACCGGACCGACCCCCGGCGGTGTCAGGACGTCGGGGCCGCCAGGCCGTCCCGGGCCTCGGGGGCGGCGACACGGCGGGCGTCGGCGGCCTCGTCGTCCGGCTGGGCCTGCGAGTCCCGTTCGGCCTCGACGCGTGCCCGGTACACCTCGATCTCGCGGGCCCGCTGGTCGGCGTCCCAGCCGAGGACCTCGCCCATCAGGTCGGCGACCTGTTCGGCGCTGTCGACGCCGCGGTGCGGGTACTCGATGGAGATCCGCGTGCGCCGCGCGAGCACGTCCTCGAGGTGCAGGCGCCCTCGTCGGTGGCCGCGTAGACGACCTCGACGCGCAGGTAGTCCGGCGCCGCCTCGATCGGCTTGAGCAGGTCCGGCCTGCCCTCGGCCAGACCGAGCACGTCGCTGATCAACGAGCCGTACCGGTCGAGCAGGTGTCGCACCCGGTACGGGTGCAGGCCGTGGTCGCCTGCGAGGTGGTCGGCCTGGTTGACCAGCGCGTGGTAGCCGTCCGCGCCGACGAGCGGCACCTTGTCGGTGATCGACTCCTGCACGCGCTCGGGCACGTCCACGACGGCGGCGTCGACGGCGTCGGCCGCCATCACACGGTACGTCGTGTACTTGCCGCCCGCGATCGCGACGAGCCCCGGGGCCACGCGCGCCACGGCGTGCTCGCGCGAGAGCTTCGAGGTCTCCTCGCTCTCGCCCGCGAGCAGCGGCCGCAGTCCGGCGTAGACACCCTCGATGTCGTCGTGGGTCAGCGGCGTCGCGAGCACCTTGTTGACGTGTTCGAGCAAGTAGTCGATATCGCCGCGGGTGGCCGACGGGTGCGCGAGGTCGAGGTTCCAGTCCGTGTCGGTGGTGCCGACGATCCAGTGGTTGCGCCAGGGAATCACGAACAGCACGGACTTCTCGGTGCGCAGGATCATGCCGCTCTCGGCGACGATCCGGTCCCGCGGCACGACGATGTGGACGCCCTTGCTGGAGCGCACGCGGAAACGTCCGCGGCTGCCGGACAGGCTCTGCAGCTCGTCGGTCCACACGCCGGTCGCGTTGATCACCGCGTGGGCACGGACGTCGACCTCCTGTCCGTTCTCGACATCGCGCACGCGCACGCCGGAGACCCGGTCGGCCTCGCGCAGGAACCCGACGACCTGCGTCGAGTTCCGCACGACGGCGCCGTAGTGCGCGGCCGTGCGGGCCAACGTCATGGTGTGCCGGGCGTCGTCGGCCTGCGCGTCGTAGTACCGGATGCCACCGATCAGCGCGTCACGTTTGAGCGCGGGCACCATGCGCAACGCGCCCGCGCGCGAGAGGTGCTTCTGGCCGGGAACCGACCGCGCGCCGCCCATCGTGTCGTACATCAGCAGGCCCGCCGCGGTGTACGGCCGCTCCCAGACGCGATTCGTCAGCGGGTACAGGAAGCTCACCGGCTTGACCAGGTGCGGCGCGATCCGCGTGAGCATCAGCTCCCGCTCGCGCAGCGCCTCGCGCACCAGGCCGAACTCGAGCTGCTCGAGATAGCGCAGTCCACCGTGGAACAACTTGCTGGACCGGCTCGACGTGCCCGACGCGAGATCACGCGCCTCGACGAGCGCCACCCGCAGACCGCGGGTCGCCGCGTCGAGCGCCGTGCCCGCGCCGACGACACCACCGCCGATGACCACGAGGTCGAACGTCTCGTCCTCGAGCCGCCGCCATGTCTCCGTGCGGGTCACCGGACCGAGTCGTGCCGGAGCCGCTGCCCTCGCGTCGCGTCCACGCTGCCCTGTCACGCCAGTTCCTCCTCGCACTGCTCACCACCACGTATCCCGATCATCGGATACGCCTCCAGCATGTCACGTTCACCGTCGCTCGCACGTTTGCGCACACGCGATGCGCCGAACGACGCTTTGAGCGATGAACCACATCCGAGTAGCGTTCCTCCCGAGTGGAACGGCAGGGGCGCCGTCCGGCACCCGGCCGGCCCGCGCCCACCAACCCGAGAGCGGAACCGGCCGGGCGGGTTCTGCAGTGCCGAAGCTGGAGGATGCGAGCTATGAACGCCGGATCGATTTTCGTATGGGAGATGCTGGGCACCTCGGTGCTCGTCCTCCTCGGTACCGCTGTCGTCGCGAACAACGTGTTGCGCAAGACCAACGGCAACGGCGGCGGCATCCTGTTCATCACCGTCGGTTGGGCCTTCGCGGTCTTCGCGGGCGCCAGCATCGCCGACCCGTCGGGGGCCCACATCAACCCGGCCGTCACCTTCGGACTCGCGGTCTCCGGCGAGATGGCCTGGGCGGACGTGCCGATCTACTGGGCCGGCCAGATGGTCGGTGCCGTGCTCGGTGCGATGTTGACGTGGCTGGCCTACAAGCTGCAGTTCGACGACCACCCCGAGCCGGAGAACACGCTCGGCATCTTCTCGACCATTCCCACGATCCCGAACAAGGTGTGGAACACGGTCACCGAGATCATCGGTACGTTCGTGCTCGTGGCGTGGATCCTGCTGAACCCGGGCTTCGGCCAGACGGCCGCGGGCGAACCGGAGTTCGGCAATGCCGCGCTCGGGTACGCGGGTGTGGCCCTGGTCGTGTTGGTGATCGGTAACTCGCTCGGCGGCCCGACCGGCTACGCCATCAACCCGGCGCGTGACCTCGGGCCCCGCATCGCGTACGCGATCCTGCCGATCAAGGGCAAGGGCAGTCCGCAGTGGGGCTATTCCTGGGTACCCGTCGTAGGACCGCTCATCGGCGGCGCGCTCGCCGGTGCCCTCTTCCTCGCCGTGAACGGCCTGAGCTGAGTTTGGAGCAACTGTGTCTCGTTTCGTCGCTGCCATCGACCAGGGCACCACATCGACCCGGACGATGATCTTCGATCACTCGGGCAGTGTGGTGGCCGTCGACCAACGGGAACACCAGCAGATCTTCCCCCAGGCCGGGTGGGTCGAACACGACCCGGAGGAGGTCTGGGCCAACACCAGGGCGACCGCCGCGGGCGCGCTCGCCAACGCCGACATCACCGCGTCCGATGTGGTGGCCGTCGGCATCACCAATCAGCGTGAGACCACCGTCGTGTGGGACCGCAACACCGGCAAGCCGGTGTACAACGCGATCGTCTGGCAGGACACCCGCACCGACCGGATCATCACCGAGCTCGGCGAGCTGGGAGGAGGTCAGGAGCGGTACCGGGACAAGACCGGTCTGCCGCTGGCGACGTACTTCTCGGGTCCGAAGATCAAGTGGATCCTGGACAACGTCGAGGGTGCGCGGGAACGCGCCGAGGCCGGTGACCTGCTGTTCGGCAACATGGACACCTGGTTGCTGTGGAACATGACCGGCGGCACCGAGGGCGGCATCCACGTCACCGACCCGACCAACGCCTCGCGCACCATGTTGATGGACCTCGACACGCTCACCTGGGACACCGGGATCGCGGACGACATGGGCATCCCGATGTCGATGCTGCCGGAGATCAAGTCGTCGTCCGAGCAGTACGGCTCGGTGCGCGAGCGCGGCGCGCTCGGCGGGGTGCCGATCGCGGGCATCCTCGGCGACCAGCAGGCCGCGACGTTCGGGCAGGCCTGCCTGTCGCGCGGCGAGGCCAAGAACACCTACGGCACCGGCAACTTCGTGCTGCTCAACACGGGCAACGAGAAGGTGCTCTCGGAGAACGGCCTGTTGACGACGGTCTGCTACAAGATCGGCGACAACGACACGGTGTACGCGCTCGAGGGCTCGATCGCCGTCACCGGTTCGCTCGTGCAGTGGCTGCGCGACAACCTCGGCATGATCGGCTCGGCCGCCGAGATCGAGGGCTACGCGCGCACGGTCGAGGACAACGGCGGCGCCTACTTCGTGCCGGCGTTCTCCGGGCTGTTCGCGCCGTACTGGCGGTCGGACGCGCGCGGCGCGATCGTCGGCCTCACCCGGTTCGTCAACAAGGGACACCTCGCCCGCGCCGTGCTCGAGGCGACGGCGTTCCAGACCCGCGAGGTCATCGACGCGATGAACGCCGACTCGGGCGTTCCACTGCGGACGCTCAAGGTCGACGGCGGCATGGTGGTCAACGACCTGCTCATGCAGTTCCAGGCCGACATCCTCGGCGTCGACGTCATCCGGCCGAAGGTCAACGAGACCACCGCGCTGGGTGCCGCCTACGCGGCCGGGCTGGCCGTCGGGTTCTGGGAGTCCGAAGAGGACATCAAGTCGAACTGGGCCAAGGACAAGGAGTGGCAGCCCGCGATGGATGACGAACGTCGCGAGAGCGAGTACCGCAACTGGAAGAAGGCCGTCACCAAGACCTTCGACTGGGTCGAATAACCGCCGTGTCAGCACCCCACGTCGCCGTGTTGGCACCCTGCGACGCCGTGTTGGCACCCTGCGTTGCCGTGTTGGCGTTCAGCGTTCGATGAGGCGGAAGCTGCCGCCTCCGGGGTCGGCGACCGCCGCGAGCCTGCCTCGCGGCGAGTCGACCGGCCCGTCGTGGACCGTGCCGCCCAGGTCGACCAGGTGGGTCACGGCGGCGTCGACGTCGGTGACGGCGAAGTACGTCGTCCAGTGTGGAGGGACCTGCGCGGTCACGTCGTCCGGCAGCGCTCCGATGCCGCCGACCTCGGCGGTCTCACTGCCGGCGCCGCCGACCCCGGCGCCGGAGCCGCCCCCGAGATCGCTGCTGTCGAGATCGCTGCCGTCGACGCGGATCGTGGCGTACTCGAACGGTCCGTGGGACGGTTCGTCGAAGCCGAGACCGAACACGGCGGCGTAGAACCGTTTCGCCGCGGTGTAGTCGCGCGTGACGCATTCGTTCCAGGCCAACGCGCCGGGAACGTTCGTGATCTGCACGCCGGTGGTGCGGCCGGCCTGCCAGATGCCGAAGACCGCGCCCGTGGGGTCGGCGGCGACCCCCATGCGGCCGGCCTCGCCGACGTCGCCGGGTTCGAGCACGAGCCGTCCGCCCTCGGCGGTGATGGCCTCGGCGGTGGCGTCGACGTCGTCGGTGGCCAGGTAGGTCGTCCACGACTGCGGCGCGGCCATGCCCGGCGGCGTCGGCCCGATCGCCGCGACGGCCCGCCGGTCGACCATGGCGATCGAGTAGTGCCCGTAGTCCTCGCCGGTGTCGACGAAATCCCAGCCGAGCAGCGCCGTGTAGAAGGCGCGGGTGGCGTCGAGGTCGCCGCAGGTCAGGTCGACCCAGCAGGGAGCGCCCACCGGCCACGCGGTGTCGCGGACGGCCATGCGGCGCTCCCTTCGTCGGTCTGCGCCCAGTGTGCCCCGGCCGGCAACACCCCGCAGGTCAGACGAACGGGCTCAGGCCAGGTCGTCGTGCTGCATGAGCTGACGTCCCGCCTCGGTGATCGATCCGGACAGCGACGGGTACACCGAGAACGTCAACGCCAGGTGCTCGACCGTCAGCTGGTTCTGCACGGCCAGCGCGATCGGCAGGATGAGCTCGCTCGCCGACGGCGCCACCACCACGCCGCCGACGACCACACCGGTCGCGGGGCGGCAGAACAGCTTCACGAAACCCTGGCGGACGCCTTCCATCTTGGCGCGCGGATTGGTCGACAGCGGCAGCATGATCGTGCGCGCGGGCACCTCGCCGGAGTCGATCGCCTGCTGGCTGATGCCGACGGTCGCGATCTCCGGGTGCGTGAACACGTTCGCGGCGACCGTGCGCAGTCGGATCGGGGCGACGCCCTCGCCGAGCGCGTGCCACATGGCGATGCGGCCCTGCATGCTCGCGACCGACGCCAACGGCAGCACGCCGGTGCAGTCGCCGGCGGCGTAGACGTTGGGGGCGTTGGTGCGGGACACGCGGTCGACCGGGATCGCCCCGCCACGGCCCGGTTCGATACCGGCGCGGTCCAGGCCGATGTCGTCGGTGTTCGGCACGGACCCGACGGTCATCAGCGCGTGGCTGGCGTCGATGGTGCGGCCGTCGGAGAGGTGGATCGTCACGCCCTTCTCGGTGCGTTCGACCCGGTCGGCGCGGGCGTGCTTGACGACCGACGTGCCACGGTTGGAGAAGCTCTCCTCCAGCACGGCGGCGGCGTCGGCGTCCTCGTGCGGCAGCACGCGGTCGCGGCTCGACACGACCGTCACCTTGACGCCCATCTCGGTGTAGGCGGACGCGAACTCGGCGCCCGTGACGCCCGAACCGACGACGGCGAGGTGCTCGGGCAGCTCCGGCAGGTCGTAGAGCTGGCGCCAGTCGAGGATGCGCTCGCCGTCCGGCACGGCGCCCGGCAGCACACGCGGGGTGGCGCCCGTGGCGATCAGGACGACGTCCGCGTCGAGGACCTCCTCGCCTTCCTTGCCCTCGACCGCGATCTTGTGCGTGGCCAGGCCGGGCGCCTCGTCACAGAACCGTGCGGTTCCGTTGATCACCCGGACACCCTCGCGTTGCACGCGGGCGCGGATGTCGGCCGACTGCGCGAGCGCGAGGCCGCGGACCCGGCCGTGCACGGTCGGCAGGTCGACCCTGGTGTCCTCGAGGTCGATGTTGACGCCGAGCTCCTTGTAGCCGTGCAGGCTGGCCCGCGCTCCCGACGAGGCGATGAACGTCTTCGACGGCACGCAGTCGTAGAGCACGCAGGCGCCACCGAGACCGTCCCGCTCGACAACGGTCACATCTGCACCGTGCTGGGCCGCTACGAGAGCGGCCTCGTAACCTGCAGGTCCGCCGCCCATGATCACGATCTTGGTCACGTCAGGTGTCCTCCTCACACGCCGTCTTCGGCCCACTTTAGGCGTGGCTGGGTTTCGAGTTCCGGCGAGGCCGATACGCTGTGACCGTGCCTCTCTATGCCGCGTACGGGTCCAACATGGAACCCTCCCAGATGGCCGAGCGAGCGCCGCACTCGCCGATGGCGGGGACGGGCTGGCTGGAAGGCTGGCGGTTGACGTTCGGTGGCGAAGACCTGCTGTGGGAAGGTGCGCTCTCCACGATCGTGGAGGAGCCCGACTCGCGGGTGTTCGTGGTGCTCTACGACGTCACGCCGCTCGACGAAGGCCAGCTCGATCGCTGGGAGGGCAACGAGCTCGGACTGCACAACAAGATCCGCCTGCGGGTGCAGACCATGGACGGGTCGGTGCTGGCGTGGCTGTACGTGCTCGACGCCTACGAGGGCGGACTGCCGAGCGCCCGCTACCTCGGCGTGCTCGCCGACGCCGCCGAGGCGGCCGGCGCCCCCGCCGACTACGTCAACAACCTCCGCACCAGCCCCTGCAAAGGCATCGGCCCGTAACCAGCCCCTACCGCGAGATCTGCACCCAGCCCCGCGAGGTCTGCACCGCGGCCCGCGAGGTCTGCATTCAGCCCGGTGAGATCTGCACCGCGGCCCGCGAACGCTGCGTTCCGATATCGAAGCCGCGCTTCCGGAAGGCCTGGGTGAGCTGAGTGAGGACTCGCGAGGGCTCGACGAGGTCGTCGGCCCGGGCTCGTACGACGATCCATCCCCGACGTCGCAGGTCCTCGTCACGGGCGGCATCACGTTCACGCCTGTGCTCGTGTGCCGCATAGCCGTCGTATTCGAGCGCGACGAGCAGCTCGGGCCAGGCGAAGTCGAGGCGGTAGACCTCCCTGCCGGTGAGGTCGGTGACCGAGTACTGCTGGCCGGGGATCGGGAATCCGCCGTCGACCACGGTAAGCAGCATCGCGCTCTCGGCTGGCGACTCGGCGAGTCCGTGGGCCAGTTGGTACAGCCGGCGGGCCTGACGTCGTCCGCGCCCGCTGGTGGCTGTGCTGATCCGCGCGTCGACGAGGGCGCGGAATGCCAGGCGGTCCGACTCGTTGAGCATGCGTATCGCCTGGTCTGCGCAGGCCAGCGCGGTTCGCGGCGGGCTACGGCGCAGGACCTCGGCGACCGCCGCGTCCGGAGTCAGTACCCGCAAGCCGTTGACGTCGGCGACATCCTGCGTTTCGTAGCTCCCCCGTTGCATGAGGAGGCCTGGACGATTGCGCGCCTTGCACTCCGGAGGCACCAGCAGGTGTACGGGCGAAGCCGACCCCGCATCGCAGCCGTAGACACGGAGAGCGCTCTCGCCGGCGACGACCGAGCTCGGGCCGATCGTCAGCTGGAACGCGGCGACCCTCGTCATGAAGTCGGTCGCCCGATCGGCCTCGACGACCACCGTGCGCGAGGCGCTTACCAGCGTTCCTTCGTCGAGAACGATGCGCATCCCGCCGCGGCCGAGAACCTCCAGGAGCTCCGCACGGAGATACGCGCCGTGCACGCTTCTCGGTAACTTGGTCATGCCGTCAGACTGTCCGACGGATCACGCCAGAACCGGACTCATCCCCAATTTGTGGATAACTCCCGCTGATGTGGATAACTCGACATCAGCGCTCCACAGGCAGGCACGCAGGTCTCGCGGGTCTGGATGCAGGTCTCGCGGGTCTGAATGCAGATCTCGTGGGGTTAGGGGGTTAGGGCCTTGAGGGCTGTGTGGATGAGGACTCGGGTGCCGGTGAGCAGGGCACGTTCGTCGGCCTCGAAGGTGGGCTGGTGCAGGTCGCGCTGGGGGCCCTCACCGGGCCAGACGCCGAGGCGCGCGAACGCGCCGGGGACGTGCTGGAGATACCAGCCGAAGTCCTCGCCGCCGGACGACTGCGCCGTGTCGACGAGCGCGTCGGAGCCGAGCGCGGCCGCGACGCCCTCGCGCAGCAGGCCCGTGCTCTCGGGCTCGCTGACGACGGGCGGCACGCCCCGCAGGTAGTTCAGCTCGTAGCCGACGCCGAGCGGCGCCAGGAGCGACTCCACGCCCGACTCGACGAGCGATTCGAGCTGCTTCCACGTGTCCTCGTCGGCGGTGCGCAGCGTGCCGCGCAGCAGGCCGTCCTGCGGGACGGCGTTGGCCGCCTCCCCCGCGTGCACCGATCCCCACACGAGCACCGTGCCCGAACGCGGGTCGACGCGGCGCGAGAGCAGCGCCGGCAGCGACGTGATGACCGTGCCGAGCGCGTGCACCAGGTCGGCGGTCAGGTGCGGCCGGGACGTGTGCCCACCGGGCGAGGTCAGCCGCAGTTCGATCAGGTCGGCGGCCGAGGTCAGCGCGCCGACGCGGGTGCCGACCTTGCCGACCTCGACGCGCGGGTCGCAGTGCAGGCCGAAGATGCGGTCGACGTCGTCGAGGTGGCCAGCGCGGATGACGTCGAGGGCGCCTCCGGGCATGACCTCCTCGGCGGGCTGGAAGATCAGCCGCACGCGGCCCGGCAGCCGGTCGGCGCTCGCCAGGGCGAGCCCGGCGGCCAGGACGATCGTGGTGTGCAGGTCGTGGCCGCAGGCGTGGGCGGCGCCGTCGACGGTGGAGGCGAACGGCAGTCCGCTCGCCTCGGTGAGCGGCAGGGCGTCGAGGTCGGCGCGCAGCGCGACGCACGGCTCCCCCTCGCCGATGTCGCAGACGAGCCCGGTGCCGGACGCCATGACCTGCGGTGCCAGTCCCGCGGAGCGCAGCAGTCCGGCGACCAACTCGGTCGTGCCGTACTCGCGGCGGGCGAGCTCGGGGTTGGCATGGATGTGCCGCCGCCAGGCGAGGATGTCGGCCGCGTGCTCGGCGAGCCAGGTCTCGAGCCACTCGGGCCCTCTGCCCGCGCCGAGATCGGCCACCGGCGCCACGCTCACCCCTGCCTCGGTGAGCACGGCGTCGGACGAATCAGCCGGAACCCCTTCTCCCGGAAGCCCTTCCCCAGGAAAGCCGGCCCGCGAGTCGAGAACGGTCACACCACACCTCCGCGCGACGTCGCACGTCACCGCATCCGTTCACGGCCGCGGACGTCGCTTTCAACACCTCTCGTCCAGTGTTGCACCGAACAGGTGAGCACGAGACCCGGATGTCGTAGCGGCGAGACCGACGGTAGGCAGATTGCGCCGAGCGGCGAGCGGAAGTTCACTCGGCGACGGCGCGGCGTCGACGACCGACCACTGAACGCGGCCGAATGCTCACTGACCTGCGAACTCACCCGTCGGTGTGACTTCGAGGGAAGCCGTCAGCCGCCGTCCTTCCTGGCCCGCTTCCGACGGATGACGCGGCCCCAGATGATGATCCCCAGCAGTCCGGCGGCGATGAGCGCGACGACGAACTTGCTCCGCGCGTTCTCGGCGTCGGCGCGGGTCTGCGGGTCGAGTTCGGGCCCCGAGTCGTCCTGCGCGAGCGATCCGACGGCCGGGCCCGCAGCGGCACCGGCGTAAGCGCCGGCCCCGACGCCGCCGGCACACTCGACGGAACGCCCACCGAGGCACTCGCCGACGCAGCACTCACCGAGGCGCTCGCGGTGGCGGCCGACAGGGCCATGCCGGCCAGCACCAGAACCACGACGGCGAGCACGGCGGCCACGAGGCGGAACGGGGACAGTCGGGTAGCAGGCATCACAGCCAGTGTGCCCCTGAATCGCCGGTGTGGTCACCCGCCACGCGGATGCTCGCCGAACCCGTACCCGAATGCGCCGAGGATCCGTTCGGCGGCGAGGGTGGCGGTGATGCGGCCGTCGCGGACGTCGCGTTCGACCTCGGGCACGACGGCCTGCACGTCGGGGTGCTCGCCGAGCCGGTCGAGCAGCTGGTCGCGCACCATCGCCCAGGTCCAGTCGACGAGCTGGCGGGAGCGTTTCGCGTCGAGTCCGCCGGAGGCTTCGAGGGTCGTGCGGTGCTCGCCGATGGTCGCCCACACCTCGTCGAGCCCGTCGCCGGTCATGCCGCTGCAGGTCAGCACCGGCGGGGTCCATTCGGCGTCGGGTCCGTAGAGCATCCGCAGCGCGCCGGACAGTTCGCGCGCGGCCTTGCGGGCGTCGCGCAAATGGTCGCCGTCGGCCTTGTTGACGGCGATGACGTCGGCGAGTTCGAGGACGCCCTTCTTGATGCCCTGCAGCTGGTCGCCGGTGCGGGCGAGGGTGAGGAACAGGAAGCAGTCGACCATGCCCGCGACGGTGACCTCGGACTGGCCGACGCCGACGGTCTCGACGAGCACGACGTCGTACCCCGCGGCCTCCATCAGCACGATCGTCTCGCGGGTGGCACGGGCGACGCCGCCGAGCGTGCCGGACGTCGGCGACGGTCGGATGAACGCCGACGGGTCGACGGCCAGGCGTGCCATGCGGGTCTTGTCGCCGAGGATGGACCCGCCGGTCCGGGTGGACGACGGGTCGACGGCCAGGACGCCGATGCGGTGGCCGTCCTCGGTCAGCCGCGTGCCCAGCTGGTCGATGAAGGTCGACTTGCCGACCCCGGGCACGCCGGTGATGCCGATCCGCCGGGACCCGCCTGCGTGCGGCAGCAGTTCGACCAGCAGTTCCTGGGCCTTGCGGCGGTGTTCGGGCTTGGCCGATTCGACGAGGGTGATGGCCCGCGACAGCATGCCGCGGTCGCCGGCCCGGACACCCTTGGCGTACGTCGCGACATCGATGGCGTTGCGGCCCGCCACTAGCCTTCCTGCTCCAGCTGGTCGAGCAGGTCGACCGCGGCGTCGGCGATGACCGTGCCGGGGCCGAAGATCGCGGCGGCGCCCGCGGCGCGCAGCTCGCCGTAGTCCTGCGGCGGGATGACGCCGCCGCACACCACGAGGATGTCGCCGCGGCCGAGCGCGGCGAGTTCGGAGCGCAGCGCGGGAACGAGCGACAGGTGGCCCGCGGCCAGCGACGACACGCCGACGACGTGCACGTCGGCCTCGACGGCCTGCGCGGCCACCTCGGCGGGCGTGGAGAACAGCGGTCCGACGTCGACGTCGAAGCCCAGGTCGGCGAACGCGGAGGCGATCACCTTCTGGCCGCGGTCGTGACCGTCCTGGCCCATCTTGGCGACGAGGATGCGCGGCCGGCGCCCCTCCTGCTCGGCGAACGCGTCGACGCGCTCGCGGGCGGCGTCGATCCCGGCGCCGCCCTCGGACTTGCCGGCTTCCTCGCGGTACACACCGGAGATCGTACGAATCTGCCCGGAGTGGCGCCCCCACGCCTGTTCCAGCGCGCCGGAGATCTCGCCGACGGTGGCCTTGGCGCGCGCCGCGTCGATGGCGAGCTCGAGAAGGTTCCCCTCCCCCTCTGCGGCGGCGGTGAGCCGGCGGAGTGCGTCCTCGACGGCGCCGGAGTCGCGTTCGGACCGCAGCCGTTCCAGTTTCTCCAGCTGCTGCGCGCGGACGTCGGCGTTGTCCACCTTGAGCACGTCGATCTGCTCGTCGGTCTCGGGCCGGTACTTGTTGACGCCGATGACGGGCTGGCGTCCGGAGTCGATGCGCGCCTGGGTGCGGGCGGCGGCCTCCTCGATGCGCATCTTCGGGATGCCCGCGTCGATGGCCTTGGCCATGCCGCCGGCGGCCTCGACCTCCTCGATGTGCGCCCACGCGCGGCGGGCGAGGTCGTGGGTGAGCTTCTCGACGAACGCGCTGCCGCCCCACGGGTCGATGACGCGCGTGGTGCCCGATTCCTGCTGCAGCACCAGCTGCGTGTTGCGGGCGATGCGGGCGGAGAAGTCGGTGGGCAGTGCGAGCGCCTCGTCGAGGGCGTTGGTGTGCAGCGACTGCGTGTGTCCCTGCGTGGCGGCCATCGCCTCGACGCAGGTGCGCACCACGTTGTTGTAGACGTCCTGGGCGGTCAGCGACCAGCCGGAGGTCTGCGAGTGGGTGCGCAGCGACAGGGACTTCGCGTTCTGCGGGTCGAACTTCTTGACCAGCTTGGCCCACAGCAGCCGCGCGGCGCGCAGCTTGGCGACCTCCATGAAGAAGTTCATGCCGATGGCCCAGAAGAACGACAGCCGTGGGGCGAACGCGTCGATGTCGAGGCCGGCTCCCTCGCCCGCGCGCAGGTACTCGAGTCCGTCGGCGAGCGTGTAGGCCAGTTCGAGATCGGCGGTCGCTCCCGCCTCCTGCATGTGATAGCCGGAGATGGAGATCGAGTTGAACCGCGGCATGCGTTGCGAGGTGAACGCGAAGATGTCGGAGATGATCCGCATCGACGGCTGCGGCGGGTAGATGTAGGTGTTGCGGACCATGAACTCCTTGAGGATGTCGTTCTGGATGGTCCCCGCGAGCTTCTCGGGCGCGACGCCCTGTTCCTCGGCGGCGACGACGTAGAGCGCCATCACCGGCAGCACCGCGCCGTTCATGGTCATCGACACCGACATCTTGTCGAGCGGGATGCCGTCGAAGAGCTGGCGCATGTCGTAGATCGAGTCGATCGCCACGCCGGCCATGCCGACGTCACCGGCGACGCGCGGATGGTCGGAGTCGTATCCGCGGTGCGTGGCCAGGTCGAATGCCACCGACAGGCCCTTCTGCCCGGCGGCGAGGTTGCGGCGGTAGAACGCGTTGGACGCGGCCGCGGTGGAGAATCCGGCGTACTGGCGCACGGTCCACGGCTGGTTGACGTACATCGTCGGGTACGGGCCGCGCAGGAACGGGGCCGCGCCGGGGTAGGTGTTCAGGAAGTCCACGTCGGACAGGTCGTCGGCGGTGTAGAGCGGTTTGACGCCGATGCCCTCGGGTGTCTCCCATTCGAGCGCGTCGGCGCCCTTGCCGGTGGCGGCCTGCACGGCCTCGGCCCAGCGCTTGCGGTCACCGGCGGCGGGTGCGCCGAGGTCGACGTCGGAGAAGTCGGGGATGCTCCCGGGGACAGTCATCGCGCCACTCCATCCTTGAGGGAGACATCGTTACGGGTGTCGGTGTCGGTGGAAGCGGTATCCACACCGAGCCGGCCGAGGATGCGGGTCAGCGCGTCGAGCACGTTGCTGCCCATGCGGATCGTGCCGTCCACCTCGACGCCGTCGGGGGCCTTGCCGGCCAGCCACACCTCGGCGGCCCCGGCCTCGCGCAGCGCGGCGGCGACGTCGGCGGCCTGCTCGGCGTAGGTCGCGTCGGCACCGCACAGGATCGCCACCGGGCTGCCGTTCTCGCGGAACCGGGCGACGAGGGTGTCGAGGTCGGCGGTCTCGCCGGGGTCGAGGGGCTCGATGCCGCCCGCGCGCAGGAAGTTGGCGGTGAACGTGGCCCGCGCAGTGTGTTGGGCGAGCGTGCCGAGCGTGGCGAGGAAGACGGTGGGCCGGGTACCGGTCGCGGCGAGGTGGGCGTCGGCGGCGTCGCGCAGCGCCTCGTACTCCTGCGCGTACCGCACCCGCGGCAGACCACCCTCGCCCGAGTCGTCCACTGTGGAGGGTGTGCGGTCGAGGAGTTCCTCGTCGGCCAACGGGAACTCGCTGACGCCGGTGATGGGGTCCTTGCGGGTGGCGATGCGGGCCGAGCGGGCGTTCCACGTCTCGGCGAGCCGGGCTGCCAGTGCGCCGGAGTCGAGTTCGGCGGTGATGCCGCCCGCCTTCTCGATGGCGGTGAACTCGCGCCAGGCGGCGTGGGCGAGCCGGTCGGTGAGCGTTTCGACGTACCAGGATCCGCCCGCGGGGTCGACGACGCCGGCGAGCCTCGTCTCCTCCTGCAGGATCGACTGGGTGTTGCGGGCGATCCGCAGGGACAGGTCCTCGGGGCGGCCGAGCGCGTCGTCGAACGGCAGCACGGTGACGGCGTCGGCGCCGCCGACGCCCGCGGCGAAGCAGGCGATGGTGGTGCGCAGCATGTTCACCCACGGGTCGCGGCGGGTGAACATCGCCGGCGAGGTGACCGCGTGCTGGCGCATGGCGGCGCCGTGCCCGGTCACGCCGGACACCTCGGCGACGCGGGCCCACAGCCTGCGGGCGGCGCGGAACTTGGCGATCGTGAGGAACTGGTCGGCGGTCGCGGCGAGGCGGAAGTCCAGCTGCGCCGCGGCGGTGTCGGCGTCGAGTCCGGCGGCGGTGAGCGCCCGCAGGTAGGCGACGCCGGCGGCGATCGTGGCGCCCAGCTCCTGCGCGTCCGAGCCGCCTGCCTCGTGGAACGGCAGTCCGTCGGCGACGACGGCCCGCAGCTGCGGATACCGGGCGGCGGCGCGGGCGCCAGTTCGGCGGCGGGGGCGAGGTCGTGGGCGGTGCCGGTGCGGGCGTGCAGGCCGACGGGGTCGGCGCCGAGGTTGCCGCCGACCTCCGCGTCGGGCACGCCCTGCTCGGCGTGCACCTCGAGCAGCGCGTCGGCGGCGGCGACGTAGTCGGCGCCCGCGTCGAGGGTCACCGGGGCCAGGTCGGGACGCACCTCGTTGAGCGCGTCGGCGAGGCCGTCGACCGGCAGGCCACCGCGGCCGACGCGCAGCCAGACGGACGTGACGCCGCCCTCGAGGTCGGCCAGCAGCTCGCGGTTCACGGCCCGCACGTCGGCGTGCCCGTGGCGGGCGCGGACGTCCCAGCCGGTGCCGACGTTGCCGTCGGGGCGGCGGCCGCGCACGAACGGCGACAACCCGGGAAAGCCGGACTCCGGCACCTCGCCGTCCGCCACGTCGGAGGCGGTGTACAGCGGCTGGATCTCGATGCCGTCGTACGTCGTCGTGGTCAGCAGGCTCTCCGGCGGGCCGTCGAAGCCCTCCGGCAGTGCGCCCGTCTTGGTGAGCACCCCGGCGACGAGACGCTGCCAGTCGGCGCGTTCGGCCTGGTCGAACTCGGCAGCGAGCGGCAACGTCTGTTCCATACGGTGATGGTAGGACGCGGCGCCCCACGTCAAGTGTGAGGCTGATCGCGAGGTCGCCTCGCGCGCCGCCCGTCACGGGCACGCGTTCGTGGGAGGCCCGGGCGCCGCCGGGCGGCCGAGCCGACAGAATAGGTGCGTGTCCGCAGACCAGCCCCGTGTCGTCGCAGGCCGTTACCGGCTCGAATCCGTGCTCGGTTCCGGTTCGATGGGCACGGTCTGGGTCGCCCACGACGAGTTCCTGCAGCGTCAGGTCGCGCTGAAGGAGGTGCGGGTCCCACCGGGTGTGCCCGCCGAGCAGGTCGCCGAGCTGCGGGAACGCACGCTGCGGGAGCGCGCGCCATCGCGGTGCTGTCTCACCCGAACGTGGTCGTGCTGCACGACGTGGTGCGGGAGGGGCACGATCCGTACGTCGTCATGGAGCTGCTGCCCTCGCGCAGCCTCGCGTCGGTCGTCGAGCAGGAGCCGCTGACCACGGCGCAGGCCGTGACGGTGGCCGAGGCGGTGGCCGCGGCCCTCGAGGCGGCGCACACGGCGGGCATCACGCACCGCGACATCAAGCCGGGCAACGTGCTGATCGCGCGGGACGGTCGGATCAAGCTGACCGACTTCGGCATCGCGCGCAACGTCTCCGAGGTGACGATGACGCACACGGGGATGATGCTCGGCTCCCCCGCGTTCATCGCCCCGGAGGTCGCGTCCGGTGGGGCGGTGACGTACGCGGCGGACCTGTGGGGCCTTGGCGCGACGCTGTTCGCCGCGACGGAGGGCCGCCCGCCGTACGACGAGGGCGGCGATCCGCTGGCCACGGTCACGGAGGTCGTGCGCGGCAATCCGCCGCGGCCGTCGGCGGGACCGTTGGCGCCGGTGATCCAGGGCCTGATGGACAAGGATCCGTACCGGCGGATGCCCCTCGCCGAGGTGCGGCGCAGGCTCCGGCCGCTGCTGCCCGCGCACGGCACCGACGTGTTCCCGGCGGCGCTGTTCGACGAGTACGACAAGCCGGGCAAGCACGCGTTGCGCGAGGGGCCTGCGGACCGGGACGCCGGCGCCACGCAGATCATCCCGCGGCTGCCGGTCGACGAACCCGAACCGGTGGAGGCGTTGGAAGCCGCCGGGGCGGCCTCGGCGGCCTCCCCCGCGCCGGCCGCCGGCGGTGAACTGGCCGCCGATCCGGGGCCGTTGCCGTTCCCGCCGAGCGGTCCGCGGCATGCGGCCGAATCGGCCGCGGGGACGCCGTCGCGGCGCAAACTGGTGCTGATCACCCTCGCCGTCACCGCGGTGTTCCTCCTGGCCACGGCGGGCGGGTTCCTGTTGATCAGGTCGGTGTCCGGGCAGTCCCTCGGACCGCCGGAGCGCCCCGCGGGCGGCTCCGCCGACCAGGCGGCGATGGCCACCGTCGAGCAGCAGCCGTTGCAGGTCCGCCACGGCGACGCGACGAACCTCCGCGGCGCGAAGGGCGGCCTGTTCACGGTGCGCGTCCCGGCGGACTGGCAGCGGTTCATCACGCAGCAGCCCGCCGACGTGCTGCCGACGAGCACGCGCATCCAGTTCGTGTCGATGGACGGTGCGCGCACGCTCGACGTCGAGCGGTACGCCGGCGAGGACCTGCCGACCGACCAGTACGTCTCGCTGCTGCGCGCCTCGTGGAACGCCGAGGACTTCACGCTCGTGCAGCAGGAACCGCTCGACGAACGGGACGGCGTGCGCATCGCCTACCGCACCGCCGAACGCGGCAGCGGCGAGGACGGCGAGACGCGCGCGATCAACCGCACGACGACGGCCGAGGTGTTCACCACCAGCACGGGGTTGTGGGTCGTGGGCGTGACCGTGCCGCTGGACCAGGAACGGCTGGGCCGGCAGGAGTTGTTCGACCGCATCGTGCCGACCTTCCGCCAGACCGACTGACCAGGCCCGACTCAGACCGACGCACACGGACCGACCGGGTGACCGCGGCCGTAACATCGGCGCCGTGACTTCCCCATTCATCACCAGCGAGGCCCACGAGGCCGCCGAGACCATCGCCACGCGCACCGGCGTGGACCGCCACGACATCGCCGTCGTCCTGGGGTCGGGGTGGCGCCCGGCCGCCGACATCATCGGCGCCCCGGACACGGAGATCGAGCTGGACGACCTGCCGGGCTTCGAGAAGCCCGGCGCCGTGGGCCACGGCAGCACCGCGCGGTCGCTTCGGCTGGGCGACAAGCGTGCACTCGTGCTGCTGGGCCGCACCCACCTGTACGAGGGCAGGGGCGTCGCGAGCGTCGTGCACGGCATCCGCACGGCCGCGGCTGCGGGCGTGGGCACGGTCCTGCTGACCAACGCGGCCGGCGGCCTGCGCGACGGATTCGAGGTCGGCCAGCCCGTGATCATCGCCGACCACCTGAACATGACGGCCACCTCGCCCGTCACGGGCGCGAACTTCGTCGACCTCGTCGACCTCTACTCGAACCGCCTGCGCGACGTGTCCAGGACCATCGACCCGTCGCTGGCCGAGGGCGTCTACGCGGGCCTGCCCGGACCCCACTTCGAGACGCCGGCCGAGATCCGCATGCTGCGTACCCTCGGCGCGGATCTTGTCGGCATGTCGACCGTGCTGGAGGCCATCGCGGCGCGCGCCGCGGGCCTGGAGGTGTTCGGACTGTCGCTCGTGACGAACCTGGCGGCCGGCATCACCGGCGAGCCGCTCAGTCACGAGGAGGTCATCGAGGCGGGCAAGGCGTCCGCCGAACGCATGGGCGCATTGCTGCGCGACCTGGCCACGCAGGCCTGAGTCCCCGGTATCGAGAACCCGGCGGCGAAACCGAGTAGCTGGAAACCCCTGCGTCGCACGTCCGCGGGCCCGTGACCGGAGACGGTCGCGGGCCCCGGGCGGCGACTACTTCGAGGTGGTCGTGCCGGTGATGATCGGCACGTCGGTGACTTCGGTGCACATCGTCGGGAGTCCTTTCCTGATGGCGGACGGTGCCCGCAGGCCGTGGACGCACCGCCGATGGCGGGTGACAGCGCTGTCGGGCGTCCCGGATGAGGCTCCACGGGTGAAACCAACTCGAACCGACGACAAATCTGTCCGACACCGGCCGGCGCGACAATAACCCGATCGAGTAGGCCGGTCGGACGATTCGCCCAGCTTGTCACGTCATGACAAAACTGCATCTTGCATCGCTCACATCGGCGCAGCCGAATCGGACTTGAGGGTGTTCTACACCACTGCAAACTCGAGGAAAATTCAATAATCCTGGTGCGGGCAACCATGCCCGGCGGCCGTGACGATTCGATTCACGACAATTCAGACGCCGGATGCTGTCGCGCGCCGCAGGAGGTCCTGCGCGAGCAGTCCGGCGGCGAGCCACACCCGCCCGTCCGGGTCGTACATCCGGTCGCCGTAGAGCTCCTCGAGCTGGTGCACGCGGTACCGCACGGTCTGCGGGTGCACGGCCAGCTGCGCCGCGATGTCGGGCGCGCTGCCGCGACGGCGGATCCATTCCAGCAGCGTCTCGGCGAGGCGTTCCCGCTGGCGCCGGTTGACGCCCGACAGCGGGGCCAGCGCCCGTTCGCCGAGCAGACGCGCCAGCGGCGGATCGCTGAGCAGCCACAGCGTGAGCAGGTGCTCGTCGCCGACCAGCGGCAGGTCGACCTGCTCCCCTGCCTGCCCGTCGACCTGCCCGTCGACCGCAGTGTCGTCGGCGGGCGCGGTGTCGACCTCGACGACGCCGGCGTCGCGCAGTTCGACGAGCCGGCGTGCCCAGCGCAGCGAGTGCGCGGCCTCGGCGACGGGCACCACCGGGCCCTGCACGGCGCGCCAGCCGCGCAGGTCCACGGGCACGAGCGCGTCGCCGCGGTGCGGGATCACCACGCACGGCACATCGCCCTCGAGGTTGACGAGGACGTCGTCGGGCAGGTCGGGCGGGTCGGGCATGACGGTCGGGTCGTCGGGACGTTCGACGACGGCCACGGCGAGCCGGTCGGGCAGCGCCCATTCGGCGGTGCGGGCCAGCTCCTCGAGGATGTCGTCGGCGACGGCGGCCTCCTGCACGAGCACCTCGAGCAAACGCTTGCGGCGCCGTTCGAGGGCGCCCGCCGCCCTGGCCTGTGCGGCGGTGTAGCCCTCGTGGGAGAGCTCGGACAGCTCGTCGATGTAGGCGAACAGCACGCCGGCGAGCTCGACCATCGTCTCGACCTGTACCCCGGCGGCGAGGCCGATCTCGGAGAGACGTTTCCACGCGACGCGCACGCCGATCCGCAGCGACGAGTGCAGTACCTCGAGTCCGCGCCGTTCGGACGCCTCGAGCCGGCCCAGCTGCCGGAACACCTCGCGGGTGCTCTCCGAGGCGGGCGCGTTGTCGAGCAGCCGGTCGAGGAACTCGAAGATGCCCTGTTCGACGCCGTCGCGCACCGCCTCGCCGAACACGCCGCGCAGCGGCCGCTGGTACTCGGGGATCGCGTACTGGATCTGTTCGATGATCCGCTGGGCGACCGGCCCGGCGGCTTCGCGCAGCGCAGGTCCCAGCGGGGCCAGTTCCTCCCGCGCGGACGGACTCACGAGTGCGGCGTTGTGCTGCACGACAGGTGCACTTCCCTAGGTCAGAGCGTTCTCGCCACGGGCCCCGACACCCGCGCGGCAAACGGGGGCGACGCTATCGAGCCCGCCTGTTGCCTGACAACATGTTCCGGTGCCAGAGGCAGCAGAACAACCCACGCGACTGACACCCGAATTGCGGGACGCGGCCTACCGGTGGATCACCGACGATCCGGAGCAGGCGACCCGCGACGAGCTGCAGGACGTGCTCGCGCGCGCGATGGGCGCCGATCCGGACGCCGTCGCCGAGCTGACCGACCGGATGTCCGGGCCGTTGACGTTCGGCACCGCGGGGCTGCGCGGGCCGGTGCGGGCGGGTCCGAACGGCATGAACACCGCCGTCGTCGTCCGCACGACGGCCGGCGTGGCGCAGTGGTTGACCGATTCCGGGCATGCGGGCGCGACCGTGGTGATCGGCCGCGACGCCCGGCACGGTTCGGACCGGTTCGCCGCGGCCGCGGCGGAGGTGCTGACGGCGGCCGGGTTCGCCGTGTCGGTGCTGCCGGGTCCGTTGCCGACGCCGCTGTTGGCGTTCGCGGTGGACCATCTGGGCGCGGCGGCGGGCATCCAGATCACGGCCTCGCACAACCCGCCTGCCGACAACGGTTACAAGCTCTACGACCACACGGGCGCGCAGATCGTGCCGCCCGCGGACCGGCGGATCGAGGCGGCCATCGCGGCGGCCCCGCCGGCACGCGAGGTGCCGCGCGCGCAGGGCGCGCGCACGGTCGACGTCCTGGACGCCTACCTGCGCGCGGTGACGCCCCTGGCGCGCGGCGCGGAGCGGCGGGTGCGGGTGGCGGCGACGGCGCTGCACGGCGTGGGCGCCGATGTGCTGGAGACGGCGCTGCGCGAGGCCGGGTTCACCGATGTGCATCTGGTGGAGGCGCAGCGCATGCCGGACGCCGACTTCCCGACGGTCGCGTTCCCGAACCCGGAGGAGCCGGGCGCGACGGACCTGCTGCTGGAGCTGGCCGCCGACGTCGACGCGGACGTCGCGATCGCGCTCGACCCGGACGCGACCGGTGCGCGCTGGGCGTGCCCGGCCGGGACGGGACGTGGCGGATGCTGCGCGGCGACGACACGGGCGTGCTGCTGGGCGAGCACGTGCTGTCGAACGCCCTGGGTTCCGGTGCTTCCGGTGGTTCCGGTGCCGCCGGTTCGGCTGGTGACGCCCTGGTGGCGACGACGATCGTGTCGTCGTCGATGCTCGGCGCGGTCGCGCGGGCCCACGACGTCGGGTATGCGGAGACGTTGACGGGGTTCAAGTGGTTGGCGCGGGCCGGGGACGGTCTGGTGTTCGCGTACGAGGAGGCGCTGGGCGTGTGCGTGGCGCCGGGGGTGGTGCGCGACAAGGACGGCATCTCGGCGGCGGTGGTGGCGTGCGATCTGGTGGCGACGTTGCGCGCCGAGGGGCGGACGGTGCCGGACATGTTGGACGCGTTGGCGGTGCGGCACGGGGTGTTCGTGACGGATCAGGTGTCGTTGCGGATCGCCGATCTGGCCGAGCGGGAGGCGCTCATGGCGGGGTTGCGGGCGGCTCCGCCTGCGACGTTGGCCGGGGTCGACGTGGCGTCCGAGGACCTGTTGCCCGATGCGGACGTGCTGCGGTTGCGCGGCGAGGGGCCGGCGGGGGCGGTGCGGGTGTTGTTCCGACCGTCGGGCACGGAGCCGAAGTTGAAGACGTATCTCGAGGTGAGCGCGCCGGCCCCGGCGTCGGCCGACGGGCTGCCCGCGGCGCGGGAGCGGGCTGCGGCGTTGTTGGCCGAGCTGCGCGGTGAGGTGGAACGACTGTTTGCCTCGGGCCCTGCGACGGGGGCAGGGTGACGGACGTGGCCACGTTGCTGATCGTGCATCACACGCCGTCGCCGGGCATGCAGGCGATGTTCGAGGCGGTCGTGTCGGGTGCGACGGATCCGGAGATCGAGGGTGTGGACGTCGTGCGCCGGCCGGCGTTGTCGGCGTCGGCGGCGGACGTGCTGGCGGCGGACGGTGTCCTGTTGGGCACGCCCGCGAACCTGGGATACATGTCGGGCGCGTTGAAACACTTCTTCGACACGGTGTACTACCCGTGCCTGGATGCGACGCGGGGCCTGCCGTTCGGCTACTACGTGCACGGCAACGAGGGCGTCGAGGGCGCGGAGAAGGCCATCGCGACGGTGACGACGGGCCTGGCGTGGCAGCAGGTGGCGTCCCCGGTGACGGTGACGGGCCAGCCGAGCGCGGACGACACGGCGGCCTGCTGGGAACTCGGCGCGACGACGGCGGCAACGCTGATGCAGTGAGCGCCGTGCGGTGGTGCGGCCGGCGTTGGTGCGGTGACGGACGTGGTGTGACGGACGCGCGACACGACCGCCCACGGTGGTGCAAGATGCCGCCGCGAACCCGGTACGGTGCGAATCACGGGCCCCGCCACCTCCCCCTCGCGGCGGGGCCCGCCCCATGTCTCGGGGCGCGGTTAGCCCGACGGAAGCCCGGGCTCAGCCCTGAGGCACCCGCGGTTCGACGATCTCGACAAATGTGTTCGCCAGTTCGCACGAAGGCTCGGTCTGGGGACCGCTTACGACGACGTCGACGCGGGATTTGTCCGTGACACCGATGGCGATGGTGCAGCCGCCAGGAGCGGGGGCACGCATGTACTCCCGCCCACCTTCCTCCGCAGGTTGCAATCCCTCTCCGAGGTCATTGACGTCGTTGACGCCGCCGTCCTCCCGGATCGCAACCCCCAACGGTGGGCTTGCGTTCAGCAGTGCCATCGGCCGTGGCCGGCCAAGTGCAAACGCGGGCCGTTCCGGATTCGCTCGGCTGCGGCTCATCGACATCCGCGTGCGGCTGGATCTCTGACATCTCGAGCAGCGAGCACGGGTCGAGTTGCGAGAGTTCGCCGTTGGGCGCCGACGGCGCCGCGCTTGTAGCTGCAGGAGGGGTACTCGGTGGTGCGTTGTCCGCTTCCGGCGTTCCACTCTCCGCGTCGGAACATCCGGATAGGGCAATGATGCCCACCATCGCAAAGGCGGGCATGGCTACGTGCGGACGACGCACTGGGCAAACTCCTACGTGTTGAAGGTGCTCTTCTGATCGTCTTCGGCCCGCCGGTAGTTCTCCATCGCCGTCCTGAGGGCCTCATCCGACTGGCGGAGGGTTTCCAGCAATTGGTCGAGCACCGGAAGGAGTCCCTGGGCGCCACTGTTGCTCTGCTGAACGTGGCGCGCGACCTGCTCCGCATACGGCCCCGTGCCCAACATCGGCTGTTGGCCAAGATATTGCGCTTCCTGCATGATCGTAAACAAGTCGGACTGCGCCTCCGCCAGGGCTTCCTGGATAGCTTCGCCGCATCCTCGCTGACACGGAAGCCGTTGCCCTTGGCTGCATCAAGCAGCGCGGTGGATTGCTCCTTGACCTTGCCCACGTCTGCGCCGATAGCCGCACCGACACCCATCGTCTTGCCGGCGCTGCTGGTGGACTCTGGGATCGGGCCGAAATCAGGCATGTCGGTTCCCCTCCGTCAAATGTCTGATGTGGTCGGTGGTCACTCGCCGATGACCGGCGGGGCGGTGCGCTGGTCGGTGCCGAACAGGCTGTCCGGGTCGGCCTCGACGAGCCACGACGGGCGCTGGTGCTCTTCCTCGTCGCCGCCCTGCTGGTTCGGACGTGCGCCGGCGCCGCCCATCATTCCGGCGCCACCCGCACCGCGGGCACCACCACCGGCCGCTGCCGCCGCACCCGGGCCTGCACCGGCGCCGCCCATGCCGGGCTTCGCCGCGCCCGAACCGGAACCGGCACCGGGCGCGCCGCCGGCAGCACCAGCAGCACCCTTCGCCGCACCCGCGGCCGAACCACTGCCGCTACCGGTCGGACCGAAACCACCCGCTGCCGCGGGACGGCCGAGCTTCGAGTTGTAGGGCGTGTTGCCACCGGCCGCCCCACCACCGGCCACGGGGCCGACGGGGCCCATGCCACCGAAGCCAGCACCGGCGCCCGGAGTACCCGTGGGCATCCGCGCTGCCGGAGCGTTCGCGCCACCGGGTCCGGTGCCGACCTGGCCCTGCCCCGTGGTGTTGCCGGGCATCGGCGTGGGCACCACGCCCGGGTTACCACCGGCCGGACCGCTCACGTTGCCGGGACCGCCGCCGCCCGGGATCACCGGCGCGCCACCGGTCGGTCCGCCGCTGAAGCCGGACGCACTGGTCGTCGCGTCCCCGGGGATGTCGATCACGCCGGTGCCACCACCGATACGACCGTCACCGCCACCACCGTTGGTGAACTGCGGCGGCGGGGAATACGCGGGCTGTTTCGAGGCGGCGTCGTAAAGATTGCCGTCGTAGGTGTTCATCACCTGCACGGCCTCCTGGTGCGCGGCATCGGCCTGCTCGCGCTTCTCCACGGCCTGCTGGAACGCGCCGATCGGGTTCACCGGGTTGGACTTCATCGCCTCGCCGAAGTCACCCATCAGACCGTGGGTCTCGACCGGTTCGGGCATCGAGTTCTTCGCCGTCTCGGCAGCGTTCGACTGGGCGTAGGTCGCCTCCGATGCCAGGCGCGCGTTGGTGGCCGTCGAGTCGGCCCACGTAGACATTTGGCCGAAGTAGCCGAAGGCGTTCTCGGCGGCCTCGCCTTCCCACTCGTGCCGCGTCTTGCCGACGCTCTCGTTCATCCGTTCCGACAACCGCTGCAGCACCGTGTTGATGCCGTGCAGGATCGTCGACATCTCGTTCAGCTGACCGGGGTCGATGTTCTGGGTAACGAAACCCTTGAGCTCGGCGTGCTGGCGACCGTCGTAGTGCTGGCCGGACGCGGTCAGTCCTTCCATGACATCCGCGTCGCCGACCAGCTCCTCGATCTGCTGCTCATTCATGCCGGCGGCGCGCATCTGGGCGATCGCTTGCCCGAGCGGCATGCCAAACGGGGTGCTCTGCATGCCCTGTGCGTGGAGCATCGCCTCGCGCTGCTGCGGCGACATGTCCTCGAAGGCTGCCGTATCCGCTGGGCCCTGCTGGCTGCCCTGGAACTCTGGCATGGCTCTTACCCCCACTTGATCACTGCGTGGCCGTCGGCATCCACCGGGTCACGATACGTGGACGCAGGAAACGTGTCAGCGGTTCCCCGGAATTGTAGGCATTAGGTCGGTGCCTCAACTTGACAACCGCGAAGATCACTGCGAGTACCCGACCACCGACCCACACGCCCCGCGCCCACAGACGTCACACCGCCAGGTCGGCGGGGTGATACCGCCCAGTACGGTCACCCGTATGCGCACACGTCGACTTCTCGCGGGTTCCCTTGCCGCCGCGGCTCTGACCGCGACCGCCTGTTCCGGTTCCGACGCATCGCTGCCCGACGGTGCGCAGCTCGTCGACGACGCCGCCGCGGCGACCGCCGAGATCGACAGCACGCACTTCGCGCTGCAGGTCAACGGCGACATCCAGGGCCTGATGATCCAGTCGCTCGACGGCGACCTCACCGCCGACGGCGACGCCGAGGGCAGCGGCACCCTCACGCAGGCCGGCCAGCTCGTCGAGATCGACTTCGTGCTCGTCGACGACACCCTGCACATCAAGGGTCCCACCGGCGGCTACCAGCAGCTGCCCGAGCGATGGTGACCAGCGTCTACGACCCGTCCGCGATCCTCGACCCCGAACGCGGCGTGGCGAAGCTCATCGAGAGCCTCGACAGCCCCGAGACCACCGCGCGCGAGGAGGTAGACGGCGTCGAGGCCCTCAAGGTGGAGGGCAAGCTCGAACGCGACGTGCTCGCCGAGATCCTCCCCGGCGTGCCGTCCGCGGCCGACGTCGCGTTCTGGCTGCGCGACGACGACACCCGCCTGCCCATCAAGGCCACCGCCACGTTCGGCGACGCGACCGTCGACATCTCCCTGTCCGACGTGAACGAACCCGTCGACGTCACCCCGCCCGAATAACCCGACCGGCCGCCACCCGTGACACCGACACCCGACACCGCACCCGCCACCCCACAGCGCGGACGGACCCTCGCCATCAGCGCCGGCGGGCTCGCGGTGCTGCTCGGCGCGCTCGACACCTACGTCGTCATCGGCCTGCTGCGGCAGATCATCGAGGACCTGCAGGTCCCGCTGAACCGCATCGAACGCCTCACCCCGATCGTCACCGGCTACCTGCTCGGCTACGTCGCCGCGATGCCGCTGCTCGGCCAGGCCTCCGACCGCTTCGGCCGCAAGACCCTCCTGCAGGCGTGCCTCGGCACGTTCATCGTCGGGTCCGTCATCGCGGCCCTCGCCGAATCGGTGCCGATGCTCGTCACCGGCCGCGTCATCCTCGGCATCGCCGGTGGCGCGCTCCTGCCCGTCACCATGGCCCTCGCCGCCGACCTGTGGGCCCAGCGCAACCGCGCGGGCGTGCTCGGCGCCGTCGGCGGCGCGCAGGAACTCGGCAGCGTCCTCGGCCCCGTGTACGGCATCGCGATCGCCGCGATCGCCGGCTGGCGCGCGGTGTTCTGGGTCAACGTGCCCCTCGCGCTGCTGGCGATGCTCGTCATCCACCTCACGCTGCGCGGCGGACGTCCCGAGACGCGGCAGAAGTCCGACCTCGTCGGCGCCTCGCTGCTGGCCGTCACGCTGGGCCTGCTCGTCGTCGCCCTCTACAACCCCGAACCGCAGGACCAGGTGCTGCCGCCGTGGGGGCTCGGCACGCTCATCGCCGCGGCCGTCGTGTTCGCCGCGTTCGTCATCTGGGAGATCAAGGCCCGCACCAAACTGCTCGACCCCACCGGCGTGCAGCTGCGGCCGTTCTTCGCCGCGCTCGGCGCCAGCCTCGCCGCGGGTGCCGCGTTGATGGTGACCCTCGTCGACGTCGAACTGTTCGCCCAGACCCTCCTCGGCCAGCACGACACCGGCGCCGTGCTGTTGCTGCTGCGCTTCCTCGTCGCCCTGCCCATCGGCGCCGTGCTCGGCGGACTGCTCGCCGGCCGCATCGCCGAACGCTGGGTCGCCTGCGCCGGACTGCTCCTCGCCGCGTTCGGGTTCTGGCTGATGTCGCACTGGCCCGCCGACGTACTGTCCAGCCCCCACGAGCTCGGCCCGCTGCTGATCCCCCGCCTCGACACCGATCTGGCCATCGTCGGACTCGGGCTGGGTCTGGTGATCGCGCCCCTGTCGGCCGTGGTGCTGCGGGTCGTGCCCGACGGCCAGCACGGCGTCGCGTCCGCGGGCATCGTCGTCGCGCGGATGACCGGCATGCTCGTCGGCATCGCCGCCCTGTCGGCCTGGGGACTGCACCGCTTCCACAGCATCACCGCCGACCTCGACGTCCCGCTGCCGATGCTCTACCCCGACGACGACGCCTACCAGCGCGCCATGGCCGACTACACCGCCGCCGTGCAGGACGCGATGCTCACCCAGTACACGGAGATCTTCGCGCTCACCGCGCTCGTGTGCCTCGCCGGCGCTGCACTCGCCCTGCTCAGCGCCCCACGACGTCCTCGATAGACTCGGCGGGTAATCCTGCCCGTACAGCTGTTCAAGGACTTTCCTGGTGAAGATCGACAACAGCCCCGCAAGGGGAACCCGTGACCTGCTCCCAGCGGCGGTGGCGGTGCGTGACCATGTGCTGTCGACGATCACCGAGGTGTACGGCCACTACGGCTACCAGCGCATCGAGACGCCCGCGCTGGAACGCATCGAACGGCTGTCCGGCGGCCAGGGCGGCGAGAACGAGAAGATGATCTTCCAGGTTCTCCGTCGCGGGCTGCCCGAACGCCTCGACGCCGGGGCCCAGCTGTCCGAGCTGATCGACATGGGCCTGCGGTTCGACCTCACCGTGCCGCTGGCCCGGTTCTACGGCCAGCACCGCGCCGACCTGCCCATGCCGTTCCGGTCGTTCCAGTTCGGACCCGTGTGGCGCGCCGAACGGCCCCAGAAGGGCCGCTACCGGCAGTTCTACCAGTGCGACATCGACATGGTCGGCGAACCGGGCATGCTCGCCGAGGCCGAACTGATCGAGGCGACGACGCAGGCGCTGAACCGGATCGGCCTGACGGGGACGACGGTGCGCATCTCCGACCGCCGGTTCCTGTCGGCCCTGGCCGCCGAGGCCGGTGTGCCCGCCGAGGCGCAGGACGGCTTCTTCATCACGCTCGACAAGCTCGACAAGGTCGGCTGGGAAGGTGTCGCCGCCGAGCTCGACAAGCGCGGCTTCGGCTCCGACGTCACCGCCGCCGCCCGCGAACGCATCGACGCCCTCGGCGACGTGCCCGGCGACAAGCTCGTCGACACCCTCGCCGACGTCGTGCCCAGCCTGCCGCAGGCCGTGCTCGACGACCTCGCCACCACGTCGGCCTGCCTGGTCGACATCGGCAGCGAACAGGGCGTCACGTGGGAGTTCGACCCCACTCTCGTGCGCGGCATGGGCTACTACACCGGGCACATCTTCGAGGTCACCGCGCCGGGTGCCGCGGGCTCCGTGGCCGGTGGCGGACGGTACGACCAGCTCATCGGCCGCAGCCTCGGCACCGACGTCCCGGCGTGCGGGTTCTCGATCGGGTTCGAGCGCATCGTCGACCTGCTGTCCGAACCGCCCGTGCAGGACCGCCTGGCGCTCCTCTACGACGCGGAGGTTCCGACGTCGACGGTGCTCGCGACCGCGCGGGACCTGCGCGCCGACGGCCGGTCCGTCGCGCCCGTGCCGCGCAGCGGCAAGTTCGCCGCCCAGCTCAAGCGCATCGACACCGCCGGGTTCACCTCGTTCGTCCACCTCCGAGCCGACGGCGACGGTGGCCTCGAGGAACGCCCCGTCACGTAATCGCACGGGCCCGAAACAGAAATGGGCCGGCCGCGGAGATCCGCGCGGCCCATTTCTGTGTCTGTTTTGTCTTATCGTGAGTGGGTGCGTACGAACAAGGGAAAGGCCCGTGGGCGACCATGACGGTCAGCTCCAACGGGCCTCTCACCTTTTATTATGTTGAGTTCGGCGGTGTCCTACTCTCCCACACCCCTACGAGTGCAGTACCATCGGCGCTGGCAGGCTTAGCTTCCGGGTTCGGAATGGGACCGGGCG
>NZ_MKKE01000023.1 GCF_001942305.1 Saccharomonospora sp. CUA-673 | reverse complement strand
GGGGGTGGGTTGCGCCCTGCCTGCAGCGTGATGGGTTCCGGTTTAGGTCGACGGGATGACACGGTGGGGGTGCGTGTTTGTGGGGTTGGATGTGGGGGTGGCGGGGTTGCCCTTGCTTCGCTTCGGGGTTGGCGGTTTTCGGGGTGTTTTGGGTTGTTTCTGGGGTTGTTCTTAGGTTGTTTTGTGGGTCGATTTTGGGTGAGTTTTTGGTATCATGAGGGGGTGAGTTCGTTGAGTTTCTCTCTTCTTGTTGAGCTTGATCGGGTTCGGGCTGATCGGGCTCGGCTTGATGCTCGGGAGGCGGTTTTGCTGGCCCGACTGGAATCGGTTTCGTCGGATTCTGTGAGTGTTGTGGAGGCGTTGCGGCCTGTGTTGCGGGGGTCTCGGGCTCAGGTGGAGAAGCGGGTTGCTCTCGCTTCGACGCTGGTCGCTGATCATCGTGGGGTGCTGGCGGCGATGTCTCGTGGCGACATCGATGCCTATGGAGCCTCCCGGGTTGTGGCTGTGACGTCCGGGATGTCGGCTGCGCAGGTTCGTCAGGTGGACTCGCAGCTCGCTGCGAAGCTCTCGTCGGCGCCGACCTCGACGTTCATGCCCGACAACCTCGCCGCACACACGCGGAAGATCGCCAACACCGTGGATCCTGACGGGCAGACGGCACGGGCTCGGGTTGCTCGACGGGGTCGGAAGGTTGAGCTCATCCACGGTGAGAACGCCATGTCCCGGCTGACCGCGCACGTGCCCGTCGAGGTCGCCTCTGCTGCTTACGCGCGCGTGGACGCACTCGCCCAGGCACTTCGGCGCGCGGGGTCAGATCGGTCGATGGACCAGCTGCGGGCCGACGTCACTGCCGACCTGCTCCTCGGACACGATCCCGGCGTCACCGCCCCCGAGGCCGCCGCCACTGTGTCGCTGCACATGCCTGCCTCCACTGCATTGGGCATCACCGACGACGGCTGCACCCTCGACGGCTACGGCACCATCCCCGGGCCGATTGCCCGGGAGATCATGACCAACCCGCACAGCACCTGGCGCAAGGTCCTCTGCGATCCGACCACCGGCACACCAACATCCCTCGGCCGAACCCGCCGCAGACCTTCAGCCACCATCCGCGAGCTGGTCCGGATCCGCGACCGCGAATGCGTCGTCCCCTGGTGTCGCCGGCCGGCCACGCACTCCGACTTCGACCACGAGCAACCCTGGGCCGAGGGCGGACCGACGTCGACCACCAACGGCACCGCACGTTGTCGACACCACCACCGGCTCAAACATCACCCACACTGGACCCACCAGCACTCGCCTCGTCGCGGCACATCCACCGTCACCACACCTCACGGCACGACCTACACCGCTACGAACCCACCGACCCTCACACCCTTGGAGCCAGCGCCATGACCACCCTCGACGGACGCCCCAACACCGCACTGCTCGTCATCGACATGCAGAACAACCTCGTCGCCGGCGCACACCGGCGCGACTCCGTCATCGCCGCCATCGACGGGCTCGTCGACCGCGCCCGCGCCACGTCGACACCCGTCGTATGGGTTCAGCACTCCGACGCCGGACTTCCCGTCGGCACCGACGACTGGCAGATCGTCCCCGAACTCACCCCCGCCGCCGGCGAACCCGTCGTCGCCAAGAACCACGGCGACGCGTTCGAAGGCACCACACTCGAGACCGTCCTCGCCGACAACGCCGCCGGACGGCTCGTCGTCACCGGCGCCGAAACCGACATCTGTATCCGCTCAACCCTCCACAGCGCCTTCTTCCGCGGCTACGACGTCACCCTCGTCGGCGACGCCCACACCGCCGGCGACAAAACCGCCCACGCGCCCCACCCGTCCCCGACGTCATCGCCCACACCAACCTCTACTGGAACTCCCACTCCGCACCCGGACGCACCGCCGGCACACGGAACGCCGACGCGATCACGTTTCCATGACCACGCCGGCGTTCCGCGTTTACGGCGTTCAGGCGGCCAGCTTGCCGATGACGTCCCGGCCGTACGCCTCCAACGTCTCGTCATTGCTGTCGTGCATCAGATACACCGCGAACTGGTCCACCCCCAACTCCGCCAGCTCCTCCAGGCGGCGCACATGCTCCTCCGCCGGACCCAACAGGCAGAACCGATCCACGATCTCGTCCGGCACGAAATCCGTCGACGATTACCCGCCCGCCCGTGATGGGAATAGTCATAACCCTCACGCGCCTTGATGTAATCCGTCAACTCCCGCGGCACCGGACCCGCGTCCCCGTAGCGTGCCACCAGGTCCGCCACGTGGTTACCGACCATGCCGCCGAACCACCGCAACTGGTCCCGCTGATGTGGCACGTTCTCGCCCACGTACGCCGGGGCCGCCACACAGATCGTGATCCCCTCCGGATCACGCCCCGCCGCACTCGCCGCCTCCCGCACCGAACCGATCGTCCACCGCGCGATCGCCGGATCCGCACACTGCAGGATGAAACCGTCCGCATGCCGGCCCACCATGTCCAACGCCTTCGGACCGTACGCCGCCATCCACATCTCCAGCCGGCCGTCCGACACCCACGGCAACCGCACCTCGGTATCCCGTAACACCGCCGCACGACCCTCGGCCAGATCCTTCACCGTCGCCATGCACTCCCGCAGCGTGGCCAAAGTGGACGGCGGCTTGCCGATCACGCGGTGCGCCGAATCGCCACGACCGATCCCACACACCGTCCGATCACCATGCATGTCGTTCAGCGTCGCGAACAACGACGCCAACACCGACCAGTCCCGCGTCCCCGGACTCGTCACCATCGGTCCCACCGTCATCGACGACGTGGCCGCCAGGATCTGCGAATAGATGACGAACGGCTCCTGCCACAGCACCACCGAGTCGAACGTCCACGCATACCGGAAACCCTGCTGCTCCGCCGCCACCGCTCTGCGGATCACATCGCGCGCCGGCGGATCCGTCTGCAGCACCACACCGAAATCCATCGAGGCTCCTAATTCAGGTACTGGCACAGATCGCGTTCGAGGAACCGGCCGTGCCCCGCCGAGCCGTGGTACGTCCCGCGGTCCACCACCACGCTGCCGCGCGAGAACACCGTCTCGCACCGGCCCGTCACCGACATGCCTCGTACGCCGAATAATCCACCGCCATGTGATGCGTCTCCGCCGAGATTGTCTGCGACGCGCCCGGGTCGTAGATCACGATGTCGGCATCAGCACCCGGCGCGACCACACCCTTCCGCGGATACAGCCCGAACATGCGCGCCGGCGTCGTCGAACACGCCTCCACCCACCGCGCCAACGAGATCTCCCCGGCGAGCACGCCCTGATGCAGCAGGTCGATCCGATGCTCCACGCCCGGCATGCCGTTCGGGATCTTCGTGAAATCGCCGCGACCCAGCTCCTTCTGGTCCTTGAAGCAGAACGGACAGTGATCCGTCGACACCACCGACAGGTCGTTCGTGCGCAACCCGCGCCACAGGTCCGGCTGATGGCTCTTGTCCCGCAACGGCGGCGACGCCACGTACTTCGCACCCTCGAAATCCGGCTTCGCCAGATCCTCGATCGACAGGTACAGATACTGCGGACACGTCTCCGCGAACACGTTCTGCCCGCCGTCACGCGCCTCCGCCACCGCCGACAACGCCTGCGCCGCCGACAGATGCACGATGTACAACGGGGCACCCGTGACCCCGGCCAACGTGATCGCCCGCGACGTCGCCTCGCCCTCCAACTCCGGCGGCCGTGTGACCCCGTGCTGATACGGCTCGCCGTGGCCGTCCGCCAACGCCTTCGCGACCAACTCGTCGATCGCGATGCCGTTCTCCGCGTGCATCGCGATCGTGCCGCCGATCTCCGCGGCCTTCGTCATCGCCCGCAGGATCTCCCCGTCGGTCGAGTAGAACACGCCCGGATAGGCCATGAACATCTTGAAACTGCTCACGCCCGCGTCCACACACGACGACATCTCCTTCAACGTCGTGTCGTTGACATCCGAGACGATCATGTGGAAGCCGTAGTCGATCGCGCAGTCGCCGTCGGCCTTCTCGTGCCACTTGTCCAACGTGGACAGCAGCGAGCCGCCCTTCGGCTGCACCGCGAAATCGATGATCGTCGTCGTGCCGCCCCACGCCGCAGCCCGCGTGCCCGACTCGAACGTGTCCGCCGAGAACGTGCCGCCGAACGGCATCTCCATATGCGTGTGCGCGTCGATCCCGCCCGGCATCACGTACCGACCGGATGCGTCGTATACCGCGTCGAACACCGACTCCAACGCGACGCCGGGATTCTGCGCCGCGAAGAAGCCCGCGCCGTGACCGCCGCGATCGTCTCGCCGTCGACGAGCACATCGCCCGCCACGGCACCCGTGGAACTCAGGATCGTCCCGTTGGTGATCAAGGTGCGCATGCGAAACCTCCCGTCCTCACGGCGTGACCAACGAGTCGTAGGAATCCGGCCTGCGGTCGCGATAGAACGCCCACAGATCCCGGACCTCCCCGAGCAGGCTCATGTCCAGATCGCGCACCACGACCTCGTCGTCGGTGTCCGAGGCAGCATCGCCGACGAGCTGACCCCGCGGGTCGGCGAAATAGGACTGTCCGTAGAAGTCGTTGTCCCCGAGCGGTTCCACGCCGACCCGGTTGATCGCGCCGACGTAGTACTCGTTCGCCACCGCGGCGGCGGGCTGCTCCAACTTCCACAGGTACTGCGACAGGCCCCGGCTCGTGGCCGACGGGTTGAACACGATCTTCGCGCCCGCCAGGCCCAGCGCGCGCCAGCCCTCCGGGAAGTGCCGGTCGTAGCAGATGTAGACGCCGATGCGCCCGACCGCGGTGTCGAACACCGGATAGCCGGTGTTTCCGGGCCGGAAGTAGAACTTCTCCCAGAATCCCTTCACCTGCGGGATGTGGTTCTTGCGGTACTTGCCGAGGTAGGTGCCGTCGGCGTCGATCACCGAGGCCGTGTTGTACAGCAGGCCCGGTTGCTCCTGCTCGTACATCGGCACCACCAGCACCACGCCGTGCCGCTCGGCGACCTCCTGCATCAGCTTCGTCGTCGGACCGTCCGGAATGGACTCGGTGTAGGCGTAGTACTCGGTGTCCTGCACCTGGCAGAAATAGGGACCGTAGAACAGTTCCTGCAGGCACACCACCTGGGCGCCCTGCGAGGCGGCACGCGAGATGGCGTCGACGGACGCCGCGATCATCGATTCCTTGTCACCCGTCCAGCGCTGCTGCACCAGACCGGCCCTTACCACGTCGGTCATCGAATTCCTCCTCGTCGATCGGAGTGTCTGCCGCGCCGTTGGCGGGCAGGGACAGTGCCAGGAAGATCAGGAACGCCGACACCAGGCCGACGACCCAGCTGTAGTCGTAGAGCGGTTGCAGCAGCGGGATCAGGCCGTTCTCCGGGAACGGACCCTCGCCGGGCGCCGAGTACGCGCCGCCCACGGCGAGCACGCCGCCCACCGCGACCGCCACGAACGCCCGCCAGTTCCAGCCTGCCGTGTACCAGTAACGTCCGCCGCGCTCGGCGAACAGATCCGCCAACGACAGCATGCGGCGCGCCTTGAACCAGTAGCCGGCCGCGAGCACGCCCGCGATGGTCGCGAGCACGCCACCGTAGAAGTTGAGCCACACATAGATGTAGATGTTCGGATCGGAGATGAGCCGCCACGGTTGGATGACGACGCCGACGACGCCGGTGATGAGCCCGCCGACGCGGAAGCTGATCCGCCGCGGGAACGCGTTCGAGAAGTCGTAGGACGGGCTGACCACGTTCGCGGCGAGGTTCGTCGTCACGGTCGCCATCACGATGCCGAGCAACGCGGCGACCACCACGATCGGCGAGTCGAACCGGGCCGCCAACTGGACCGGATCCCAGATGGTCTCGCCGTAGACGACGATGCCACCCGAGGTGATCATGATCGACATGATCGCGATGAACGACATCGTCGTCGGCAGGCCGAGAATCTGCCCCCACACCTGCTTGCGCTGTCCCTGGCCGAACCTCGTGAAGTCCGACATGTTCAGTGACAGCGTCGCCCAGAACGCGATCATGCCCATCAGCGACGGCGCGAACACCGCCCAGAACCCGGGCCCCCATCCGAGCTGGGACTCCTGCGAGAAGATCGGTCCGAAGCCGCCCGCCTGGATGAGGATCCAGACCAGCAGGATGATGAACCCGATCGACACCAGCGGGGCGCCCCAACTCTCGAGCTTCTTCACCGCCTCCATGCCGTTCCAGATGATCGCCATCTGCAGCGCCCAGAACAGGGCGAAGCACAGCCACAACGTCCAGGGCTGGTCGTAGACGATCGCCGCGTTCGTCCAGCCCTCACCGACGAGTTGACCGACGATCACGAAGATCGCCTGCCCGCCGACCCAGGTCTGGATGCCGAACCAACCGCACGCGACCAGGCCGCGCATCAACGCGGCCAGGTTCGCCCCACGGAGTCCGAAGAAGGCCCGCGTGAAGACGGGAAACGGAATCCCGTACTTCGTGCCCGCGTGACTGTTCAGCAACATCGGCAGCAGCACGATGATGTTGGCCAACGCGATCGTCATGAAGGCTTGCACCCAGTTCATGCCGATCGCGATCAGTCCGGACGCGAGCAGGTAGGACGGAAGGTTGAACGCCATTCCGTTCCACAGCGCGAAATAGTTGTAGGTGGTCCAGGTTCGCCGCTCGAGCGGCACCGGGGCGAGTTCGTCGTTGAAGTTCCGGCTGCCGGCCAGTGACGACGGATCGCGAAGCTCCACACGCCCGTCCGGGTGGCGGAGTTGTGCCGTTGTCGACGCCATTGGCGCATACTGCGCGCCCCGAGAACGCCCCCGGCACTGGCAGAGTGTTCACCGTTACCGCGGTGCGCGGACAGAATGTCAATTGCGCGAATCGGGGAAAGCTCGCGGTAGCCGCGCGGAAATCGTGTCGAAACAATAACGCCCGCGCTCGGACGTTCCGGCAGTGGGGGTGGGCCTCAGAAACCGAAGACGCCGCCGGACTCCGCGTCGGCCATACAGCGGTTGTTGTACGTCGTGGTGAAGTGCACGGGCTCGCCGTCCCAGTAACCGTGGGCCGAGGCGCGCACCGGGTCGTGGATCATCGGGCACGCCTGGTGGGACGGTTCGAGGTCGGCCAGGTCGCCCTCGGCGTCGTCCAGCGCGGCGCACGCCCGGGCGGCCGTCGGGTGCGATCCGCCGGTGGGGTCGCACCACAGCTGAGTGAAGGCGACCGTCCCGTCGGAGGTCTTGATCGACAGCGACAGCGCGGAGCCGGGCGGATGGGCCGAGGCCTGCCCTCCGACGGCGAGCAGGGCGAGGGTGCAGGCGGCGGCGACGGCGCCGGACAGGGCGCGGGACGGACGGGCGCGGAACGTACGCATGCCCTTGATATCGGCAGCGGCGGACCGGGACCTGTGTTACTCCGACGGGTGGTGGTTGTCGCCCGATAGGGCGAGGACGTCGGTGATGAGCAGGGCGACGTGCAGGGAGACGATCGACTCCGGATCGTCGAGGGACACCGCCAGTGTCTGTTCGATCCGGGACAGCTGTTGGTAGTACGCCGTTCGTGAGGTGTGCGCGGCCGCGGCGGCGGCCGACTTGTTGCCTCCGTGCTCGCAGAACCGGCGCAGGGCCTCGGCGAGGCGGCTGCCCGTCGCGGCGTCCTTGTCCAGCAGCGGGCCGAGTTCGCGGCGCGCGAAGGCGTGCAGCCGGTCGTCGTCGCCGAGCAGGTGCAGCAGGCCGAACAGGCGCACGTCGTCGAGCCGGTGGTAACCCCGGGCGGGCTGCCGGTCGCGGTGCAGTGCCGCCGCCGCGACGTGCCCGGCCTCGACAAGACTGCGGCCCGCCTCGGACGGTGCGGTGACCGCGGAGCCGATACCCAGCACGAGCGTCACCGACGGCCGGGTCCGGCGCACCTCCTGGGCGAGCCGCCGCACGACCGCGTCGACGTCGGCGTGCGGGGACAGGGCCAGCAGGACGTGCACGCTCACCCCGTCGACCCCCGCGACGAGCGCGTGCACCCGAGCGCGCCGCGTCGCCAACGCCGCCGCTTCCGCCAGATCCGGCAGCAGAGCACCGGCCGACCCCGTCGGACCGCCGGCACCGGTGAACCGCGGGCGCACGGCCACGCCGACCAGCCGGTGCCCGGTGAGCGGCACGTGCAGCGCCTCGGCGCGGGCGAGCAGTTCGTCCAACGGCGTCGTCGTGGCGGGCGTGGCCAGCAGCTGGGCCAGGACGTCGCGGTGCGCCTGACGTTCCAGGGTGTCGCCGGTGTCGGCGAGGATGCGGTGCACCGCGAGCGCCGACGCCGCTCGTTCGGCCACCACGATGTGCCGGTGCGGCGGCGGTTCGCCGCACACGACCACGAGCCTGCCCCAGTCCCGGCCGCGGGCGCCGACGGTCGTCACGAGCCAGCCGGTGCGGACGTCGTAGCCGGTGCGTTCGCCCGTGCGCGCGCCGCGCGAGCGGCGGTGCCAGTCGAGCAGCAGCTCCCGCGGATCGCGCCGCACGCGTCGTAGGCGAGCACGTCGTGGGCGAGGGTCTCCAACACCACGGCGTGCCCGGTCAGCCGGGCGACCTCGCGCAGCACGACGTGCGGTTCGCGCCGGACACGGTGAGGTCGGTGAACGTCTCGTGCACCTGCGCGGCCGCGCGCAACTCGTCGACCTGCGCGTCGACGATGAGCCCGTTGACCGCCTCGGTGACGGTCACGTACCGCGTCTCCCTGGTCAACGTGACCAGCGGGAGCCGATGCTTCTCCGCCGCCGTCACGATCGCCTCGGGGAGCCGCTCGTGCCAGTGCCGCACCAGTTCGACGACCAGCCCCGCGACGCCCACCGCGGCGAGGTCGTCGACGTAGCGGGCGAGCGAGTCCTCGTCGTCCGGGAGCGCCACACCCGTGGTCAGCACCAGCTCGCCGCCCTTGAGCAGGGGAGCGATCTCGGCGATCTCGGCGACGTGCACCCAGCGCACCCGGCCGTCCAGACCGTCGGCGCCGGCGACGACGTGCGGCCCGCCCTGCCGCACGACGGGAAGAGCGAGCACCTCGGCGACCGTCGGATACATGTCACCCCCACGTGTCGGACGGAAGGGCAGACTGTACGGGGCGGTGGGGGAGTCCGTACAGATTGTGTGTGGCATCGCCGCCCGAGCGGCCCGGAGACTCGAAGCCATGACGGAACCGGACCTGCTGCAGCGGCACCGCGCTGTCCTGCCCGACTGGGTGTCGCTCTACTACGACGAGCCCATCGAGATCGTCCGCGCCGAGGGCCGCCGCGTCACCGACGGCTCGGGCCGCACCTACCTCGACTTCTTCGCCGGCATCCTCACCAACGCGATCGGCTACGACGTCGCGGAGATCTCCGACGCCGTCCGCCGGCAGTTGGACACCGGCGTGCTGCACACCTCGACGCTCTATCTCATCCGCAAGCAGGTGGAGCTGGCCGAGCGGATCGCCGAACTGTCCGGCATCCCGGACGCCAAGGTGTTCTTCACCAACTCCGGGACCGAGGCCAACGAGACGGCGCTGATGCTGGCGACCCAGTACCGCCGCAGCAACCAGATCCTCGCGCTGCGCAACTCGTACCACGGGCGCGCGTTCGGCACGGTCGGCATCACCGGCAACCGGGGCTGGTCGACGAGCTCGTTGTCGCCGGTGAAGGTCAGCTACGTGCACGGCGGTTACCGCTACCGCAGTCCGTTCGCCGGCCTCGACGACGCCGCCTACACCGAGGCGTGCACCGAGGACCTGCGCGACGTGCTGCGCACCACGACCTCCGGGGACGTGGCCGCGATGATCGCCGAGCCGATCCAGGGCGTCGGCGGGTTCGCCACCCCGCCGGACGGCATGTTCGGCCGGTTCAAGGAGGTGCTCGACGAATCGGGGATCCTGCTCATCTCCGACGAGGTGCAGACGGGCTGGGGTCGCACCGGTGAGCACTTCTGGGGCATGGACGCCCACGGCATCACCCCGGACATCCTCACGTTCGCCAAGGGCCTGGGCAACGGCCTGGCCATCGGGGGCCTCGTCGCCCGGGGCGACATCATGGACTGCCTCGGCGCCAACTCGATCTCGACGTTCGGCGGCAACCCGATCTCGACCGCGGGCGCGGCCGCGACGCTCGACTACCTGATCGACCACGACCTGCAGTCCAACGCGGCGAAACAGGGTGCGCGGCTGATGTCCGGGCTGCGCGACATCCAGAGCCGTGACGGCAGCATCGTCGGGGACGTGCGCGGCAAGGGCCTGATGATCGGCGTCGAACTCGTCCGCCCCGGCGGGACCGAACCGGACCCGGCCGCCGCGGGCCGCGTGCTCGAGGAGACGAAGGCCCGTGGTCTGCTCGTCGGCAAGGGCGGGCTGCACGGCAACGTGCTGCGCATCGCGCCGCCCATGACCCTGACCGACGACGAGACCGCCGAGGCCCTCGGGATCCTCGACGCGTCCCTGACCGCCGCCGATACGCGAGGAGTTCAGTCGTGACCGAGCACATCACCCACCGGATCGCGGGCAAGCCGTGGAGCGGTCCGGCCGAGCGCACCGGCGACGTGTTCGACCCGGCCACCGGCGCGGTGCGGGCCACGGTCGACTTCGCGAGCCCCACGGAGGTGGACGAGGCGGTGCGCGCGGCGGCCGCCGCGTTCCCGGGATGGCGGGACACCTCGCTCGCCGGCCGCTCGCGCGTGTTGTTCCGGTTCCGCGAACTGCTGGCCGCCCGGCAGGACGAGCTGGCGCGGATCATCACCGCCGAGCACGGCAAGGTCGTCTCCGACGCGGCGGGTGAGGTCGCGCGGGCGTCGAGAACGTCGAGTACGCCTGCAGCGCGCCGCAACTGCTCAAGGGCGAGTACAGCGAGAACGCCTCGACCGGGGTGGACGTGCACTCGAGCGCGCGGCCGCTCGGCGTCGTCGGCGTGATCTCGCCGTTCAACTTCCCGGCCATGGTGCCGCTGTGGTTCGTGCCCGGCGCGATCGCCTGCGGCAACACCGTCGTGCTCAAGCCCAGCGAGAAGGACCCGTCGGCGTCGCTGTTCATCGCCGAGCTGCTCGCCGAGGCCGGCCTGCCGGACGGTGTCGTCAACGTCGTGCACGGCGACAAGGTCGCCGTCGACGCGCTGCTCGAGCACCGCGACGTGCAGGCGATCTCGTTCGTCGGGTCCACGCCGATCGCGCGCCACGTCTACGAGACGGCCACCGCCGCGGGCAAGCGGTGCCAGGCGCTCGGCGGCGCCAAGAACCACATGGCCGTCCTGCCGGACGCCGACCTCGACGGCGCCGCGACGCGGCCGTGTCGGCGGGCTTCGGCTCGGCGGGGGAGCGCTGCATGGCGATCTCCGTGGTCGTGGCGGTCGACCCGATCGCGGACGAACTCGTGGCGAAGATCACCGAGCGCATGCGGGTGCTGCGGGTCGGCGACGGCCGGGAACCCGAGTCCGAGATGGGCCCGCTGGTGACCGCCGCGCACCGCGAACGCGTGGCCGGCTACGTGGACGCGGGCGTCGAGGAGGGCGCCGAGCTCGTCGTCGACGGCCGGGAGCCGGGGATCGCGGGCGACGGATTCTGGCTCGGTCCGACGCTGTTCGACCGGGTGCGGCCGGAGATGTCGATCTACACCGACGAGATCTTCGGGCCGGTGCTCTCGGTCGTGCGCGTCGAGTCGTTCGAGGCGGCCGTCGAGCTCATCAACGCCGGGCACTACGGCAACGGCACGGCCGTGTTCACCGGCGACGGCGGCGCGGCGCGCCGATTCACCGCCGAGGTCGAGGTCGGCATGGTCGGGGTGAACGTCCCGATCCCGGTGCCCGTCGGCTACTACAGCTTCGGCGGGTGGAAGGACTCGCTGTTCGGCGACAGCCACGCCTACGGCCCCGAGGCCTTCCACTTCTTCACCCGCCGCAAGGTGATCACCTCGCGCTGGCCGTCGCCGGCGACGGGCGCCGGCGGGGTCAACCTGCGCTTCCCCGGCAACTCCTGACCCGAGCGGGGTCCCGGGCACCGTAAACTGGGACGGGTGTCACCGGCCGGGTGACGGTGAGGAGGTGCCCGTTGGGCAGCGCGGAGGAGCGGCGCTTCGAGGTGTTGCGCGCGATCGTCGCCGACTACGTGTCCGAGCAGGAGCCCGTGGGCTCCAAGGCACTGGTCGACCGGCACAACCTGGGTGTCTCCAGCGCCACGGTCCGCAACGACATGGCGGCGCTGGAGGAGGACGGCTACATCACGCAGCCGCACACCAGCGCCGGCCGGATCCCGACGGACAAGGGCTACCGGGTGTTCGTCGACCGCCTCTCGGAGATCAAACCGCTCTCGAGCGCCGAACGCAGAGCCATCGAACGGTTCCTGGAGGGCGCCAACGACCTCGACGACGTGCTGCGCCGGTCGGTGCGGCTGCTGGCCCAGCTCACCCGCCAGGTCGCGGTGATCCAGTACCCGACGCTGACCAACTCGACCGTGCGGCACGTCGAGGTCGTGCCGTTGACGTCGGCCCGGCTGATGGTCGTGCTGATCACCGACACCGGCCGCGTCGACCAGCGCACGGTCGACCTCGGCGACGTCGTCAGCGAGGACTCCGTGGCGGTGTTGCGCGAACAGCTCAACGGCACCCTCGCCGGGCACAAGCTCACCGATGCCGCGGCGAAGGTCTCGGAAATGCCGGAACAGGCACCCGTCGGACTGCGCGACGTGATGACGCGGGTGGCCACGGTGCTCGTCGAATCGCTCGTCGAACACCCCGAGGACCGGCTGGTGCTCGGGGGGACGGCGAACCTGACCAACAACGTCGCCGACTTCCCGGACTCCCTGCGTGAGGTGCTCGAGGCGCTCGAGGAACAGGTCGTCGTGCTCAAGCTGTTGGCCGCCGCCCGCAACCCCGGTGCCGTCACCGTGCGTATCGGTGAGGAGAATGAGGACGCGCAGATGCGGAGTACCTCGGTCGTGTCGATCGGTTACGGCTCCGACGATCTGCTGCTGGGTGGCATGGGCGTGGTCGGTCCGACACGGATGGACTACCCCGGGACGATCGCCGCGGTGCGCGCGGTGGCCAACTACGTGGGCCAGATCCTGGCCGGGAACTGACACCGGTCTGCAGGTGCGGTACTAGGAGGACGTCGAAACGGTGGCGAGGGACTACTACGGAATTCTGGGCGTGTCCAAGGACGCGAGCGACCAGGAGATCAAGCGGGCCTACCGCAAGCTCGCGCGTGAGTTGCACCCCGACGTCAACCCGTCCGAGGACGCGCAGCAGAAGTTCGGTGACGTCACCACGGCCTACGAGGTGCTGTCCGATCCGCAGAAGCGCAAGGTCGTGGACCTCGGTGGGGACCCGATGGACGGCGGCGCCGGTGCCGCCGGTGGCCGCGGCGGCGATCCGTTCGGCGGCTTCGGTGGGCTCGGCGACATCATGGACGCCTTCTTCGGCGCCGCCGCGGGCGGCGGCCGGGGACGGGGACCGCGCAGCCGGGTGCAGCCCGGTTCCGACGCGCTCATCCGCCTGCGGCTGACGCTCGAGGAGTGCGCGACGGGCATCGACAAGGACATCGCGGTCGACACCGCGGTGCTGTGCGATCTGTGCCGCGGCGCGGGCATGGCCGAGGGCGGCTCGGTCGCCACGTGCGACACGTGCGGCGGCCAGGGCGAGGTGCAGTCGGTGCAGCGCTCGTTCCTCGGTCAGGTCGTCACGGCACGGCCGTGCCCGGCGTGCCAGGGCCTCGGCGAGATCATCACCGATCCGTGCCGCAAGTGCACCGGCGACGGCCGCGTCCGCGCGCGCCGCACGGTCACGGCCAAGATCCCGGCCGGTGTCGGCGACGGCATGCGCATCCGACTGTCCGGTCAGGGCGAGGTCGGCCCCGGCGGCGGCCCGGCCGGTGACCTCTACGTCGAGGTCGACGAGGAACCCAACGAGGTCTTCGAACGCCAGGGCAACGAACTGCACTGCCGGCTGCGCATCCCGATGACGAGCGCCGCGCTGGGCGCGTCGATCCCGCTGGAGACGCTCATCGACGGCGAGGTCGACATCGAGATCGAACCGGGCACCCAGCCCGAGACCGAGATCGTGCTCACCGGCAAGGGCATGCCGCGGTTGCGTTCGTCGGGCCGGGTCGACGGCCGGGCCGACCTGCACGTCCACGTCGACGTCGTCGTGCCCACGAAGCTCGACGACGAACAGGCCGAACTGTTGCGTCAGCTGGCGAAACTCCGCGGCGAGGAGTCCTCCGAGCTCGCGGGCAGCGGCGCCAAGCAGGGCGGACTGTTCTCCAAGCTGCGCTCCAAGCGGTGACGACGGACGACGGGCCCGGGGCGCCGGAGACCACGCCGCCGGTCTTCCTGGTCGACGAGCTGCCGGCGGGACAGACCGCCGTGCTCGACGGCGAGGAGGCCCGGCACGCGGTGACGGTGCGGCGCGCCCGCGCGGGCGAGCGGCTGACGCTGTCCGACGGTGCCGGCGGGCTCGCCGACTGCGTCGTCGCCGCGGTGGAACCCGGCCGGCATCCGACGCTCGAGGTCACGGTCGAGGGCCGGCGCGAGGACCCGCCGCCCGCGCTGCGCGTGACGATCGTGCAGGCGCTGGCCAAGGGCGACCGCGGGGAGCTGGCCGTCGAACTGGCCACCGAGGCCGGGGCCGACGCCGTGCTGCCCTGGCGGGCGGCGCGGTCGATCGCCCGTTGGGACGACGGCCCGCGCGGTGCGAAGGCCCTCGCGAAATGGCGGTCCACGGCGCGGGCGGCCGCGAAGCAGGCGCGCCGGGGACGGGTTCCCGAGGTGCCCGAACCGGCCACCACCGCGCAACTGGCCGCCCGGATCGCCGACGCGAGGGGGCCTACCTGCTCGAGGCCACGGCCGAGGCCGGCCTCAAGGACGTCGCCCTGCCCGAACGCGGCGACGTGTATCTCATCGTCGGCCCCGAGGGCGGGGTCACCGGCGAGGAACTGGCCGTGTTGACCGACGCCGGCGCCGTGGGGGTCCGCCTGGGCCCGACCGTGCTGCGCACCTCGACCGCGGGAGCCGTGGCACTCGGGACTCTCGGTGCGCTGACCGCACGCTGGTGACCGCTCACCGACAGGGTGCGACGACGAGCGGTCGACGCTCTCGCCGAACCCCGGGTGAACCGTTACCCTGGTTAACGATTCGTTGAAAACTGGGTGGCATGACACGGCGAGCGCGCAACCCCGGCAGGAGCTGCTGGGCCGGCACGCGCTCGCGGGTACCCGACAACCGAGACCCTTCCGAGATCACGCCGGGCACCTCCCCCTCGGCCCGGCGGAGCCGCGGCAGCGGGTGGAGCGAGTCCCCCACGCTCCACCCGCGCCGCGGTGTTTCGGTCTCGCGCTAGAGTTCGCGCCATGACCGACCCGGACCCCGCAGAGACCCTGTTCGAGAAGATCATCGCCAGGGAGATCCCCGCCGACATCGTGCACGAGACGGCGACGACGCTGGCGTTCCGCGACATCAGCCCCCAGGCCGCGGTGCATGTGCTGATCGTGCCGAAGACGCGGTACCGCAACGTCGGCGAGCTCGCCTCCGCCGATCCGGCGCTGCTGGCCGAGCTGCTCACCACCGCACACCACGTCGCGGAGCTTGAGGGCCTGGTCGACGGGGGATACCGCGTGGTGTTCAACACCGGGGCCGACGCCGGGCAGACCGTCTTCCACGTGCACGCCCACGTGCTCGGCGGGGAACAGCTGGGCCACTTCGGGCGTTACGAGACCCAGCAGGCGCAGTAGCGGCCCGCCTCCCCGCACGGTTCGCGCGGCGCGGCCGCGTACCGGGGCCGTGCGGTGGGTGAATCCGGGCGACCGGGTGCGGCTCCGGCCGTTAGCATGACAGGCAAGACATCCGATCCCGACTGGCACGACACGTGCAGAAGGCAGGCCCGAGGCCACGTGGCCGGAACCGTTCCGCAGCATACGTCCGACACCGGCGGCAACCAGGCGCGCTCGAAGTTCCCGATTCCCGATACGGCGACCCTGGCGTTGCTCGGATCGGGCGATGAGAACCTGCGGGTCGCCGAGGAGCTGCTCCAGGCCGACGTGCACGTCCGGGGGAACGAGGTCACGCTCACCGGGCAGCCCGCCGACGTCGCCTTCGCCGAGCGCGTGTTCGCCGAGTTGTCCGTGCTGGCCTCAAAGGGCCAGCAGGTGGGCCCGGACACGGTCCGCCGCACGGTCGGGATGCTCGCCGCCGACAACGCCGAATCGCCCGCCGAGGTGCTGAGCCTGGACATCGTGTCCCGGCGCGGCCGCACGATCCGCCCGAAGACGCTGAACCAGAAGCGCTACGTCGAGGCGATCGACAAGCACACGATCGTCTTCGGGATCGGCCCGGCCGGTACCGGCAAGACGTACCTGGCGATGGCGAAGGCCGTGCAGGCGTTGCAGGCCAAGCAGGTCAACCGGATCATCCTGACCCGGCCCGCCGTCGAGGCGGGCGAGCGGCTCGGCTACCTGCCGGGCACGTTGCACGAGAAGATCGACCCGTACCTGCGGCCGCTCTACGACGCGCTGCACGACATGGTCGACCCGGAGTCCATCCCGCGTCTGATGCAGGCGGGCACCATCGAGATCGCGCCGCTGGCCTACATGCGCGGCCGGTCGCTCAACGACGCCTTCGTGATCCTCGACGAGGCGCAGAACACCACGCCCGAGCAGATGAAGATGTTCCTGACCCGCCTCGGGTTCGGGTCGCAGGTCGTGGTGACCGGTGACATCACGCAGGTCGACCTGCCCGGTGGGCAGCGCAGCGGCCTGCGCATCGTGCGTGAGATCCTCGACGGCGTCGACGACCTGCACTTCGCCTCGCTCACCAGCAGCGACGTCGTGCGGCACAAGCTCGTCGCCGACATCGTCGACGCCTACGACAAATGGCAGGCCACGCAGGACGCGGCCGGCGGCGACGCACCGAGCCGTACTGACCGAGCACATGGCAAGCACTGAGGAACACGCGTGAGCATCGAGATCGCCAACGAGTCCGGGGTCGGCGTCGACGAGGGGTCGATCGTGTCGGCCGCCCGCTTCGCCCTGGACCGGATGGAGGTGAGCCCGCTCGCCGAGCTGTCGGTCCTGCTGGTGACCCTCGAGGTCATGGAGGAACTGCACGAGCGGTGGATGGACCTGCCGGGACCGACCGACGTGATGGCCTTCCCCATGGACGAGATGGAGGGCACGCGCCGTCCCGACGCGCCCGACGACACGGCCGCGCTGCTCGGCGACATCGTGCTGTGCCCGGCCTTCGCGCGCGACCAGGCCAAGAAGGCGGGCCACTCGTTGATGGAGGAGCTGCACCTGCTCACCGTCCACGGCACGCTGCACCTGCTCGGCTACGACCACGCCGAACCGGCCGAGGAACGCGAGATGTTCGGGCTGCAGAACCGGATCCTGGCCGAGTACCGGGCCGCACGCCTCGAGGCGTCCCGGCGCGAGGCCCAACGCAGCGCCGATGACCGTCTGCTCGGTGCCGCCGGGCTCGACGGAGGGGCGGACCGGGAGCAGCCGTGAGCAGTACCGCGGCCCTCGTGTTGGCCGTCGCGCTCGTGTTGCTCGGCGGCGTGTTCGCCGCCGCGGACGCGGCCGTCAGCTCGGTGTCCCGCGCCCGGGTCGAGGGCATGCGCCGCGCGGGCCGGGCCGGTGCACGGCACCTCGTGGCCGTCATCGACGAACGCAGCAGGCACATCAACCTGCTGCTGCTGTTACGCCTGGCCTGCGAACTGACCGCCACCGTGCTCGTCACGGTCGTGGTGCTGCGCCGGTTCCAGGAGGACTGGTCGTCCGTCGTGGGCGCGGGCGCGCTCATGGTGCTCGTCAGCTACGTGCTCGTCGGCGTCGGACCGCGCACCATCGGCCGGCAGCACCCGTACCGGGTCGGCCGGCTCGTGGCGCTGCCGGTGCGCGTACTCGGCATCGTCCTCGGTCCGCTGAGCCGCCTGCTCATCGTGCTGGGCAACGCGATCACCCCGGGCAAGGGTTTCCGCGAGGGCCCGTTCACCACCGAGGCCGAGGTGCGTGAGATGGTCGACCTGGCCGGCGAACGCGGCGTCGTCGGCACCGACGAGCGCGAGATGATCCACTCGGTGTTCGAACTCGGCGACACCGTCGCCCGCGAGGTGATGGTGCCGCGCACCGAGATCGTGTGGATCGAACGCGACAAGAGCGTCCGGCAGGCACTGGCCCTGTCCATCCGCACCGGGTACACGCGGCTGCCCGTGATCGGCGACACCGTCGACGACGTCATCGGCGTCGTCAACCTCAAGGACCTGGTGCAGGCGTCGATGGCCGACGGCACCGACGTCACGGCGGGCACCGCGCGCGGCGTGGCCGAGCTCATGGGCCCGGTCGACGTCGTGCCCGACTCCAAACGGCTCGACGGCCTGCTCAAGGAGATGCAGGTCTCCCGGCAGCACCTGGCCATCGCCGTCGACGAGTACGGTGGCACGGCCGGTCTGGTGACCATCGAGGACATCCTCGAGGAGATCGTCGGCGAGATCACCGACGAGTCCGACACCGAACACCGCCCGGACGTCGAGGAGCTCGGCGAGCACACCGTGCGCGTGTCCGCCCGGCTCGGCGTCGACGACCTGGGCGAACTGTTCGGGGTGGACCTGTCCGGCCACGACGTCGAAACCGTCAGCGGCCTGATGGCCGCCCGGCTCGGCCGGGTGCCGCTGCCGGGCGCGGAGGCGGAGATCGACGGGTTGCGGCTGCGTGCCGAGGGCGGCAAGGACCGCCGCGGGCGCATGCGCATCACGACCGTCGTCGTGCGTCCCGCCGGTACGTCGCAGACCGGGGGCGACGGCGGCGCCGGCGCGGACCGTTCCGGGGGATCCCGGCCCGATGGCGACACGTCCGAAGGTGCCGAGGTCAACGGCTCCACGGGCGGCTCCACGGGCGGCGCCGCGACCGGCACCGGCGACAGCAGAGACAGCGGCAAGAACAGCAAGCGCGGCACCGCGGGTGACCAGCTCGACAGCGATAGGAGCGTCGAACATGCCTGACCTCGACCCCGAGGACGAGAAGCTCGTTGTCCTGGCCCGTTCCACCCGGGCCCGGACGCAGGCCGCCGAGGGTGCGGCCGTGCGCGACACCGACGGGCGGACCTACGCGGCGGCGACGGTCGACCTGCCCTCGCTCAAGCTCACCGCCGTGCAGGCCGCCGTCGCGGCCGCGGTGTCGAGCGGGGCCGAGGGGCTCGAGGCCGCCGCGGTCGTCACCGCCGAGCCGCTCGTGGTCGAGGCGTCGGTGCACGCCGTGCGCGATCTGAACGAGGATGCGCCCGTGCTGCGGGCCAACCCGGCCGGCGAGGTTCAGGAGTTCGTGCGGTGACCGACACCGGTTCCGGTAGCACCGGCCAGCAGAGCGGCGACGACCTCGAGGCGAAGTTGCGGGCCGCCGGGATCCAGGACACGGGGTGGCGGGAGACCGACGCCGAGCACCGGTCGGGATTCGCCTGCTTCGTGGGCCGTCCGAACGCGGGCAAGTCGACCCTGACGAACGCGCTCGTCGGCACGAAGATCGCGATCACGTCCAACAAGCCGCAGACGACCCGGCACGCGATCCGCGGCATCGTGCATCGCGACGACGCGCAGCTGATCATCGTCGACACCCCGGGGCTGCACCGGCCGCGGACGTTGCTGGGGGAGCGGCTCAACGACGTCGTCAAGCAGACGTGGTCCGAAGTGGACGTCGTCGGGTTCTGTGTGCCCGCGGACGAGAAGATCGGCCCCGGCGACCGCTACATCGCCGCCGAACTGGCGAAGATCGCCAAGAACACGCCCGTCGTGGGCCTGGTGACGAAGACCGACCTCGTCACCCGCGACGCCGTGGGTGAGCAGCTCCTGGCACTGCAGGAGGTGATGGATTTCGCCGAACTGGTCCCGGTGTCCGCTGTGGACGGTTACCAGGTGCAGACGGTCGCGGACGTGTTCGTCGGCCGCCTGCCGGAGGGGCCGCAGCTCTACCCGGACGGCGACCTCACCGACGAACCGGAGCAGACCCTCATCGCCGAGCTCATCCGCGAGGCGGCGCTCGAGGGCGTGCGCGACGAACTGCCGCACTCGATCGCCGTGACGGTCGAGGAGATGCTGCCCCGCGAGGGCCGCGACGACCTGATCGACATCTACGCGACCGTGTACGTCGAGCGGCCGAGTCAGAAGGCGATCGTGTTGGGACACCAGGGAAGTCGCCTCAAGCAGGTCGGCGCGGGGGCCCGCAAGCACATCGAGGCGCTGTTGGGGTCGAAGGTCTACCTCGACCTGCACATCAAGGTCGCCAAGGATTGGCAACGCGACCCGAAGCAACTCGGCAGACTCGGTTTCTGAGGTCGCCGGGTCGCATCCGGGCGAGGCCGAGCCGGGCATCGTCGCCTTTTCGGACGCCGCCGGGTGACATCGCCACGGGCGTGCCCGGACGGCACGGGTGATGCGGTAGCCTCTCGCGCGATCATCGACGCACCGGGGGAGACCCACATGACCGATCCGTACAACCAGCAGCCGGGCCAGTACCCCGGCCAGCCGGGTGGTTACCAGCAGCCGAACCCTCAGTCGGGAGGCTTTCAACAGCCGGGCGTGCCCGGGCAGCAGCCCTATGGCCAGCAGCAGTACGGACAGCAGCCTTACGGTCAGCAACCGTATGGGCAGCAGCCGTACGGAGGGCAGCAGCCCTACGGTCAGCAGCAGTACGGACAGCAGCCTTACGGCCAGCCGGGTGGATTCCCCGGCCAGCCGCCCGGTGGCGGCCAGATGACGGCGGGCCAGGCTCGGATCATCGTGCCCGGCGCGCAGATCCAGTTCCCGAACACCGGCCCTCTGGTGCTCGGCACGATGGGCAGCAGGTTCCTCGCACGGCTGGTCGACGGGCTGATCGTCGGCTTTCCGGTCGGGATCCTCATGATGATCCTGCAGTTCGCCGTCGTCATGTCCAACCCGGACATGTGGTGGATCTCGCTGCTGATGGCGCCGCTGACGTCGATTCTGTTCATCCTCTACGAGGGTCTGATGATCAGCAGCCGCGGCGCGACCGTGGGTAAGAGCGTGGCCGGGCTGCGGGTCGTGACCGAGCTGAGCACGAACCACCCCGGGGGAGAGGTCGTGCCGGGCCCGCGTTCACCCGGATCGCGTGCCTGTTCGGCCCCGGGCTGATCCCCTGCATCGGCGGGATCGTCAGCCTCCTGATGATCCTGTCGCCGTTCTTCGACGAGCAGGGTCGCCAGGGCTGGCACGACAAGGCCGCGAAGACCTACGTGATCTCGACCAAGCCGGTCAACTACTGACATGACGTCCCCGCGGGCGGTCCGGCCGTGGCACGCCATGCGTGTCACGCCGGCGCTCGCGGGTGGCGGCCTCGCCTGCGGTCTCGCCCTGGGCACCGGCGTGGTCGTCGTGCCTTGCTGGTTCCGGGCCCTGACCGGGGTCGGCTGTCCTTTCTGCGGTGGCAGTCGCGCTGTGGGCGATCTCCTGCGGGGCGATGTTCTCGGCGCGCTCGGCCACAATGCCTTCGCCGTGGGTGTCCTGGCACCGCTGCTGGCAGTGGTGCTCGTCGCGTTGGCGCGCTGGGAAACCGGCCGCGCGTCCCGGTGGTGGCCGGCCGGCGGTGTCGGTAAGGCCCTCGTAGCCGGCCTGATCGTGCTCACGACCGCGTGGTGGGTGTTCCGTGGGCTCCCGGCAGGGGAATGGTTCCGGTCCACCTGACAGACGGGTCTCGAGCCGGGGCGCTGATCCACGGCCACGATCACGATCACGGGCCCGCCGGTGCCGGCCGGGTGTCGGCGGGTCGTGGGATCATGTCCCGGTGAGTCTGTATCGGGACACCGGCGTCGTGCTGCGTGTGCACAAGCTCGGTGAGGCCGACCGCATCATCACGTTGCTGACGCGGCGCCACGGCAAGGTGCGCGCGGTGGCCAAGGGTGTGCGGCGCACGACGTCCCGTTTCGGCGCCCGGCTCGAACCGTTCGGCCACGTCGACGTGCAGTTCTACACCGGCCGCACCCTCGACGTCGTCACCCAGGTGCAGACGGTCGACGCGTTCGCCCTGCCGATCGTGGGCGACTACCAGGCCTACACCGCGGCCGCCGCGATCGTCGAGACGGCCGACCGGCTCGCCGCCGAGGAGGAGCAGCCCGCACTCAAGCTGTACCTGCTCGTGTGCGGTGCGTTGCGCGCCCTCGCCGGCGGCGACCGCGACGCCTCCCTCGTGCTCGACGCGTTCCTGCTGCGGGCCATGGCGTTCGCCGGCTGGGAACCGGCCCTCACCGAATGCGCCCGCTGCGGCGAACACGGCCCGCACGCGGCGTTCAACGTCCAGGCGGGCGGGCTGCTGTGCACCCGCTGCCGCATCCCGGGCTCGGTGCATCCGGCCCCCGACGTGCTCGTGCTCATGGCCGGCCTGCTGCACGGCGACTGGGACGCCGCCGAGGCCACCACCCAGGCCGTGCGCCGCGACGCGAGCGGGCTCGTCGCCGCCCATCTGCAATGGCACCTCGAACGGCAACTCCGGTCGCTGCCGTTCGTCGAACGCCGTGCCCGCGAGGCGCCACTGACCGCCGCGTTAGGGTCGAACCCGCACGAACCCGAACCGGCGGACCCCGACGACACCGGGGACGGCCGGGAAACGACCACAGCAGACGTGCCAGGGAAGGCGGAGGTGGCAGGTGCGGCGGAAGGCGCGCGAAGCGCAGGTGATCCGAGAGACGCGGGCACCTGACCCGCACCCCTCCGGCGCCCGGCCGCCTGCGATCCCGCCCGAGCTGGTGCCCGAACACGTCGCGCTCGTCATGGACGGCAACGGCCGTTGGGCCAACCAGCGCGGCATGCCCCGCATCGAGGGGCACAAGCGCGGCGAGCAGGTCATGATCGACGTGGCCAGCGGCGCCGTCGAACTGGGCGTGAAATGGCTGTCGGTGTACGCGTTCTCCACCGAGAACTGGAAACGCAGCCCCGACGAGGTGCGGTTCCTCATGGGCTTCAACCGCGACACCATCCGCCGCCAGGTCGACTACCTCGGTTCCATCGGCGTGCGGATCCGCTGGGCCGGCCGCAGGCCCAAGCTGTGGCGCAGCGTCATCAAGGAGCTCGAGGCCGCCGAGGAGAAGACCCGGCACAACACGCGGCTGAACATGACGATGTGCGTCAACTACGGCGGACGCGCCGAGATCGGCGACGCCGCGCGCCGCATCGCGCAGGCCGCCGCGGCCGGGGAGATCAACCCCGACAAGGTCGACGAGCGCACCATCGCGAAGTACCTGTACCAGCCGGAGATGCCCGACGTCGACCTGTTCCTGCGCCCTTCCGGCGAGCTGCGCACGTCGAACTTCCTGCTGTGGGAGGCGGCCTACGCCGAGTTCGTCTTCCAGGACACCCTGTTCCCCGACTTCGACCGCACCCAGCTGTGGGACGCGTGCCTCGAGTACGCCAAGCGCGACCGCCGCTTCGGCGCCGCGATCGACCAGAGCCGGAGCGGCGCCGACCAGAGCACCGCCGCGCCCACCGATACCGCCGACGACACCGGCGCGGGCGGCGACACCGATGATCCCGGGAGGGACCCCGCATGACGACCGAGGCCGCCGATACCGCCGAACTGCTGGCCGCCGCGAAGGACGCGCTCGAGAGCTACCTCGACGTGCAGGTCGACGACGACGGCACGCTCACGTTCAAACACTCCGACGTGCCGTGCGTGGTGCAGGCGATGCGGCTCGCCGACGGTCTGCTCGTGCTGAGCCTGACCTGCGTCGTCGCGTGGGATCTGCCCGACGACCCGAAACTCGCTGCCGTCGTGGCCGAACGCGCCGGTCAGGGCCTGTTCGGCACGCTCGGCATCGTGCACAACGAGAGCGGCATGGACGTCACGCTGCGATACGCCTTCCCCGCCCAGGGACTCGACCCGGCCCCGCTGGGAACCCTGCTGATGCTGGTCGTGTCCACCGCGTCCCAGGTGCGTTCCGAGATCGTCGACGGCTGAGCGGACCCGCGCGGTCGCGGCGGCGGCGTTCGCGGCACCTGGCACCATGAGGCCCGTCATGGAAACCGTTGTCGACAACCCCCGCGGCGCGCGGGGCAGAGGGCGCATCACCTCGATGCAGGTGCTGTGCGCCCTGCTGGTGCTCGCGATCCTCGGCCAGAACTGGCTGCGCGAGCTGTTCGACGTGCCGGCCCTGCGCACGGCGTCGACGGTGTTCGTGGCCATCTGCGTCCAGGCGCTGCCGTTCCTGGTCCTCGGCGTGCTGCTGAGCGGGGCGATCGCCGCGTTCGTGCCCGCCTCGTTGCTGCGCAAGGTGCTGCCGCGTCGGGAATCCGCGGCCGTCGGCGTCGCGGGAACGTCCGGCATCGTGCTCGCCGGCTGCGAATGCGCCTCGGTGCCGGTGGCCCGGCGGCTCATGGGGCAGGGCGTGGCACCCGCGGCGGCGCTGACCTTCCTGCTCGCCGCGCCCGCGGTCAACCCGATCGTGCTCGTGTCGACCGTCGTGGCCTTCCCCGGGGAACCGGCCATGGTCGCCGCCCGGTTCGTCGGCTCGTTCGCGACGGCCCTGTTCATGGGCTGGTTGTGGATGCGCTGGGGCAAACTCGAATGGATCGCCGAACGTGCCCTGCGGCGGATGCCCGAGGTCGAGGGCAAGCGGCGGTGGCGGGTGTTCGCCGAGACCGCGCGCGCCGACCTCGTCGACGCGGCCGGGTTCCTCGTGCTCGGCGCCGCCGTCGCCGCGGCCTTCGGCGTGCTCATCCCCGCCGAGTGGTTCTCCACCCTCGGCGAGCAGATCGTGCTCGCCGTGCTGGTCATGGCTGTGCTGGCGGTCGTGCTGTCGCTGTGCAGCGAGGCCGATGCGTTCGTCGCGGCGTCGCTGTCGGCGTTGCCGCTGCTGCCGCGGCTGGTGTTCCTCGTCGTCGGCCCCGCCATCGACCTCAAGCTGTTCGCGCTGCAGGCCGGCACGTTCGGCCGCCGGTTCGCGCTGCGCTTCGCCCCCGCCACGTTCGTCGTCGCGCTCCTGTGCGGCGTCGGCGCGGGCGTGCTGTTCCTCGGAGGCGTGCGATGAAACGCGAGACGCAGAACATCGTGCTGCTGCTGCTCGGCGGTGCGCTGCTGAAGATCGCGATCACGGGCGACTACCTGCGCTACGTCAAGGGCGCCCACCTGCCGTGGATCGTCATCGCGGGCATCATCACCGTGCTGCTCGGCGCCGTCGCGATCGTGCGGGACGTCCGCGCGTCCTCGGGCGCCGGGGCGGACGACGACTCCGCGGATGCTGCGGGCGACGATCCGGGGCACGACGCGCACCATCACGAACACGGCGCCAGGTCCGCGTGGTTGATCCTCGCGCCCGTGCTGGCGGTCCTGCTGGTGGCACCGCCGGCGCTGGGCGCCGATTCGGTGCTGCGCGAGCGGCAGAACTTCCAACCCGCCGACACCGAGTTCGGGCCGCTGCCGGCCGGGGACGTCGTGCCGATGTCGATGACCGACTTCGTCACCCGCGCCGGCTGGGACGAGTCGGGCGCGCTCGAGGAGCGGACGGTGCGGCTCACCGGGTTCGTCGTGCCCACAGAGGACGGCCCGCAGCTGGCCCGCATGGTGATCGGCTGCTGCGCGGCCGACGCGTTCGCGCTGCGCGCCCAGCTGGACGGTGGGCAGGCCGACCTGCTGCCCGCCGACACCTGGGTCGTCGTCACCGGGCGGCTCGTCGACGGCGGGGACCGCCGGGACACCGACTACGTGCCCGCGGTCGAGGTGCAGACGTTGCGCGAGATCCCGGAGCCGGGCGACCCGTACGAGACGTGATCAGGCCCCGGGTCAGGCCTCGGCCGCAGGCCCGGCATCGGCCCCCGCGTTCGTGCAGGTGGCGCAGGTGCCCATGATCTCGATCATGTGGCTGATGTCGGAGAAGCCGTTGCCGTCGGCGATCTTCTGCGCCCATCGCTCCACGGCCGGGCCCTCCACCTCGACGGTGTAGCCGCAGCTGCGGCACACCAGGTGGTGGTGATGGTGCTCGGAGCAGCGCCGGTACAGCGCCTCGCCGGAGTCGGTGCGCAGCACGTCGATCTCGTCGGCCTCGCTCAGCGACTGCAACGTGCGGTAGACGGTCGTGAGCCCGATGCCCTCGCCGCGCCTGCGGAGCTCGTCGTGCAGCTCCTGGGCGGAGCGGAAGTCGTTGACGTCGGCCAGCAGGTCGACGACCGCGGCGCGTTGCCGGGTGGCCCTGCGCCCCGGCAGCGGGGCCTTCGTGTTCGACGTGTCCGCCGACGTGGTCATCGCTTCGCCTCCTCCTGCACGTGTGCGACCGCATCCACCACGATATGCGCCAGGTGATCATCGACCAGCCGGTAGGCGACCTCCCGGCCGCGACGCTGACCGTGTACGACGCCCGCCGACTTGAGTACCCGCAGGTGCTGGCTGATCAACGGCTGGGCCACGTCGAGGGCCTCGACGAGCTCGTGCACGCACCGGTCGCCGTCGCGCAACTGGAGCACGATGGCGATGCGCACCGGCGCCGCGAGCGCGCGCAGCAGCTCACCCGCGTCGGCCAGGGCCTCCGTCGAGGGCGGCGGCGTCGGCGGGGCCGCGGACCCGACGGAGTGATCGTGGGGCGGCGGGACGGCATCGCCCGTCCCGGGTTCGCCTGCTCCGGTGATGTCGGCGGTGATGGCCCCTCCTCGGTGTCGGCTTCGAGTGCGTCCCGGCGTGTCGCGACCATTCTAGGCGGTAGCGCCAGGCCACCGGCGCCGAAGCGCTGCTCACCGCGCCCGCCCCTCGGCCGGGCCCCGGGTGGGCGACGCTAGTCTGGTGGTTCACATCGACGCAGGACCGCATCGAAGCGCCCGCGGCAGCCAGCTGCACCGCGTGCGACCAGGCTTCGGGCGACACTGCATCGACACCTGCATCGAACCACCACTGCGATAGTTCCCACGGAGCGTGGAGTGCCCGCCAACAGCATCGAGACCGTCGTCAACCTCTGCAAGCGTCGTGGCTTCGTCTTCCCCTCGGGGGAGATCTACGGCGGTACCCGGTCTGCGTGGGACTACGGACCACTCGGCGTCGAGCTGAAGGACAACATCAAGCGCCAGTGGTGGAAGGCCATGGTGCAGAGCCGGGACGACGTCGTCGGGATCGACTCGTCGGTGATCCTGCCCCGCCAGGTGTGGGAGGCCTCCGGGCACGTCAACGCGTTCAACGACCCGCTCGTCGAGTGCCTCGAGTGCCACCGCCGCTTCCGGTCCGACCAGCTGGCCGAGGATTACGCCGAGCGCACCGGCACCGAGGTCGACGAGGACGACCTGTCGCAGGTGCCGTGCCCGAACTGCGGCAACCGCGGCCAGTACACCGAGCCGCGCGAGTTCAACATGATGCTCAAGACCCATCTGGGTCCGGTGGAGTCCGAGGAGGGTCTGCACTACCTGCGGCCCGAGACGGCCCAGGGCATCTTCGTGAACTTCCTCAACGTGCAGACCACGGCGCGCAAGAAGCCGCCGTTCGGGATCGGCCAGATCGGCAAGTCGTTCCGCAACGAGATCACGCCCGGCAACTTCATCTTCCGTACCCGCGAGTTCGAGCAGATGGAGATGGAGTTCTTCGTCGAGCCGGGCGAGGACGAGAAGTGGCACCAGTACTGGATCGACCTGCGCACAGACTGGTACACCGACCTGGGCATCGCCAGGGAGAACCTGCGGCACTTCGAGCACCCGAAGGAGAAGCTGTCGCACTACGCGAAGCGGACCGTCGACATCGAGTACCGCTTCCAGTTCTCCGCCGGCCAGGAGTGGGGTGAGCTCGAGGGCATCGCGAACCGCACCGACTTCGACCTCACGACGCACTCCAACCACTCCGGCGTCGACCTGTCGTACTTCGATCAGGCCGGCGGACAGCGCTACCGGCCGTTCGTCATCGAGCCCGCGGCCGGTGTCGGCCGGCCGATGATGGCGTTCCTGCTGGACGCCTACACCGAGGACGAGGTCCCGAACGCCAAGGGCGGGGTCGACAAGCGCACGGTGCTGAAGATCGACCCGCGGTTGGCGCCGTACAAGGTCGCGGTGCTGCCGTTGTCGCGCAACTCCGACCTCACCCCGAAGGCCAAGGACATCGCGGCCATGCTGCGCAAGCACTGGAACGTCGACTTCGACGACGCCCAGTCCATCGGCAAGCGCTACCGGCGGCAGGAGGAGATCGGCACGCCGTTCTGCGTGACCGTCGACTTCGACACCCTCGACGACCACGCCGTGACCGTCCGCGAGCGCGACACGATGAACCAGGAGCGCATCGCGATCGACCAGCTGGAGTCGTATCTGGCTGCTCGCCTCATCGGCTGCTGAGAGTCGACGTCCGTGGATGTGACGCGGTGGGTGCGCCGCGCCGTGGCCGGGGTCGTCCTGATGGCGCTCGTGCTCGTGCTGGGCACCGCGCTGCGGGTCTGGTACGTCGCGCGGGCCGATGAACGGCCGAACGTCGACGCGATCGTCGTGCTGGGCGCCGCCCAGTACAACGGCACGCCGTCGCAGGTGTTCACCTACCGGTTGGCGCAGGCCAAGGAGCTCTACGACGAGGGTGTCGCCCCGCGCATCGTCACCACCGGTGGCCGGGCGCAGGGCGACACCTACAGCGAGGCGCAGGCCGGCACGACGTGGCTGACCGGACTCGGCGTGCCCGCCGAGGACGTCGTCACCGTGCCGGAGGGCAACGACACGCTGAAGTCGTTGGAGGCCGCGGCCCGTGAGGCGAAACAGCACGGCTGGGAGACGTCGGTGATCGTCAGCGATCCGTGGCATTCGCTGCGGGCCAAGACGATGCTCGAGGACCAGGGCGTCACGTCGTGGACGTCGCCGACCCACTCCGGGCCCATCGTGCAGACCCGCGAGACCCAGGCCTGGTACATCACGCGGGAGACCGCGGCGCTGCTGTACTACCACCTGCTCGGCGTCGACAGCGTGCGTTCCTGACGGGTCCGGCGGGTCCTGCCGAACAACCGCCGGAGGTTGCGCCCGTTTCGTACACTGCGCACGTGTCGTACACCGAGCATGATCGCGCCCGGCCCAGTGCCGAACCGGCCAAGGACGGCGGCTGGGACAGCGCCCGTGGGGACACGCGGACCGCGTTCGCCCGGGACCGGGCGCGGGTGCTGCACTCGGCCGCGCTGCGCAGGCTCGCCGGCAAGACGCAGGTTGTCGGCCCGGGCGAGGGTGCAGAGGTCAGCGGCGTGCCGCGGACACGGCTGACGCATTCGCTCGAGGTCGCCCAGATCGGCAGGGGGATCGCCGAGGACCTGGGCACGGACCCGGACATCGTCGACACGGCCGGCCTGGCCCACGACATCGGCCATCCGCCGTTCGGGCACAACGGAGAACAGGCGCTGAACGAGGTCGCGCAGGCGTGCGGCGGGTTCGAGGGCAACGCGCAGACGCTGCGGATCCTCACCCGCCTCGAACCCAAGGTGCTCGGGCCGGAGTCGGCGGGCCCAGCCGCGGACTCGGAGGCTGAGGACTCGGCGCCGGCGACGTTGGGGTTGAACCTCACGCGCGCCAGCCTCGACGCCGCGACGAAGTATCCGTGGCCGCGTGGAGCCGGAACCCCGAAGTTCGGGGTCTACGCCGACGACGTGGACGTGTTCACGTGGATGCGCGAGGGCGCCGACGGCGACCGCTGCTGCATCGAGGCGCAGATCATGGACTGGGCCGACGACGTGGCCTACTCGGTGCACGACGTCGAGGACGGGGTGCGCGCGGGCCGCATCTCGCTGCGGGTGCTGGTCGACGAGGCCGAGCGCACGGCGGTGGCACAGCTGGCGGCGAAGTACTTCACGTCGGAGCCGGTGTCGGCCGTCGAGGACGCGGCCGCGGGACTGTTGACGTTGCCGGGGGTGGCGGAGCTGGCCCGGCAGGACTACGACTCGACGCTCGGCGCGCAGGTCGCGTTGAAGAGACTGACGAGCGTGCTGGTGGGCCGGTACGCGTCGGCGGCGGTGACCGAGACGCGCGCCGTGTACGGCGACGCGCCGCTGGTGCGCCACGCCGCCGACCTGCGCGTGCCCGCTCGGGTGCGCGCGGAGGTGGCGCTGTTGAAGGCGCTGGCGGTGCGGTACGTGTTGAGCGACCGGCGCAGGCTGGTGATGCAGGAGGGGCAGCGGGAGCTGCTCGCCGAGCTGGTCGACGTGCTGCTGGCCCGGTCGCCGGACGCGCTCGAACCGGTGTATGCGCACGTGTGGCGGTCGGCGCCGGACGACGCGGCGCGACTGCGGGTGGTGATCGACCAGGTGGCGACGTTGACCGACGCGCAGGCCCACGCGTGGCATGCCTGGCACACGGGCCGCCACGCCTAGTTCACGTCGATGACGATACGGTCACGGAATGGCTGCCAGGGGAGAGTTGGCACATCTGCGGTTCGCGTTGGCCGTGCACCGCGCCACGGCGGGGGACAGTGACGCGTGCGTGTCGCCGTACTCGGCGGCGAGCGCGTTGGGGCTGGTGACCGACGCGGCGAGAGGGGAGACGGCCCGCGAGGTCGCCGAGCTGCTCGCCGGCGACGATTCGACGCCCGCCGAGCAGGCCGAGCTGTTGGCCGCGGCGGCGAAGCTCGAGCAGGCGCGGGGCCGCGCGGAACCGCAGCTGGCGGTGTCGAACACGTTGTGGGCCTGGGACGGCCTGCCGATCGCCGACGGGTACGCCGACGCGCTCGCCCAGTGGCCGTCGGGCGCGTGGCGCAGGCCCCGTTCGTGGACGACCCGGAGGGCGCGCGGGCGCGGATCAACGCCGACGTGGCGGCCACGACCCGGGACCTCGTTCCGGAGCTGTTGCCGTCGGGTTCGATCGGCGGCGACACGGTGGCGACGTTGGTGAACGCGCTGTACCTGCGGGCGGAGTGGCAGCATCCGTTCCCGGAGGGGGACACGGCCGAGCGGGACTTCCACACGCCGGACGGACCGCTGCCGGTGCCGATGATGCGGCAGACGACGCGCCTGGGGTATGCCGAGGCCGCGGGCTGGCAGTTGGTGTCGGTGCCGGCGGTGGGCGGCGTCGAGGCCGTGGTGTTGCTGCCGGACCGGCGGTTGGCCGATGCCGAGTCCGCACTGGACGAGCACGTGCTCGGTGACCTGCTGGGTGGCGTGCGCCGACAGCGGGTGCGGTTGACGATGCCGCGGGTGTCGTTGGACGTGCCGTCCGCGTGGGGTGATGCGTTGCGCGGGCTCGGGGTGCGGCGGATGTTCACGCCCCAGGCCGATTTCGGTGCGTTGTCGGAGGATCCGCGGTTGTGCGTGTCGGATGTGCTGCACCAGGCGGTGTTGCGCGTCGACGAGAGCGGTGTCGAGGGCGCGGCGGCGACGGCGGCGACGATGCGGTTGGTCTCGATGCCGACGGACGAGCCCGTGGTGGTCGACGTGAACCGTCCGTTCCTGCTGTTGGTGCGGCACGCGGCGACGGGGGCGGTGTACTTCCTGGCACGAGTGGTCACGCCGTGAGTTCCGCGGTGTGGGCCGCGCCGAGTTCGGTGGTGCGGCCGGATTCCCATGTGCGGGGCCGGATTGTCGACGTCCTGGTGTTGGTGGGTTTCGTCGCGGCGGGCGTGTTGTTGTACCGCGACCTGTGGTGGCATCTCGACTCGGGCTATCTGGCGTACGCGGGCCAGGACCAGAACATGTGGGAGTGGTTCTTCGCCGTGACGGCGGAGAACGTGCTGACGTTGTCGAATCCGTTGCACACGGATCTGCAGAACTTCCCGCTCGGCGTGAACCTGATGGCCAATACGGCGATGTTGGGTTTCGGGGTTCCGTTGACGCCGGTGACGGTCCTGTTCGGACCGACGGTGACGTGGACGTTGACGTTGAGCGGCGGTATCGCGGCGACGGCGTTCGCCTGGTACTGGCTGTTGTCTCGGTACATCGTGGACGGTCGGGGCGCCGCGGTGCTCGGTGCGTCGGTGGCGGCGTTCGCGCCGCCGATCGTGTCGCACGCCAACGCGCACCCGAATTTCGTGGTGCTGCTGGTGATTCCGCTGTTGGTGCACCGGTTGGTGTTGTTGGCGCGCGGCGAGCGGCCGGTGCATCACGGCGTGATTCTGGGGCTGCTGGCGGCGTTCCAGGTGTTCGTCGGCGAGGAGTCGTTGCTGATCGCCGCGGTGGCGATGGTGGTGTTCGCCGTGGTGTACGCGTTGTCGCGGCCGGCGGAGGTGGCGGCGATGGTGCGTCCGATGGCGACGGGCGTGGCCGTCGGTGGCGCGGTGGCGGCGGTGCTCGTGGCGGTGCCGTTGTGGTGGCAGTTCGCGGGTCCGCAGAGTTATCAGGGGATCGAGCACGGGCTGAACGGCAACGACCTGGCGGCGTTCACGGCGTATGCGTCGAACTCGTTGGCGGGTTCGGAGGAGTCGGCGGTCGAGTTGTCGATGAACCGCACCGAGGAGAACGCGTTCTTCGGATGGCCCTTGATCCTGGTGTTGGTGGCGGTGACGGTCGCGTTGTGGCGGGTGGCGCTGGCGCGTGCGGTGGCGGTGTCGATGTTCGTGATGGCGTGGATCTCGATGGGTGTGCTGTTGGTGGTGCACGGCGAGGGCACGTCGATCCCGGGCCCGTGGATGGCGTTGTACGACGCGCCGTTGTTGGACGCGGTGTTGGAGTCGCGGTTCGCGCTGGCGTGTGCGCCGTTGGCAGGGATTCTGTTGGCGATGGCGACGCAGCGGGTGCTGGGGCTGCGGTGGCAGGCGGAGTGGCGGCATTTCGCGCAGGTGAGTTGGTGCGGTGCGCTGGTGGTGGCGTTGGTGCCGATCATGCCGATGGCGTTGCCGGTGGGGGCGCGGGACGAGGTGCCCGAGTTCTTCGCGTCGGGCCAGTGGCAGAACCATGTCCGGGACGGCCGGGCTGTGACGATCGTGCCGTTGCCGAGCGCGGGGTACGCGGATCCGTTGCATTGGCAGGTGGATCAGGGCTTGGAGTTCCGGCTGTCGGAGGGCTACTTCGTGGGGCCCGGTGAGGACGGTGGGGGCGTTTACGGTGCGCAGCGGACGCCGACGTCGGAGCTGTTGGCCGAGGTCGACGAGACGGGCATGGCCACGACGGTCGGCGAGGCCGAACGCGAGCAGGCGGTCGAGGATCTGCGGTACTGGCATTCGGACGTGGTCGCCTTGCGCGACGACCACCCGAACGTGGTGCCGCTGCGGGCCACGGTCGAGCAGTTGCTGGGCAACTCGGGACGACAGCAGGGCGGCATGTGGATCTGGAACACCACATCGCTCACGCAGCCCTCGGGGAACTGAACGCAGCTCTCGAGGCGCGGGAGGCGGATCTCGCCGTGCCGAGTGCAGATCTCGTGCCGCCACGTGTCAACACGGCGACGTGAAACGCTGACACGCGCGCGCAGGATGCCGACACGGCGACGTGAGATGCTGACACCGGACTGTCGGTGGGGCGTGCCACGATCACGGGCGTGCGTACCCTCCGCCTCGACACAGCCCGCAGGACGGCCCTGAAAGCCCAGGGCCTGGCCGCCGCCCCCGCGGCCCGGAAACCGGCTCCCACGGCAGGCACGGCCGCTCCCGCGGCCCGGGAACCGACCCGTCGGCAGCTGACGGGGACGCTCAACCGGATCAAGCTCCTGCAGCTGGACTCGGTGAACGTGGCGATGCGAGCGCACTACGCGCCGTTGTTGGCCCGGTTGGGTCCCTACGATCCGGCGCTCGTCGACGACGCGGCCTGGGTGGACACGGCGCGCAGGCCGCGGCTGCTGGTGGAGTGCTGGGCGCACGAGGCGAGCCTGGTCCCGGTGGAGGACTGGCCGTTGTTGATGTCGGGGGCGAAGCGTCGCGGCTGGTGGCGCGGCTACGAACGGCTGGTGGACGAGTCGACGGGGCTGGTCGACGACATCCTGGCGGTGGTCAAGGACCTCGGGCCGGTGGGCGCGGGTGCGATCGAACGCGCGTTGACGGGCGGGGAGCGCCGCACGCCGGGGGCCTGGTGGGAGCGTTCGGACGTCAAGAAGGTGTGCGAGTGGCTGTTCGGCACGGGGGAGTTGAGCACGGGCACGCGCCGCGGGTTCGAACGCTGCTACGACCTGACCGAGCGGGTGCTGCCGGCGCACGTCCGTGAGCGTCGCGTCGACCCGGCCGAGGCGGCGCGCCGGCTGGTGGCCAACGCGGCCGACGCGCTCGGCGTCGGCACCGAGACGGACCTGCGGGACTACTACCGCCTCGGTCCGGAGGTCGCGCGCACGGCCGTCGGGGAGCTGGTCGAGGACGGCACCCTCGAACCGGTGCGGGTCGAGGGATGGGACCGGCACGCGTACCGGCACAGCGACGCGACGACTCCGCGCAGCGTGACCGGCCGCGCGTTGCTGTGCCCGTTCGACCCGCTGATCTGGGAACGCGCCCGCACCGAGCGGCTGTTCGGGTTCCGCTACCGCATCGAGATCTACGTGCCCGCCGCGAAACGGGAGTACGGCTACTACGTGTTCCCGTTCCTGCTCGACGGGCAGCTGGTGGGTCGCGTCGACCTCAAGGCCGACCGCGCCGCCTCCGTGCTGCGGGTGCCCGGCGTCTTCGCCGAACCGGACCTCGACGGGCGCGGCGTCGACCGTCGCCGCGTCGCCGCCGAGCTCGCCGCCCAGCTGCGCGAGACGGCCGCGTGGTTGGAACTCGACGACGTCGCCGTCGGCGACGCCGGGAACCTGGCCGCCGAGCTGAGGGCGGAGGTCAGCCCGCGGTCGCGGTGAGCGCCCGGCACACGATGGCGTCGCCGACGCCCGTGCGCGCCCGCACCGACAGAGGCACGTCGCGGTCGGGAGCCATGTCGGCGACGTCGAGTTCGCTGATCGCACGCCCGGAACCGGACGACAGGTCGATCTCCGCGGCCACCCCGGACCGCACGCCGACGCGGATCGTGCCCGACCCGGTCGTCGCGTCGATCTCCCCGGCCGCGGCGTCGGAGAGGGTCACGTCGCCGTTGCTGGTGCGGATGAGCGTGTCGCCGGCGACCTCGCCGAGGCGCACGTCGCCGGCGCTGGTCGTCACCGCCGACGGGCCGCCCACCAGCGCGATGTCGACGTCGCCCTTGGAGCGCAGCTGGACCCCGCCGCGCAGCGCGCCGGCCGTGACGTCGCCACCGCCGGCGCGGATCGTCACCGCGCCCTCGGCCGCACTCACGGTCACGCCGCCCGACCCGGTGCTCAGCTCGGCGTCACCGGCGGTGCCGTCGACCGTGACCGGACCCGCGGCGGCGCGTACGCGGACGGAGCTGCCGGTCGGGGCGTGCACCGTGACGCCCAGCGGCACCGCGTGCAGCGGCAACGCGCCCGGTCCGCGCACGACGATGCGACCGTCGTCGGCCTCGATCCGCGACTGCGCCACCGCGTCGGACGGAGTGCCCGCCAGTTCGGCCGCGCCGAACCGGTCGCCCACCCAGCTGAGCAGGCTCGTCACGCTGTCGGTCCACGGCAGATGCGCGTCCGGGTCGTGGCGCACGGTCGCCGAGAACGGTCCGTCCCCGAGCAGGACCGTCACCGACCCGAACGGGATGTCGACGTCCACCTCCACCGGTGCGGTCGCGTCGAGGTCGAAGGTCTCGACGCGGACCGGGTCCGCCGGCTGCTCGCTCATGATCAGCCCTCCACCCATCCGTGCAGATGCGAGCGGTCGGTCCGCGGCCGGCCCGCCTGCTGGTCGTCCTGCTTGTCCTGGTCGGCCCCGCGCTGGTCGGGCCTGCGCCCGGGTCGGTCGTGGCCGCGGCGCGGTCCGCGGCGCCGTTCCCACGGCCGGTCCTCGCGGCCCCGGCCGGGGTGTTGCCACGGCGGGCCGCCCCACGATCCCCCGTGGGGGTGCTGACCCGCTCGCAGTGCCTGCTGAACGGCCTGCGCGACGAACGAGTTCAACGACAGCCCCTGCGCCGCGGCGGCCTGCTCGGCCTGCGCCTTGATCTGCTCGACGATGCGCAAGGTGATCCGGCTGATGTCACCCGAGGCTCCGGTGATGTCGGTGATGTCATCGAACGAGAAGCCGGCGTCCGGGCCGGGCGTCCCGGCCTCGCCCGCACCGCCGGCGTCCGGGCCGGCGGGGGCGGGGCGTTCGACGACGACCCGCACGTCGCGCCCGTCCAGCCGCACGTCGACGGTGTGTTCGTCCAGGTGGGAGCTGACCTCGGCGGCCATGTCGGCGAGGGCGTTCATCAGCGTCAGCCGCGCCGCCGGTTCGAGTGCCGCCGACAGCACCGTGGCGGCCCGCTGCAGCTCCTCGTCGCCGGCGGAGGCGCTCGTCGCGAGGTCCTCGCGCAGCCGGTCCAGATACGGGGTGAGGTCCATGACCCCATGGTGACGTCATAGTTGACATCACGCAAGGCGTCATCGGAGGAGCGGGGTGACGTCGGCTGGCGTTCGGGCCGGGCGGTCCCGACGATCGTCGGTGCCGGCAAGTACGCTGCGCGATGCAGCGAGCAGGGGCCGACGGGCCCGCTGCTCGGGTCGAACAGACCGGGGTCGAGACGTGAGGGAGTCGGACGTGGCCGAGACGGTGTCGCCGCAGGTGCGGTTGATCGCGAAGACGGAGTTCTTCCCGCCGGAGGACGTGGCGTGGAGCACCGACGCCGACGGCGGGCAGGCGCTCGCAGAGTTCGCGGGCAGGGCCTGCTACCAGTCGTGGCAGAAGCCCAACCCGAGGACCGCGACCAACGCCGGCTACCTCGACCACATCATCGAGGTCGGCCACCTGTCGGTGCTGGAGCACGGCTCGGTGACCTTCTACCTGACGGGCATCTCCCGGTCGCTGACCCACGAGCTCATCCGCCACCGGCACTTCTCGTACTCGCAGCTCTCGCAGCGGTACGTGCCGGAGAAGGACGCCGCGTTCGTCGAGCCGGACGTCATCGCCGAGGACCCGGAGCTGCACGAGAAGTTCCTGGCGGCCTCGCAGGCCAGCGTGGACGCCTACACCGAGCTGCTCGCCGGCCTCGAGGAGAAGTTCGCCGACGCGCCCAACGCCACGCTGCGCCGCAAGCAGGCCCGGCAGGCCGCGCGCGCCGTACTGCCGAACGCCACCGAGACCCGCATCGTGGTCACCGGCAACTACCGCGCCTGGCGGCACTTCATCGCGATGCGCGCCACCGAGCACGCCGACGTCGAGATCCGCGCACTGGCCGTGGCGTGCCTGCGGGAGCTGCAGAAGGCGGCCGAGAACGTCTTCTCCGACTTCACGATCTCCACGTTGCCCGACGGCACCGAGGTCGCCACCAGCCCGCGCGTGGCCGAGGCTGATCCGCGGTGCGCCGGCTCGCCATCGACGTCAAGCCGGGGGAGTACGCGGTAGTCCGCCTCGACGCCGCCGAACCCGTTCCGTCCGGGCTGTTCGACCGCACCGACGGGGTGTTCGTGTCCGTCACGCGCACCGGCGACGAGACATCGGTGGTGTGCCCGTCGGACGTCGCGCCCGCCGCGGCGCAGGCCGAGCGCGGCTGGCGGCTGCTCACGGTTCGCGGACCGTTGGCGTTCACGCTCACCGGCATCGTGGCCGCCCTGTCGAACGAGCTGGCCGCGGCCGGGGTCGCGCTGTTCGGCATCTCCACGTTCGACACCGATCACCTGCTGGTCAAGGCCGTCGATCTGGACCGCGCCGTCGACGCGTTGCGTGGCGCAGGGCACGAGGTGGACGTTTCGGACGTCTGAGGTGATAGGCGTCGTTACTATCGGCGCGCACCCAGTTGGACGAAGTGAGGCCACCGCGTGACCGAGAACGCCCCGAACCAGGATTCGACCACCCACGCCCACCGTCCGGCGCGGACCGTGGCCGACCGCTACCGCCTGCTGGCCGAGTTGGGGCGGGGCGGGATGGGTGTCGTGTGGCGTGCCGAGGACACCGTGATCGGGCGGCATGTCGCGATCAAGGAACTGCGGCTGCCGGACGGGGAGAGCGCCACGGTGTTCTCCGAACGCGTGCTGCGCGAGGTGCGCACGGGTGGCCGGCTGAACGATCCGGCCGTGGTGACGGTGTTCGACGTCGTCACCGAGGGGGACGCGACGTTCATCGTGATGGAGCTCGTCGAGGCGCCGACCCTGTCGGACCTGGTCGCCGAGCGGGGCCCGCTGCCGTTGCACGAGGTCGCCCGCATCGGCGAGCAGGTGCTGTCGGCCCTGGAGGCCGCGCACCGTGCCGGCATCGTCCACCGGGACGTCAAACCCGGCAACATCATGGTCGCGCCGAACGGCCGCGCGAAGCTGACCGATTTCGGGATCGCGCAGGCCGTCGACGACCCGCGGATCACCACCAGCGGGATGCTGATCGGTTCGCCCGCGTTCATGTCGCCCGAGCGGGTGGCCGGTCAGGAGGCGCTGGCGGCGTCGGACCTGTGGTCGCTGGGCGTGACGTTGTACTTCGCGGCCGAGGGCGTGCTGCCCTTCGAACGGCAGACCACCGCGGCCACGCTGCACGCGATCATGAACGAGGCGCCGCAGCTGGCCCGCACGCACGGACCGCTGGCCACCGCGATCACGGGCATGCTGACCGCGGCGCCGGAGGCGCGGATCCCGGCCGGTCAGGCGCGCGGTCTGCTGACCGCGGCGAGCCAGCCCGCGATGACCCCGCCCGGCGGCCAACCCACCGCCGGATACCCCATGGCCGGACAGCCCGGACCGCACGCCACGGCGATGCACCCCGGCGGCGGACCGCCGACCACCGCCATGCCGAACACGGCCGGCGGCGGACCGTCCGGCGGCATGTCGGCCGGCAAGCGCAAGGCGCTGCTCATCGGCGGTTCCGCCGCGGCGGTGGCGTTGCTGGTCGGCGGGATCTTCCTCGGCAGGCCGATCTGGTCGAGCGGCACCGACGGCGCCATGGCCGAGACGCTGACCTACGGCCAGGGCGGCGACATCGAGCACTACTACTTCAACCCCGGCACGCGCCCGTGCGTGAACACCCCGCTCACCCCGGGGACGGCGTTCTCGGACAGCAACGCCGTGCGCTGCGAGGACGAATCGCACGACGCGCAGATGTTCGACCACGCGTCGGTGACGCCGTCGCAGTCCGGGACGGGCGACGAGGTCACGGCGTCCTACCCCGGGGACGAGTACGTGCGCACCTTCGCCGAGGCGAAGTGCGCCGCGTCGTTCCACAGCAACCGCATCCGCGACACCGCGCGGGACGGTCTGCAGTACCTGGCGATGGTGCCGACCGAGGACCAGTGGAACCGTCCGATCACCGACGACAACGACCCGGTGCGCTCGATCTACTGCTTCGCGGTGCCCGCCGAGGGCGGCCGCCTCGACAGCACCGTCACCCGCGACGTCGAGTGAGACCGGTGCGGTAGCGGGCCCGCCGGGGCGGCGTTCGGAAGAACTTCCGGTGCCGACCGGCGCCGGCAGGTGATCCTCCGGCACAGCGGGATCGGTGGGCGAGGGGTGCTCGCGGACGTGGTCCGCGCGCTGCGGCGCGTCCGCACGAGGTACCGTCAGCGGCATGTCGACCGCACTGCCTACCGCGCCCACGGCGGCACCGGGCCGCCCGTTCGGCCGCGTGCTGACCGCCATGATCACCCCGTTCGACGCCGAGGGGCGGCTCGACGTCGACAAGGCGCAGGAGATCGCCGAGCACCTGGTGGATCTCGGCAACGACGGCCTCGTCGTGAACGGCACGACCGGCGAGAGCCCGACGACGACCGACGAGGAGAAGGCGCGCCTCGTGCGTGCGGTGTCCGAGGCGGTCGGCGACCGGGCGGCCGTCGTCGCCGGCGCGGGCACCTACGACACGCGGCACAGCGTCGAGCTCGCCCAGCAGGCCGCGAAGGCCGGGGCGCACGGCCTGCTCGTCGTCACGCCGTACTACTCGCGGCCCGCCCAGGCGGGCGTGCAGGCGCACTTCACGGCCGTCGCCGACTCCACCGAGCTGCCCGTGATGCTCTACGACATCCCGCCGCGGTCGATCGTGCCCATCGAGGTCGACACGCTGCGCCGGCTCGCCGAGCACCCGCGGATCGTGGCCGTCAAGGACGCCAAGGGCGACCTGCTGGCCGGCAGCGAGGTCATCGCCAACACCCACCTGGCCTACTACTCCGGCGACGACGCGCTGAACCTGCCGTGGCTGTCGGTCGGCGCGACCGGCGTCGTCAGCGTCATCGGCCACGTCGTGGCCGGGCGGATCCGTGCGATGATCGAGGCCTACGAGGACGGCGACACGTCGACGGCGCGGACCAACCACCGCGGCATGCTCGCGGTGTATCGTGCATTCTCCCGCGTCGGCGGTGTCGTGTTCTCCAAGACCGCCCTGCGCCTGCGTGGCTACGACGTCGGCGGTCCCCGACTGCCGCTCGTGCCGGCCACCGAGGAGCAGGTCGAGGCGATCGCCGCGGACCTGACCCAGGCCGGCGTGCCGCTCGACGACTACCGAGCGGAGGACTGGGCCGGCTCTCGTGTCGCGCGTGCGGACGAGGCCGCCGCCTACGTCACGCCCACCACCCACACCAGCGTTGGGACACTGCATCAGTGAGTGAACTCTCGGTCGGCCCGGGGCCGACCTCCGCACCACCCGCACTGCCGGACGGCGCGCTGCGCACCGTCGCGCTCGGCGGCATCAGCGAGGTCGGCCGCAACATGACCGTCTTCGAGTTCGGCGGCCGGCTGCTGATCGTCGACTGCGGCGTGCTGTTCCCCGAGGATCCGCACCCCGGCGTCGACCTGATCCTGCCGGACTTCCGGGCCATCGAGGACCGCCTCGACGACATCGACGGTCTGGTGCTGACCCACGGCCACGAGGACCACATCGGTGCCGTGCCGTTCCTGCTGCGGCTGCGCCCGGACCTGCCGGTGTACGGCTCGACGTTCACCCTGGCGCTGCTGGCCGCGAAGTGCCGCGAGCACAAGCAGAAGCCCGTGCTGGTGGAAGTCTCCGAAGGGGAGCGGCGTGAGGTCGGCGCGTTCGATCTCGAGTTCTTCGCGGTCAACCACTCGATTCCGGACGCGCTCGCCGTCGCGATCCGCACGCCCGCGGGCGTCGTGCTGCACACCGGCGACATCAAGCTCGACCAGCTGCCCCTCGACGGCAGGCTCACGGACCTGGCCGGGTTCGCCCGCCTCGGCGACGACGGCGTCGACCTGCTGTGCGTCGACTCGACCAACGCCGAGGTGCCCGGATTCGTCACCCCGGAACGGGAGATCGGTCCGGTCCTCGACGACGTCATCGGCAAGGTCAACCAGCGCGTCATCGTCGCGTGCTTCGCCAGCCACGTGCACCGCGTGCAGCAGGTGCTCGACGCGGCCGTCAAGCACGGCAGGCGGATCGCCCTGGTCGGCCGGTCGATGGTGCGCAACATGAACATCGCCGCCGAGCTGGGGCTGCTGAACGTGCCCGAGGGGTTGCTCATCGACCTCAACGAGGCGGTGAACCTGCCCGAGAGCAAGGTGCTGTTCGTCTCGACCGGGTCGCAGGGCGAGCCGCTGTCGGCGCTGTCGCGGATGGCGCGCGGCGACCACCGGCAGATCTCGATCCGCGCGGGCGACACCGTGGTGCTGGCCAGTTCGCTGATCCCCGGCAACGAGAACGCGGTGTTCGGCGTCATCAACGGCCTCGTGCGCCTCGGTGCCGAGGTGGTGCACCAGAGCAACGCGAAGGTGCACGTGTCCGGGCACGCCTCCGCGGGTGAGCTGCTGTTCCTGTACAACGCGATCCGGCCGAGCAACGTCATGCCCGTGCACGGCGAGTGGCGCCACCTGCGGGCCAACGGCGAGCTCGCGATCCGCACCGGCGTCGCGCCGGAGAACGTGGTGCTCGCCGAGAACGGTGTCGTCGTCGACCTCGTCGACGGCCAGGCGCGGGCGACCGGGCGGATCGAGATCGGCGAGGTCTACGTCGACGGGTTGTCGGTGGGCGACGTCGGTGAGTCGACGCTGTCCGACCGGTTGATCCTCGGCGAGGGCGGCTTCATCGCGATCACCGTGGTCGTCGACTCGGCGACCGGACGAGCCGTGGGCCAGCCGACCGTGTCCGGCCGCGGGTTCTCCGACGACCCCAAGGCGCTCGACGCCGCGGCCTCGCTCGTGGAGATGGAACTGTCGCGCACCGAGGCCGAGGGCATCACCGACACGCACCGCATCGCGCAGGTCGTGCGGCGCGCCGTCGGCCGGTGGGTCGCCGAGACCTACCGGCGCCGGCCGATGATCGTGCCGACCGTCATCCCCGTCTGAACCGGCCGAGCCTTCCACGTCGTCTGGCCCGTCTGCCGGAACCCGTTCCGCGCCGGGGGTAGTGCCAGCCCGGCGGTGCCGGATTCCTCCCGGTTCGGCCGGGCAGGCTTCACCGCGTGTTCATCCCGCGCTCTGCCGGGTGGGCAAGACTCAGCGGCATGTCGCTGGACTCGCTGGGTGGATCACGGCGCGGCCTGTTGCGGACCGGGTCGCTGCTCGCGGCCGCGGGCCTCGCCGCGCTGGCGCCCGCGCACGTCGCCAACGCGCGCACCCGCACGTCCGCGGGCGCGGACGGATCGTCGGAGACGGTGGAGACGTTCAGCGGGCGCTCGCCGGTGGGCATCCACCGCTGGGAGTACGTGCCGTTCGACGTGGGCCCCGGAGCGCGGCGGATCTCGGTGACGGCCTGGTACGCGGAGTTCGCGGCGCCCGGCATCACATCGCAGGTCCTCGACCTCGGCCTGTTCGACGCCGACGGGTGGGACGTCGGCACCGCCGACGGCTTCCGGGGCTGGTCGGGCGGTGCGCGCCGCGAGTTCACCGTCAGCGCCACCGACGCGACCCCCGGCTACCTCGCGGGCGCGCTCGAACCCGGCACGTGGGCGGTCGCCCTCGGCCCGGTGGTGCTCAACCCGCTCGGCATGCGGTGGGAGCTCACGGTCACCGTCGAGTACGCCGAGCCCGGCCCGTCGTTCGTGCCCGAACCGGCGCCGGTGCGGATCGACGGCACCGGCCACGGCTGGTACCGCGGCGATCTGCACGTCCACTCGGTGCACTCGGACGGCACGCGGCGACCCGAGGAGGTCGTCGTCGCGGCCCGGGAGTCCCGTGTGGACTTCTTCGCCTCGACCGAGCACAACACCAGCTCCGCCAACCACATCTGGGGCCGCCACACCGGCGACGACCTCCTCGTCCTGGCCGGCGAGGAGGTGACGACGCGGCACGGACACTGGCTGGCGCTGGGGATCCCGTACGAGATGTGGGTCGACTGGCGCTACGGCCCTGTGGACCGGGGAGCGTTCGCCGGGTTCGCCGCCGCCGTGCGCGAGGCGGGCGGTCTGGTGGCCGCGGCGCACCCCACGATCCCCGTGCCCGGCACGGCGTGGGAGTTCGGCACGGCGCACCTCGACGCCATGGAGGTGTGGAACGGCCCGTGGAACGCGTTCGACGAGGCCGCGGTCGGGCTGTGGCACACCACGCTGCTCACGGGCAGGCGGATCACGGCGCTCGGCAACAGCGACTCGCACCGCCCCGAACAGCCCATCGGCCGGCCGCAGACGGTGGTCGAGGCCGCCGAGCTGTCCGTGCCGGCGCTCGTGGACGCGATGCGCGCCGGCCGGGCCTACCTCGCCGAGTCCTCGGACGTGACGCTGGAGGTCACAGCCACCAGCGGCGCGGCGAGCGCCGGCATCGGCGGGGAGCTGCCCGTCGCGCGCGGCGCCGAGGTGACGCTGACGGCGACGGTGACCGGTGCGCCGGAGTCGACGCTCGTCGTGCACAGCGCCCTCGGCCCCGGCGGCAAGGCCCACACGTCCGGCGACGGCACGGGCACCCTCACCTGGCGTGGCCGGGGTCGCGCCGCGCGGTTCCTGCGCGTCGAGGTCCGGGCCCGCGCCTGGGCCCGCATGGTCTCGCTGAGCAACCCGATCTGGCTCACCGAACCGCACTGACCGGCGGCGCTGCGGTCCGGGTGGTTGCGGTCCGGGTGGCTGCGGTGTGGGTGGCCGGGGCGGCGGTCAGGCGGGGGCGAGCCGGGAGACGTAGACGAACGCCGGCGGCAGGTTGCGCCACACCGTGGGGGTGATCGCCACGTCGTCGAACGCCTCGCGCAGCTCGTGCAGCTGCCGCTTGGCCGGCGGCGCCCACCGCGTCCAGGTGTAGGTGAACTGGGTGTAGATGCCGGCCGGGGACATGGCCCCGGCGATCGTGTCGATCAGCGACCCCGTGAACGCCGACCAGGGCAGGCCGCTGACGACATAATCCGCACCGGACAGGCCGCGGTCGGCGAGGACGGCCGGCAGGTTGTCGGCCACGTCGGTCACGACCTCGACGTTCGGGCAGCGCCGCGCCAGGTGCTCGGACATCGTCGGGTTCAGCTCGATCGCGATGTGCCGGCCCCGGCCGTCGAGCCTGCGCTGGATCGGCTCCGTGAACGCGCCCGTGCCCGGGCCCAGCTCGACCACCACCGGATCGCCGCCCTCGGGCAGTGCCGTGAGCATTCGCTCGGCCAAACTCGGGGAACTCGGGATCGCCGACGCGTCCGCAGGGGACTACGCAGGAACTCGCGGAGGAACAAGGCACGCTCGGTACTGGGCATGGCCCCATCTCTTCGTGTGGAGGCGAACGGCGCAACGACGCCCGCTGTGCGCGGGACGAACATTGACTGAACCGCACCGCGGGATGCCCGGCAACCGGGCATAGCCGACACCTGCGAGTCCGGTCCCGCGACCGGCCTAATCACGCACGGGCAACGGTTCGCCGATCGGCTGCTTCTTCGGCGACGTCAGCTGCACCAGCAACGCGCCGCCCAGCAGGACCATGGCGCCGAGCACCTGCCAGCTCGTCAACGCCTCGCCGAGCAGCAACCAGGCCGCACCGGTCGCGATCAGCGGTTCCACCAACGCCAGCACGCTCGCCGCCGCGACCGGCAGATGCCGCAACGACGCCGTGCCCGTCGCATACGCCAGCACCGTCGACAGCACCGCGACGGCCACCAGCAGCACCCACACCGGCGGCTGCCACGGCCCCAGCTCCGCCGGTGCCGTCACGACGTCGGCCGGCCACGTCCAGGGCGGTGCCACCACGAACATCGCCACCGCGCCGATCGTCATGCCCCACGTGACCATCCCCAGCGGATGGTGATCGGCCACACCGCGTTCGCCCAGCAGGAAGTACGCCGCCGAGCACACCGCCGCGCCCGCGCCGGCCAGCAGGCCGATCGCGTCCAGCGACAGTCCGGTGCCGACCTGCGCGACCATCGCCAGGCCCGTCAACGCCAGTGCGATGCCCAGCCACATCGGCCACGGCAGTCGCACCCGCCGGACGAACCGCACCCACAGCGCCACCAGCACCGGCGAGGTGAATTCGAGCAGGATCGCCACGCCGACCGGAATCCGCGACGCGGCAACGAAGTACAGCACCTGCACGCCCGCCACGCCGAGCAGGCCGTAGCCGACGAGCAGCCGCCACTGGCCCGCGCGGACCCGCAGCAGCTCCGGTCGCACCAGAGCGACGCACACCAGCAGCACCACCGCCGCGATGCCGATGCGCGCCGCCGCCACCTGCTCGGGAGCCATGCCCGCCGTCATCGCCGGTTTGCCGATCACCCCGGAGCTGCCGAAGCACACCGACGCGACCAGCAGCAGCAACACGCCACGCGGGTAGTGCGGACGGAACGTGGGGGCGGGGCCGGCCGGCCGGGCCGGTCCGCCGCCGGTGGGCCGCTCGGGCCGCGTCGTGGTCATGGGGCAGGAATCCTCGGGATCGGGGCAGCGGGGGAATCAGGGAGAGCTCGGCGCTGAGCGGGGCCACCGGAAGGGCCGGACTCAGACGTTAGCCGCCGGGCCCGTGTGCGCGATTGAAAGTTTTGCCACGCTCACGCAATATCGTTGCGTGACCGATCTCGCGCTCGACGACCTCGACCACGTGCTGCTGGACCTGCTGCAACGCGACGCGTCGCGCACCCTGCGCGACCTCGGCGACGACGTCGGCCTCTCGCCGAGTGCCGTGCTGCGGCGCGTCCAGCGGTACCGCTCGGCGGGGCTGCTCAGTCACAACGTCGCCGTGCTCGACCCGCGGCACGTGCCCGAGGTGATCCTCGCCGTGTGCCTGGTGACCATCGAGGACGACACCCCGGAGGAGGGCCGTCGCTACCGCGCCCGGCTGCTCGAGGCCCCCGAGGTGCAGCAGGCCTACGAGGTCTCCGGCGACTACGACTACGTCGTCGTCCTCGCCTGCGTCGGCATGCGGCACAAGAACGACGTCGCCAAGCGACTGTTCCAGGAGGACCCCAACGTCAAGCGGTACACGACCCTGTTCGTGCTCGACCCGGTGCGCACCGGATCGGCCGTGCCCACCCGACGACCGGGAGAGGTCACGGGCGCCAGGGGCTGACCGCGTCCGTCGGGCGGGTCGGGTCGTGGAAACGCGGCACGTCCGGTTCGTCGCGGCGCAACGGCACGAGCCCCTCGGTGATCGTGCGCATGATCTTCGCGTGGGCCCGCACCGCATGTCCCGGGGTGCCCGCGTCGAACTCGTCCAGCTCGACCGGCTCGCCGAAATGCACCCGGAACGTCGGCCTGCGCAGGGGAGAGGTGAGTCCCGACCGTGCCAACGGCACCACGTCACCCAGCCCGCTCACCGTCTTCGTGCCCCAGTACACCGCCTCGTGCGCACCCCACTGGCTGATCGGCACCACGGGAACTCCCGACCCCAACGCCAGCCGCGCCAGCCCGGTCTTGCCCCGCTCCGGCCACAGACCGGGATCGCGGCTGATCTGACCCTCCGGGTAGACGATGATCGGCGCGCGCGTCGACCGCAGTTCCTCCACGGCCGTGGTGAACTGCTGCACCGCCGACGCCGAACCCCGGTCCACCCGCAGATGGCCGCTGGCCTTGAGCGCGGGGCCCAGCACCGGGGTGTCCAGCAGGCCCCCGGCGAGCATGAACCGCGGTGCGAGTCCGATCGAACGGCACGCCGCCATCAGGACGAACGGGTCGAAATTGCCGATGTGGTTGGCCGCGATGAGCATCGGACGACCCCGCAGCTCGCGGGGCACGGAACCGGTCACCCTGAGTCGACCCGCGAGTCGCACGAGGTTGTGATCGAACGCGAGCATGGCCCGCCAGATCGCCGGAGTCCCCCCGACGGCCGCCGTGTCATTACTGTCCGTGGTCTCGCCCGCCATGCGAGCAGGATGTCACGCGGACGAATGAGCCCCGTCGACCGGTCGGCGACAGCTGTGACATGAGGTTGGTACGGGTGTATGCGCGTGTGGCGGCTGGGACACGGGTGGTCAGCCGGTTACCGTGAACACATGGCAAGTGGGTCGGTGACGAAGGGACGCAGCGGGTCCGGCAAGAGCGGGACGGCCAAGTCCGGCAAGGCGGGGTCCGCGAAAGCAGGGTCCGGTAAGTCCGGACCCGGCTCGAGCGCGTCGCGACGCGCCTCCTCGTCGCGTACGCGCGCCGCGTCCTCGTCCCGGACGCCCGCCCGCAAGCCGGTGAAGACCGGCTCCGCGCGGCGCGGGGGATCGAAGGGCGGCGGCTCGGCCCTGCGCGCGGGCTGGAACCTCGCGGCCAAGGGCGTCGGCGGGCTCGCCAGGACGGTCGGCCGCACCCGGGAACTCGAACCCGAACACCGCAGGGACGGCCTGGCCCTCGGACTGATCGCGCTCGCCCTGATCACCGCCGTCGGCGTGCTGTGGGCCGGCGCCGGCCCCGTGGGCGACGTCGTCGCCATCGGCATGCGCAGCGTGTTCGGTGCCGGCTCGGTGGCCGTGCCGCTGGCGCTGGTCGTCGTGGCCGTGGCGCTCATGCGCTCCGAGCAGAACCCCGACACCCGCCCCCGGCGCGTCATCGGCACGCTGCTGATGACCCTGTCCGTGCTGGGACTGCTGCACCTGATCAACGCCCGTCCACAGACGCACGACGGGCAGATGTACGCCGGCGGCTGGCTCGGGTGGTTCTCCGGCGACCTGCTGGCCCGCGGCGTGACCGTGTGGGTGGCGACGCCGCTGCTCGTGCTCGCGCTGACCTTCGGGGTGCTCGTGTTCACCGGCACCCCGGTCCGCGACATCCCCCGTCGGCTCAGCGAATGGGGCACCGACCCCGACGAGCGCGGGGACTTCGACTACGACGAGTCCGGGCAGTTCGACTACGACGAGGCGGACTACCACAGTCCGCGCGGGCGCCGGGGCGCGCGCGGCGGCGGTGCCGAGGTCGAGGGTGATCCGGCAGCGGTGCGGCTGCGCAAGCCGTCCCGGCGCCGACAGTCGACGGCCGGCGAGCCCGGGGTCGAGTCGACGCTCGACGACATGCTCGAACCCGAGGCCGAGACGGCGTCGGCAGCGGCTGCCGGTACCGCCGGTGCCGGCAAGTCGGCGGCGAGCAAGGCGACCGCGAAGGCGGCGAAGGCCGCCCAGAACGCCGACGCGGACGCGAGACGCGCGCGGAACCGGCACTGTCGATCACCCGCGCCGTCGAGGGCGACTATCAGTTGCCGTCGCCGGAGCTGCTGACGCTCGGCGATCCGCCGAAGGCGCGCAGCAAGGCCAACGACGCGATGATCGAGTCGATCACCGGCGTGCTGGAGCAGTTCAACATCGACGCCCAGGTCACCGGATTCGTGCGCGGACCGACGGTGACTCGCTACGAGGTCGAGCTCGGCCCCGGCGTGAAGGTCGAGAAGATCACCGCGCTGACCAAGAACATCGCCTACGCGGTCGCCACCGACAACGTGCGGCTGCTGGCGCCGATCCCCGGCAAGTCGGCGGTCGGCATCGAGGTGCCCAACTCCGACCGCGAGATGGTCCGCCTCGGGGATGTGCTGCGCTCGGCGAAGGCGGCCAAGGACACGCATCCGATGGTGATCGGCCTCGGCAAGGACATCGAGGGCGACTTCGTCACGGCGAACCTGACGAAGATGCCGCACCTGCTCGTTGCCGGGTCCACCGGTTCCGGTAAGTCGAGCTTCGTCAACTCGATGCTCGTGTCGCTGCTGGCCCGTGCCACCCCGGACGAGTGCCGGATGATCCTGATCGACCCGAAGATGGTCGAGCTGACGCCGTACGAGGGCATTCCGCACCTGATCACGCCCATCATCACCCAGCCGAAGAAGGCCGCCGCCGCGCTGGCCTGGCTCGTGGAGGAGATGGAGCAGCGGTACCAGGACATGCAGGCCAACCGGGTGCGGCACATCGACGACTTCAACACCAAGGTCCGCAACGGCGACATCACCGCGCCGCCGGGCAGCGAGCGGGAGTACCGGCCGTACCCGTACATCCTCGCGATCGTCGACGAGCTGGCCGACCTGATGATGACCGCGCCGCGCGACGTCGAGGACGCGATCGTGCGCATCACGCAGAAGGCGCGTGCCGCCGGCATCCACCTCGTGCTGGCGACCCAGCGGCCCTCGGTCGACGTCGTGACCGGCCTGATCAAGACGAACGTGCCGTCGCGGCTGGCGTTCGCGACGTCCTCGCTCACCGACTCGCGGGTCATCCTGGACCAGCCGGGCGCCGAGAAGCTGATCGGCATGGGCGACGGGCTGTACCTGCCGATGGGCGCGGGCAAGACGATCCGCATCCAGGGCTCGTTCATCGGTGACGACGAGATCCAGGCGATCGTCGACTTCACCAAGCAGCAGGCCGAACCCGACTACACCGACGGCGTCACCCAGGCCAAGGCCGACGAGAAGAAGCAGATCGACGAGGACATCGGCGACGACCTCGACGTGCTGCTGCAGGCCGCCGAGCTGATCGTGACCTCGCAGTTCGGCTCGACGTCGATGCTGCAGCGCAAGCTGCGGGTCGGCTTCGCGAAGGCGGGCCGGCTGATGGACATGCTCGAAAGCCGCGGCGTCGTGGGCCCGTCGGAGGGATCGAAGGCCCGCGACGTGCTCGTCAAACCCGACGACCTGCCGGCCACCCTCGCCTTCATCCGCGGCGAGGACCCCCCGACCGCCGACGACGAGGACGACGCCCCCACCCCCTGAGCCCGGTGCTCCCGACGGGCCCTCGGGAGTCAGAGCTCGAGGAGCATGCGGGTGTTGCCGAGGGTGTTGGGCTTGACGAACGGCAGGTCGAGGAACTCGGCGACGCCGGTGTCGGGGGAGCGGCGCATCTCCTCGTAGACCTCGGGGTCGACGGGCGGGGCGTCGATCACGCGGAATCCGCGGCGGCCGAAGAACTCGGTCTCGAACGTCAACACGAACAGACGCGGCAGGCCGAGGCTACGGGCGAGGTCGATCAGCGCGGACACGAGCGCGTGGCCGATTCCCTGGCCGCGGGCGGAGCGGTCGACCGTCACGGTGCGGATCTCGGCGAGGTCCTCCCAGAGCACGTGCAGCGCGCCGCAGCCGATGACGTCGCCGTCGCGTTCGGCGACCCAGAACTCCTGCACGGCCTCGTAGAGTGTGACGAGCTCCTTCTCGAGGAGCACCCTGCCGGAGTCGGCGTCGACGAGACGTTTGATCGCTCGGACATCGGCGATACGCGCGCGGCGAATGATCGGTGACTCCACCGTGCAAACGCTAGCTGGCGGGTTGCGACGACGCCGCGATGGCCTGGTCGTTACTCTTGTCGGGATGTCTTCCGCTGATTCCGCTCCCGCGCGCAGGGTCTCCCTGCTGACGCTTGGCTGCTCCCGCAACGAGGTCGATTCCGAGGAACTCGCGGGCCGGCTCGCCGCCGGTGGCTGGGAGCTGGGGGGCGAGCCTGGCGAGAGCGACGTGGTGGTCGTCAACACGTGCGGTTTCGTCGAGTCGGCGAAGAAGGACTCGGTGGACACGCTCCTGGCCGCCTCGGACACCGGGGCGAAGGTCGTGGCCGTCGGCTGCATGGCCGAGCGCTACGGCAAGGAGCTCGCGGAGAACCTGCCCGAGGCCGACGCGGTGCTGGGCTTCGACCACTATCCCCACCTCGCCGAGCGGCTCGACGACATCGCCGCCGGCCGCACGGTCGACTCGCACACACCGTCGGACCGGCGCAAGCTGCTGCCGATCAGCCCGGTCGAACGGCCCGCGGCCGCCTCCGACGTCGAGGTGCCGGGCCACGCGGGCTGGGGCCCGCGGGTGCTGCGGTCGCGGCTCGACGACGCGCCCGTGGCGGCGTTGAAGATCGCGTCCGGGTGCGATCGGCGCTGTTCGTTCTGCGCCATCCCGTCGTTCCGCGGTTCGTTCGTCTCCCGCCACCCCGACGAGGTCGTGGCCGAGGCGGAGTGGCTGGCGACGCAGGGTGTGCGGGAGTTGTTCCTGGTCAGCGAGAACTCGACGTCCTACGGCAAGGACCTGGGCCGCGAGGTGGGCGGTACGCGCGCGCTGGAGGCGCTGCTGCCGCGGTTGGCCGGTATCGACGGCATCGAGCGGGTGCGCGTGTCGTACCTGCAGCCCGCCGAGACCCGCCCCGACCTGGTCACGGCCATCGCGACGACGCCGGGTGTGGCCGACTACTTCGACCTGTCCTTCCAGCACTCGAGCGAGGCGGTGCTGCGCCGCATGCGCCGCTTCGGATCGACCGACTCGTTCCTGGCGTTGGTCGACCAGATTCGCGAGCAGGCGCCCGAGCCGGGATCCGCACGAACGTCATCGTCGGCTTCCCCGGCGAGACCGAGGAGGACCTGGCCGAGCTCGAACGGTTCCTCACGGGTGCGCGGCTCGACGCGGTGGGCGTGTTCGGCTACTCCGACGAGGACGGCACCGAGGCCGAGGGCTACGACGGCAAGCTCGAGGCCGACGTCGTCACCGAACGCGTCGCCCGGATCTCCGCGCTGGTGGAGGAGCTGACCGCCCAGCGGGCCGAGGACCGCATCGGGACCGTCGTCGACGTGCTCGTCGAACAGGCGCCCGGCACCGACCCCGCCGACGACATCGAGGTCACCGGCCGGGCGGCGCACCAGGCCCCCGAGGTCGACGGCGAATGCGTCGTGCTGGACGCGGGCAGCGTCAAGGTGGGTGAGCTCGTGCGCTGCGAGGTCGTCGACAGCGCGGGCGTGGATCTCGTGGTGCGCCCCGTCGGTGCGGACGCGGCGCCATGACCGCCGGCAGCGGTGACGCGGCCGCGGGCGATCCGGGCAACCCGGCCGTGCCGGCCACCCCTGCCGCCCCGTCGACGTGGAACGTGGCGAACCTGCTGACCATTCTGCGGTTGGTGTTGGTGCCGCTGTTCGTGGTCGCGCTGTTCGTGGCAGGCACCGACGACGGCGCCGAGGGCGTGTGGCGCTACGTGGCCGCCGGTCTGTTCCTGCTCGCCGCGCTCACCGACAACGTCGACGGGTGGGTCGCGCGCAGGTACGACCTGATCACCGACTTCGGCAAGATCGCCGACCCGATCGCCGACAAGGCGCTCATCGGCGCGGCGCTCGTCGGACTGAGCATCCTCGGCGAGCTGCCGTGGTGGGTGACGATCGTGATCGCCGCCCGCGAACTCGGCGTCACGCTCCTGCGGTTCTGGGTGATCCGGTACGGCGTGATCCCGGCGAGCCGCGGCGGCAAGGCGAAGACCCTGGCCCAGGTCGTCGCGATCTTCATGCTGCTGTTGCCGCTGCCCGGTGTGCTCGACGTCATCAGCTGGGGCGTGCTGTGGGTGGCCGTGGCGCTGACCGTGGCGACCGGCCTGGACTACCTCGTGCGTGCGGTGCGGCTCCGGCTCGCTGCCCGGCACGCCGTGTCTTGAGGGGGCGGCGCTCGTGACCGACGCGGACCTGCCGCGGTGGCTGGTGGATCGGCTCACCGGTGCCGGGCAGACGGTGGCCACCGCGGAGTCGCTGACGGCGGGCCTGGTGTGCGCGACGCTGGCCGAGGTGCCCGGGTCGAGCGCGGTGCTGCGCGGCGGGCTCGTGGTCTACGCGACCGAGCTGAAACACCGGCTGGCCGGCGTGTCCGAGGAGCTGCTGGCCGCCCACGGCGCCGTGCACCCCGAGGTGGCGGTCCAGCTGGCCGACGGGGCGCGCGGCCGGTGCGAGGCCGACTGGGGGCTCGGGCTCACCGGGGTCGCCGGGCCGGCCCCGCAGGACGGTGTCGACCCGGGCACGGTCCACGTCGCGGTGTGCGGGCCCACGGGGGCGTGGCCGCGTACGCTGGAGATCTCGGGCGACCGGGATGCGGTGCGCAAGGGCGCCGTGGTCGGTGTGCTCGAACTGCTCGCGGAACAACTGGGCCGGCCCGAGCGTTGAGCTCGGCAGGTGTTCGCCGATGGCGGACGGGCCGCACGAATCACTGTGCGGTGTCGGTCGCGGTCGGTACCGTGGGCGCTAGTCGAAGGGAGGCGCGTGATGACCGTGCTGCTGCGTGAAGCGATCGGTGACCGGCTCCGGCATGCCCGCACCACGAGGCAACGGACCCTGAGGGACATCTCGCGCGCCGCGAGGGTCAGCCTCGGCTACCTCTCGGAGGTCGAGCGCGGCCAGAAGGAGGCCTCGAGCGAGCTGCTCGCGTCCATCTGCGAGGCCCTCGACCTGCCGCTGTCCGACCTGCTGATCAGCGTCGCCGCGGACGTGGCCGCCCTCGACGTCGTCGAGACCGTGCCGACCGACGGCGCCGGCGCCGCCGCGCCCGACGGCAGGCCCATCGCCGAGGCGTCCGCCGACCGTCCGGCCGGCGCCGAGGGTTTCGAGGGCGGTTCGCTCATCGCCGGCACCATCGTCGGCAACGACATGGGCGAGTTCTCGCTGTCGCCGGTGCTGCGGACCACGATCCCCCAGGCGGACGCGAAGGCCGTCCTCGTCGCCTGAACGGGCGTGACGCTGCATACGGGACCGGATACGCGGTGTCGTCCGGGGTAGGTCGGGGGAATCCCTGAAATCCTCCGGGGTCTTGTGGAAGGACCGTCGCCGACCTGACACGATGGAACCCGATACCGGGGGTCGCACGTTGCCAGGTGACCGGCGAACGGGGACAGCACCGGACCAGTAAGCCCGTGGGACGTGGAGAAGGCAGGCGGAGAGATGGCCAACCCTTTCGTGAAGGCGTGGAAGTACCTGATGGCGGCGTTTTCGGCGAAGGTCGACGAGAACGCCGACCCGAAGGTGCAGATCCAGCAGGCCATCGAGGAGGCGCAGCGTAACCACCAGGCGTTGTCGCAGCAGGCGGCGTCGGTGATCGGCAACCAGCGTCAGCTGGAGATGAAGCTCAACCGCCAGCTCGGCGAGGTCGAGAAGCTGCAGTCGTCCACGCGCCAGGCTCTCGTGCTCGCCGAGGAGGCGCGCGCCAAGGGCGACGAGGCCAAGGCCCAGGAGTACGAGACCGCCGCCGAGGGCTTCGCCGCCCAGTTGGTGACCGCCGAGCAGAGCATCGAGGACCTCAAGACCCTCCACGACCAGGCTCTCCAGGCCGCCGACCAGGCCAAGCAGGCCGTCGAGCGCAACGCCAGCATGCTGCAGCAGAAGCTGGCCGAGCGCACCAAGCTGCTCTCGCAGCTGGAGCAGGCGAAGATGCAGGAGCAGGTGTCGGCGTCGCTGAACCAGATGACCCAGCTGGCCGCGCCCGACAACACGCCGTCCCTCGAGGACGTGCGCGACAAGATCGAGAAGCGCTACACCACCGCCGTCGGTTCGGCCGAGCTCGCCCAGAACTCGGTGCAGGGCCGCATGCTCGAGGTGCAGCACTCCACCACGCAGCTCGCCGGGCACAGCCGTCTCGAGCAGATCCGCGCGTCGATGAACAGCGGTTCCTCGGCCGCCCAGGTCACCGACGGCGCCGAGTCGGCCGCGTCGGCCGGGACCACCCAGACCCCGACGGCTGCCTCGTCGTCGTCCTCGTCGTCGGCCACGTCCGAGATCCAGGGCGAGATCCAGAAGCGCGTCCAGGCCGAACAGCAGAAGAACCAGGCGTGAGGCTCCGAGCCGCAGGGTTCACGACTCTCCCGGGAGAGGTGTGGTCATGACGGGCAAATCGGGCAGGCGGGATTTCTCCGAGCTGACGGCCAAGCTCGAGAAGCACATCGAACGTCTGCCCGACTATGCCGAGAAGGCCCAGCGGACGGTGCAGAAGTACCGGCGGCCCTCCGGCGGTGACCAGTCCGCCGGAGGCGCCGACACGTCCTCGACCGGGACCTCGGATGCGGGGGCTTCGGGGTCCTCGGAATCGGGCGCTTCCGGCTCTGCCGGGAGCGCGCAGTCGCCGCTGTCGAAGCTCGATCTGACCGTCGTGCACGACGTGCGCGACAAAATCGTCCGGTGGAACTCGCCCGAGGCCAAGCATCACCGGCGGGTCGAGTGGAACCGGCGCATGCTCACGCTGTGGACGGTCCTCACGCTGTGCTGCGTGCTGTGGGCACTCGGCGGCTACTTCGGCCTCGCCGGCCCGTACGAAGGCATCGAGGGTGCGCTGAGCGGCTCGTTCGGCACCGTCGTGTTCGGCGCGTTGGCGGTGTCGTCCGGGGCGAAACGGCGCCGCCTCAAGCGCGTCGAGCCGGCGAAACGCGCCCCGGCATCGATCCTGCCGCCCAACGGATCGGCCGCCCGTGAGCCGATGGAGAAGTTGGCGCGCAACGAGCGCACCATGACCGACCTGCTCGACCAGCTGGCCCGGCCGCAGAACGGCGCGCCGTCCGGCTTCGACGTCGAGGACGCCCGCACGGCCGGGATCGACGCCTCGGCCGCGCTGCGCGGACTGGCCGCGCGGCTCGAGTCGATCGAACGGGCCCGCGATGCCGCGCCCGCGCGGGAACGCGGCGGCCTCGAATCGGCCGTGACGACCTTGCGCGGCCAGCTCGACGAGGGCGTCGAGAGTTACGGCGCGCTCGTCGCGGCCGCCGGCCGGGCACTGGCGGCCAGCAACGACGGCCTGACGCCCGCCAAGGACGCCCTCACCGACGCCACCGACCGGCTCGCCGGCCTCGCCGCCGCGCTGCGCGAACTGTCCTAGCGTAACCGGCGGAAATGGCGGGTTAACGCGCCGACGCCGTTGTCGGAAACGCGTGCGCGGGATTCTCGTGAACAGCATGGGCGTGCGGACAACCCGATTCGCCGGTGGCGGCGGTGGGTATCCGACGCTCGGAATTGGCACTGTCACGGGCGAAAGGGCAGCGGCGTGCATCCATTCCCGATGGAAACGGAATCCTTTGTCGTCCCTCCGATCAGCGCTTATCAACGAACCGTCGCCGCATACGAGGGAATGACGCGCGGGCGGCGAGGTCCGAGTTGGCTCACGCTCCGCGGCCGGGAGGACGTGCTGGTCGAGGCGAAGATCGTCGACCAGCGCGGGCAGAACGGCGAGAACCTGCCGCTGGCCGGCACGATCGTCGCGGCCGCGGAGGCGGGCGAGCACGGGCAGCGACTGGTCCAGGCCGGTGCCGTCGTCCTGGGACATGTCGATGCGACGGGCGCCGCCGAACTGGCCGGCGATCCCGACCTCGGGGTGCTCGACGCGGTGCTGACGCCGCGCTGGCCGCGCCGCAGCGGCGGGCTCGTCGCGTTCCGGCCGACCACCGGCCTGCTGCCGGGAAAGGCCGCCTCGCACGTGCTGGCGGCCGACGTGGCCGTGGCCCAGCGGGTGGCCGCGGCGGTCACGGGTCCGAGCGCGCACGGCCCGAGCCGGACGTGGCCGCCGGCCGTGCGTTTCGGGGCGGGCGACCACCCGCGCATCGCGGTCCCCGACATCGACCCGGAGCTGCGCCCGGCGTTCGCGGCGACCGTGGACACGCTGCGCGCCGTGGGCGCCGACGTGTCGACGATCGACCTGGCGGCCGGCCTGCGCCGGTGGAAGAAACGTGGGGCGGTGCCGTTCGAGGAACTGGACGCCGTCGTCGTTCCGCTGGCCGGTGCGCTGCCCACACCGACGACCGTGCTGGGTGGTCTGGACCTGGCGGCCGCCGCCGTGACCGACCGCAGCGGCGCGGAACTGGCCGTGCTGACGCGGGCGTTCGACGACCAGGTGGCCCTGGACGTCGTGGCGCAGCTGACCGGGGTGCAGGCCGAGGATCCGTTCCCCGACACCGGCGTCGAACTCGTGGTGTTCGGCGCGTACCTGCGTGGCCAGCCGCTCAACGACCGGTTGACGGCGATCGGCGGCCGGTTCGCCGGATTCGCCGAGACCGAGGGGCGGTACCGGATGGTCGTCCTGCCGGGCGAACCGCCGCAGCCCGGGGTGCTGCGCACCGCGGACGGCGGCGGGACGGTGACGGGGGAGCGGTGGATCGTCTCCGAGGCCGGACTGGGTCGCTTCCTGGCGGGGCTGCCCGAACCGATGACGCTCGGCGGGATCGACCTGGCCGAGGGGCGTACGGCGACCGGACTGCTGTGCGACCCGGTCGCCGCCGGCGACGCCACCGACATCACCGACTACGGCTGTTGGCGGGCCTACCTGCGCTATCTGAGCACGCGGCGCTCCAGCACCCGAGGCCGCGACCACCGGGCCGGCGGCCGGGTCAGTAGGCGGACGGCCAGCGTGCCCGCTCCGCGGCAAGCGTGCGGTTGATGCGCCGCACGAGCGCCGGTCCGTGCAGGGCGAACGCGGTGTAGACCTGCACCAGCGCGGCGCCGGCGTCGAGCATGGCCTCGGCATCGGCGGGGCCGCCGATGCCCCCCACGCCGATGATCGGCAGCTCTCCCGAGGTCTGCGTGTGCACGAAGCGGACCACGTCGAGCGCACGGCGCGTCAACGGCCGGCCGGACAACCCGCCCTGCTCGGCGGCGACGGGCGTGTCGGCGGACGCCAACCCGTCCCGGCGCAGCGTCGTGTTCGTGGCGATGATGCCGGCGACGCCGTGGTCGGTGCACACCTGCAACAGCTCGCCCAGAGCGTCGTCGGTGAGATCGGGGGCGACCTTCACCAGCAGCGGCGTGCGCGGTGCGGTGTCGCGCAACGCGGCGAGGATCTCGGCAAGCGAATCGCGGTCCTGGAGGGCCCGCAGCCCGGGCGTGTTGGGCGAGCTGACGTTGATCGCGACGTAGTCGGCGAACGGGTGCAACGCCTGCAGCGACGTGCGGTAATCGGCGACGGCGTCGTCGATCGGGGTGACCTTCGACTTGCCGATGCTGACACCCAACGGCACGTCGGGACGACCGTCGCGCCCCAGGCGCGCGGCCAGCGCGTCCGCACCGCCGTTGTTGAAGCCCATCCGGTTGATGACGGCGTCGCTCGCGGGCAGTGCGAACAGCCGCGGACGCGGATTACCCGGCTGCGCGTGCCGCGTGACCGTGCCGACCTCGACGAAACCGAAACCCAACGCCGGCCAGGCACGCAACGCCCGCCCGTCCTTGTCCATGCCGGCCGCCAGGCCCACTCGGCCCGGGAACCGCACACCGAACACCGTCACGGCATCGTCGGCGGCATTGACCCGCCGCAGCGCCTGCCGGACCGTCTGCGGCGCCGAACCGAGCACCGACAACGCCTGCAGGGCACGTTCGTGGACCCGCTCGGCGTCGTCGCCGTGCAGGCGGTACAGCGCGGGGCGGACGAGACTGTCGAAAAACACCCGTTGATGGTGCCCTACGCGCCCGCGCCGGGTGGGGTAAGCCCCCGATGCGACTCCCCGACGTCGTCAGCCGCCGGGGCCCGTGGTGGACCCGCCCACAGGAACATCGAGGGCCGGTGACTGCCTGGTATTCGCCAGGCAGCACACGGTGGTCCGCATGCCGTCCTAGCGGACAGCCACCTCACGAGTCCTATAGCTGTACACCGTCGGACCACCTCCTTTCTCGTGTACCACCGACCGTAGGCCCGTGCCGGGAAGCGGAGCAACGGAGTTTTCGGCGCGCGGGGGTGCGGGGGGGGCGCGGTCGGGTGGGGTGCGGGTGGCGGTGCGGGTGGGGTGCCGTGTCAGCACCTCACGTCGCCGTGTCAGCAACTCACGTCGCCGTGTTGGCGTTCTGTGTCGGCGTGTTGGGGACTGGGTGTCGGGTGCGGTCTGTGCCGTGGGGGTTTCGGTGCCTCGCCGGCGGGCAGGTCTCCGGGATGGTGGGGCGGCGTTGCCGCTGGTCCGAAGTGTCATCCCGTCGACCTCGGTTTCGTTTATCACACTGCAGTCAGGGCGCAAGGGATTGTTTCTTGGCTGCTGGTTTTGTTTTGGGTTGCGCCCGTTGACTTGACAGT
>NZ_MKKE01000022.1 GCF_001942305.1 Saccharomonospora sp. CUA-673 | reverse complement strand
GCTGACTGCAGTGTGATAAACGAAAACGAGAGGTCGAGGGATGCCACTTCGCCAGCGGCAAAGCCGCCCCACCATCCCGGAGACCTGCCCGCCGGCGAGCACCCCAACCCCAAATCAACAAAACCGCGACGAGAAACGCCAACACGGCGCCCCTGGATGCCAACACGCCACCCCTACGCCAAGGCGTCGCTGACCTCCCGTGCGGCGTGGGCGACGAGGGGTCCGAACTCGGCAGCACGGTCGGGGGAGTACCGCTGCTCGGGCATGGAGACGGCGAGTGCGCCGACGGGCCGGCCGTGTCGGTCGACGATGGCGGCGCCGACGGCGCCGACGCCGTGGCGCCATCCGCTGGCGACGGTGGAGTACCCGGTTCGTCGGATGGTCGCGAGGTCGGCGAGGACGTCGTCGACGGTCGCGAGGGTGTGGTCGGAGTATTGCTGCAGGGGTTCGGCGAGCCAGGCGCGGGCTTCGTCGTCGTCGAGGGCGGCGAGGACGGCGCGGCCGCTGCAGCTGGCGTGCAGGGGGGCTGCGGTGCCGAGGCGGACCCAGGTGCGCACGGGTTGCATGCTGTCGAGTCGGTCGACGATGACCAGTGCTTCGTCGGGGTTCGTTGCGGTGTCGGTGAAGCTGGAGAGGTGGATGGTCTCGGCGGTGTCGTCGCGGAGTCGTTCCATGGTGTCGCGGGCGACTTCGCGGAGGCCGACGTCGTCGGAGGCGCGGAGGCCGACGGTCAGTGCCTTGCCGGTGAGGGCCCAGCGCGCCTTGTCGCCGTGTAGTGGTGCGATCCAGCCTGCTTCCTTGAGGGTGTGGAGGTAGCGCTGGGCCGAGCTTTTCGGGATGTCGGCGGCGCGGGCGACGGCGGTGACGCCGGCGGGCTGCAGGGTCGAGACGGTTTCCAGTACGCGTAATGCGGTCAGTGCGGCCCGGGTTCCCGTTTCCGGTTCGGTGGTCATGTTCGGACTCCCCCTTGACAGGTGTGGCTCAGGTCACGCAGCCTATCAGCCATGTTCCAAAGACAGGAACGTGTGCCAATAACCGGAACAGTGTTGTTCGTCCCGGGTGATCGCGCAGATCGCATCGGGAAGGCACTGGCCAGCGGGGCCGACACCGTTGTCGTGGACCTCGAGGACGCCGTCGACCCTGCCCGCAAGCAGCGGGCCAGGGAGCTGGTCGTCGAGACGCTCGCGGCGGTGACGTCGGCGGAGCGCCCGTCCACCGTCGTCCGTATCAACGCATCCGGCACCGAGTGGGCGGACGGGGACCTCGCCGCCGTTCGGCAGCTGGCCGGCGTGCTCGACGGTGTGCTCGTCCCCAAGGTCGAGGAACCCGAGGACGTGGCGGCGGTGCCCGACGAGCTGCCCGTCGCCGCGATCGTCGAAGGCGCAAGCGGCGTGTTCGCAGCCCGGGAGATCGCGGCACATCCCCGGGTGAACGCAATCCTGTTCGGATCGTTCGACCTGGCCGCCGAACTCGGGGTGACGCCGAGCGCGGACGGCCGCGAGTTGTTGCACGCACGGTCGCAGACCGTCCTGGCGTGCGCCGCGGCCGGAATCCCCGGGCCGATCGACGGCCCGCATCCGTCCATCGACGACCTGGACGGTCTCGCGCGAGGTGCGGCCGCCGCCCGCGAACTCGGTTTCACGGGCAAGGTCGTTCTGCACCCCAAGCAGATCGACACCGTGCGCGCGGCGTTCGCGCCGACGCAGGCGGAACTCGACCGGGCGCGCGAGGTCCTCGCCGCGTACCGGGCCGGCGACGGCACCGGTGCGCTCCGGCTGCCGGACGGCACGTTCGTCGACCGGCCCGTGGTCGTGCGGGCGGCCGGGTTGCTCGGACTCGACGCCGCGGAGGTGTTGTCATGACCGGATCGCCGCTGCCCCTGGACGGACTCGTCGTCACCGCCCTCGAACAGGCGGTGGCCGCACCGCTCGCCACGCGCAACCTCGCCGACCTCGGCGCGCGGGTGATCAAGATCGAACGGCCCGACGGCGGTGACTTCGCCCGCGGCTACGACCACGTCGTCGAGGGCATGTCCAGCATCTTCGTCTGGCTGAACCGCGGTAAGGAGTCCGTGCAGCTCGACCTGAAGTCCGCGGCGGGCCTGACGACCCTGCACGCACTGTTGGACCGCAGTGACGTCGTGGTGTCCAACCTCGCGCCGTCCGCCCGTAGGCGGATGGGCCTGACCGTCGACGAACTCCGCGCCGACCATCCGGACCTGATCGCGTGTTTCGTGTCCGGGTACCGCACGGGCGGTCCGAACGAGACGCGCAAGGCCTACGACGCGCTGATCCAGGCGGAGGCCGGGCACATGTCGATCACCGGATCACCGGGCGCGCCCGCGAAGACCGGGTCGTCGATCGCCGACATCGCGGCCGGCATGCAGGCGACCAGCGGCGTTCTCGCCGCGCTGCGGCACCGTGACCGCTTCGGTGAGGTGCTGCCGGTGGAGGTGTCGCTGTTCGACTCGTTGCTGGAGTGGATGGCCTATCCGCTGTACTTCGCCATGCACGGCGGGCAGTGGCCCGAGCCGATGGGTACGGCGCATCCGAACATCGCGCCGTACGGGGCGTTCCGGGCGGGCGACGGGGTGTCGGTGATGCTCGCCGTGCAGAACGAACGCGAATGGGCACGGCTGTGTTCCGACGTCCTCGGCGATCCGGATCTCACGACGGATCCGCGTTTCGCCTCGAACGCCGCTCGTGCCGCCCATCGGACGGAGCTCGACGCCGCGGTGGCGGCCGGGTTCGTCCGGTACTCCTCGGACGAGCTGGTCGAACGCCTCGACGCGGCGGCCATCGCGTGGAGCCGCTTGACCCCCGTCGGTGACCTGCCGAACCACGCCGAGGTCGCCGCGCCGGACCGGTGGGTCGAGACGCCGATCCCGGACTCGACGGTCCGCACGCTCCGCCCCACGGGAACACCGGGCGGGCGTGCGCCGGACCGTGCCGGCGTGCCCGCACTCGGGCAGCACACGGATGCGGTGCTCGCCGAGTTGGCGGTACCGCAGACGTCCGCACTACGGGAAGGACAGTGATGACCGTCCACACGGGATGGCAGGGGCGATTCTTCGAGGACTTCGTCGTCGGCGACGTCTTCGAGCATCCGCTCGGCCGCACGGTGACCACGACCGACAACATCTGGTTCACCCTGCTCACGCAGAACACGGCGCCGCTGCACTTCGACCACGAGTACGCCAAGCGCACCGAGTTCGGTCAGCCGTTGGTCAACTCGACGTTCACGCTGGCCCTCGTGGCGGGCCAGAGCGTCACCGACATCTCCCAGAACGTGTACGCCAACCTCGGCTGGACCGACATCACGTTGCCCAACCCGGTGTTCGAGGGCGACACGATCCATTCGCGCTCCGAGGTGTTGTCCACCCGGGAGTCGGCCTCGCGACCGGGGCTCGGCATCGTCACGGTCCGCACGACCGGATCCAAGCAGACCGGCGAGACGGTCATCGAGTACGTGCGCAGCGCGATGGTCTACAAACACGGCCACGGCCCGCGCGCCGACCGGACCCGAGGGGATCAACAGTGACCACAACGGAAAGCGATCTGCGGCGCGACCTTCGAGGGCTCATCGACCGGATCTGCGCCGACTACCCGGACGAGTACTGGCGCGACGTCGACGACCGGCGCAGGTATCCGGAGGAGTTCGTCGACGCCCTGACCACGACCGGCTGTCTCGGCGCGCTCGTACCGGAGGACTACGGCGGACTCGGCGTCGGCATCGGCGACGCCTCGGTGCTGTTGGAGCAGATCCACGCGAACGGCGGCAACGCGGCCGCGGTGCACGCCCAGCTGTACACGATGGGTTCGGTGCTGCGGCACGGTAGCGACGAGCAGAAGCGCCGATACCTGCCTGCGATCGCGTCGGGGGAGCTGCGCCTGCAGGCCTTCGGCATCACCGAGCCGACGGCCGGCACCGACACCACCAGCATCCGCACGACGGCCAAACCCGTCGCCGGAGGCTACGTCGTGAACGGCCAGAAGGTGTTCACCTCGCGGTTGCAGCACTCGGACCTGATGCTGCTGCTGGCGCGAACCACCCCGCGCGACCAGGTGGCGAAGCGGTCCGACGGCATCTCCCTGTTCCTCGTCGACCTGCGCGAGGCCGAGGGGATCGACGCCCGTCCACTGCGGACGATGGTCAACCACGAGACCAACGAGGTGTTCTTCAACGACGTGCACATCCCTGCCGACAGCCTCGTCGGTGAGGAGGGGCGCGGGTTCCGGTACGTGCTCGACGGGATGAACGCCGAACGCATCCTCGTCGCCTCGGAATGCATCGGGGACGGCCGCTGGTTCGTGCGCAGGGCCGCGAAGTACGCCACCGAGCGGGTGGTGTTCGACCGTCCCATCGGGCAGAACCAGGGCGTGCAGTTCCCGATCGCCCGCGCCTACGCCAACGTCGAGGCCGCCGACCTCATGCGCTGGAAGGCGTGCGACCTGTTCGACGCCGGCACGTTCTGCGGTGCCGAGGCGAACATGGCCAAGATGCTCGCGTCCGAGGCCTCGTGGGAGGCGGCCAATGCGGCGCTGCAGACCCACGGCGGTTACGGGTTCACCGCCGAGTACGACGTCGAACGCAAGTTCCGCGAGACGCGCCTGTACCAGGTGGCGCCGATCTCCACGAACCTGATCCTGTCCTACCTCGCCGAGCACGTATTGGGAATGCCTCGATCCTTCTGACTCTCCCCTGAAAGGACAATGGTGTCCACGGTGTCCACGACATGCGGTCCCCGCTTCGGTCTCGTGCTGTGCAGTCAGTTTCCCCGGGGTGACGATCCGAACGCGCGCTTCGCCGAGCAGATAGAGCAGGTGCGTTTCGCGCGCGACAACGGATTCGACTCGACCTGGGTGACCCAGCACTATCTGGCCGCGCCGTTCCAGTACCTGCATCCGTTGGCGGTGCTGTCCCGGGTGATTCCCGAATCCGGTGACATGCGGATCGGCACGGCGATCACGCTCATGGCACTCGGCAATCCGGTCGACCTGGCCGAGGAGCTTGCCACGATCGACATCATGAGCGGCGGCCGGCTCGTCGTCGGTGCCGGACTAGGTTACCGCGACGTCGAGTTCGACGCGTTCGGCGTCCCCCGCGACGAACGGCTGCGGCGGTTCCTCGACAACCTGTCCGTCGTCCGTCGACTGTGGACCGACGAGGAGGTGTCGTTCGAGAACGCAGCCGTGAAGCTCGACCGCGTGCGGCCGGCGCTGCGGCCCGTGCAGGAGCCGCACCCGCCGATCTGGTTGGCGGGACACACCGACGCGCGCTGCGCCGCACCGCCCGCATGGGGATGCCGTGGGTCGCGGCCGCCGCCCACGTCGACAAGGACTATCTGGCCGGCCAGGTGCGGTTCTTCCGTGAGGCGTGCGCCGAGCACGGGCGCACCGACGCCGAGGTGAACGTGCTGCAGGAGGTGTACGTCGGCGACACGGAGTCCTCGGCGATCGCCGACGTCAAGGACGCGCTCACGCTGAAGTACGCGGCCTACCGCGAATGGGGGCAGGACGCGATCCTGCCGGAGTCGCAGAGCTTCGACCGGGAGTTCGAGCAGTTGCGCCAGGGGCGTTTCATCCTGGGCGACGCCGACGGTTGCCGGTCGCAGCTGCGCGAACTGATCGCCGACGTCGGCCCCGCGAACATCCTGCTGCGTCCGCAATGGCCGGGCATGCCGCAGGAGCGAGTGCTGGCGAGCCTGCGCCGGCTCAGCGGGATCATCGCCGAGCTCGGCGGAACCGGGGGTGCGTCGTGAACGCCATGACGAGAAGGCAGGTGCTGTCGGCGGCGCTCGCGGGCGCGGCCGCCGCCGGACTCGCGGGCTGCGCGCGCAGCAGCGAGGGTGCCGGACCGACGTACCGCGCGACCACCTACATCCCGCCGTCCTACGACGATCTGTACCCGGGCATAGAGATGTTCATGGAGACGGCCACGAACCGCTCGGCGGGAGAGCTGTCGTTCGAGATGTTCGACTCGGGCACGTTGCTCTCGGCCGAGCAGTTGTTGCCGGGCCTGCAGATGGACGTCACCGACGTGACGTTCCAGACGAGCTCGTACGTGACCTCCACCTACCCGATCTTCGGCGCGATGCAACTGCCCTTCCACACCAACGACTTCGAGAAGTCCCGGCGCGCGGTGGACGTGGACGGTCCGCTGTTCGCCCTGACCAACGAGTGGCTGGCCGGGCAGAACGTGCGCATCCTCGGCGGGATGCCGACGGACTTCGAGTACGTGTGGACACTCGGTGCGCCGGTCCGCAGGCCGGAGGACCTGGCGGGCATGCGGATCCGGGTCGCCGGCGAGATCGAGGGCGCTACCGTGAAGGCCCTCGGCGGTGCTCCGGTTTTCATGGGCTCGTCCGAGGTCTACGAGGCGCTCGAACGGGGCACGATCGACGGGATGATCAGCTACCCCGGGACGATCGTCTCGCGCGATCTGCAGCAGATCGTCCGCTACGGCACCGCGGCCAAGTTCGGCCAGTACACAGTGGACGCTTACTGCCGCAAGGACTGGTACGACGGACTTCCCGCCGTGGCCCGGCAGGCGCTCGACAGCGCAGGCCGCCGCATCTACACGGACGGCACCGCGGCGATGGTCGAGGTGCACGAACGGGACTACCTGCCGGCGATCACCGATGCCGGCGTCGAGCTCGTCGAACTGTCCGAACGCGAGCTCGCCGACTTCCGCCGCGCCGTCGAGCCCGTGTACGGGCACTGGCGCTCGATGCTCGGTGACGCGGGACTCGCGGCACGGGCCGCCGAACTGATCGGAAGGGCGTGAACCCGATGGCCGTGCTCGACAGTCTGCGCCTGGCGTTGCGGCGCTTCTCACTGGCCCTCGCGTCGGTGTCGGTGGTGGCGATCGCCGGCATGATGCTGACGATCACCTACGACGTCCTCATGCGGTTCGCGTTCGCCGCGCCGACCGACTGGGCGTATCCGCTGAACGCGATGGGCGTGCTCGGCAGCACCATGCTCGCCCTGCCGTACCTCTACGTGCGGCGCCAACACATCGCGATGGACCTGCTCCATCGCTCGATGCGACCCGGTATGCGCAGGGCCTCCGACCTGGTGACGGCGGCCGCGACTGTCGTGTTCGGAGTCGTGCTCGCGGTGATGGCGCTACGCGGGCTGATCGTGTCGGTCGAGGGCGGGATGACCGGCGCCGGCACGTTCAACATCCCCAACTGGGTCGCTCATGCCGCACTGCTGGTGACCGGGGCGACGCTCGCGATCGCCGCCGTGGTGTTCCCGCCTACGGCGCCGGACGACGACGGGCCGACGAGCGCCGTTCCCGGCGAGGCCAGGACCGCGGCCGACGACGCCGGTCCGGAAGGAAGGTGACCCGCCGTGCTGCCTGAAGCCGTTGCCGTCGTCCTGGCCGTCGCGCTGTTGGTCGCGCTCATCGCGATCCGCGCGCCGATCTTCGTGGCCCTCGGTCTGTCCGGTGTGGTCGGACTGCTGCTGATCGGCGGGTTCGCCGAACTGGAACTCGTGCCGCTCGCGCTCGTCACGCAGTTGCAGAACTACACGTTGGTCGCCGCGCCGCTGTACATCCTGCTCGGCGAGGTCCTCGCCGTGAGCGGCGCGGGCCGTGATCTGTTCCGCACCGCGTACCGCTGGTTCAACCGGGTGCCCGGCGGTCTCGGCGTGTCCGCGGTGGGGTCGTCCACCGTGTTCGGCGCGATGTCGGGCGTGAGCATCTCGTCGGTCGCCGTCATCGGTCGGATGGCCGTGCCGGAGATGCTCCACCGCGGGTACAAACCCTCGTTCGCCTCGGGATCGGTCGTGGCGTCGGGTGCGCTGGCGATGCTGATCCCGCCGAGCCTGATGTTCCTGCTGTACTCGTCGATCACCGGAGAGAACGTCGCGGCCCTGTTCGCCGGCGGCATCGGCCCGGGCCTGCTGCTCGCGGTGCTGATGGGGATGTACGTGGTGGTGCGGGCGAAGTTCGCGCCACACAACGCCCCGCGCGGAGAGGACCGGTTCTCCTGGGGCGAGCGGATGCGCGCGCTCCGCCGGATCCTGCCGGCGTTGCTGTTGATCGCGCTCGTGCTGGGCTCGATCTACAGCGGGTTCGCGACGCCGACGGAGGCGGCCGCCGTGGGCGCGCTGTTGTCGTTCGCGATCGCGGGTCTGTGGTACCGCAATCTGACCTGGGCGAACTGCCGGCGGATCTTCGTGTCGACGGTCCAGGTGTCGGCGACGATCCTCGCGATCGTCGGTGCCGCGTTCGTGTTCACGCAGATGCTGGTGCTCGCGGACGTTCCGGCGACGGTGTCGTCGTTCGTCGTGGGACTGGACGTCTCGCCGTACGTCGTGATCGCCGGGATCATGGTCGTGCTGGTGCTGCTCGGGTGTCTCGTGGACGCGGCGTCGCTGCTGCTCGTCGTCACGCCGATCCTGGTGCCGGCGATCGTCGAGCTCGGGTTCGATCCGCTGTGGTTCGGCGTGCTGCTGGTCGTGAACCTCGAGATGGCCGTGATGACGCCGCCGGTCGGGCTGAACCTGTACACGATGAAATCGGTCGTGCCGCAACTCGACCTCAAGGAGATCTTCCGCGGAGTCCTGCCGTACCTGCTGATCGTGATGCTCGTGCTCGTCGCGGTCGTGGCCTTCCCCGAGATCGCGACGTTCCTGCCGGAGGTGCTCGGATGATCACCGAACTCGCCGAGTGGGCGGCCGGGTATCGGCCGACCGAGGCCGATGCCCGCGTGGCCCGGACCGCGCTGGTGGACACCGTCGCCGTGGCCCTCGCGGCCGAGGACGACCCGATCGTCGGAATCACGGCGGAACTGCCCGGACCCGCGCGCTGGGGCGCGATCGGCCACGTGCTCGACTTCGACGACGTGCATCTGCCCTCGACCTCCCACGTCAGCGTCGTGTGTGTGACGGCCGCGCTCGCCGCGGGCGGTGGCGAACGCGACTACCTCGTGGGCGCCGGGGTGATGGCCCGCCTCGGCGCCGCGCTGGGCTGGGAGCACTACGCGGCCGGATGGCACGCGACGTGCACGGCGGGTGCGCCCGCCGCGGCCGTGGCCGCCGGCAGCGCGATGGGCCTCGACGCCGAGGGGCTGACCCGCGCGATGGCGCTCGCCGTGCCGGGGGCGGGCGGGGTGCGCCGTTCGTTCGGGACGTCGGGCAAGTCGTTGCAGGTCGGCTTCGCCGTGGAGGCCGGCGTGCGGGCCGCGCGCCTGGCTGCCGCGGGCGCGAGTGCCGACCCCGGGGCCGTCGAGCAGTGGTTCTCGCTGGTGCGCGGCTCGGGCACGGTCGACGTCGCCGGAGGCGCGGTGCCGGCCGGGCTGGCGGTGAAACTGCACCCGTGTTGCTACGCGTTGCAACGCCCGATCGGCGCGGCTCGCGAGCTGCATGCCCGCGGGGTGCGGGCCGCCGACGTCGATCGGCTGACCGTCACGACCCCGGCCGGTGCGATGGCGCCGCTGCTCCACCACGACCCGCAGACCGGGCTGGAGGGCAAGTTCAGCATGGAGTACGCCGTCGCCGCGACGCTGCTCGATGCGTTCCCCGAGCTGCGCACGTTCACCGACGAGGCGGTGCGCAGGCCGGAGGCACGCCGGCTCGTGGAGCGGACGGAACTGGAGCTCCACGACGGCGGGACGGACCTGCTCGCCGGGGATGTCGCCATCACCGCGTCCCTCGTCGGCGGTGGTCGGGAGACCGCGCGGCTGCGGATCCCGCCCGGTCATCCCGACGCGCCGCCGTCGGAGGCCGAACTGGCCGCGAAGGTCACGGCGTGCGCCGGGCCGGAGCGGGCCGACGACGTCATGCACCTCGACTGGCCGGGCGCCGCCGACCTGCTCCGGTCCCGCTTCGGCTGAGCGAGCCTCACCCGTTGTTCTTGGCGGCCCTGAGGGATTCGTGGGTGGGGGCGTCGGGGACGTGGGCGGGGCGGTTCTTGGCGAACTCCTCGCGCAGCACCGGCACGACCTCCTCGCCGAGCATGTCGAGCTGCTCGAGGACGGTCTTGAGCGGCAGACCCGCGTGGTCGACGAGGAACAGCTGGCGCTGGTAGTCGCCCACGTTGTCGCGGAAGGTCAGTGTGCGGTCGATGACCTGCTGCGGGCTGCCCACGGTCAGCGGGGTCTGCGAGGTGAACTCCTCGAGCGACGGGCCGCCGCCGTAGACCGGCGCGTTGTCGAAGTAGGGCCGGAACTCGGAGACGGCGTCCTGCGAGTTCTTGCGCATGAACACCTGGCCGCCGAGGCCGACGATCGCCTTGTCGGCGCTGCCGTGGCCGTAGTGCTCGTAGCGCTGACGGTAGAACTCGACCATGCGCTGGGTGTGCTCGAACGGCCAGAAGATGTGGTTGTGGAAGAAGCCGTCGCCGTAGTAGGCGGCCTGTTCGGCGAGCTCGGGGCTGCGGATCGAGCCGTGCCAGACGAACGGGGGCACGCCGTCGAGCGGGCGGGGCGTGGCGGTGAAGCTCTGCAGCGGGGTGCGGAACTTGCCCTCCCAGTCGACGACGTCCTCACGCCACAGCTTGTGCAGCAGTGCGTAGTTCTCGAGGGCCAGCGGGATGCCCTGGCGGATGTCCTTGCCGAACCACGGGTACACGGGGCCGGTGTTGCCGCGGCCCATCATCAGGTCGACGCGGCCGTCGGCGAGGTGCTGCAGGTAGGCGTAGTCCTCGGCGAGGCGCACCGGGTCGTTGGTGGTGATGAGGGTCGTCGCGGTCGAGAGGATGATCCGCTCGGTCTGTGCCGCGATGTTGGCCAGCAGCACCGGCGGGTTCGGGGGAGCCGCGAAGGGCGGGTTGTGGTGTTCGCCGGTGGCGACGACGTCGAGCCCGACCTCCTCGGCCTTGAGGGCGATGCGCACCATCGCCTTGATCCGCTCGTTCTCGGTCGGAGTCGTGCCGTTGGTCGGGTCGGGGGTGACGTCCCCGACGGTGAAGATCCCGAACTGCATCGCTGCCACCTGCCTGAGTTAGTTGCGCGTTCAACTATCACTGTAACGGCAGTGACGGTGTGGTTGTTCCCGCACCCCCGCGACCGGGTCGGAATGCGGCGCCGCGGGTGATGCGTTGGGGCGGGATATGAAGGCGATCGTTCTCAACCAGTACGGCGGACCCGAGCAGCTGTCCGTCACCGAACACCCCGAACCCAAGGTCGCACCCGGTGAGGTCCTCATCCGGGTGAAGGCGGCCGGCGTCAACCCGGTCGACTGGAAACTCGCGACGGGCGGCCTCGACGCGCTCATGGAGACGCACCTGCCGTTGATTCCCGGCTGGGACGTCTCGGGCGTGGTGGAGGCGGTCGGCCTCGACGTCGAGGAGTACGCACCCGGCGACGAGGTGTTCGGCTACATCCGCAAGGACACGGTGCAGCTCGGCGCCTACGCCGAGTACGTGGCGGCGAACGTCCGGCTGATCGCGCCGAAGCCGGCGGCGCTGGACCGGGCGCAGGCGGCGGGCGTGCCGCTGGCCGGCCTGACCGCCTACCAGGCGTTGCGCAGGGTGGGCGTCACCTCGGGTGAGACGGTCCTCGTGCACGCGGCGGCCGGCGGCGTCGGCGCGTTCGGCGTGCAGATCGCCAAGGCCTGGGGCGCCCGCGTCATCGGCACGGCCAGCGAGCGCAACCACGAGTTCCTGCGGGAACTGGGCGCCGAGCCGGTCGCTACGGCGACGGCCTGGCCGATCGGGTGCGCGAACTCGCACCGGACGGCGTCGACGCGTCGGTCGACTTCGTCGGCGGTGACGAGCCCCTCGCGGTGTCGAAGGCCCTCGTGCCGGACGTCTCCCGGGTGGCGTCGATCGTCGACGACGGACCGCTGTCGGCCGGCGGCCGGCTCGTGTGGGTGCGGCCGAGCGCGGACGACCTGGCCGACCTGGGCAGGCTCGCCGACGAGGGCAAGCTTCGCGTGCACGTCGACCGGACCTATCCGCTCGAGGACGCCGCGCAGGCGTGGCAGGAGAGCCAGTCGGCCCGCGTGCGCGGCAAGCTCGTCCTGACCGTGGACTGACTGTGGGCCGACCCTGGATCAGACGCCGGACCGGGTGCGGCTGCTGATGCCGTAGGTCCGTCCGTACGTCGACTCGTCGCCGGTGACCTCGAGCAGGGCGGCGGCGAGGTCCGGGCGGAAGGTGCTGCCCGGCACGTTCCGGTCGAGTTCGAGCCGGAACGTGCCGGGCTTGTCCTCGTCGCGCAGGTACCCGGGCCGGAGCACGGTCCAGTCGAGATACTCGCCCTGGCTGTGCAGGTAGGCCTCCATGCGTTCCAGGTCGGGGTAGATCCGCCGGCCCCACAACCGGATCAGCGGCGTCAGGACGTGCCGGTCGAGCGCGTTCAGTCCGGCGCCGGAACGCAGTACGGGCTGGGCAGACGTCACCACGATGCGCCGGGTGTCCACCGCGCGCATGGCGGCGGCCAGGTGGATGATCCCCAGCATGCAGGTCGATTCCGGGTCGCGCGGCGACCGTTTCCCGAGCGCCGAGATGACCGCGTCGGTATCCGGAGGCAGGGGGATCGCGGGGTCGCGTGCGACGTCGGCCCGGAGCGTCGTCACGGCGTCGGGCGGGTCGTAGCGGCCGGGATCGCGCACGAGCGCCGTCACCCGATGTCCCGCACGTGCCGCCTGTTCCACCACGTGTCGCCCGGTCGCTCCCGACGCCCCTGCCACGACGATGTGCATAACCGACCCCCGTTCGACGGCAGCTGGTACAGCTTGCCTACTCGTGACGGTAAGGCTGTCGACCAGGTGTGGTCAAGGTGTACTAGTCGATCGACGGGCACGCGACGGCGCCGCGAAATGCCAACACGGCGACGCGGATTGCCAACACGGCGACGTGAAGTGCTGACACGCCCGCGTGGGGTGCTGACACGGCGTCGTGGGGTGCGGACACGGCGTGCCGGCGGCCCTCGGGCCGCCGGCACGTCTCGTTACTTCAGTTCGGCCGAGCTCTTGCCGAGCAGGCGGCGGGCCACGATGAGCTGCTGGATCTGCTGGGTGCCCTCGAAGATGTCGAGGATCTTCGAGTCGCGGCTCCACTTCTCCAGCATGGATTCCTCGGTGTAGCCGAAGGATCCGACGAGCTCGACGCAGCGGAGCGTGATGTCCACAACGGACCGTCCGGCCTTGGCCTTGGCCATGGACGCCTCGAGCGAGTTCGGCTTGCGGTTGTCGGCCATCCACGCGGATTCGAGCGTCAGCAGGTACGAGGCCTCGAAGTCGGCCTCGAGCTCGAGGAACGTGGCGGCCGCGGCGCTCTGCGCGTTGGCCGGCTTGTCGTAGTCGATCTCGACGCCCGCCTTCTCGAGCACCTCCCTGGTCTCCTCGAGGGCGGCGCGGGCGACACCGATGGCCATGGCGGCCACCAGGGGACGGGTGTTGTCGAAGGTCTGCATGACCCCCGCGAACCCCTTCTGGGTGTCGATCTCCGGGCTGCCGAGGAGGTTCTCCTTCGGCACGCGGCAGTTGTCGAACCGAAGCACGGCCGTGTCGGAGGCGCGGATGCCGAGCTTGTGCTCGAGGCGCACCACCTCGAAGCCGGGCGTGCCCTTCTCCACCACGAACGACTTGATCGCGGCGCGGCCCTTCGACTTGTCCAGTGTGGCCCACACGACGACGCAGTCGGCGCGCTCGCCGGCGGTGACGAAGATCTTCTCGCCGTTGAGCACGTACTCGTCGCCGTCGAGCTCGGCGGTCGCGCTCACGGCGGCCGAGTCCGAGCCGAAGCCCGGTTCGGTGATCGCCATGGCGGCCCACTTGCCCTTGAACCGCTCGAGCTGCTCGTCGTTGGCGACCGACGCGATGGCCGCGTTGCCGAGGCCCTGCCGCGGCATGGACAGCAGCAACGCCACGTCGCCCCAGCACATCTCGATCGTGCCCAGGACCGTGGACAGGTTGCCGCCGTTGCGGTTGCCCTTGTCCTTGTCGTCCTCGGACTTGCGCACGCCGGCCGCGCCCGCGCCGCCCTCGCCGGAGGAGTTCAGGCCGTCCAGCAGCGAGGCGAGCATGTCCAGTTCGGACGGATACGCGTGCTCGGCGCGGTCGTACTTGCGGGAGATCGGCCGGAACACCTCGGCCGCGGCCTGGTGCGCCTGGTTGACCAGCGTCCTGGCCTTCTTGGGGATCTCGAGGTTGATCACAATGAGCCCTTTCGCAGAATGCCGGTCTACAGCAGAACGATGCCGTCGAGGACGCCGATGGCGCGCAGGTCGCGGTACCACCGCTCGACCGGGTGCTCCTTGACGAAGCCGTGCCCGCCGAGCAGCTGCACGCCCGCGCTGCCGATCTGCATTCCCTTGTCCGTGGCCAACTTCCGCGCCAACGCCACCTCGCGGGCGTAGGAGCGGCCCTGCTCGGCGCGGGAGGCGGCCCGCAGCATCGTCAGCCGCATGCTCTCCAGCTCGATCGCGATGTCGGCGACCTGGAACGCCACACCCTGGCGGTGGCTGATCGGCTCGCCGAAGGCCTCCCGCTCGTTGACGTACGGGATCACGTAGTCCAGCACGGCCTTGCCCGTGCCGCAGGCGAGCGCGGCCCAGCCGATCCGCGACAGGCGCACGATCTCGGCGAACGTCTCGCGGTCACCGCCGCCCAGCAGCGCGCCGGCCGGCAGGTTCACCTTGTCGAGGACCAGCTTCGTGGTCGCCGCGCCGCGCAGGCCCATCGCAGGCTCGGCCTCGACCGACACGCCCGACGTACCCGATTCGACGATGAACAGCGCCGGTCCACGGCCCTCGAGGTCGGCCGAGACGACGAACAGCTCGGCGTCAGCGCCGCGCGGGACGAGCGCCTTGACGCCGTCCAGCCGGTAGCCGTTCGGGGTGCGCTTGGCCCGCGTCCGCGGGGCGAACGGGTCGAACAGCGGCGTGTGCTCCTGCAGGACGAGGGCCGCCGCGGGCACGTGCTCGCCCGCGAACGCAGGTACGTACGTCGCCTGCTGGTCGGCATCGCCCCACTGCACCAGGGCCGTGCTGACGGCCGACGGGGCGAGGACGGCGACGGCGAGGCCGAGGTCGCCGTGCGCCAGCGCCTCGGCGACCAGCGCGCCTGTGACCACCGAACGCTCGGAGCCGACGCCGTCGAGCTCCTCGGGGATGCCGATCTGCGTCACGCCGAGCTCCGCGGCGCGCGTCAGCAGGCCGTCCGGCGGGGCGAGCTTGTCGTCGGCCTCGGCCGCGGCCGGCCGCAGCTGCTCGGCCGCGAAGTCGCCGACCGTCTCGACGATCATCTGCTGCTCTTCGGTCGGCTCGAGGTCGAACAGGGTCGCCTCGGGCGCCTTCTCCAACCGGGCGGGTTGACGCAGTCGCGTCGCCGCCTTGAACGTCCGATTCGCCGCACCCGCGGCCTGGAACCCGGTTCGCGTCGTCTGCTTGACGATGCTCTCCACCGGGTTGCGCAGTCCTGCGCGGTCGAGCAGCTTGCTGCCTGCCAGCCGGTTCAACGCGGCGAGGCCGAGCCCCATGGCGTCGCGCCCCTGCTGCGGATTCTGTCGAGCCACAGTTGTCCCCTTCGGTTACCTACTCGCGAGTAGGTTAACCCGAACACTGCCGACTCGCCAGTAGGGTCCCGGTGATTCGACCGTGCCCGGCGGCTCACCGGCCGAGGACGGCGGCCATCAGGCTGGTCAGCTCGGCGGTCAGGTTCGGCCTGCGGTTGACGCGGCGGGTGCGGGTGAGGTCGTTGGCCACGGTCAGCGCCGCGTGCACGGTGATGCGGGCCTCCTTGGTGTCCAGCTCCGGACGGGCGGCGTCGAGCAGCTGCACCCAGCGGGCGACGTAGTCGCGTTGGATTCGCAGCAGCTCCGGCCGGTCGCGTTCGTCGATGTGCACGCGGTCGGCCGAGAACGACACGAGCAGCTCGCCCGGCCCGGTGAGGGTCGCCGCGTACGACTCGGCGAGCCGGTGCAGCGCGGGCCACTCGCCGTCGGCGCGCAGGGCGTCCTCGGCGCCGCGGGTCAGGCGCTCGCCCGCCCGGCGTCCGATCGCGGCCAGCAGATTCGCCTTGCTGGGGAAGTGCCGGTACACGCTGGGCCCGGCGATCCCGGCGGCCCGCCCGATGTCGTCCATGCTCACCGCGGTGAACCCGTGGGCCCGGAACAGTTCGGTGGCGGCGGTGAGGATCTGCTCGCGGCGCGCCGGCGGGGCCAGTGGAACGCCGTTGCCCTCCGGTTCGGCGTCGGTCGCCGGCCCGGTCGGCAGTTCGGCGTGCAGCACGCGCAGGGCGATGTCGACCAGCAGTTGCTCGAAGCGGCGTTTCGGCACGCTCGTGCGGTGCACGGACACGCTGCCGAACACCGACAGGCACGCCCAGCACAGCAGTTCGGCGTCCTCGGGCGAGAGCTCCGGGCGCACCCGCAGCAGGACCTTCGTCCAGGCCGACAGGATCGCTGTGGACCGTTCCCGCAGGTCGCGCTGGGTGTCGGCGTCGAGATGCCGACCCTCCCAGCGCCACAGCGCGGCGACGTCGCGGCGTTCGACGGACTTGGCGGCGAGTTCGCCCAGCAGCAGGCGCACCTGCTCCGGGGTCGGGTCCTGTGCGGAGGTCAGTGCCGCGTCGGTGGCGGCCTCGAGCTCGGCGACGCCCGCGCTCAGCACGTGCGCGAGGATCGCCTGCTTGTCCTTGAAATGCCGGTACAGCGCCGGCCCGGTGATGCCGGCGGCCGCGGCGATGTCGTTGATGCCGACACCGTGATAGCCGCGTGCACGCAGCAGCTCGGCCGCGACGGCGGCCAGCTGCGTCTTGCGGTCGCGTGGGCGTTTACTGCCCCGTGGTGTCGGTGCCATAGGTGAGACAACTTTAGCGCCGACTCTTCGGTTGGCAACTGGTTGACAACGTGCGGTTTCGGCGGATTATGTTAGTAGCGATTAGCACCCTTCATGGACACTGTCGACCATGTCGGCTGCGGGGTTCTGCCGCCAGCCGCGAGGAAGGACCGTTGGTGTGAGTACAGAGGCGTTCATCTACGAGGCGATCCGCACGCCTCGTGGCAAGAACAAGGGCGGAGCCCTGCACGGAACGAAGCCGGTGGACCTGGTGACGGGCCTGCTCGACGAGCTCAAGAGCCGGCACCCGGGTCTCGACCCGGCCAAGATCGAGGACATCATCCTGGGCGTCGTGTCGCCGGTCGGCGACCAGGGCGCCGACATCGCCCGCGGCGCCGCGATGGCGGGCGGCCTTCCCGACACGGTGGCGGGTGTGCAGCTCAACCGCTTCTGCTCGTCCGGGCTCGAGGCCGTCAACCAGGCCGCCGCGCGCATCCGCTCCGGCTGGGAGGGACTGCTGCTGGCCGGTGGCGTCGAGTCGATGTCGCGAGTACCGATGGGCAGCGACGGCGGTGCGATGTTCACCGACCCGGCGACCAACTACGACACCTACTTCGTCCCGCAGGGCATCGGCGCCGACCTGATCGCGACGCTCGAGGGTTTCTCCCGTGAGGACGTCGACCGCTTCGCGGTCCGCTCGCAGGACAAGGCCGAGGCCGCGTGGTCGGGCGGGTACTTCGCCAAGTCGGTCGTACCGGTCAAGGACATCAACGGCGTGACGATCCTCGACCACGACGAGCACCGCCGTCCCGGCACCACCGTCGAGGACCTGGGCAAGCTCCGTCCGGCCTTCGAGGGCATCGGCGAGATGGGCGGCTTCGACGCGGTGGCGCTGCAGAAGTACCACCACGTCGAGAAGATCGACCACGTGCACACCGGTGGCAACTCCTCCGGCATCGTCGACGGCGCCGCGCTGGTGCTGATCGGCAACGAGCAGGTCGGCAAGGACCTGGGCCTGACCCCGCGCGCCCGCATCGTCTCGGCCGCGATCACCGGCTCCGACCCGACGATCATGCTCACCGGTCCGACCCCGGCCACCGAGAAGGTGCTGGCGCAGGCCGGCATGACCACCGACGACATCGACCTGTTCGAGCTGAACGAGGCGTTCGCCTCCGTGGTCATGAAGTGGATGAAGGACCTGAAGCTCCCCGAGGAGAAGGTCAACGTCAACGGCGGCGCCATCGCCATGGGTCACCCGCTCGGTGCCACCGGCGCGATGATCCTCGGCACGATGGTCGACGAGTTGGAGCGGCGCCAGGCGCGGCGCGCACTGACGTCGCTGTGCATCGGCGGCGGCATGGGTATCGGCACGATCATCGAGCGTGTGTGAGGGCGAGCGACAACAATGACTGAAGCCAAGACCATTCGCTGGGAGCAGGACTCCGACGGCATCGTCACGCTGACGATGGACGACCCGAAGCAGTCCGCCAACACGATGAACGCCGACTACCGCGAGTCGATGGGCATCATCGTCGACCGGCTGGAGGCGGAGAAGGACTCCATCACCGGTGTCGTGCTCACGTCGGCGAAGAAGACGTTCTTCGCGGGCGGAGACCTGAACGACCTGATCAAGGCGACCCCCGAGGACGCCGAGCAGGTCACCGCCTCGGGCAACGAGCTCAAGCGGCAGCTGCGCCGGCTCGAGACGTTCGGCAAGCCCGTCGTCGCGGCCGTCAACGGCGCGGCGCTGGGCGGCGGCCTCGAGATCGCACTGGCCTGCCACCGCCGCATCGTCGCCGACGTCAAGGGCACCGTGATCGGCCTGCCCGAGGTGACGCTCGGCCTGCTGCCCGGTGGCGGCGGCATCGTCCGCACCGTCCGGTTGCTCGGCATCCAGAGCGCGATCATGGACGTGCTCGTTCAGGGCCAGCGGCACAAGCCGGCCAAGGCGCTCGAACTCGGCCTCGTGCACGAGCTCGTGTCCTCTGTGGACGAACTGGTGCCCGCGGCGAAGGCGTGGATCAAGGACAACCCCGAGGGCGGCGTGCAGCCGTGGGACCAGAAGGGCTTCAAGATCCCCGGCGGCTCGCCGTCGAACCCGTCGTTCGCTGCGAACCTGCCCGCGTTCCCCGCGAACCTGCGCAAGCAGCTCAAGGGCGCGCCCATGCCGGCACCGCGGGCGATCCTGGCCGCCGCCGTCGAGGGGGCCCAGGTCGACGTCGACACCGCGGCCCTGATCGAGACCCGCTACTTCGTCAGCCTCGTCACCGGCCAGGTCGCGAAGAACATGACGAAGGCGTTCTTCTTCGACCTCCAGGCCATCAACGCAGGTGGTTCGCGGCCGGACGGCCACGAGCAGTTCCAGGCGAAGAAGGTCGGCGTGCTCGGCGCCGGCATGATGGGCGCGGCCATCGCGTACGTGTCGGCCAAGGCCGGCATCGACGTCGTGCTCAAGGACGTGTCCCAGGAGAACGCCGAGAAGGGCAAGGGCTACGCCGCCAAGCTCGAGGAGAAGGCGCTCAAGCGGGGCAAGACCACGCAGGAGCGCTCCGACGAGCTGCTCGGTCGGATCACGCCGACCGCCGATCCGGCCGACCTCAAGGGCGTCGACTTCGTCATCGAGGCCGTCTTCGAGAGCACCGAGCTCAAGCACAAGGTGTTCCAGGAGATCGAGGACGTCGTCAACCCGGACGCGGTGCTCGGCTCCAACACCTCCACGCTGCCCATCACCGGCCTGGCCGAGGGCGTGCAGCGGCAGGAGGACTTCATCGGCATCCACTTCTTCTCGCCGGTGGACAAGATGCCGCTCGTGGAGATCATCCGCGGCGAGAAGACCTCCGACGCGACGCTGGCGAAGGTCTTCGACTACACGCTGCAGATCAAGAAGACGCCGATCGTCGTGAACGACAGCCGCGGCTTCTTCACCTCGCGCGTCATCGGCACGTTCATCAACGAGGCCGTCGCCGCGCTCGGCGAGGGTGTCGAGCCCGCCAGCATCGAGCAGGCCGGATCGCAGGCCGGATACCCGGCCCCGCCGCTGCAGCTGATGGACGAGCTCACGCTCACGCTGCCGCGCAAGATCCGCCTGGAGACCAGGGAGGCCGTCGAGGCCGCGGGCGCACGTGGCAGCCGCACCCGTCGGAGGCCGTCATCGACCGGATGATCGACGAGTACGACCGCAAGGGCCGTTCGTCGGGCGCCGGGTTCTACGAGTACGACGACGAGGGCAAGCGCACCCAGCTGTGGCCGGGCCTGCGCGAGGCGTTCAACGCGGGCAGCGGCGAGGTGCCGTTCACCGACCTCAAGGAGCGCATGCTCTTCGCCGAGGCCCTCGAAACCGTGAAGTGCTTCGACGAGGGCGTGCTCAACACCGTGGAGGACGCCAACATCGGCTCGATCATGGGCATCGGCTTCCCGCCGTGGACCGGTGGCGTGATCCAGTACATCAACGGTTACCCGGGCGGGCTGAAGGGCTTCGTGGCGCGGTCGAGGGAACTCGCCGCGCGCTACGGCGACCACTTCGAACCGCCGGCCTCGTTGGTGGAGAAGGCCGAGAAGGGCGAGATCTACGAGTGATCGCCTGAACCACCCGTGATCGCAACGAGGCCGCCCCGGTGCCGAGCACCGGGGCGGCCTCGCCGTGTCAGCACCCCACGTCGCCGTGTCAGCGTTCTGCGTCGCCGTGTCAGCATCTCGCGTCGCTGTGTTGGCGATTCGTGGTCAGGGGGACGGGACCGGGGCCCGCAGGGTGGGTACGTCGTTGACGACGTCGGCGGGCAGTTCGCCGCGCAGTGCGGTCGCAAGGGAGCCGAGCGCCCCGGTCAGCATGGCCTCCCGGGATTCGAGGGACGACCCCGCGAGGTGCGGCGACAGGAAAACGTTGTCCAGTTCGGACCACCGGTGCGGCCCGCTGAGCGGTTCGTCGCCGAACACGTCCAACGCCGCGGCCCTGATCTCCTTGCGCCGCAACGCCGTGTGCAGGGCGTCCTCGTCGACGACTGCACCGCGCGCGCCGTTGACGAGAACCCCGTCCGGCCCGAGGAGGCCGAGCCGGCGCCGGTCGACGAGGTGCCGCGTTTCGGGGGTGAGCGGTACGTGCAGGCTGAGCACGTCGCTGCGTGCGCACAGTTCGTCCATATCGGACACCTGCTCCACGGGCAGCCCCGCGGCGTCGGCGTCGGCGACGGGCCGCCGATGCCGGTAGAGGATCCGTTCGACGCCGAAGGCCGCCAGCCTGCGCGCGACGGCGAGCCCGGTCCGTCCCATGCCGACGATGCCGACCGTGCGGCTCGCGAGGTCGTGGATGCCTTCGTCGGCGCGTGGATCATCCACCATTCGCCGCGGCGCGTGCGTTCGTGGTTGATCAGTGCGTTCTTGGCGAGCATCAGCATCGCCATGAGCGTCCACTCGGCGACGCCGCGGGTGTTTGCGCCGGGCGTGTTGACGACGGGAATCCCGAGTTCGCGTGCGGCGGTGACGTCGATCGAGTCGTACCCGGCCGTGGGCTGCACGACGAGCCGGCAGCGGGTCGCGCGTTCCAGCGTCGCGCGGTCGAGTTCGAGCCGTCCCGTCCAGTCGGCGAGCAGCAGGTCCGCCTCGCCGATCCGGGCGCGGAGCTCGTCCACCGAGTGGGCGTCGAGGAATCGCAGCTCGTGCTCGGGCAGCTCGCCGGCGCGGTACACGGCGTCGAGGACCTCGCGGGGCGTCGTGCTCAGAACTCTCGGCGGGAACATGCCTCCATCCGAGCACGACGTTTTTTCGGATGGGTCATGCCGATGTTAATCAGGAAAAGGGAACGAATGCATCTGCCGGGGTGAACGGTCCGGCATCTCCTCGGCAGATGAGGCCGTTCTGCTTTGCATGGTTGACCCGGTGTTTGATTCGACACTGGCTGAAACACACTGCGGAGGCTCTGTGATCGGCGAAGAATTCACCCCGGGATACGTGACGACTCCGGTGGGACGGGTGCACCATGTGACGCGCGGTGAGGGGCCCGCGTTGGTGTTGCTGCACCAGACGCCGCGCTCGTGGGACGAGTTCGCCGCCACCATGACCCGCCTCGACGGATACCGCACCATCGCGCCGGATCTGCTGGGCTACGGCGCGTCCGGCCCGGAGAACACGATCGAGGAGGCGGCCGCGTCGGTCACGGGACTGCTGGACGCCCTCGGCGTCGACCGGTTCCACCTGGCCGGACACCATTTCGGTGGCCTCGTCGCCTATCACCTCGCGGCAACTGCCCCGGATCGCGTGCGGTCGCTGGTGCTGTCGTCGACGCCGTACATCGACGAGGCCGAGCGCGAACGCCGCAGGTCGGCGGCGCCGTTCAACGTCGTGCCCACCGAGCCCGACGGTTCGCATCTCGCGCAGCTGTGGCAGCGACGGTCCGGGTTCATGAACGACGGGGACGAGCAGGTCATCGGCCGGTACGTGCGCGATGTGCTCGGCCATGCCGACGCCGACCGCGGTCACGCCGCCGTGGCCGCGTACCGCTCGGAGGACCACCGGGGCCGGTATCCCGGTCCGGTGCTGTGCGTCGCGTCGGCGGGAGACCCGCGCGCGTACCCACGGCGGCACGGCATCGTCGGCGCCTTCCCGCAGGCGCACGAGCTGGTGCTCGACGACGGCGACATCTCCTCGCCCGAAACCGTGCCCGGCCGATTCGCCGCGTTGCTGCGCGACTTCCACGCCGAGCTCCCGGCGGAGGTCGAGGCGTGATGCGCGCGGTCGTCGTCGACGGTTCGGACACCCTGCGCGTCACCGAGCTGCCGCGGCCCGAGCCGGGGCCCGGCGAGGTTCTGCTGCGTGTACGTGCCTTCGGCGTGAACAACATCGATGCGCTCCAACGGCGCGGCATCGTCCCGGCGCCCGCGTCCGGTGTTCCCGGCCTCGAATGCGTCGGCGACGTCGTGGGCGGCGCCGTCGACGGCCTCCCGGTGGGCACGCGGGTCGGTGCGCTGCTGCGCTCCGGCGGGTACGCCGAGTACGTGACCGTGCCCGTCGGCGCCTGCATGCCGCTACCGGACGGGCTCGGCGACGCGGAGGCGGCCAGCCTGCCCGAATCGCTGGCGACGTCGTGGTGGAACCTCGTCCACAGAGGACGCCTCCGGGCCGGCGAGCACGTGCTGGTGCGCGGCGTTGCCGGAGGTATCGGCGTGGTCGCCGCGCAGGTGGCCCGGCACCGGGGCGCGACCGTGGTCGGCACGGCGCGCGGCGCCGCGGCCGACCGGTGTGCCTCAGGCCTGGGGCTGGCCGGGGTGGTCGACCACACGGCCGACGATCTCGCGGCCCGGGTGCGGGCGCTGTGCCCCGACGGCATCGACGTGCTGCTCGACAACCAGGGCGGCCCCGCGCTGGAGACCAACGTGGCGATGCTGGCCCCGCTGGGCCGCCTGGTCGTCGTCGGCACCCAGGCGGGCGGACCGGGCACCGTGGACGTCGGCGCGTTGATGCGGCTCGGCGCCGAGGTGTCCTCGTCGAGCTCGGTGCGCTGCCGGACGCGCGGCGGGCCGAGCTGTGCGCCGAGGTGGCCGCGGAAGCCGTGCCGCTGGTGGCACGGGGCGCGGTGCGGCCGTTCGTCGACGCGGTGTTCCCGTTCGAGGACGTCGCCGCCGCGCACACACGATTCGGCGAGCCCGGCAAAATGGGAAAGGTCGTCGTGACGTTGTCCGCCGGAACCGATCGGGAAAATCGATGAACTGCACGCGAAAAGACTGTTTGCCCGATGCACGGTGATTCCGAAATCATGGATTCATGACGAACTCGACGGTCACGCACAATGGTTCCGACTCGATGATCATGGGGCGAAACGGAATGGTCGACCCACGCAGCGGTGACGGGAATTCGCTGTCCCGCGCGTTCGTGCGGGCCTGCGGCAGGGCCGCGACGCCGGTGACGATCGTGACGGTCGCCGACGGCGACCAGCGGTTCGGGCAGACCGTCTCCGCCTTCAGCAGGGTGTCCGACGAGCCTCCGGTGCTCGGCGTGTGCATTCAGCGGCGCAGTCCCATCAACGCGGTCCTTGCCCGCCGCGGCGGGTTCAACGTGTCGGTCCTGACGGCCGACCAGTCCGCCGTGGCCGACACGTTCGCGGGCCGGGAAACACCCACCAGGCCGCGATTCACGTTCACCGACGACGAATGGGGCGTGGGCGGAAACGGGATGCCCGTACTCGCCGGGGCCGCCGTGGCGTTCGAATGCACGCTCGTCGGGTCGTACGACGTCGGTACCCACCATCTGTACCTGGGCCGGGTCGACCGGGTCGAGCACGCCGACCACGAGCCGTTGATCCACCTGCGCGGTACCTACCGCACCCTCGCCGCCGAGGCGTAAGCACGGCGGCGAGGGCGGGTCAGGCAGACGGGTCAGGCCTCCGGGCAGGCACGGTCACGAGCCCCACAGCACGTCCGAAACCGTCCGGCGCACGGCGTTGAACTCGTCCGAGGTCCGGTCCCGCGGCCGTTCCAGGTCGACGTCGACGACCGACGCCACCCGTCCGGGCCCGGCGCTCATGACCACGACGCGGTCACCGAGCACGATGGCTTCGTCGATCGAGTGCGTGATGAACACGGCGGTCTTGCGGCGCAGCTGCCAGATGCGGAGCAGTTCGTCCTGCAGCTGCATCCTCCGCAGTTCGTCCAGGGCGCCGAACGGCTCGTCCATCAGCAGGATCTTCGGGTCGATGGCCAGCACCCGCGCGATCGAGACGCGCTGTTTCATGCCGCCGGACAGCTGATGTGGATAGTGCCCCGCCACGGTGGTGAGGCCGACGAGCTCGAGCATCTCGTCCACGATGCGCCGGGTCTCGGCCGCGCCGACCCGTGCCTCCCGCAGGCCGTAGGCGATGTTCTTGTACACCGACAGCCACGGGAACAGCGCGAAGTCCTGGAACACGACGCCCTTGTCGGGCGAAGGGCCGGTCACCGGGGCACCGTCCACGGTGAGCGTTCCACGGGTGGGGTGGTCGAATCCGGCGACCATGTTGAGCAATGTCGACTTTCCGCATCCCGACGGGCCGAGCACGGTAATGAACTCGTCGGCCGCGATGTCGAGGTCGAGACCGTCGAGTGCGACGAACGGTCCCTGCGACGTACGGAACTCCTTGCCCACGTCGTGGGCGCTGATCATCGGCGCCGGTTCGGTCTCGGTGCGGGCGGCGGAGCGATCGGTGTCAACGGACATCGGGGGACCACCTCAGTACGGGGCGAGCGGCGAGGCTCAGCAGTTTGTCGGACAGGTAACCCAGGAAGCCGACGGTGAACATCGCCACGACGATCACGTCCATCCGGCCGAAGTAGTAGGCGTCCCACAGGCTGAAGCCCAGCCCGGATTTCACGGCCACCATCTCCGAGACGATCACCAGCACCCAGGCGAGCGCGAGGCCCACGCGGAGTCCGGTGAGGATCGACGGGAGCGCCGACGGCAGGGCGACGCGCCACATCGTCATGCGGGGACCGGTGCCCAGCATGCGCGCCGCCGACACGAGCGACTTCGGCGTGCCGAGCGCACCGGCCGTCGCGTTGAGCACGATCGGCGGGAAACAGCCCAGTGCTATGAGGAAGATCGACGCCGTCGGCTGGATGCCGAAGAACACGACGGCGAACGGCACCCACGCCGTCGTCGGGATCGGCCGCAGGATGTCGATGACCGGCTGCAGCGCCACGCGAGCCCAGTGCGACCAGCCGATCAACAGGCCGACGACAGTGCCGAGGATCGCGGACAGCAGGAAGCCGAGCAGCACCCGCTGCGACCTCGCGTACACCGACGACAGCCACGTCCCGCTGTACGGATCGGCGCCCGCGGTGCCCGCCACCCACGTCCACCAGGTCTGAGCGACCGTGTGTGGTGCGGGCACCGACTGCGCGTCGAGCAGTCCACTCACGACGGACAGTTCCCACACCACGAGCAGCAGAAGCGGGACGACGAGGTACTGCGGTTGGAACCGGGGGATGCGGAAGCGCCCGCGCGTGGCGCGTTCCGGGGCCGGGGCCGGCGCCGTGTCGACCGCCATCAGGACGCCCCGAGCTCGGACGCCGACTGCCCGGTGACCCGTTCGAGCGGTCCGTAGTCGAAGAACTCGGCGACGCGGTCGCTGGTGTCCTCGAGGAGTCCGTTGTCGGCGAACTCGGCGATGATCCGCTCGGCGGACTCCTGCGGGAGCGTCAGGTCCATCTCGCCGGTCTCGATGGCCGCCCGCGCGACGTCCTCGTCGACACCGGTCTGCTCGACCAGCGCCTCGACCCACGCGTCGACGTCGCCGGCCAGCGCCTCGGTGCGTTCGCTCAGGCACTCCACGAGCGCGTCGACGACCTCCTGGTCCTCGGTGGCCAACGTCTCGGTCACGTACATCAACGCGGTCGCATCACCCAGCTCGCCCTCCTGGATGTCGAACGGCGGCTGCACGCCGAAGCCCTCGGTCTCGGCGGTGGCGGCATTCGGCTGCCACGCCACCATCGCGTCGACCTCGCCGTTGCGCAGTGCCGTCTGCAGCGGCGGGCCCGCACCGGCGAACGGGACGAGCTCGACATCCTCGACGTCGACCCCGTTCTCCCGGAGCGAGGCCCGCAGGAGCATCTCGACGAAGCTGTTGGGAGGAACGCCGATTTGTTTGCCACGCAGGTCCACCCACGAGTCGATGCCGGAGTCGGCGGCGACCGTGATGTGCTCGGCGCCGCGGTAGATCCCCGACACGGCACGGAAGTCCTCGTGGCCGGCGTCGAGCATCTGGCCGAGGTTCTGGTAGCCCATCATCGCGGCGTCGAGCTGGCCCTGTTCGAGTCCACGTTGGAGCTCGGCGAACTGTTTGAACGGGCTGAGCTCGACGTCCACCGTGTCGGACTCGCACCGGTCCATCGTCCAGACGTTGGCCGCGTGGACGTCGTACATGAAGCCGACGGTGACGGTCCTGGCGTCGCCGGCCGCGGTCTCCTCCTCGCTGCCGGCGAGGGTGCAGCCGCCGAGGGCGACGGTGAGCGTTGCCGCCGACGCGACGGCGGTCGCCGCCCGTCGCAGGTGGCGTGGGGACGTGGGGCGTGTCGATCGCACCGGACCTCCAAGGGTTCGAGAGCAGGGCATCAGTCCAGAAGGGACGGAAGCCACGTTGTCAACTGCGGGAAGAGCATCACGACAATGAGCACGCCGACGGTGGTCAGCAGGAACGGCAGGTTCGCGCGGAACACCTTCCAGGCGTCGACGTGCGCGAGCTTGGCCGCCACGACGAGGGACATCGCGACCGGCGGGGTGATCTGTCCGATCACGACGGTGAGCACGATGATCACACCGAAGTGGACCGGGTCGATCCCGACGGCGATGATCGTCGGCAGCAGCACCGGCATGATCACGGGGATCAACGGGTCGAACAGCATGCCGGCGAGGATCGCCACGAGGACGAGCACGACCAGATAGCCGAGCTGCGCGTCGCCCGGCACGACCGCGGTGGCCAGCTCGGTCAGTGCCGCGGGCAGGCCGGCGGCGGCGAGGATCGCACCGAGCGCCACGGACACGCCGACGATGAGCATCAGCTCGCCGGTGAGCACGGCGGCGTCGATGAAGCAGCGGTACAGCCGCCGCCAGTCGAGCGTGCGGTAGGCCACCACGGAGATCGCGACCGCGTAGACCGCCGCGAACGCGCCGGACTCGGTCGGGGTGAACAGGCCGAATACGAGTCCCAGCACCACGAGCAGGGGCACGCCGAACGCCAGCACGGCCGAACCGAACGTGCGCAGCACGTCGGAGAGCCGGAGGGCACTGCGTTCGCCCCAGCCGTTGCGCGTGGCCTGCACGGCGACGACGACCATCAACACGGCCGCGAGGATCAGCCCCGGCACGATCCCGGCGAGGAACAGTGCGCTGAGCGAGGTTCCCGTCGCCGCGGCGTACAGGATCATGGGCGACGACGGCGGCAGCAACGGCCCGATGCCCGACGAGGATGCCGTCAGCGCCGCCCCGTAGGCGGGCGGGTAGCCGTGCTTGCGCATCTGCGGGATCAACGTCGACCCGGTGGCCGGCAGGTCGGCGACCGAGGTGCCCACCATGCCACCGAAGAACAGACTTGTCGACACGTTGACCTGGGCGAGACCGCCCGGCAGCGGTGCGGTTACAGACCGGGCGAAGGCGAAGACCCGGTCGGCGATCCCACCGGCGTTCATGACCATGCCCGCGACGATGAACAGCGGCATCGCGAGCAGGACGAAACTGCTCATGCCGTCGACGACCTGTTGCGGGTACTGCAGCACCCACGAACCGTCGAGCATCGTGAACACGGCGACGCCCGCCGCCATCGACACGATGAGCGGCGTACCGAGCACGAGCAGGCCGATGATGACGGCCAGGGTGAGGGCGAGCGTCACGACGAGACCTCCGCACGTTCGTCCAGTACCGCCGGGCGTACCGTCCGGAGTCCGAAGAGGATGGTGAGCACGCCCGCGACGGCACCGACCGGGATCGCCGCGGTGAAGAAGCCGACCGGAAGTCCCAGGTACGGGGTGACGTCGCCGCCGAAGTCGATCAGGTACTGCAGCGAGAACCACGCGAGATGCAGCAGCGCGGCGGCCGCGACGAGTTCCGTGCCGATGCGCACCGCGACGTGCACGCGCGCCGGAAGGCGGGCGACGAACGTCCGGACCGCGATCGACTCCCGCTTCCGCACGCCGAGGACGAAGCCGAACATCGTCACCCACAGCATCAGCCCGGTGACGATCTCCTCGATCCACGGCAGCGGCCGGTCGGCGAGGGAACGCAGGGATGCGTTGGTGAACAACAGGAGCACGATCGCGACCAGGCACGACGCGGCCAGCGCGCCGAGGACGTGGTCGACGACCCTGCCGGCACCGCGGTGCGCGGTGCCGGCAGGAGTCGTGGTCGAATCGGTTGCCGTCACGTGCCGGTCCCGACCGTTCCGGTGCGCTCGAAGAGGGTGCCGAAGCCCGGGCGCGCGCCCGCGACACCGGCGAGGCGCAGGCAGTGCCAGAACGACGCCTGCACCGCGCTGACCACCGGTTTGCCGAGCGCATCCTCCAGTGCCGCGATCGCGCCGACGCTGGCGAAGTTGGTGCAGCTGATGAACACGGCGGTGGCCTCCGGCGTGTCCGCCTCGACGGCCAGGTCGTACACGCGCTCCAGCGGCACCTCGGCGAGCTCGTGATCACTCGTGATGCCGAGCGCGGTCGAGGTGAGCACCGGGTGGCCGTTGTCGCCGAAGAACCGCACGGCCCGGTCGACGACCTCCTGCCGGTACGGCGTGACGAGCGTGATCGGTCCTGCGTCGACGGCATCGAGGGCGGCGACGCTCGCGGTCGACGTCGTCGTGCAGTGCCCGGCCGGCGGCGTCAGGCCCGTCCACGCGGTGAGTTCCGCGGTGAGCTTGCGGTCCCACGCGGTTCCGTGCAGGAACGAGGCACTGGTGCCGCCGAAGACGAGGACGTCGAGGGGCGCCTGGGCGACGAGTTCGACGGCCTGCCGCAGCTCGGGCGAGCGCATCATCGCGTCGATCCCGTCGACGGTCACCTTGGGCAGGGTGACGCGGCTCGTGTGGACGGTCACGTCGGGTGTGGCCATCGCGTACATCTCGGCCTCCATCAGCGTGCTGGAGGCCATGTAGACCAGGCCGATCCGCGACGCCCGGTTCAGCGCCCCGAGGGGGAGATGCGGCCGGGTGGCGGTGTCCGGGGCGCTCACGGCTCGACGCTCGTCAGGACACGGTCGGCGAAGTCGCCGGGGATGTCGTCGGCGATCTCGTCGCGCACGTCGGCGACGGCCTCGCGGAGTGCGTCCACATCGGCCTCGTTGACCGTCATGCCCTCCGCCTCGAACTTCTCGATGAGCGTGCGGTCGGCCTCGGCGGCGAGCTCGCGGCTGGTGGCGCTCGCCGCGTCGGCGGCCTCCTGCAGCCCCTCCTGGAGGTCCTGCGGCAGGTCCTGCCAGGCCTGGTCGTTCATCGCCAGGTACACGGGGCTGTAGATGTGGGAGGTCAGCGACAGGTACTCCTGCTTCTCGAAGAAGGAGTTCGCGTCGGCGACCTTGAGCGGGTTCTCCTGGCCGTCGAGCACGCCCTGGTCGAGCGCGAGGTACGCCTCGCCCAGGTCGATCTGCGTCGGCGCGGCGCCGAGGCTGTCGAACAGCGACACGCGCGCGGCGAACCGGGCACGCGGATCCGCAGGCCGTCGAGGTCGTCGGCCGTCGTGATCGGACGCGTGTTGTTGGTGATGTGCCGGAACCCGTTCTCGCCGAACGAGAGCACCCGTGCACCGATCGAGTCGACCAGCGACTCGCTCATCTCGTCGCCGAATTCACCGTCGAGGAACTCCGATGCGGCATCGCGATCCTCGAACAGGAACGGCATCTCCATGATGTTGAACATGGGGTCGAGGTTGGCGACCGAACCGCTCACGGCGGCGATGTCGACCGAACCGGCTCGCAGTTGTTGCAGCACGGCTTCCTCGTCGCCGGTGGCGCCGCCGGACTGCACCGTGACGTCGACGCGGTCGCCGAGGGTCGCCTCGACCTCGTCGGCGAAGGCCAGCAGCATGTCGGCGAGCGGGTCGCCCTCGCTGGTCTCGACGGCCAGTGTCAGTGCGGGGCCGTCGGAGTCCGAAGTGGATGAACATCCGGTGATGGCGAGCAGGGCCGCGACTCCGCAGATCGTCGCTCTCACGGTCGAGGTTCTCATGCCGTTCCTCTCGGGGAATACGCCCGGTCACCCGAGGCGTGTACGGGGGTGGGGGAGCGTTCCCCCACCTTCCCGAGAGGACGACAAGAAGGTCAAACAGGGAAAGCCGAGCGAGAACATCACTTCGGCAGATACCGAAATACGGTTGTCGAAAAACGTATTCCGTGCGTAACAACGCCGTCATGGAAGCGCCCGTGTCAGCACCCCACGTCGCCGTGTTGGCGATTCGAGGTCACAGCAGCGGCGGGATGCGGGCGTCGATGAGGTGCGGACCGGGTTCGGCGAGGGCATGGCGGAACTGGTCGGCGAGCTCCTCGGCGGTGGTCGCCGTGCTGCCGGGGACGCCCATGCCCTCGGCGATCCCCGCGAAATCGAGGTCCGGGGCCGACAGGTCGAACAGGTTCGCCGATGCCGGGTCGAGCTCGGCGGCGCCGGTGCGCTGCAGTTCCATCCGCAGGATCGCGTAGGCGCGGTTGTTGAGGATCACGGTCGTGACGTCGAGGTTCTCCCGCGCCTGCGTCCACAGGGCCGAGACGGAGTACATCGCGCTGCCGTCGGCCTGCAGGTTGATCACCGGGCGGTCGGGCGCGGCGATCGCGGCGCCGGTGGCCACGGGCATGCCCTGGCCGATCGCCCCGCCGGTGAGGGTGAGGACGTCGTGGGCGGGCGCGCCCGCGGTGGCGGCGGGCAGCAGCAGACCGGACGTGTTGGCCTCGTCGGCGATGACGGCCCGTTCGGGTAGCAGCGCTCCGACGACGTCCACCCAGTTCTGCGCGGTCAACGGCCCCGTCGGCAGGTCAGGACGGTGCGGGTCGGCGACGACGGGCTCGGTGCCGGGCGCGAGCGCCTCGGCCAACGCCTCCAGCGCGCCGACGCTGTCCTCGTGCGGCGCGGCCAGCGTGTGCAGCCGGGCGTCCGCGGGCACGAGGTCCCCGCGCTTGCCCGGGTAGGCGAAGAACGACACGGGTGCCGTCGCGCCGGCGACCACCACGTGCGCGACGCCGGAGAGCTGGTGCTGCACCTGTTCGGCGAGGTAACCGAGGCGGTCGACGGCGGGCAGGCCGGCACCGCGTTCGATCCGCGCGGGGAACGTCTCGGCCAACAGCCGGGCGCCCGTCGCGGTGGCGATCCGGTTGGCGGCGCGAAGTCCGGTGCCCCGGCAGGCCGCGCCGCCGATCAGCAACGCGACCGGTTCGCCGCACCGAAGGACGTCCGCGACCGTGTCCACAGTGGACGAGGCGGCCGGGCCGCGGGACGGCAGCGGCGACGACGGCACCCCACCCTCGCTCCACGACGCGTCGGCGGGCAGGATCAGCGTCGCCACACCACCGGGCGCGTCCTGCGCGGCGGCCAACGCCGCCGCCGTGTCGGTACCCACGTCGGCGGGGCTGTGGGAGCGGCGGACCCAGCCGAGCGTCGCGGCGACCGAGTCGATGTCCGATTCGAGCGGGGCGTCGAACGCCTTGTGATACGTCGCGTGGTCGCGACGACGTTCACCACGGCCGAACGGGCACGGCGCGCGTTGTGCAGATTCGCCAGCCCGTTGCCGAGTCCCGGGCCGAGGTGCAGCAACGTCACACCGGGTTTTCCCGCCATGCGGGCGTATCCGTCGGCGGCGCCGGTGACGACGCCCTCGGCCAGGCCCAGCACGCCGCGCACCCGCGGATGCCGTTCCAGCTCCGCGACGAAGTGCATCTCCGACGTGCCGGGGTTGGCGAACACGACGTCCACCCCCGCACCGGACAACGTCGCCAACAGCGCTTGCGCGCCCGTCTCGATCCCCGTGTCAGCTGTCGCCGGGTCGGTCATGGGTTCCTCTCGCTCAGCCCGCGTCGGCGAGCGCCTGGCCCGCGCGTCGTCCCGTGAACAGGCACCCGCCGAGGAACGTGCCCTCGAGCGAGCGGTATCCGTGCATGCCGCCGCCCCCGAAACCGGATGCCTCACCCGCCGCGTACAGGCCCGGCACGGGCTCGCCGGAGCCGTCGAGCACGCGTCCGTCGAGGTCGGTCTCGAGCCCGCCGAGGGTCTTGCGGCTCAGCAGGTGCAGCTTCACCGCGATCAGCGGACCGGCCTTCGGGTCGAGCAGCCGGTGCGGCGTGGCGACCCGGACCAGCTTGTCGCCCAGGTACTTGCGCGCCCCGCGCAGCGCCGTGATCTGCATGTCCTTGGTGAACTCGTTGCCGATCCCGCGGTCACGCGCGACGACCTCGCTCCGGACGTCCTCGACCGACAGCAGGTCCTCGCCGGTGAGCCCGTTCATCTCGCGCACGAGCGTGTCGAGGTCGTCGGCGACGACGAAATCGGCGCCGCGGTCGAGGAACGCCTGCACGGGTCCGGGCGGGCCGGGCTTGACGCGCTGGAGCGTCATCCGCACGTCCTTGCCCGTCAGGTCGGGATTCTGCTCCGAACCGGACAGTGCGAACTCGCGCTCGACGATCTTCTGCGTGAGCACGAACCACGAGTGGTCGTATCCGGTGGTCCGCAGATGGGCGAGCGTGCCGAGCGTGTCGAACCCGGGGTACAGCGGGACGGGAAGGCGCTTGCCCCTGGCGTCCAGCCACAGCGACGACGGGCCCGGCAGGATGCGGATTCCGTGCCGCGGCCAGACGGGCGAGTGGTTGGCGATGCCCTCGACGTAGTGCCACATGCGGTCGCGGTTGATCAGGTTCGCGCCCGCGTCCTCGCTGATGCCGAGCATACGGCCGTCCACGTGCTCGGGAACGCCCGACAGCATCGACTGCGGTGGGTCGCCGAGCCGGGCGGGCCAGTTCTTCCGGATCAGCTCGGGGTTTCCGCCGATGCCGCCGCTGGAGACGAGCACCGCGGGCGCGTGCAGTTCGAAATCCCCTGTGACGTCGCGCGAACTGCTCTCGCCGCGGGCGACCGCTGAGGGCGCGAGCACCGAACCGGACACCCCGTCGACCGTGCCGCCCGTCGTCGCCAACGCGTCGACGCGGTGCCGGAAGCGCAGCTCGACCTGGCCGCGGTCGGCGGCCTCCTGCACGCGGCGGACGAACGGGGCGAGCACGCCGGGGCCGGTGCCCCAGGTGATGTGGAAACGCGGGACGGAGTTGCCGTGGCCGATGGCGCCGTACCCGCCGCGTTCGGCCCAGCCGACGACGGGGAAGAACGAGATGCCGAGCGAGGAGAGCCAGGCGCGTTTCTCCCCGGCGGCGAAGTCGACGTAGGCCTCGGCCCAGCGGCGCGGCCAGCGGTCCTCGTCGCGGTCGAACCCGGCGGTGCCGAGCCAGTCCTGCCAGGCGAGTTCATGGGAGTCGCGGACGCGGAGTCTGCGCTGTTCGGGGCTGTCCACGAGGAAGAGACCGCCGAACGACCAGAAGGCCTGGCCGCCCAGGGAGTTCTCGGGTTCCTGGTCGAGGACGATGACGCGTTTTCCCGCTTCGGCCAGGGTCGCCGTCGCGACCAGGCCGGCCAGACCCGCACCGACGACGATCACATCCGCGTCCATCGCGCACCTCCGCATTGAGTCGTCTGCAGGCTACCGGCGCGACGTCTCGTCGGCACCCCTGTGGGTCGGGCGAATGCCGGGGTCGCGGGCCATGTCGATCACTGTCCGCGCAGGGGTCGAGCGGCCGGCGCGGAGGGCGGGGGCGGGGTGCCGAGTGGGGGCGGCGGTTGCCGGTACTGCTCGGCCGTGTCGGCGGACGTGCCGGCTCACGGGAGGTGTGTGGAGTGAGCCGGCACCGGGGAGAGCGGGTGGGGTCGGTCCGCGCCAACGTACCGACCCCACCGGTCACTCTCGGTTGTTCCTCCGGATCAGACCAGCCAGCCGAGGTAGTGGGCGAGGCCGGCCAGGATTCCGGTCAGGACGTCGTGGTCCGCGATGTCGATAAGCGGCATTTGAGGGGCTCCTTCTGGAGTTGAGATGTACTGTCCGATCGTGTGCGCACACGGTGCTTTCGAAAGCACGGCAACGTTTTCAGCGCCGACCGGCCGGTGTCAAAACGCTCCGGAGCTCCTCCCGCGAAACCGCGAGGGAACGTGAAATCCCCTCAGCTTAAACATGTAAGTCTTTCGTGTCCGGCATCGGGTGATGACCGCCCGGGTGGCGATCACGCGCCGTGAGTGCCGTCGTTGCCGTCACCTTGCGTGACGTTGATCTTGGCGATCGCGGCGGGATCGGCCGCCCTCGTCGAGTGATGTGCCGCTACGCGAAGTAGTTTCACATCCACCACTCGTTCGGGGGATCTGTCGGACGTCGCGCGCGCCGGCGAAGGCGGACTCAGACGCGCGCGTACGTCATCGTCTCGCCCTCGACGCCGCGCAGCCACATGTCCTGCGCGCGTCGGCCATCTCGGCGAGACCCTCCTCGATCGTGGCGAACACGTTGCCCGGCACCCAGCCGGCGTCGCCGTTGATGAGCAGGTTGTTGCGCCCGTAGAAGATCGCCAGATCCGTGGCGCCCCGATCGCTGTGCGCCTCGCTGTCGGAGTCGTAGCCGTAGGCGGGGTTGCCGATCTCCCACGGCTCGAAGCCGAAGTAGCAGACGTCGCCCGGGATCGGGGTCACCGTCGGGTTCTCCCGGCCCGGTTTCGGCTCGGCGAACGGCGGAACGAGCGTGTAGATCTCGTTGCGCGCGTATTTGGCGTGATACGCGGCGCCGCTCTGCGGCAACGCGTCCCACACGGCCTGACACGTGCGCGGCGCCTCGTCGTCCAGCAACCGCGCGCGGCAGGACACGCCGCGTTTGTCGAGCGTGATGGTGATGTACCGGGCCACTCTGGCTTCCCTTCTCGGGCTCTCGGTGTCTACGCCGTGACGTCGGCGACCACGCCGGACCAGATCTCGAGGGCCTCGTCGATCTGCTCCGCGGTGACCACGAGCGGCGGGATCATGCGCACGACGTTCATGTAGGCGCCGCACGTGAGCATGAGCAGACCGCGCTCGGCGGCGAGCTTCTGCGCCGCCGACGCCGTGGCGTTGTCGGGCTTGCCGTCGGCCGTCGTGAACTCCGAGCCCACGAGCAGACCCAGACCGCGGACGTCGCCGATCGCCGGCGTCTTGTCCGCGACGGCGCGGACCCCGTCGATCAGCTGCTTGCCACGGGCCGCCGCGTTCTCCACGAGGTTCTCGTCGTTGATGACGTCGAGCGTGGCCACCGCGGCCGCGCACGACACCGCGTTGCCGCCGTAGGTTCCGCCCTGCGAACCGGGGAACGCCTTGGCCATCAGCTCCTCGGACGCGGCGATGCCCGACAGCGGGAAGCCGCTCGCCAGCCCCTTGGCGATGGTGATGACGTCGGGCTTGATGCCGAAGTGGTCGTGGCCCCAGAACCGGCCCGTGCGGCCGAAACCGGTCTGGATCTCGTCGACGATCAGCAGGATGCCGTGCTCGTCGGCGCGCTGCCGCAGACCCGCCATGAACTCCGAGTTCGCCGGCACGTACCCGCCCTCGCCGAGCATCGGCTCGATGATGAACGCGGCCGTCTCGTTGGGAGCGGTCACGGTGGCGAACAGGTAGTCGAGCTCGCGCAGCGCGAACTCCGTCGCGGTCTGCTCGTCCCAGCCGTAGTGGTATGCGAACGGGAACGGCGCCACGTGCACGCCGCCCATGAGCGGGGAGATGCCCGCGCTGAACCGGGTGCCCGACGTCGTCATCGTCGCGGTCGCGACGGTGCGGCCGTGGAAGCCACCCTGGAACACCACCACGTTGGGCCGGCCGGTGGCCTGCCGCGCGAGGCGCAGCGCCGCCTCGACGGCCTCGCTGCCGGAGTTGGCGAAGAACAGCGTGTCGAGACCGCGCGGGAGGACGTCGCCCAGCCGCTCGCACAGCTCGAGCAGCGGCTGGTGCATGACGGTCGTGTACTGGCCGTGGACGAGCTTCCCGATCTGCTCCTGCGCCGCGGCGACGACCCTCGGGTGGCAGTGGCCGGTGCTCGTCACGCCGATACCCGCGGTGAAGTCGAGGTGCCTGCGGCCGTCGGTGTCGTACAGGTAGGCACCCTCGCCGTGGTCGACGACGACCGGCGTCGCCTGCTTGAGCAGGGGGGAGAGCTTGGCCATGACTTCGTACTCCTCCGTGTTGGTCGCCGGCTGCGTGGTTGCAGGCTGTTCTGGGCAGCCGAACCGCGTACTCTCGTTGTAGTCCGCGGGGTTGTAGATTGTCAACAATATTCGTAGCATCCCTGGCGGGCTGGGGCTCGACGAAGACGGACGCGATGACGACTTTGACGACGACTTTGGAGCGGTGGCAATGAGCACGGTCAGTGAAGCCGGTGTGGTCTCGGCGGTGAACAAGGAGCTGTTCATCGGCGGCAAGTGGACGGCGGCGTCGGGGGACGCGACGCTCGACGTGACCGACCCGGCCACGGGTGAGGTCCTGTGCGCGGTCGCCGACGCCTCACCGAGCGACGGCACCGCCGCGCTCGACGCCGCCGTGGCCGCACAGGCCGACTGGGCCGAGGTCGCGCCGCGCGAGCGCGGGGAGATCCTGCGCCGCGCCTACGAGAAGCTCATGGAGCGCCAGGACGAGCTCGCCCTGCTGATGACCCTCGAGATGGGCAAGCCGCTGGCCGAGGCGAAGGGCGAGATCGCCTACGCGGCCGAGTTCTTCCGCTGGTTCGCCGAGGAGGCCGTGCGCATCGACGGCGGGTACGCGGTGGCGCCCAACGGCGCGGGCCGGTTCCTCGTCACCAAGCAGCCGGTCGGCCCGTGTCTGCTGATCACTCCGTGGAACTTCCCGATGGCGATGGGCACGCGCAAGATCGGCCCCGCGGTCGCGGCGGGGTGCACCATGGTGATCAAGCCCGCCGAGCAGACGCCGCTGTCGATGCTCGCGCTGGCCGGAATCCTGGCCGAGAGCGGACTGCCCGATGGCGTGCTCAACGTCGTGACGACCTCCGACGCCGGCGGCGTGATGGAGCCGATGATCCGCGACGGGCGCGCGCGGAAGCTGTCGTTCACCGGGTCGACCGCGGTCGGCAAGAAGCTGCTCGAGCAGTGCGCCGGCACGGTGTTGCGGACGTCGATGGAACTGGGCGGCAACGCGCCGTTCCTCGTGTTCGAGGACGCCGACCTGGACGCGGCCGTGGACGGTGCGATGCAGGCGAAGATGCGCAACATCGGCGAGGCGTGCACCGCGGCGAACCGCTTCTACGTGCACAGCTCGGTCGCCGACGCGTTCTCCCGCAAGCTGACCGAGCGCATGGAGGGGCTGGCCATCGGGCGCGGCACCGAGGACGGCGTCGTGGTGGGCCCGTTGATCGACTCGGCCGCCATCGCGAAGGTGTCCGAACTGGTCGCGGACGCGGCGCAGAACGGCGCGAAGGTGCTCACCGGTGGGGCCACTGTGGACGGTCCGGGCAATTTCTACCAGCCGACCGTGCTCACCGGTGTGCCGGCGAAGGCGCGCATGAGCTCCGAGGAGATCTTCGGCCCGGTCGCGCCCATCTCGACGTTCGAGACCGAGCAGGAGGCGTTGGCCGCGGCCAACGACACCGAGTTCGGCCTGGTCGCCTACGTCTACACGCAGAACATCGCACGCGCCATCCGCGTCAGCGAGCGCCTGGAGACGGGCATGGTCGGGCTGAACCAGGGAGTCGTGTCGAACGCGGCCGTCCCGTTCGGCGGGGTCAAGCAGTCGGGCCTCGGCCGAGAGGGCGGCACCGTCGGCATCGAGGAATTCCTCGAGACCAAGTACATCGCCATCGGCGGATTGTCCTGACGGCCCGCTCGGATCGGCACCCCTCGCACGACGCTCGGTTGAACGGAGATCTGTGAACACATATCGCATCGCGTCGATTCCCGGCGACGGCATCGGGGTCGATGTCCAGGCGGAGGCGCGCAAGGTTCTGGACGCGGCCGCCGAACGCCACGGCTTCGGTCTGGAATGGACGGAGTTCGACTGGAGCTGCCGGCGGTACGCCGAGACCGGCTCGATGATGCCCGCCGACGGGATCGACACGCTGCGCCCGTTCGACTCGGTGCTGCTCGGCGCGGTCGGCTTCCCCGGCGTCGCCGACCACGTGTCGCTGTGGGGACTGCTGATCCCGGTCCGGCGGGCGTTCGCGCAGTACGTCAACCTCCGGCCCGTGCGCCTGCTGCCGGGGACCACGTCGGTGCTGGCGGGCCGTTCGGCCGACGAGCTCGAGATGGTGATCGTCCGGGAGAACTCCGAGGGCGAGTACTCGACCCTCGGCGGCCGGCACAACGACGGGCAGCCGGGCGAGTTCGCGCTGCAGGAGTCGGTGTTCACCCGCGTCGGTGTCGAACGGATCATCCGGTACGCCTTCGAACTCGCGCGCACGCGGCAGGGCCGCGTCTGCTCGGCGACCAAGTCGAACGGGATCATCCACACGATGCCGTTCTGGGACGAGATCTTCGCCGAGATCGCGGCGGAGTACCCGGACGTCGAGTCCGAGCAGATGCACATCGACGCGTTGGCCGCGCGCATGGTGCAGCGGCCGGATCTGCTCGACGTGGTGGTGGGCTCGAACCTGTTCGGCGACATCCTCAGCGACCTCGCCGCGGCGATCACCGGCGGCCTGGGCATGGCACCGTCCGGCAACGTCAACCCGGACGGCGCGTTCCCGTCGATGTTCGAGGCGGTGCACGGCAGCGCCCCGGACATCGCGGGCCAGGGCATCGCCAACCCGGTCGCGCAGATCCTCGCGGCGGCGATGATGCTCGACCAGCTCGGGGAGCGCGCGGCCGGCGACGCGGTGCGGGCCGCGGTCGAACGGGTGCTCGGCGCCGGTGCGGTGCTGACGCCGGATCTCGGCGGCACGGCCACGACCGAAGAGCTCGGGGCGGCGATCGCCGAGGGCGTGACCGCCCCGCACGGACAGTCCGAACTGGTCGGATGAAGCGGTTGAAGGCGACAGGTGGGACATAGCGCTCAACTCGGTCGAACAGTCCGATATGGGCGAGAGGTGGGCGGGAGGGGCGCGCCGTTTCGAGACGTACGTCGTCGGGATCTCGCGCGTTCCCCGTGGTCCAGACCCGGTGTGATTTCTGACACGGAGCAATGTGCGCGGTAATCACGCATGGTGGAGGTCATGCTCGATGCCCTGAAGCGGTCGCTGCTGCCGTTCCTTTCGGCCGCGGTCCGCAACCCGAAGACGGTCGGCGCGGCAGCGCCCAGTTCGCGCGCCCTCGCGGCGCGGATGGCCTCCGCGGTTCCCGCGGTCCAGGCGCCGACCATCGTGGAGATCGGCGCGGGAACCGGCGCCTTCACGAGACTGCTTCAGGAGAGAGTCCCGGCCGACGGTCGCTACCTGGCGGTCGAGCTGGACGAGCGGATGGCCGAGCACCTGTCGCGCAACTTCCCGAACGTCGAGGTCGTGCACGGCGACGCCGCCGACCTGGGCAAGCTGCTCGCCGACCGCGGTGTCACGTCGGTCGACGCGATGCTGTGCGGGCTTCCGTGGTCGCTGTTCAGCGCGGAGCTGCAGGAGCAGCTGCTCGGTGAGATCGCGGCGGCGCTGGCCCCGCACGGCGTGTTCAGCACGTTCGCCTACGTCCACGCGGCGCGCATCCCCGGCGCCAAGCGATTCCGCGCCGCCGTGGAGGCCACGTTCGACGACGTCGAGATCCAATCGCCGGTGTGGCGGAACCTGCCGCCCGCGATGACGTACGCCTGCCGCGGGGCCCGCAGCGAGGCCTGAACCCGGACGCCCGGGCGCTGAACGAGCCCGGCCGGCTCAGCGGCGGTCGGGCGCGGGTCCGTCGCCGTCGGCGTGCAGTCCGGTGCCGGGGGCGAGCCGGTCGACGGCGTCGGCCATGTGCTCCTCGAGGAGCCGGAGCAGATGCCGTTCGGCGCCCGAGCGGACGGCGTCGGTGATGGCCTTGTGCTCGGCGATGCGTTCGTCGGTCTCGTAGCCGTCGCCGGGGTACGTCCGTTGCAGGGCCGACAGGCACATGCGCGTCTCGATCATCAACGTCCGCGCGATGCGGCGCAGTCGGGGACTGCCGGACGCCTCGATCAGCGCCTCGTGGAACCGCAGATCCGCCTCGGACAGCGCGGTCGGATCGCCCTGCTCGTCGGCCTCGGCCATGGCCTTGACCGCGTCGTCGAGGGTGGCGGCCACCTCGTCGCGGTCGGCGGAGCGGACCACGAGGGTCGCCGCCGCGCGCTCCACCGCGGTGCGGGCCGCGTAGATGTCCTGCACGTCGCCGGGTTCGAGGTCGATCACGAACAGCCCGCGGTGCCGCTCGCTGCGCAGCAGTCCCTCGGACACGAGGCGCTGCATCGCCTCGCGCAGCGGACCCCGGGAGACCTGGAACTGGGCGGCCAGCTCCGCCTCGCCCAGCTGCGCCCCCGGTGGCAGCGCGCCGGTCATGATCGCCTCGCGCAGCTGGCGGGCGATGATCGCGGCGGTGGATTCGCGGCTGACCGGTTCGATGTCCCCGATCATCGCCGGCCCCCGCGGAACAGTGTGCCGAGCCGGCCGGCGACGGGCGAGACGCCGGCGAGGCGCAGGCCCTCCCACACCGTGACCTGGTTGGCGGTGAGCACCGGCTTGCCGATCCGGGCCTCGATGTCGTCGATCAGCGCGAGGGTGCGCATCGCCGTGTCGGGCACGAGCAGGGCATCGGCGTCCGGGTGGTCGCGGTCGACGACGAGCGCGACGACCTGCTCGGGCGGCAGCTGGCCCACCTCGGCGGCGGTGTCGATGTCGGCCGCGGACATCGACACCACGTCGATGCCCCCGCGGCCCAGGAACTCCACGAACAACGCGGCGACGTCGTCGGGGTAACTCGCCGCGACGGCGACCTTCCGCACCCCGAGCTCCTGCGCCGCGTGCACGACGCCCGCGACGTGCTCGAGGCGGGCGTGCCTCCCGCGGCCTCGGACAGGCCCGCGATCTGCCCGGCCGCGCCGTCCCAGCCGTAGACGAAACTGCCGCTCGTGCAGGCCCACACCACGGCGTCGGGCCGGTGCTTCGCGAGCAACGACGCACCCTCGGCCAGTCGCTCGGGGGAGCCGAGGTCGAGCAGTTCGGGCACGGCGTGCAGGTCGGTGCCGTAGATGTGCTCGACCGGCAGGGCGACCGCGTCACCGGACTGCTCGCCGAGCAGTCGTTCGGCGAGCGGGTAGTCGTCCTCGGCGGCGTGATCCGGATAGATGAATCCGATCGTGGGCACGGGTGAACCTCCTCGAGGGACAGGCAGGGATTGTTGCTCACTGGTCGATCACGGGGGTGGGGTCAGCCGGCCTCCCCGAGGTCCTCGGCCTGCCCGGGGGCGCGCAGCCAGGAGCCGGGGCCCACGATCGGCAGGCCCATCCGCTGCAGACAGGCCCACATCGTCAGCTGGTTCGCCGTCAGCACCGGTTTGCCGAGGGTTTGCTCCAGCGGGTCGATGAGGTCGTAGGTGGGCAGGTTGGTGCAGCTGACGAAGATCGCCTCGGCGTCGCCGTGGTCGGCCGCGAGGATGCGTTCGGCGATCGTGGCGTAGCTGACCTTCCAGATGCCGCCGCCGAGGCCGAGGTGGTCGCTCGAGACGGTGCGGACGCCGAGCTCGGCGAGGAAGTCGTGCAGTTTGCCGGTCAGGTCCGCGTCGTACGGGGTGAGCACCGAGACGCGGCCGACGTCGAGCAGCTCGAGGACCTCGGCGAGCGCGCCGGACGTGGTGACGGCGTCGGGCGCCCCGGCGTCGCAGATGACCTTGCGCAGTGTGTGCTCGGCGTCGACGCCGGCGACGAAGCTGCCGGAGGTGCACAGGTACGCGACGACCTCGGGTTCGACGTGCAGCACGTCCCGGGTCGCGGCGGCCAGGTGCTGCGCGTTGCTGACCAGGTGCGCCATCTCCATGCTGACGGGCACGGGTTCGTACGGCGTCCTGGCGAGGTGGAGCGAGACCTCCAGGGGCACCCAGCGCCACAGCTCGCGTTCGAGCGCGAGGTCGAACGGCGCGATGACGCCGATCCCTCGTTGGGCGAGTGGCCCTTCGAAGGATTGGAAGTCCACGGCGGGTACGTCCAAGGCTTGACCTCCGGGCGGCGGCACAGGCGCAGAACAACTGCGGGAGACAGGCAGACGTGGGCCTCCGGGGGTGTTCCTCGGATTGTTGACAATCATACGAGGCGCTCATAGCGTGTCAACGGTGAATGCGACGGTGACCGATGCCCGCACGCCCGTGTTGACCGTGCTCCGTGGTGAGGAACACCCGCCGGACATGGGTCCCATCGAAGAGGTCGCGGAGGTGCGGTACACCGACGCCGCCGGCCTGGCCGAGGCGCTGCGCGGGGCCGACGCGCTGTTCATGTACGAGTTCCTGTCGACGGCGCTGCCCTCGGCATGGCAGTCGGCCGACCGGCTCGAGTGGTTGCACATCGCGGCCGCCGGCGTCGACCCGGTGATGTTCCCCGAGCTGCGCGCCAGCGACGTGACGCTGACCAACGCGCGCGGCGTCTTCGACGACTCGATCGCCGAGTACGTGCTGGGGCAGGTCCTCATGTTCGCCAAGGACATGCCGCGTTCCCTGCGGCTGCAGGACGAGCGCACGTGGCGGCACCGCGAGACCGAGCGCATCGCGGGAACCTCGGCGCTCGTGGTGGGCACCGGTCCGATCGGACGCGCGATCGCGCGGCTGCTGCGCGCGGCCGGACTGCGCGTGTCGGGGGCGGGCCGCCGGGCCCGCGACGGCGACCCCGACTTCGGCACCGTGCATTCGACCGACCGGCTCACCGAGCACCTGCCGGACGCCGACTACGTCGTGGCGATCGCACCGTTGACCGACCAGACCTCGGGCATGTTCGACGCCGCCGCGTTCGCCGCGATGAAGCCGTCGGCGCGGTTCATCAACGTCGGCCGGGGCGAGCTCGTCGTCACCGACGACCTGGTCGCCGCGCTGCGCGGGGGCGAGCTCGCGGGCGCGGCGCTGGACGTGTTCGACACCGAACCGCTGCCGGTCGACCATCCGTTGTGGACGATGGACGACGTGTTGATCTCCCCGCACATGTCCGGGGACGTCGTCGGGTGGCGCAACGAGCTGGTCGGGGTATTCGCCGAGAACTTCCGCCGGTGGCGTGCCGGCGAGCAACTGCGCAACGTCGTGGACAAGCAACTGGGTTACGTTCTCCGGGAGCTGACGCATCGGCGCGTGAGGAGAGGCATGACGAGCACTCCGGCCCTGTCGACCGCGAGCGAACTGCTGGCCGCCTACTCGGCGGGGGAACTGTCCCCGGTCGAGGCCACGCGGACCGCACTCGAGACGATCGAGAAGCGTGATCCCGAGCTGCGCGCCTACACGCGGGTAGAGCCCGAGGTGGCGCTCGACGCGGCGCGCGCGTCCGAGGAACGGTGGCGTACGGGCAATCCGATCGGCTGGCTCGACGGGGTGCCCGCGTCGGTGAAGGACATGTTCCTCACCGAGGGCTGGCCGACGTTGCGCGGTTCGCGGTGCATCGACCCGGACCAGCCGTGGGAGATCGACAGCCCGGTGACCGCGCGGATGCGCGAACACGGGCTCGTGCTGCTGGGCAAGACGACCACGCCGGAGCTCGCGTGGAAGGCGGTCACCGACAGTCCGCTCGACGGAGTCACGCGCAATCCGTGGAACCCGGCGTTGACGCCCGGCGGCTCCAGCGGGGGTAGCGGCGCGGCGGTCGCCGCGGGCATGGGTGAGTTGTCGGTGGGCACCGACGGCGGCGGTTCGGTGCGGATTCCGGCGTCGTTCTGCGGCATCGTCGGGTTCAAGCCGACCGCGGGCCGGATCCCGCTGTACCCGGCGAGCCCGTTCGGTCCGCTCTCGCACGCGGGACCCATGGCCCGGTCGGTGGACGACACGGCGCTGCTGCTCGACGTGTTGACCACCACCGATCACCGCGACCCGAACGCGCTGCCGCCGCCGTTGAGCTCCTACCGAGAGGCGGTGCGCCGCGACGTGCGCGGACTGCGCGCGGCCTTCTCGGCAGACCTCGGATACGTCGACGTCGACCCGGAGGTCGCGCGGATCGTCGCGGCGGCGGTGACGCAGCTCGCCGACGCCGGTCTCCACGTCGAGGACGCCGATCCGGGTTTCACCGACCCCGCCGACGCGTTCGGCATCCTGTGGTCGACGGGCGCGGCGAAGTGGCTGGACACGTTCCCGGCCGGTTCGGAGGAGCTCGTCGACCCGGGCCTGCGCCGCGTGTGGCAGGAGGGCCGGACGTACTCGGCGAGCGACTACCTGGAGGCGTCGGCCACCCGCGCGGCGCTCGGCATCCACATGGGCGAGTTCCACAGCCGGTTCGACGTGCTGATCACCCCGACGATGCCGATCGAACCGTTCGAGGCGGGCCACGACGTGCCGCCGGGCGGACCGTACGAGACGTGGCCGCAGTGGACGCGGTTCACGTACCCGTTCAACATGACCCAGCAGCCCGCGATCACCGTGCCCGCGGGCTTCACGTCCGCCGGCCTGCCGGTGGGCCTGCAGATCGTCGGCCCGCGCCACTCCGACGACCTCGTCCTCGCGGTGGCGAAACTGGTCGAGGAGATCAACCCCTGGCCGACCGATCGCCCCGCCGACCGCCCGTGACGGGTCGCTCACCCCCGGGGTGCCCGGCGTCCGAGGGGATTGCCTGAGCGCCTGCCTGAGCGCCGGTTCAGCGCGTCGTCTTCTCGAGGTCGGTCAGCGCGGTCTCGAGGTGGGTCAGCAGGCGTTGCAGGTGCGGCACGCTGCGCCGGCAGCCGGTGATGCCGACGTCGACGTTGTCGCCGGTGGTGGTGAGCGTGATGTTGAGCGCCTGCCCGTCGAGCAGTACCGACGCCGGGTAGATGCCGTCGAGCCGGGCCCCGTTCCAGTACATCTGCCTGCGCGGTCCCGGCACGTTGGAGATGACGAGGTTGAACGGCGGGCGGGTGGCGGTCGTGAACCCGGGCAGCGGGCTCGCGGCGAGGGGCGCGACGTTCAGGGCGGACAGCAACAGCGCCTGCACCGGCGTCAGCTCGCGGAACAGCCGTTTGCCCTCGGTCGTCGACCGCGCGATCGTCGCGAGCCGGTCGGCCGGGTCGGCGAGGTCGGTGCCGAGGTTGGCCAGCAGAGCCCCGATGCGGTTGCCGGACGCCTCACCCGCGTCGGCGTCCTTCGCCGACCGCATGGAGACCGGCACCAGCGCCGTCAGCGGCTGCGCGGGCAGGGCGTGGGCCTCGACGAGGTACTCGCGCAGCGCGCCCGCGCACATGGCCAGGACGACGTCGTTGCGGCTCACCCCGGCGCCCGACGCCACGGCCCGCACGCGGTCCAGCGGCCACGACTGCGCGGCGAAGCGCCGTGCACCGCCGATCGGCACGTTGAACATCGTGCGCGGGGCCTGCAGCGGCAGAGTCAGGGCCTGTGCACGGAGCATCTCCTTCGCGATGCGCACCGCGCCGCCGGGCACCTCGGCCAGTTGCCGTGCGGCGCCCGTCGCCGCCCGCACGGCCTCGCGGGGGTCGAGGGCGCCGAGCGCGGGGCGCGCCGCGGGTGGGCTCGACCGGGGCTTGCCCCACGGCGGCGGGCAGTCGCGGTCGGCGGGGTCGTCGGAGAGCACGTCGGTGAGTTGGCGCAGGGCGGACACGCCGTCCATCGCGGCGTGGTGGATCTTGCTGTAGACCGCGAAGCGCCCGTCGGCGAGACCTTCGACGAGGTGCGCCTCCCACAGCGGGCGGTGCCGGTCGAGCAGCGTGCTGTGCCAGCGGGAGGTCAGTTCGAGCAGTTCGCGGATGCGGCCCGGCCGGGGCAGCGCCGAATGTCGGAAGTGGTAGTCGAGGTCGAGCTGCGGATCGCGTTGCCAGGCGAGGTAGCCGGCGGTGTTGACGGGTGTGCGCAGGCGCCTCTGGAGCGCCTCGCGCACGCTCGTGCGTTCCAGCAGGTTCTCGCGGAGGTCGCGCAGGTACTCGGGCCCGGCGTCGTCGGGCGGGGTGAACAGCTGCAGTCCGCCCACGTGCATCGGGTGCTCGCGGGTTTCCACGGCGAGAAACATCGAGTCGGTCACGGGCATCAGCGACATCGGCGTCACCTCTCACCGGTTTCTCGCGACCGCTCGCCCCGTTGCGGGCGGTCGCCTGCGGTGCGCCGAGTGTACGCACAGGCGCCGGTGTCCTAGCGTCGTTCGCATGACGATTCCCACGGATCCGGAGACCGGCGAGTTCCATCGCGCGCCCAACGCCTTCACCGCGCGCATCACGGCCGACGGCCGCGACGGCTGGCCCGTCGAGGCGGGCCGGTATCGGCTGGTGGTGAGCCGGGCGTGTCCGTGGGCGAGCAGGGCGCTGGTCGTGCGCAGGTTGTTGGGCCTGGAGGAGGCGTTGTCGGTCGCGGTGGCCGACCCGATCCAGGACGAGCGCAGTTGGCGGTTCACCCTCGACCCGGGCGATGTCGACCCGGTGTTGGGCATCGGGTTCCTGTACGAGGCGTACGAGCGGGCCGATCCGACCTACGACGGTGGTATCAGCGTGCCGGCGATCGTCGACGTGCCGAGCGGGAGGTTGGTGACGAACGACTATCCGCAGATCACCCTCGACCTCGGCACCGAGTGGTCGGCGTATCAGCGGGACGGCGCGCCCGAGCTGTATCCGGAGGCGTTGCGGGACGAGATCGACGAGGTCAACGCCGACGTGCACCGGGATGTGAACGCCGCGGTGTACGAGGCGGGGTTCGCGTCGTCGCAGACGGCCTACGACGACGCCTACGGCCGGTTGTTCGCGCGGTTGGACGTGTTGTCGGAGCGACTGTCGGGGCAGCGGTACCTGGTGGGGGACACGATCACGGAGGCCGACATCCGCCTGTTCACCACGTTGGTGCGGTTCGACGCGGTGTACCACGGGCACTTCAAGTGCAACCGGCACAAGTTGACGGAGCTGCCGGTGCTGTGGGCGTATGCCCGGGATCTGTTCCAGACTCCGGGATTCGGCGACACGGTCGATTTCGACCACATCAAGCGGCACTACTACCAGGTGCACGAGCAGGTGAATCCGACGCGGATCGTGCCGCGGGGGCCGGATCTGGCCGGCTGGACGAGTCCGCACGGGCGCGAGGAGCTGGGCGGACGGCCGTTCGGTAACGGTACGCCCCCGCCTCCGCCACCTGAGCAGGAGGCCATCCCCTCGGACGGGTGAGCTCGGGTCGTATCCTCTCGGCGTGGCAGCGACGGAAGGACACACGGGGGGAGGACGACTCGCCGACGCACTGCGTGCGCTCGAGGTCGACTGTGTGTTCGGGCTGCCCGGGGTGCACAACCTTCCGGCGTGGAGCTCGTTGTCCGGGCGGGGAATCCGCGTGTTCGGAGTCCGCCACGAGCAGGCCGCGGGTTTCGCCGCGGACGGGTACGCGCGTGCGACGGGCCGGTTGGGGGTCGCGTTGGTGACGACGGGCCCGGGTGCGGCGAACACGTTGGCCGCCGTCGGCGAGGCGTACGCGTCGGGTACACCGGTGGTGGTGATCGCCACGGATGTTCCGTCCACATTGCGCAGTCCGGGTGTCGTTCGTGGTGTGTTGCACGAGTCGTCGGATCAGCAGGCGATGTTCGCGCCGGTGACGAAGGCCGCGTTCACGGTCGAGGATCCGGATGACATCGCGCGGGTGGTGCGCCGGGCGGGGCGGTTGGCGCGGCGTGCGCAGAGCGGTCCGGTGTATGTGGGCATTCCGGCGGACTTTCTGACCGCTGCCGCGTCGGATCCGTTGCCTGCCGATGCGACCGAGGTGATTCATCGGGTCGATGTCGCGGATCTGTTGCAGGCCAGGGAGTTGTTGTCGACGGCTCGGCGGCCGTTGATCTGGGCGGGTGGCGGCGCGTTGCGCGCGGGTGCAGGCGAGGCGATCGGTGCGTTGGCGGAGTGTTTGGCCGCGCCGATCGTGACGACGTATGCGGCGCGGGGGATCGTGCCGCCTGATCATCCGTGTCGTGCGCCGAATCCTGTGCATGCGCCCGAGGTGGGTGCGTTGTGGGACGAGGCGGATGTCGTGTTGGCCGTGGGCACGGATTTCGACGGCATGATGACGCAGAACTGGCGTATGCCGAAGCCGCCGACGTTGATCAGCATCAATATCGATCCGGTCGATGATGCGAAGAACTACGTTCCTGATGTGCGCTTGACCGGCGATGCGCGGGAGATGACCGAGCAGTTGGCGTTGGGGATGCCGCGTCGGCAGGGTTTGCGGGAGTTGTCGCGCAGGCTGTCGGATATCGAGTATCGGGTGCGCAGGCGGATTCGACGTGAGGAGCCGCAGGCCGCGGAGTTCTTGTCGGCCTTGGCGGAGACGTTGCCGGGTGATGCGGTCCTGGTGTCGGACATGTGCGTGGCGGGATACTGGATCGGCGGTTTCTATCGGGTTTCCGCCCCGCGCAAACTGGCGTATCCGATGGGTTGGGGCACGCTCGGTTTCGGTTTCCCCGCGTCCTTGGGTGCGGCGGCGGGCGTGGGCCGCGCGGTGTGTGTGACGGGCGACGGTGGTTTCCTGTACGGCGTCGGCGAGTTGGCGACGGCGATGCAGGAGAAGCTGCCCGTCACGGTCGTCGTGGTCGACGACGGCGGCTACGGCATGTTGCGCTACGACCAGACGCAAGCCGGCCTCCCACACGAGGGCGTCGATTTGGTTACCCCCGATTTCGTGGGCTTGGCCAAGTCGTTCGGAGTGCACGCCGACCGCGTCGACGGTTTCGGCAGGGCTTTCCGCAGGCGCCTGCGCGAGTTCACGCGTTCCGACGAGCCGAACCTGTTGGTCGTCGGCGCGGAGATGTCACCCCCGTTGAACACGTCGCCGCGGTGGTACCGCGACTAGTTGGGCGGCCACCTCAGAACGGCGGTGGTTCGTCCGTCGCGCTGTCGGTTTCGGACGACCGCGGTGGCAGGACGGTTTCGCGTTTGTCGGTGTAGGTGACCCCGAGTGGTGTTGTCGTCGAGGACGTTCCGTGGACGGGGTCGTAGGAGTGGATCCAGCCGGGCGCGTTCTTGAGCTGGTGGTGTTTGCGGCAGCGGGGCGCGGCGTTGGCCGTCGATGTTGAGCCGTTGTCTTTGGCCCATTGCTGCAGATGGTCGAAGTCGCAATGCCGGGCGGGTCGCCGACACCATGGCACGATGCACATCCGGTCCCGCACCTCGACGACCTTGCGGATCGTCGAATTCGGACGATAGCTGGAACGGCCCAGATCAACCGGGTTCCCGGTGGCGGGGTCGCAGAGGACCTTGCGCCAGACGGACTTCGGGTTGGTCATGATCTCCCGTGCGTAAGCAGCGGGGACAGGCCCGACGCCATCGATGGATGCCCCGGTCTCGGACATCGACAGGGCCGTGTCGATCGGCATGTGCAGATAGACCATCGCCGCCGATTGCGGAACCTGAACGCCGGGGTCGTTGCCCGGTAACAGGTCGGCGAACACATCGGCCCGCAACTGGTCCAGGTTGCGGGAGGAGTCGGAGAGTCGAAGCTTTCGAGCCATGGCGTCCACCCGGGCGTAGGCGGCCGAGGCAACGTCGGAAGGAAGATCGGCCAACAGGCGTGACTGGGCGTAGACGCCGTGGTCGAGGGTCACCTTGCGCCCTTCGCGGGCCATGCGAGCGGCGGCGGTCTCGGCGCCCGGGTCGACCTGCTTGACGATCTGCGAGACATGCCAAGCCATATTCCGAGGCTGCCAAGCCGTCAACGACAACCGAGAAAGCTTCTCCTCCAACAGCCGATCAACCTCAAGAGCATCGGAATCAGAAACCGGCGCGACAGTACTCAAAACCCGCTCCGCGCAATACCGATCCACCTGCCCCTCCCGCATAGCCTGCAACAGCCGAGGCATCCGATAAGTCAACGCCAAAGCGGTATGAATCCGATCCAAAACCCCCTGCGGCGACAGCCGAAGCTCAGGCGCCAACGCCTCAGCCAACGACCGCCGCTCCACCGAATCCGACGACGACCCAGAGTCCAGCGAAGCAAGAAACGACACCTCAGCAGCATCAGCCCGAGCCCGCAAAGCAAGCACCGACCGAGCCTCGTCGATAACCTCTCCAACAGCTTTCACGCAATCAACAATACCGAACAACTGATCGACGAACACCACCCACAAGCATGACGAAGAACAACCACTCAAGGTAACCAAAAAAATCCCCGAAGAATCGCCAACCGTCGAAGTGAAGCAAGGCCACCCCCGCCAACCACCCAACCCACAGAACTGCCCCGTGAAGTGTCATCCCGTCGACCTAAGGCCGAACCATCACACTGCAGTCAGGGCGCAACCCGAAACCAAACAGGCGCCCAACAACGAAACCTTGCGCCCTGACTGCAGTGTGATACCCAAACGAGAGGTCGAGGGATGACACTTCACCAGCGGCAAAGCCGCCCCACCATCCCGGAGACCTGCCCGCCGGCGAGGCACCCTTACCCTCACGGCCTCCACCCAGACCCCACGTATCGGAACGGAAATCTCGACGCAGAACCCCAACACCCCGCCGCGAACTGCCAACACCCCGCCGCAGAACGCCAACACAGCGACGCGAACTGCCAACACGGCGACACGAGACGCCAACACGGCGCCCCAGAACCCCAACACGGCGAGGTGAGCTGCCAAGACGGTGTCGCAGGATGCTGACACGGGATGTGGGGTCGTAGGCTGGCGAGTATGACGGAGACGGGTACGGCGGAGCGGGTGTTGGCGGAGGCGTCGACGATCGCTGTGGTGGGGTTGAGTGCGGATCCGGCGAAGGCGGCGCATTCGGTTCCTGCGGCGATGCAGTCGGCGGGGTTCCGGGTGATTCCGGTGCATCCCAGCGCGGACGTCCTGCTGGGCGAGCGGGTGTACCGCTCGTTGGCGGAGGTGCCGGAGAAGGTGGACATCGTCGATGTGTTCCGCCCGTCGGCGGAGGCTCCGGGAATCGCGCGGGAGGCCGCGGCGATCGGTGCGAAGGCGCTGTGGTTGCAGCAGGGGATCACGTCGGCGCAGGCGCGGGAGATTGCGGCCGAGGCGGGGATGGATTACGTCGAGGACCAGTGCATCGCGGTGGTGCGGGCGCTGACGGGAGCCACGCGCTGAGCGTGGCGTCGATGGGCGGCCGCGGGGATCCTCAGTCGCGTGCGGCAGCGCGGGGTTGTTCGAGCGTCTCGGTCACCGAGGCGCCGAGGCTGTTGTGGATGTGGATGCGGACCAGCTCGGCCGCGCGTCGCCCCGCGCCGTTGATCACCAGATCGAGGATCTGGTGATGCTGTTCGAGGTCGAGCCCTCGCGGCTCGTTGCCCACCGGAAGTTGTAGGCCGACGTGTCGGTAGCGGTCGGCCTTGTCCCACAGGCTGTCGAGCATGCGGATCAGTACGTGGTTGTGCGAGGCGCGGTAGATCAACCGGTGGAACTCCCTGTGTGCTCGGATGGCGTCCTCGCCCCAGGTCCTGGTGACCGGTAGCAGCGCTTCGGCGGCAGCTTCATGGCCGAGATCTCCGCGTCGGTCCGTCGCTGCGCCGCGAGTTCGGTGGCGGTGGGCTCCAGGAGTAGTCGCACCTCCAGCAGTTCACGCGCCTCCTCCGCGTTCACCGGGGCGACCCGGACGTCGCGGTAGGTGTCCATGTGCAGCCACTCCTCGCTGGCCAGCTGTCGGATTCCTTCACGGAGCGGCGTGATGCTCATGCCGAGTTCCTCGGCCAGCTCGTACTGCGACAGGCGCGAACCCGGTTCCAGTTCACCGGAGATGATGCGCCTGCGTAGTTCGCGATAGGCCAACGCGCCTTTGCTCGAGGACCCGTCCATGCGGTCATTCTGGCGGACGATGGTGGGGCCCCTTCCTCATGCTGATGTGTGTTGCACATCACAGCACCTGGACGACTGCCGTCTTCTTATAAGGCTCTTATAAGAGTACCTTCCAGTCGCATCAGCCGCCCGACGGAACCCTGTACGACAGAAAGAACACCATGCGAATCGTCTCCGCCCACGTCGGCACCATCCCGATCAGTTCCCCGATGCGCAACGCCTACATCGACTTCTCCAAAATGGACTGCACGATCGTCGCGCTCGTGAGCGACGTGATCGTCGACGGCACGCCGCTGGTCGGCTACGGCTTCAACTCCAACGGTCGCTACAACGCGACGGCCATCATGAACGAGCGGATGCTGCCGCGGCTGCAGGAAGCCGCGGAGGGCGAGTTGCTGGACGAGAACGGCGAACTCTCACCCGGCAGGGCCTGGGACGTCATGATGCGCAACGAGAAACCCGGCGGTCACGGCGAACGGTCGGTCGCGGTCGGCGTGCTCGACATGGCTCTCCACGACCTGGCCGCCAAGGCCGCCGGCGTTCCGCTGTACCGCTGGATCTCCGACCACTACGGTGACGGCGAGCCCGACGCCGACGTCTTCGTCTACGCGGCGGGCGGTTACTACGCGCCCGGCAAGACGCACCGGGACCTGCAGAACGAGATGCGCGGCTTCCTCGACGCCGGCTACGACGTCGTGAAGATGAAGATCGGTGGTGCGGACCTGGTCGAGGACCTCCGGCGGATCGAAGCGGTTCTCGAGGTGCTGGACGGCGACGGATCCCGCCTGATGGTCGACGTCAACGGGAAGTTCGACCTGGACACGGCCCTGAAGTACGGGCGCGCGATCGAACCGTACGGCCTGTTCTGGTACGAGGAGGTCGGCGACCCGCTCGACTACCGTCTCAACGCGACACTGTCGGAGCACTACCGCAACCCCGTCGCCACCGGCGAGAACCTTTTCTCCCTGCAGGACGCGCGCAACCTGATCCGCTACGGCGGGATGCGTCCCGACCGCGACTACATCCAGGTCGACCCCGCGCTGAGCTACGGCCTGACCGAGTACCGCAGGGTGCTGGACATGTTGGCGCTGCACGGTTGGTCGTCCCGGCGCTGCATTCCGCACGGTGGTCACCAGTTCTCCCTGCACATCGCCGCGGCACTGAAGCTGGGCGGGAACGAGTCCTACCCCGGGGAGTTCCAGCCCACGGGCGGATTCACCGATGACGCCGTGATCTCCGGCAGTCGTATCGCTCCCGGCGACCGGCCCGGCGTCGGTCTCGAAGGCAAGGCCGAGTTCTACGAGATCCTCCGGGCCCTGCATAGCTGACCCCGGCTCCCCACCCTCGAAGAAGGCGAGACATGGCAATGGCGGCATACTCTCTCCCCGGAATCTGGGACCAACTATGGGAATCCCATCAGCAGATCAAACGTCTGCTGATGTTCTCGACGAGCAAGCAGCCGGAGCGGGAACGCATCGGTGCAGGTTCCGTGACGTCCCGGAATCGGCCTCGCGGCAGGGCACGGGCCGGGGCGGTTCCTCCTCGGGCGGCCGGCCGAGGAGCTTCGGGCCCGCCCGGCTGACCGGCCTCGTCCTCGGCCCGGCCCTGTTCCTGTTGACCCTGCTTTTCTTCGAGCCCGACGGGCTGTCCCGGGAAGGCGTTGCCGTTCTCGCCAGCACGCTCTGGATCGGCACGTGGTGGATCACGGAGGTCGTGCCGATCCCGGTGACCTCGCTGCTACCGATCGTCCTGTTGCCGGTCACCGGTGCCATGGAGGGCGACGATGTCGTCTCGTCCTACGGCGACGACATCGTGTTCCTCTTTCTCGGCGGGTTCGCCTTGGCCATCGCATGGAGAAGTGGAACCTGCATCAACGCATCGCGCTGTCCATCGTGTTGATGGTCGGCACGAGCCCGCGTCGCATCATCCTCGGGTTCATGGTCGCCACGGCGTTCCTGTCCATGTGGGTGTCCAACACGGCGGCCACGATGATGATGATCCCGGTGGGTCTCGCGGTGGCTTATCAGACGGCGCGAGTACTGCGCGACGGCGAATATGCCCACGAGGTACCGAAGTTCGAGAAGTGCATCGTGTTCGCGATCGGCTACGCGGCGACCATCGGCGGTCTGGGCACCCTGATCGGCACGCCGCCGCTGGCGATCCTGGCTGCCACGACATCGCAGATGTTCGGCCAGACCATCTCCTTCGCCGGTTGGATGGCGTTCGGTGTCCCGTTGGTCATCGTGCTCCTCGTGTTCGCGTGGTGCTATCTGACGCTCGTCCGGTTCCGGTTCGGTTTCACGACGCTGCCCGGCGGTCGTGAGGTCATCCGCAACGAGAAGCGCTCGCTGGGTGCGATGTCGAACGAGGAGAAGGCCGTGCTGGCCGTGTTCCTCGGGGCAGCCTTCTTCTGGGTCACCCGCACATTCCTGTGGGAGGACCTGATTCCCGGCCTCAGCGACGGGATGGTCGCGGTGACCGCCGCCGTGATCCTCTTCGCCATCCCGACCCGGGACGCCGAGGAGCCGCGCGTGCTGAAATGGGAGGACTCCACCAAGATCCCGTGGGGCATCCTGCTGCTGTTCGGTGGCGGTCTCGCCATCGCGGCCGGCTTCACCGACACCGGGCTGTCCGAGTGGATCGGCGATCAGCTGATGGTGCTCGACGGCGTGAACCTGGTGGTCACCATCGTGGTCGCCGCCGCGCTGGTGCTGTTCCTGACCGAGATCACCTCGAACGCGGCGACGGGAACCATGATTCTGCCGGTGATGGCGGCCCTGGCCCTGGCTCTCGGTGTCCATCCCTACGCGCTGATGGTGCCCACCGCGATGGCGGCGAACTGTGCCTTCATGTTGCCGGTGGGAACGCCACCCAACGCCATCATCTTCGGCACGGGAAAGATCACCATCAGAGAGATGATCAGCATCGGATTCTGGCTCAACATCGCGGCGTTGGTGGTCCTCGTCGCGGCCGCACTCGTGATACTTCCGCAACTGTGGGGCATCGACCTGATGACCGTCCCCGCAGGTTCCGCTGAATCACGACCCGACCATCCGGATCGGACGCCTCGGCGCTCACCGCAGGTGACCGCCGAGGCCTCGACCGGGGGCGGGCCCGCGGGTACCGTCGGGGTCATGTCTCCACCGTGACGCCCTGCCGATGAACCGAATCGGGCCGATGGCCCGAACCGCCGACCGGACGCGGGCAGTCTGGGCCGGCGGGCGACCGTGTGGGCGCTGGTCGCCGATGCGGTGCCGTTGTACCCGCTGTACGCGCTGTTGTTCGCCGACAGCGGGCTGTCCGAGGCACAGATCGCGGGACTGCTGGCGATCTGGTCGGTCTCCGGCGTCGTGTTCCAGGTCCCCGCCGGCATCGGGGCGGACCGGTTCTCGCGCACGGGCGCGATGGCGCTGGGTGCGGTGGCGCAAGCGTCCGCGTACGTCCTGTGGACGGCCTGGCCCGGTCTCGTCGTGTTCGCCGTCGGCTTCGCGTTGTGGGGCGCCGGCGCGTCGTTGGTGTCCGGTGCGTGCGAGGCGTGGCTGTACGACAGCCTCACCGAACTCGGCGAACCACACCGGTTCCAACGGCTCTACGGCAGGCTCGGCGCCGTCGAACTGCTCGCCCAGATCCCCGCGGCCGGCGCGGCCACCGTGCTGCTGCCGCTCGGCGGTTTCGAACTCGTCGGCTGGGCGAGCGTCACCACCTGCCTGACCGCCGCCGTCCTCGCAGCCCGCCTCCCCGAACCCGCCCGCCCCGCCAGAAGCTCCCCACGCAACCCCAGTGCCCGCGGCACCCTCGGGGCCGGGGTGCGGGTGCTCGTCGGGACGCCGGGGGTGCGTGGGGCTGTTGCCGTCGTCGCGTTGGTGACGGCCGTCGACGACGTCGAGGAGTTCTTCCCGCTGTTGGCCGAGCAGTGGGACGTGTCGGCGCAGTGGGTTCCGGCGGCCACGCTCGGCATCCACCTCGCCGGTGCCGCCGGATCCCTGGTGGCCGGGCGGATCCGCGACCGTTGGACCGCACCCCTGTTGCTGGCCGGCGTCGCGATGTTCGCGGCCGCCGGACTGTGGGCCGACCCGCCCGCGCTCGTGCTGGTCGCCGCGTTCTACGCGCTGTACCGCGGCGTGCTGATCGTCGTGAGCGCCCGCCTGCAGGACCGCATCACCGACAGCGACACCCGCGCGACCGTGACGTCCGTGGCGGGCGTCGGCACCGACCTCGCCGGACTGCTGCTGCTCGGCGCCTGGGCCGCCGCGGGCCTGCCCGCGGCCCTCGTGCTGACCGCACTCGTCGCCTGCAGCTTGCCCTATCGTGGGGGTCATGCTGCTCGATGATCTGCGCAGGGACCTGCCGGCGGACCGGCTCGTCGACGACCCCGACGTCGCCTCCGGGTACGTGCACGACGAGGCCGAATGGGCTCCGTACGGAAAGCCGGTCGTGGTGGTGCGTCCGCGCACCGCCGAGGAGGTCCAGACCACCGTTCGCGCGTGCATCGAGCATCGCACCCCGCTCGTCGTCCGAGGCGCGGGAACGGGCCTGTCCGGGGGCGCGAACGCCGTCGACGGCTGCGTGGTGGTGTCCACCGAGCTGATGACCGCCGTCACGGAGATCGACGCGTCCGAACGTCTCGCCGTCGTCGGACCGGGCGTCGTCAACGACGATCTGCGCGCCGCGTGCGCCGAGCGCGGACTCTGGTACCCGCCGGACCCGGCGAGCTCGCCGTGGTCGACCATCGGCGGCAACGTCGCCACCAACGCGGGCGGGTTGTGCTGCGTCAAGTACGGCGTGACGCGCGACTACGTCCTGGGCTTGCAGGTCGTCACCGGCACCGGCGAGCTCGTGCGCCTCGGCCGCCGCACCGCGAAGGGCGTCGCCGGTTACGACCTGGCCGGTCTGATGGTCGGCTCCGAGGGCACGCTCGGCGTCGTCACCGAGATCACCGTCAAACTGCGGCCCCTGCGCGACCCCGAGCACACGGTCGCCGGCTACTTCTCGTCGGTCGTCGACGCCGGCCGCGCCGTCGCCGCCGTGGCCGATGCCGGGATCACCCCATCGGCGCTCGAACTCGTCGACCGGCACTGTCTGGCCGCCGTCGACGCGTGGAAGAACATGGGCCTGTCCGTCGACGCCGACGTCGTCCTCCTCGGCCGCACCGACGCGCCCGGCGAGGCGGGCGAGGCCGAGGCGCAGCGCATGCTCGACTGCTTCGAACAGGGCGGCGCGACGTGGGCCGCACGCTCCACCGACCAGGAGGAGGCCGACGCGCTCTTCGCCGCGCGCCGCCTGGCCTACCCCGCCCTGGAACGACTCGGACCGCTCCTGACCGAGGACGTGTGCGTGCCGAAGGCCGCCGTGCCGGAGATGCTGGGGCGCATCGAGGCCGCCGCGCGGCGCCACGACATCACCATCGCCAACATTGCCCACGCCGGCGACGGCAACCTGCACCCGCTGCTGAGTACCCCCGCCGGCGACGACGCGGCGCGCGGCCGGGCGCACGCCGCGTTCGACGACATCATCCGCGACGCACTGGCGCTCGGCGGGACCGTCACGGGCGAACACGGAGTGGGCCTGCTCAAACGGCCGGGCCTGGGCGAGGAACTCGACGGCGAGGTCATCGCGATGCACCGCGCCGTGAAGGCCGCCCTCGACCCGCACGACATCCTCAACCCCGGCAAGGTCATCCCGGACCGACCCCAGGACTGAGCACGAGAGCCGACCGCGGGCCGGATCCGGGCACCGGCCCTCGGATTCCGCTCAGTGGCCGACGTCGCGGGCCGAGCCGACGGCCCGTGCCTCGTACTCCTTGCGGGCCGTGTGGTCGGCGCCGCCGAGTACACGGTGCGCGCCGGTGGCACGCAGCAGTGCGTCCGACAGCGACCGGGGCAGCAGGGCGCCGAGCGTGTTGGCCACGACCAGGTCGCGGGGCACGTACACGTCGAACCTCGGTCGGCGCAGCGCACCGACGATCGCCGCAGCGACGTCCTCCGGCGTCACGGGCCGGATGGCGCGTGACTCGCCCAGTCCGGCGGCGAGTTCGGTCTGCACCACCGACGGCATGACGACGGAGACCTCGAGCCCGCTGCGGTGCAGTTCGGCACGCAGGGCCTCGGAGAAACCCACGACGCCGTGCTTGGTGGCGCAGTAGGTGGCCGCGCCCTCGAAGCCGATCTTGCCCGCCTCGGAGGCGACGTTGACGATGTGGCCGCGGCCGCGCGGGCGCATCCTGCGGACGGCCTCCCTGCTGCCGTGGATGACCGCGTGCAGGTTGATCGCCAGCTGCTTGGCGGTGACCTCGTCGGGTTCGTCGTCGATCCGCCCGAGCGGCATGATGCCTGCGTTGTTGATCACCACGTCGACGGGTCCGAGCTCGTCCTCGACCCGGTCGAGGAAGCGGGTGTAGGCGGCCGTGTCGGTGACGTCGAGCTCCCACGCGCGCACGCGCGGATGCTCGGCGAGCGCCTCGGGCAGCACCGAGACGTCCAGATCGGCCACGGCAACCGCCGCGCCGGCCTCGACCAGCGCCGCGGCCGTCGTCGCACCGATTCCGCGGGCGCCGCCGGTGATCGTGACGACCGCACCCTCGATCGGCCGCGGCCGGCGGCCGAGACGTCCGCGCACCATGTTGCCCAGTCCCATCGGCGCCTCCTTGCGCTGATCGGCGAGTACCGCGCCGGTTCCTGCACGGCGCACGTCAGCATCCAACTGACAAACAGGGTTGTCAAGTACGCCGTGTCAGCACCCCACGACGCCGTGTCAGCACTTCACGTCGCCGTGTCAGCAACTCACGTCGCTGTGTTGGCACTTCGGGGACGGGCTACCGGAGCTTGGCAGGCAGGGTCTCGAACCCGCGCAGGATCCGTGTCGGACGGTGCTGCGCGCCGGGCAGCAACTCCAGGTCGGGGAAGCGGTCGAACAACGCGTTCAGGCCCACCTCGCCCTCCATGCGCGCCAACGCGGCGCCGAGGCAGTAGTGCCGGCCGGACGAGAACGAGATGTGCTCGCGCGCGTTGTGCCGCGTGACGTCGAAGGTGTGCGGATCGTCGAAGACCTCGGGGTCGCGGTTGGCGCCCGCGAGGAGGGTCGTCAGGATCGACCCGGCGCGCACCGGCTCGCCGGCGATCTCGGTGTCGCGCACGGCCGTGCGGCCGGTCAGCAGCACCGGCGGATCTATGCGCAGGATCTCGTCGACCGCACCCGGCCACAGTTGCGCGTCCTGGCGCAGTTTGTCCCGCTGTTCGGGGTGCGCACGCAACAGGGAGATGCCGTTGCCCAGCAGGTTCACGGTCGTCTCGAAGCCCGCGGCCAGCACGAGCCCCGCCGTCGCGCGCAGCTCCTTGTCGTCGAGTCCGACGCCGTCCTCGCGTGCCGCGACGAGCTGGCTGAGCAGGTTGTCGCCCGGTTCGGCCTTCAGCTTCGCCAGGTGGTGGCCCAGCCAGTCGTCGAACTCCTGCAGCGCCCGGTCGGTGTCGCGGAACTGGCGCCACGACATGCCCATGTCCAGGCTCGGCGCCGCCGCGGTGCCCAACGTCAGAACCCTGTGCCGTTCGTGGTCCGGTACGCCCAGGATCTCCGCGATCACGGTCACCGGCAGCAGGCTGCAGTACGACTCGATCAGGTCGACCGCCTCGCCGCGGTCGGCGCGCGCCGCCATGTCGTCGAGCAGTTCGGTCGCGATCTCCTCGGTGCGCGTGCGGAGCTTCTCGACCGCACGCGCCGTGAAGACCCTGGTCACCAGCTTGCGGTAGCGCGTGTGGTCGGGCGGTTCCGTCGCCAGGAGGCTCGGCGGCTCGATCGGGTGCAGGTGATCCGACATCGCCCAGTTGGCCATCGTGCCGAGCGGACCGTCCACCCGCTCGATGCCGGCCCGCACGTCCGGCGAGGTCAGTACCTCGCGGACCACCGCATGCCGGGACACCAGGTACGAGTACTTGCCGCGGATCACCGACGAGCGGTCGTGGATCTCGTCGAACAATCCGGTCAGGCTCAGCGTGGGAATCTCCGCCGACTCCCGGAACAACCTGGCCTGCAGGTCCCCCTTGCGCGCGGCGGTGTTGAGCAGCGCGCGCGGAAACGCATGCGTCAGCCCCCAGCGCACGGTCTGCTTCGCGAGCGACACCGTTGGCCCTCCCGTTATCTACTGCTCAGTAGTTACTGTTCCAACATGCCCCCATCGCGCGTCGTCGCACAAGGGGGCACCCGGGACACGCCCGGTGTCGCGGGTGCGGATGGGCACCGCGGAATCGGACGGCGGATAACGTAGCCGGCATGACATCCGGAACCGGTGACCCCGCCGCGGCCTCCTCACGTGCGGGAACCACCTGGAGCATGGGGCCGGCGATGCGCAGGGGCACGGCCTGGAGCAGCTGGCGCCGGCCACGGCCCGAACCGGGAATCCAGCGTTCCGACCTTGTGACGATGCTCGCGGTCGCGGGGGGCATGACGGTGCTGCAGGTGCTGGTCAACAGCATGGGCCTGCTGTCGTTCGGGTCCGCGCCGTCCCTGGCCGAGCAGCTGGCCTGGGGGCTGGCACTGTCGGTGCCGCTGGTCGCGCGCAGGCGCCTGCCCGTCACGGTGCTGTTCGTCATCGGCACGCTGTTCATCGCCGCGCAGGTCCGTGAGATCGGCGACAACACCGGACCGTCGCTGTGCCTGTTCCTCGCCTGCTACAGCGTCGGCGCCTGGGGACGGAACCGGCTGTGGGCGCGCTGGTCGCGGATCGCCGTGATCGTGGCCATGTTCGTCTGGCTCGTCGTCTTCATCGTCATCACGCCGTCGGCGGACGAACCGGCCGACTTCCTGCAGCCCTCCGGCCACATCGACCCGGTGACCGCGGCGATTCTGTACAGCTTCGTCATCAACGTCGCGTTCTTCGGTTCGGCGTACTTCTTCGGCAACCTGGCCTGGGAGACCGCGCGCCGGCGCTACGAACTGGAGGAACGCAACGAGCAGTTGCGGGAGTCGCAGGACGAGAACCTGCACGGCGCCGTCGTGGCCGAGCGCGTGCGGATCGCCCGCGACCTGCACGACGTCGTGGCGCACAGCGTGTCGGTGATGGGCATCCAGGCCGGTGCCGCCCGTCGCGTGCTCGACCGCGATCCCGTGCTGGCGGGGGAGGCGTTGCAGACCGTGGAGGAGACCGCGCGGACCGCGATCGGCGAGTTGCGCGGCCTGCTTGGCGTGCTGCGCGCCGACGCCGACGTCGACACGCGCGCGTCCGACGAGGTCGGCGAGCACGCCTCGTCGCCCGGTCTGGACGACCTGCCCGAGCTCGTGTCCAGAATGGATTCGTCGGGGATCGTCGCGAACTACGGCGTGTACGGCGAACCGCGGCCGGTGCCGGACGCGGTCGCCCTCACCGCGTACCGCGTGGTGCAGGAGGCGTTGACCAACGTCGTCAAGCATTCCGGCGCGCGGAACGTCGACGTGCGGGTACGGTTCCTTGCGGCCGCCCTCGAGGTGGAGGTCATCGACGACGGCTACGGCCGCGGCGGAACCGGCGGCAGTGGTCTGGGGCAGGTCGGCATCCGTGAGCGCGTCGCCGTGCACGGCGGTCAGGTCGAGATCGGCAAACGTGACGACGGCCGCGGCTATCGGGTGCGGGTCAGCCTGCCGCTGGGGTTGCGCTCCGTCGACCGGACCGAAGCCGACCGGGCCGAAGCCGACCGGACGGATGCGGCCGGCATGCACACCGAACGGGAGGGGACCCGATGAACGCGCCGTTGCGAGTGTTGCTCGTGGACGATCAGGCGCTGGTGCGCGCCGGGTTCCGGGTCATCCTCGGGGCGGAGCCCGACATCGACGTGGTCGGTGAGGCGAGCGACGGACTCGAGGCGCTGCGGCTGGTGGGGGAGGTGCATCCGCACGTCGTGCTGATGGACGTGCAGATGCCCAACATCGACGGGCTCGAGGCCACGCGCCGGCTCCTGGGCGAACACCCCGATACCGCGCCGAAGATCGTCATCCTCACGACGTTCGACCGCGAGGACTACCTGTTCGAGGCGCTGCAGGCCGGGGCGAGCGGGTTCCTGCTGAAGAACGCGGCGCCCGAGGACCTCGTCGAGTCGGTGCGCGTGGTCGCGCGCGGCGACGCGCTGCTCTCGCCGGAGGTGACGCGGCGGGTCATCGCCCGGTTCACCGAACCCGCGGCTGCGCCGGTCCCCGAGCGCAGGCCCGACGAGCTGACCGACCGCGAGTACGAGGTGCTGGTCATGCTGGGCAAAGGGGCGAGCAACGGGGAGATCGCGAGCAGGTTCGTCGTCAGCGAGGCCACCGTGAAGACGCACGTCTCACGCGTGTTGGCCAAGCTCGGCCTGCGCGACCGCACGCACGCCGTGGTGTACGCCTACGAGCACGGCATCGTCGCCCCGGGGATGGCCTGATCCTCCTCGGGGAGGACGTGCGGGATACATCGCCGGCCCGACGCGCGCGGCGGCCGTCGACCCTAGGCTCGGTGGCATGTTGAAGGTGAATGACATCAGCCGGAGCTTCGGCGACAAGCGCGTGCTCGACGGTGTGTCGTTCGACGTCGAACCCGGGCGGATGACCGGGTTCCTGGGGGCCAACGGGGCCGGCAAGACCACCACGATGCGCATCATGCTGGGGGTTCTGAAGTCGGATTCGGGCACCGTGACGTGGAACGGGGACCCGGTCACGCAGACGGTGCGGCAGCGGTTCGGGTACATGCCCGAGGAACGCGGCCTGTATCCGAAGATGAAGGTGGCCGAGCAGATCAGCTGGTTCGGACGACTGCACGGCATGTCGGCGGCCAAGGCGGCGAGCAACACCGACGCGCTGCTCGAGGAGCTGGATCTGCACGAGCGGGCCGGCGACAAGTTGGAGGCCCTCTCGCTCGGTAACCAGCAGCGCGCGCAGATCGCCGCGTCGCTGGTGCACGAGCCGGAACTGCTGATCCTGGACGAGCCGTTCTCGGGCCTCGACCCGATCGCGGTCGAGACGGTGCTGCGGGTGCTGCGCCGGCGCGCGGCCGGCGGGGTCCCGGTGCTCTTCTCGAGCCACCAGCTCAGCGTCGTGGAGCGGCTCTGCGACGACCTGGTGATCATCTCCGGCGGGTCGATCAAGGCCTCGGGTGGTAAGGACGAACTGCGCGAACGGTTCGGGACGCCGCGGTACGAGATCGTCGTGGGCAGCGACGCGGGGTGGCTGCGCGACATGCCGGGCATTCGCGTGACCACTGTGGACGGTCCGCGGGCCGTGATCGAGCCCGCGGTCGCCGGTGGGTTCCGCGACGGCGGTGAACCGCTCGACCAGCGGGTGCTGAAGGAAGCCATGAGCCGCGGGGACGTCCGCGCGTTCACGCCGCTCGTCCCGTCGTTGGACGAGATCTTCAAGGAGGCCATCTGATGACCGAGGTACAGGTGCGTCCTACGGAGACGCGGCCCGAGAGCGGCGGCGTGTCGTTCATGCAGGCGACCTGGTTGGTCGCCGAACGCGAGATCAAGGCCTTCCTGCAGACGAAGGGTTTCTGGATCGGCCTCGGCGCGATCATCGTCGGTCTGTTCGCCGCGTCGATCCTTCCGGGCGTGATCGGCGGCGGGCCGACGCAGGTCGCGGCCGTGGGGCCGGAGGTGTCGCGCGTCCTGCAGGCGAGCGAGTTCGAGGTGCGCGAGGCCTCCGACGCCGCCCAGGCCGAGGACCTCGTGCGCAGCGAGGAGGTCGAGGCAGCGGTCGTCCCGGACACCACGGGCGAGTCGCCTGCAGGCGTGCGGGTCGTGGCGCTGGAGTCGCCGCGAGCGACCTGATGGCGGTCCTCGGCTCCCCGCCACCGGTCGACGTGCTCAACCCGGGTGACGTCGACGACGGCCACCGCGGGCTCGTCGCCATGGTGTTCTCGCTGGTGTTCATGATGTTCGCGATGGGCGGTATGGCGATCGCCCAGAGCACGGTCACCGAGAAGCAGACGCGAGTGGTCGAGATCCTCGTGTCCACGCTGCCGGTGCGCGCGTTGCTGGCCGGGAAGATCCTCGGCCACACGGTGCTCACCGTCGCCCAGGTGCTGGTGCTGGCCGTCGTGGGACCGATCGCGCTGCAGGCCGGCGGCAACGACGCACTGCTGACGACGCTGCTGCCTGCGCTCGGCTGGTACGTGCCGTTCCTCGTGCTCGGGTTCATGCTGCTGTCGACGATGTGGGCCGTCGCCGGTTCGCTGGTGAGCCGTCAGGAGGATCTCGGTTCCACCACGGGCCTGGTGATGATGCTCGTGTTCGGCCCGTACATGGCCGTGATCTTCCTGCAGGACAACGCGACGGCGATGACGGCGATGTCGTACATCCCGTTCAGCGCGCCGATCGCGATGCCGCTGCGCATGTTCACCGGTGACGCGCAGGCGTGGGAGGCGTTCGCGTCCATGGGCATCCTCGCCGTGACGATCGTGTCCATCACACTGCTGGCCACCCGCATCTACACCGGTTCGCTGCTGCAGACCGGCGGCAAGGTGAAGCTCACGCGCGCGTGGAGCTCGGCCTCCGACTGAGTCGTGGGGGTATGTCGGCGCCGCCGGGTCCATCGGGCCCGGCGGCGCCGGTGTGTGCGCACCCGTTCCCGCGTGCGCGGGTGCTCATCCGGAGAAGGTGAGTGCGGCGTGGTTGACCGATGCGGGCAGGCGCCGCGGGTCGAGCTGCGCGCCTCCGGTACCGGTCAACGTCGCGTACGCCGGCGAAGGATCGCGGCGAGCAGGGTCGCCGTGGTGAACAGGACCACGTCCCTGCCGGGGCACGCGGCCGGCCCGCCGCTGAACGGGACGAGTGCGGGTTGCTGCTCGGCCCTGCCGTCGAGCCAGATGTCCGGTTCGAAGCGGTCGGCGTAGGGCAACCGTGCGGAGTCCCGGTGGAACAGGGGCGTGAACGTCAGGAACGCCGCGCCGTCCCGGCCCCACTCGGTGCCGGCGCGTGCCTCCCGCAGGAGCATCGGCGTGGTGGGCCACAGTCGCAGCGACTCGAGGACACACGCGCGGAGCAGCGGCAACTGGTGGGGCGCGCCGGATTCCGCGTCCGCCGCCTCGCGCCGCGCGCGGTCGTGCACGTCGGGGTCGGTGACGACGAGCGCCAAGGCACGGAAGGTCGCGATGGCCGCCGCGTCGAACGCGAACAACCAGTGCGGGACCTGGTCCGCCGCGTCGGCGGGATCGGCCTCCGCCGAGTCCGCCGAGCCCGCCGAGGCCGCAGCGCCGAGTGCCGAGGCGAGGCTGTTCGGCCGGTTCAGGCCGACCTGCTGCCGGACGAGGTCGAGGAACCGCTGCCTGCGGCGTCGCGGGGCCGGCAGCAGATAGGCCCAGTTGGCCGACTGTCGAAGTTCGCCGAGCAGATCGGTGATCTCCCGATCTGCGGCCGTGTCACCGCCGAGCGCGACCTCGCGGACGATGCGCCACCACACGTCGGAGAAGCTCGTCCAGTCGATGGTGTGCGGAAGCTCCGCGGCGTGGCTGTCGATCGGCCGGACCCAGTGGCCCGCGAGGTGGTGCAGGGCGTGTCCGGGTTCGAGCGCGCTCTCGTTGAGCGCACGCCGTTGCTCGCGTTCGCCGCGCTCGCTGATGAGGACCCCGTGTGGTTGGAACCGGCTCAGCGCGGCCCGTTTCTCCAGGGTTGCCGGACTGAACGGCGTCGGTGCGCCGGCGAGTAGATGTCCGACGTCGGTGTGGTCCAGCAGTACGGTCACCGAACGCCCCGGCAATCGCAACCGGACGGGCCGGCCGGAGTGCTCGCGTCGCAGAGCGCGCAGCGTCCTGATGGCCTTCCGGTCCACATCGAACCGTTCCAGGAACTGCAGCACCGCCGGCCGGCGGCTGATCAGCCCCGCGCCGATCGCAGGCGCCAACACCGTCGCCGCGACCCGCGCGGTCTCGGCGGCCGACGCGGTGTCCGAGGTCTGATGTGGCCGGTCGGACCGGATCGTCTCCGCGGTGGGGGTCGAGGTCACTGTCGTGGGTCGGCTGGACGTGCTCATGTCCCGAGGCGTACCCGGAGCGTCGCCCGGCCAACCGAGACGCCCGGTGACCCACGGTGGTTTGCCGTGGGATTCGGATACGGACTTCGGTCGCGGAGTTTGGCATGTGCCGGCACGGGAACACCTCGACCATGTCGGGTAGGCACGCACACGAGGACACGCACGGGTTGCGGCGAGGCGGCTGGGAGCGCGCGCTCATCAGCACCGTCGGCGTGGTGTACCTGATGCTCGGCGTCGCGGGCCTGGCGACCGGTCCCGGTGAGGTGCTGATCTTCAGCTCGGGACTGTTGCTGGACATCGTGCGCACGGCGGTCGGCCTGCTGTGCCTGTCGGCGCTGCACCCACGCACGTCGGCGACGGCGCTGGGCTGGTTCCTGGCCGTGGGATTCATCGCCTTGGCGGCGTACGGCATCCCCGCCGCGATCGCCACGCAGCCGATCGACATGGATCGGGTGTTCCCGGTCGGCTGGGCCGACAACGTGCTGCACCTGGTGACGGCACTGGTCGGCCTGATCGTCGGCCTCGCGCGGTATCGCGTGGGAAAGACGGCGACCGATGGTCCGCATGCACGCCCGGCATAGGAGAACGACACGAGTACCCGAAGGGAGAACCGATGACGACGGCCGAGGCCGGTCACGTGACCGGAACCCAGGACAAGAACTACAACATCATCTGGTTCGTCGAGGCGTGCCTGAGCAACGCGCTGCGGCTGGAGACCTACATCGGCGATGCCGAACGGGAAGGTGACACCGTGCTGGCCGAGTTCTTCCGCAAGGCTCAGGCCGACAGTCGCAAGGGTGCCGAACAGGGCAAGGAACTGCTGCGCCAACGCCTCGGCAGCTGACGCCCGAATCAGCCACGAGAGGAGCGGTGATGCACCAGGCGCGGCACGATGCGGCCACCCCGCCGCAGGATTCCGGAGATCCGGACAGCGTCGAGGAGGATCCGGCTGCGCTGAGCAGCGCCGAGGACCTCGACGAGGACAGGTTGCAGGAGGATCCGCTGGAAGGCGGGGCCGAACCACCCGAACACTGGTCCGGTGTCGACCGGTGGGGCACGACCCCGTTCGAGCAGAGCGAGGGCGAACCACTGGAGCAGCGCCTCGCGGAGGAACGCCCGGACACCTCGCCGCGTGAGGGGTGACCGGACACCTACCGGCGCTCCGGTGACGGAAGGAGGGACATGCACAGCAGCGAGTTGCAGGATGTGCTGGCGACCGAGGGACCGTTCGCGTCGGCGTGTTTCGACGCCTCGCAGGACACGGAGGACGGCGCGGACCGGGTGCGGTTGCAGTGGCGTTCGGTCCGCGAGCAGTTGACCGATGCGGGCGCCGACGAGTCCACTGTGGATGCGATGGAGCGTGCCGTCGCCGACGGCCGGCCGCCGGTCGGCACCGCGGGACGGGCGCTCGTCGCGGCCCGGGGCACGGTGCTGGTGGACGAATGGCTCCCGTCGGCCCCCGAGACGGTGGCCCGTTACTCGGACATGCCGTACCTCCTGCCGCTGCTGGCCGGTCTGGACCGGCCCGTGCCGCATGTCGCGGTGGTGGCCGATCGCACCGAGGCCCGGCTGAAGGCCGTGGACCGCACCGGTGAGCCGGTCGCCGGCGAGCACGTCACCGGGGACGACCACCACGTGCACAAACCCCGCAGCGGTGGTTGGTCGCACCGACGCATCCAGCAGTACGCGGAGGAGACGGTGAAGCGCAACGCGCGGGACATCGCCGACGAGGCCGATCTGCTCGCCCAGAAGGTGAGCGCCCGGCTGCTGGCGATCGGCGGTGAGGCGCAGACCCGCTCGGCGTTGCGGGCCGAGCTGTCGCCGCGCTGCGAGGAGATCGCGGTGGAGATCGAACGCGGTCCGGCCGAGGGCGAACCCGACCTCGCCGAGTACGACACGTGGATCGCCGAGCTCGTCACCCGGCAGCAGGCCGAGGACCGGGACGACGTCGTCCGCCGCTTCCACGCCGCGACCGGCAGGAACGGGGAGGCCGCGGCCGGGCTGCCGGAGGTGGCCGCCGCGCTGCGGGACGGCCGGGTGGCACGTTGCTGGTGGACCGCCGCGGGCTCGGCGACCGCACTGTGCTGCGCGGCGACGACGTGCTCCGCGTCGCCGCGCAGGACGAGGGCCTGTCCGACGGGCAGGTGCGCGACCATCGCGCCGACGAGGCGCTGCCGGCCGCGGCCCTCGCGGCCGGCGCCGACGTGCTCGTGGTCGACGGCGCCGGATTCCCCGACGGCGTCGGCGCCCTGCTGCGCTATTGATCCGCTGCGCGGGCCGGCGGCCGGCCTGTTCGGGCTAGGGCGCCTTGTCGTCGTAGCCGAGCCGCCGGAGCGCCTCGTCGAGGTTGTCGAGCACGGGGCTGCGCATGTCGCGGCCCTGGAGTGTGGCGCGCAGGTAGAGCCCGTCGCTGAGGAGGCCGATGAGCTCGGCGGTCAGCGGGTCGTCGACGTACTCGCCCGCCAGGTCGGTCCACATGCCGAACGACGTGGCGAGGGCCTCGTCGGCCTTGGGCTCGCTGCCCAGCAGCCGGAGCGTGGCGACGGACGTGCGGTGGAACGCCTTGGTCATGTCGGCGTCGGTCACCGATGACGTCAGCAGGTACCGCACCATGCCCTCGGGTGCGGTCCTCGCGTAGGCCAGGTCGGTGCGGGTGCGTTCGAGCAGCCGGTCGAGCAGGCCGTCGAGCAGGGCGTCCTTCGATCTGAAGTGGTAGAGCAGGCCGCCCTTGGACACCTCGGCCCGTGCGGCGACGGCGTCCAGCGTCACGGCGGCCAGGCCGTCCTCGATCAACAGGTTCTCGTAGGCGTCGAGGATCTGTTCGCGCGCTGATGGTCGTCCCATGACCTCCACCATACCCCTTTGACTAAACCGTCCGGACGGTCTAGTTTGAAACTATACCGACTGGACGGTTTAGAAATCGGAGGAGTTGTGGACAGGGCAGGTAGGCGCGAGTGGATCGCACTCGGCGTGCTGGTGCTGCCGGTGCTGCTGATCAGCGTCGACATGACGGTGCTCGGCTTCGCGCTGCCGTACTTGAGTGAGGATCTGGCGCCGACCGGCGCCGAACAGCTGTGGATCGTCGACATCTACTCGTTCGTGCTGGCCGGTCTGCTCGTGGTGATGGGCTCGCTCGGCGACCGCATCGGCAGGCGCAGACTGCTGCTGGCGGGCGCGGTGGCGTTCGGCGCGGCCTCGGTGCTGGCGGCGTTCTCGACCAGCGCGGCGATGCTGATCGTGGCGCGCGTGCTGCTGGGCATCGGCGGTGCGACGTTGATGCCGTCGACGTTGTCGCTGATTCGCGCGATGTTCGTCGACCGCAGGCAGCGCCGGCTCGCGATCGCCATCTGGGGCGCCGGCTTCTCCGCGGGCATGGCGCTCGGGCCGGTCATCGGAGGCTGGTTGCTCGAGCACTTCTGGTGGGGCTCGGTGTTCCTCATCAACGTGCCGGTGATGATCCTGCTGCTGATCGCCGGCCCGCTGCTGCTGCCCGAGGCGCGGGACCCGAATCCCGGCAGGTTCGACCTCTGGTCGGCGGCGCTGTCGCTGGCCGCGGTGCTGCCCGTGGTCTACGCGATCAAGGACGTCGCCAAGAACGGCGTCGGCGCGGCCGCGGTGGGCGCACTCGTGTCGGTGTGGTGCTCGGTGTGGTGTTCGGACGTAGGCAGCGCAGGCTGGCCGCCCCGATGCTCGACCTGCAGCTGTTCCGGCGTCGCGAGTTCAGCGTCTCCATCGGCACCAACATGCTCGGCGTGTTCGCGATGATGGGCCTGCTGTTCCTGCTGCCGCAGTACCTGCAGCTCGTGCTGGGGCTCTCGCCGTTGGTGGCGGCGTTCTGGCTGCTGCCGATGGCCCTGTTGAGCGTCGTCGGCTCCCTCGTGGTCACGCGGTTGGCGCGCTACGTCCCGGTGGCGTGGCTGATCGGATCCGGCCTGGCGCTCGCGGCGATCGGCTTCGCCGTCCTCGCCGTGTGGGGCGACGGCGCCGGCCTGGCGGTCGTGGTGTCGGCGCTGGTACTGGTCGGGTTCGGTATCCCGTTCGCGGACGTGCTGACCAACGACCTCATCCTGACGACGGCCCCGCCCGAGCGGGCCGGCTCGGCGGCCGCCGTGTCGGAGACGAGCTTCGAGCTCGGTGGCGCGCTCGGCACGGCCGTCCTGGGTAGTGTCGCGATGTCGATCTATTACGCGGGTGTGCCCGCGGATGCGGGTGCGGCCGCGCGCGAGACGCTCGGCGGCGCCGTCGCCACCGCAGGCGCCCTGCCGGACGAGGACGCACAGGCACTGCTGACCGCCGCCCACGAGGCGTTCGTCAACGGCATGCGGATCAGCGCCGTCGTCGGCGGACTTCTGTTGCTGGGCGCCGCAATCCAGGCGGCCGTACTGCTGCGCAACGTCCGCCTCGCGCAGACACCTCCGGCGAAGGAACCCGTCCCGGCGTAAGACCGCCGTGTCAGCGTTCTGCGTCGCCGTGTCAGCAACCCACGTCGCCGTGTTGGTGATTCGGGTACGGCGGACGGCGTCGGCGCCGGGTATTTCACTCGCCGCCGACACCGTCCGTGCGGGTCAGTCGGCGATGGCGTGAGTCTCGATCTCGACGAGCACGTCCGGTTCGAAGAGGTAGTCGATGCCGATCAGCGACACCGGCGGCAGTGGGTCCGGGACCCCCAGTTCCTCCTGTACCGCCGCGATTCCGGCGAGAAACGGCTCCATTTTGGACGGAGCCCAGTCCACCGCGAAGAATCGCATGTGGACGACGTCGTCGAAGCTCGCGCCGGCGCCGGCCAGTCCGCGTGCGGTATTGCGCAGTGCTTGCGCGACCTGACCGGCGAGGTCGCCGGTGGCGACGGGGTTGCCCTCGCCGTCGCGGGCTATCTGGCCCGCGAGCCGGATGTGCCGCGTGCCGGTCGCCACGGCGACGTGGTTGTAGGGGACCGGCTGGAACATTCCCTCCGGGCTGAAGGTCTGGACGGTCATGTCGGCGATGCCTTTCGTGGAATCGATATCGGGCCTGGTCAAACCAGGTATCCAACGTCTACCTTGTATCGAAAGGGAACTTCAACGAGACCAGGTGTCATGGACGAAACCACCCCCGGCGACCCGGCCGGCCACGCGAGGTTGGGGCCGCAACACCGTGAACTGCTCGGACAGGTGCTCGACAAGTGGTCGCTCGAGGTGCTCGACCGGCTCTGCGAGCGGCCACGGAGATTCAACGAACTGCGGAAGACGGTTCCGGAGATCACGCAGAAGTCGCTGACCACCACGCTGCGACGGTTGGAGCGGAACGGCATGGTCGAGCGGGTGATCGTGTCCACCCGCCCCCTCGGCGTCGAGTACCGGATCGCGCCGCTCGGGAAGACCCTGCAGGACCTCATCGACGCACTGCTGGAATGGAGTGCGGACAACCTTCCCGCCGTCCAACAGGCCCGGCAACGATTCGACGCCGAGTTCGGGGCCGACTAGCGGAGGACGACGGCGACCAGGTCGTGCAGGAGTTCGTCGACGTCGGTGTCGGCTCGGTCCTCGGCGGTGAGCAGGCGCAGTGCCATGCCGTCGACGCCGAGCAGGAGCAGCCTGGTCTGCCGCGCCGGGTCGCCGTCGCGCAGCGCGCCCTCCTCGGCCAGCACCGCCAACCACGCCTCGACCCGCTCGTGCGCGCGCCGCGTCAGCTGCGTCCACAGGCGCCGCCGTTCGGGGTCGGCGTCCACCGCGGCCACGGCCGACACCGACAGTGCCCACTGTTCCAGCTGGGCCCCCTCCGGTACGAACTGCCGCAGGCATTCCACGAGACGCCGTGCCGGTGACACCCGGCGGTCGCGGATCCGCAGATCCGACAGCTGCTCGTCGAACGTCGCATCCGCCGTCGCGTCGAACAACGCCCGCTGCGTCGGGAAGTAGTGCCGCAACGTGCTCGCGCCCACGCCCGCGCGCGCCGCGACCGCCCGCACGCTCACCGCGCGCAACCCGTGTTCCGTGGCCAGCTCCTTCGCCGCCGCCACGATGTCGTCACGTCGATCGGGCATGATGTCGCCCCTTTCTGGTACGGTGTGCTAGTACAGCGTACTACTGGGGTGGAGGCAACCGGCATGATCGAGAACATCCAGGAATGGGCACTGTCACTGCCCTGGTTCCTGCACTGGGTGGGAGTGCTCGCACTGGGCGCGATTCCGTTCGTCGAGTCGTACCTCGGTTCGATCATCGGCGTCGTGTCCGGACTGAACCCGGTCGTCGCCGTCGTCGCCGCTGTCATCGGCAACGTCGTGTCCATGCTCGCGTTCGTGTTCGGCGCACACGGGATCCGCTCCCGCGTCACCCGCGACCGCGAACAACCACCGCGCAGTCCGCGCACACAGAAGGTCAAGGATCGTTTCGACCGCTACGGCGTCGCAGGCGTCAGCCTTCTCGGCCAACTCGTGCTGCCCAGCCAGATCACCTCGGCCCTGATCGTGTCCTTCGGCGCCACCAGGAACCTCGTCATCTTCTGGCAGGTCGTCTCGATCGTCCTGTGGGGCATCGTCTGCGGTGTGCTCGCCGTGTACGGAATCAACCTCCTCGCTGAGCAGCACGAGCCGAACCGTGCTCAGCCGAGGAGGGCCAGGTCGTCGGCGTCCAGCGTGATGCCCTCGACCGCGAGGTTCTCCTCGAGGTGCTCGAGCGACGCCGTGCCGGGAATCAGCAAGATGCGCTCGTAGCGTGCCAACAGCCACGCCAACGCCACCTGCGCGATCGTCACACCGTGCTTGGCGGCGACCTCCGCGACGTCGGCGTGCTCGGCCAGCTTCTCCTTGCCGCCCCAGGCCGAACCCAACGGGAAGTACGGCACGAACGCCACGCCGTGTTCGCGGCACAGCTCGACGATTCCGTCGTCGGTGCGGTCCACGACGCTGTAGGCGTTCTGGACACATGCGACACCCTGCTCGATACCGAATCGGACGCTCTGTTCGTCCACACTCGACACACCGATCAGGTCGAGCTTTCCCTCGTCGCGCAATTCCGCCAGCGCCCCGAGCTGATCGGCCAGCGGCGGCTGCACCAGATCCGGCTTGTCGCGGTCGAACCGGCGCAGGTTCACCAGATCCATCCGCTCGACGTCGAGCGTGCGCAGGTTCTGCTCCACCTGCCGCTTCAGGTCCGCCGGATCGCCGCTCGGCAGCCACGCACCGTCCGCGTCCCTGGCCGCGCCGACCTTCGTCACCAGCCGCAGCCCCTCCGGGTACGGGTGCAGCGCCGACCGGATCAGCTCGTTGACCACATCCGGTCCGTAGAACTGCGCCGTGTCGATGTGATCGACCCCGCGCTCCACGGCACGGCGCAGCACCGCCGCGGCCGCCTCCGGATCGGACGGCGGTCCGAACACGTGCGGGCCCGCGAGCTGCATCGCGCCGAAGCCGATGCGGTGCACGGGCCGGTTGCCGAGGAGTGCCGTCGAACTGAGAACTGAGGTGGTCACGGACCCACTCTAGGGCGCGCCGGGCTTAGGGTGACGGGCATGCCCGTACGTACCGCCGTCATCGGCTACGGCCTCGCAGGCCAGGTCTTCCACGCGCCCTTCGTCCACCACGACGACGCCTACACGCTCGACATCGTCGTCACCGGCAACGACGAGCGAGCCCGTCGGGCCCGCGAGACCTACCCCGGTGTGACGGTGCTGCCGGACGTCGCGGCGCTGTGGGAACGCGCGTCGGAACTGGACCTCGTGATCGTCGCCACCCCGCCCGAGACGCACGTCGACCTCGCGGCCACGGCACTGGACGCAGGCCTGCACGTCGTCGTCGACAAACCGTTCGCGCCGAGCAGCGAGCAGGCACGCGGACTGGTCGAGAAGGCGCGCGCCGCCGGCCGCATCCTGACCGTCTATCAGAACCGGCGGTGGGACGGCGACTTCCTCACGCTGCGCGAACTCGTCGACTCGGGCGAACTGGGCGAGGTCCACACCTTCGAATCGCGTTTCGAGTGGTGGCGACCCGGCGGTGGGCGCGGCTGGAAGGCCACCACCGACGTCGCCGCGGGTGGTGGGATCCTCTTCGACCTCGGCACCCACCTGATCGACCAGGCGTGCCAACTGCTCGGGCCCGTCGAGGACCTGTGGGCCGACGTGCAGGGTCGCGGGACCGACACCGCCGACGACGACGCGATCGTCGTCCTCCGGCACGCCGGCGGCGCCCGTTCGCGGCTGATCATGTCGGCGCTGGCCGCGCTGCCCGCGCCGCGCCTGCATGTCCACGGCTCCCGCGGCGGATTCACCATCTGGGGACTCGACCCGCAGGAGAACGCCCTGCGCGGCGGCGCCCGGCCCGGCGACCCGGCGTTGGGCGTGCGCGACGAGGCGCAGTGGGCACTCGTCGGCACCCGCGACGACCAGCGGCGCATCGAACCCGTCCGCGGCGACTACGGCCAGTTCTACTCCGGGCTGGCGGGCGCCATCGCCGGCACCGGCGAGGTGCCCGTCGACCCGAACGACGCCGTCGGTGTGCTGGAACTCGTCGAACAGGCGCACCGAATGACCGGCTGGAGCTGAGTCGGCGTCGATCGGGTCGGCCAGGGCTGATCGGGCCGGAGTCGAGGTTGCGGCGTCTGTGCGATTGATGGGCGATACGTCTCGTTGGCAGGATCGCCTGCATGCGCAACGATGCGAACACCCGGCCCGGTCCCGCCGACGCCGAGCACCCCGCCCAGGTCGGTGCGGACGACTTCGCCGACATCCTCGCCGCGACCCGGAAGTTCGTGCGGGACAAGGTGATCCCCCGCGAAACCGAGATCATGGACGCCGACGCGATCCCGGACGACCTGCGTGCGCAGGTGGCGGAGATGGGCCTGTTCGGGTACGCCATCCCGCAGGAATGGGGCGGACTCGGGCTCGACCTCGTCCAGGACGTCGAGCTGGCCATGGAGCTCGGGTACACCAGCCTGGCGCTGCGGTCGCTGTTCGGCACCAACAACGGCATCGCCGGCCAGGTGCTGGTCAACTACGGCACCGCCACGCAGAAGGCGCGTGGCTCGGTGCGCTCGCCTCCGGTGCGGTCGTCGCCGCGTTCGCGCTCACCGAGCCCGGCGCCGGGTCGAACCCCGCGGGCCTGCAGACGAAGGCCGTGCTCGACGGCGACGACTGGGTGATCACCGGCGGCAAGCGGTTCATCACCAACGCGCCCGTCGCGAACCTGTTCGTCACGTTCGCCCGCACCCGGGAGGCGAGCGGCAAGGACCCGGGCATCGCCGTGTTCCTGGTCCCGGCCGATGCGCCTGGTGTCTCGGTCGGGCCGAAGGACCGCAAGATGGGTCAGGAGGGCGCGTGGACCGCCGACGTCCACTTCGACGAGGTCCGCGTGCCGGCTGATGCGCTGGTCGGCGGGTCGGAGGAGGTCGGCTACCGCGCCGCGATGACGTCCCTGGCCCGCGGGCGGGTGCATATCGCGGCGGTCGCCGTCGGCACCGCGCGGCGGGCGTTGGACGAGTCGGTCGCCTACGCCGCCGACGCGACCCAGGCCGGCACGCCCATCGGGGAGTTCCAGCTGGTCCAGGCCATGCTCGCGGACATGCAGACCGACGTGTTGGCGGGGGAGGCGTTGGTGCGCGAGACCGCGCGGAAGTACCGGTCCGGGCAGGATCGGCGGATCGCGCCGTCGGCCGCGAAGCTGTTCTGCACCGAGATGGTCGGCCGCGTCGCCGATCTGGCCGTGCAGGTGCACGGCGGCAGCGGGTACATGCGCGAGGTCGTCGTCGAACGGATCTACCGGGACGTGCGCCTGCTGCGGTTGTACGAGGGGACCTCGGAGGTCCAGCGCGTCATCGTCGGCCGCGGCCTCCTGCGAGGTGGCACCGCCTGAGCCTGCCGCGTCAGCACCCCCCGTCGCCGTGTCAGCATCCTGGGTCGTCGTGTCGGCGTTCCGTCAGCAGCGCAGCAGGCTCTCGGCGGTTTCGCGGGCCTCGATCAGCAGGTCGGCGCCGTAGATCTGGTGGTGCGCGAACGCGCCCTCCAACAGCAGGAAGAGGTGGTCGGCCAGCAGTTTCGGTTTCGCCACGTGCGGCAGATCCTCGGTGATCAACTCAGCGAGCCGTCGGCAGACGGCGTGCTTGTGGTGGCGGATCACCGGGTACGCGGGATGGCCCTCGCGCAGTTCCGCGGCCGCGTTGAGATAGGCGCAGCCGCGCTTGATGGTCCTGGTGTCCTCGGCGTAGACGTCGAAGAAGGCCAGGGCGCGTGGTGCGGCCGCGGCGGCGATCGCCGCCTCCAAGGTCTCCCACCACGTGTCGTGGCGGTGGCGCAGGTAGGCGACGACGAGGCCGTCCTTGTTGCCGAAGTTCTTGTAGAGGATCGGCTTCGTGACCTTCGACTCGGCCGCGATCGTGTCGACGCCCACAGCGTGGATGCCCTGTTCGTAGAACAGCCGTGATGCGACGTCGAGGATCCGGCGGGCCCCGGGGGTCAGCGTGGCCACGTCAAAGCCCGTGCCGAACTCGAGACGGGAACGTCTCTCGGCCATCGCGCACTCCTTGACCTGACAAATCTGTATACCTAGCCTGCCGGGCGGCCGGTTACCGGTCTGTATACCATGCGCGGGGAAGGCGTTGATTCGCCTGAAGTGCGTCGATGTGAGTCAGGGGAGATTTCGTGGCTTCGCAGGTGGAAGCTGATCAGGAGGACGAGGAGACGCAGCCCAAGGCGCGACTCCTCGCGCCGGTGTTCATCCCGGCGGTCGTGGCGATCGTGGCCGCGCTCGGGTTCGCGACGTGGTACGGCGCGCAGTACGGCGATGACGCCACGGAGGCGTTCACGGGCCTGCGGGATGCCATCGGCGTCAACGTCGGCTGGTGGTACATCATCGTCGTCACCGCGATGCTGCTGTTCTGCCTGTGGGCGGCACTGTCCAAAGTGGGCAACATCCGGCTCGGTCGGGACGACGAGCGCCCGGAATTCTCCTTGTTCTCGTGGTTCGCGATGCTCTTCTCCGCGGGCATGGGCATCGGCCTCGTCTTCAACGGCGTCTCGGAGCCCCTGAGTCATCTCGTCGGGCCGCCCGAGGTGGTGGGCGTCGACGCGAACACCCAGGAGGCGGGTCGCGCCGCCATCGGCCAGGCGATGTTCCACTGGGGGCTGCACGCCTGGGGCATCTACGCCGTGGTCGGCCTCGGCCTGGCCTACATGACGTTCCGCCGCGGGCGGCCGCTGTCGGTGCGCTGGCTGCTCGAGCCGATCTTCGGCCGCAAGCTCATCGAGTCGTGGGTCGGCCACGTGATCGACGTCGTCGCCATCGTCGGCACGGTCTTCGGTGTGGCGACGTCGCTGGGGCTGGGTGTGCTGCAGATCCAGGCGGGTCTGTCGTCGCTCGGCTGGTTCGAGCCGTCGGACACGCTGCTGGTCGTGCTCGTCGTCGGGATCACCGCGATCGGCACGATCTCCGTGGTCACCGGTCTGCACAAGGGTCTGCGGTGGCTGTCGAACGCGAACATGAGCCTGGCCACGGTCATGGCGATCGCGGTGCTGCTCATCGGCCCGACGGTGTTCCTGCTGCGTTCGTTGGTGCAGAACTTCGGCGAGTACGTGCAGACCCTGCCCGAGTTGGCGTTCGTCACGGGTTCGAGTGTCAACGACTCGTGGACGCTGGACTGGACGCTGTTCAACCAGGCGTGGTTCCTGGCCTGGGCGCCGTTCGTGGGCATGTTCATCGCGCGCATCTCGCGCGGCCGCTCGATCCGCGAGTTCATCCTGGGTGCGCTGCTCGCGCCGACCCTCGTCTCGCTCGTGTGGTTCACGATCTTCGGCAGCACGGGCATCGCCCATCAGTTGAACGAGGGCGGTCTGGTCGGCGACGACGGCACCGTGAACGCCGACACGGCGCTGTTCACGTTGTTCGGCGAGCTGCCGGTGACGCCGGGGCTGATCAGCATCCTGTCGGTGATCGCGATCCTGGTGATCACGTTGTTCTTCATCACCAGCGCCGACTCGTGCTCGCTGGTCGTGGATGTGTTGGCGCACAACGGTCGTAGCGAGACGCCGCGGACGACGCGGGTGTTCTGGGCGGTGCTCGTCGGTGCCGCGGCCGCCCTGTTGTTGATGGCCGGCGGCGAGGCGGCGTTGACCGTGCTGCAGGTGAGTTCGTTGGCGGGCGCCGGGCCGTTGTCGGTGGTGTACGTGCTGGCGATGGTCTCGTTGTGGAAGATGTTCCGCCTCGAGGTGGCCACGATGCCGCGCTACGTGCGGATCCGTTCGCAGGCGACGCCGACGGCGCTCGTGTCGGCCGCGCGGGAGGCTTCCGACACGGAACGGGAGATGGCGAAGAGCCTGCGGGAGTTGGTGCGGGCGCAGAACGGTGGTGCGCGTGGACGGCGCGACATCCGGCGTGCGTCGGCGACGCTGGCCGGATTGGATGCGACGGCGGCCGGGCCGCGGGCGGCCACTGCGTGGGCCGAGGACGACAGCACGATCCTGGCGGTCGAGGACGTTCCTGCCTACGCGACGAGGGTCGATCCGGAGACCGGTTCGATCGGGATCGACGACGAGGCCGTGCGGACCGATCCCACGGCCGACGAGGTCTTCGACACGCCGGAGTTCGAGGATTCGGCGGTCGGTGCCGAGCACCGGTCGCAGGAGTTGCTCGATCAGTACGTCAACGGCGGCGAGCAGTCCGCGGACGGCGGGTCCGGCACCGAGAAGTAGCCGCGAACCGGCACAGGGCCCGCACCGGAATCCGTTTCCGGTGCGGGCCTTGTCGTTTCCGGGCTCGGTCGGTCAGACGGTGGTGTCGCCGAGCGCCTTGTCGAGGATCTCGACGCCGCGGTCGATCTCGTCGTCGGTGGCGGTGAGGGGTGGGGCGATGCGGAAGGTGCCGCCCATGCCGGGGAGTTGGACGATGTTCATGTGCAGGCCGAGTTCGGCGCAGCGCTGGGTGACGGCGGCGCCGAGTCGGTCGGTGTCGGTGCTGCCGGGGCGATCGGTGACGAGTTCGAGGCCGACGAGCAGGCCGCGTCCGCGGACGTCGCCGATGACGGGGTGGCGGGTGGCGAGTTCGTCGAGGCCGCCGCGGAGGCGGGTGCCGAGTTGGGCGGCGCGCGGGGCGAGGTTGTCGCGAGTGAGGACGTCGAGGACGGTGTTGCCGACGGCGGCGGGGAGGGGGTCGTTGGCGTGGGTGGTGAGGAACAGGAAGCCGCGTTCGTGGGCGCGTTGTTCGATGTCGGGGCTGGTGACGACGGCGGACAGGGGGAGGCCGGCGCGAGGGTCTTGGACAGCGTGATGATGTCGGGGACGACGCCGTCGCGTTCGAAGGCGTACCAGTCGCCGGTGCGGCAGAGGCCGGTTTGGGCTTCGTCGAGGATGAGGAGCATTCCGCGTTCGTGGCATTTGTCGCGGAGGGCGGCGAGGTAGCCGGGTGGCAGGTCGACGACGCCGCCGGAGCTGAGGATGGGTTCGACGAGGCATGCGGCGAGGTTGCCGGTGGTTTGGGCGTCGATCAGGTCGAAGCCGAGGTCGAGTTGGCGTTGCCAGTCGAGTTCCCCCTGCGCGTCGACGATGTCGGGGCGGAACCGGTCGGGCACGGGTAGCGCGTAGTTGCCGGGTGCGGCCGGTCCGTAGCCGCCGCGGCCTGCGCTGTAGGTCGCGCCGGCGGCGGCTTGGGTCATGCCGTGCCAGGATCGCGCGAACGACACCACCTCGTGGCCGCCGGTGACGAGCTTCGCGATGCGCAGGGCCGCTTCGTTCGCTTCGCCGCCTGTGCTGAGCAGCATCGTTTTCGACAGCGGTTCGGGCAGGGATTCGGCGAGTCGGCGGCACAGTTCCAGCACGGCGGGGCTGACCATGCCGCTGTAGAGGTGGTCGAGCTGCGCGACCTGCTTGGTGATCGTGTCGACGATGGCGGGGTGCGAGTGGCCGAGGATGGAGCTCATCTGCCCGGAGGTGAAGTCGAGCAGTTCGCGCCCGTCGGTGGTGAACACCGAGCTGCCCAGGGCACGGTCGATGACGAGGGGGCTGAAGGCGCCGCGGCCGAAGAAGCGGATGAGGTGCTCGGTGTCGGTCATGGCCACGACGCTAGGAAGGCACGGCCCGGTTGTCCATCGGCGACCACCGGGGAGGTGGTGAACGCAGCCCTCGCGACGCGGATTGCCAACACAGCGACGCGGATTGCTGACACGGCGACGCGGATTGCTGACACGGTGACGTGGGGTGCTGACACGGCACCCCACGTCACCACGTCACCCGAGCAATCCCCGGTGCTCAGCCGGCCAGGAGGGCGTCCAGGGACTCGTAGCCCTCGCGGACCCCGCTGTCCATTCCGCTGGCGAGAATCGCGTCGCGAATCTCGAAGCTCTCGACAACGCTCAGCACCCGCAACCGGGTCCGTCCGTCGGGCAGTTCCTCGAAGGTGACGGTCTCGAGGGAGACCCCGTCGGGCATGCCTTCGAAGGTGAAGGTCCAGACGATGCGTTCGTTGGCGCGGATCTCGTGGAAGCTGCCGTAGAAGGACGCGACTTCCCGGCCGTCCTGGTCGTTGGCGAAGGCCCATTCGCCGCCGGTGCGGGCGTCCCACTTGAGGACCCGGGTGGTGAGGGCGTGCGGTCCGACCCAGCGGGCGTACAGCTCGGGGTCGACGTGGGCACGGAAGACCTGTTCGGGTGCGGCGTCGAATTCCCGGGTGATCTCGATGGTGGGCACCTGGGGGTCGGCCTTGATCTCGACCTCATTCTTGGTGGTGGTCATGATGCGTCCTTCGTGTCGGTTCGTGCGTGTGCCTTGTCGTCGTTGACGGAAGCCTGTTCGGCGAGCAGTGCGTCGAGCCTGCTGTAGCGTTCCTCGGCTTCCCTGCGGTAGCGCTCGATCCATGTCGACATCAGGTCGAATACCTCCGCGTCGAGGTGGACGGGACGTCGTTGGGCGTCCTTGGTGCGCGTGACCATTCCGGCCTCGCCGAGCACCTTCACGTGCTTGGAGACCGCCTGGAGGCTCATGTCGTAGTGGTCGGCGAGTTCGCCGACCGTGGCGTCGCTGCGGCTGAGCCGGGCGACGAGGTCTCGTCGCGTCGGGTCGGCCAGTGCGGCGAATGCCCGGTTGAGCCGTTCCGTTGCCGTCGTGTCGTTCATCGTGTTCAACCTCTCGGTTGAATACAACGTACGACGCCGGCTCGGCCTTGTCAACCAGTCAGTTGAATAACCTGGTTACGGCAGTGCGGACAGCGAGGCGAGCTGGTTGTCGAGCCACGGGGTGAGCGTCTCGACGTAGGTCGCCGTGAGATGCGTGGTGACGCCGTAGACGACGACGTCGCCGATCACCGCCGGACACGTGCCGTCCCGGCAGAACATCGACGTCGGATCGAGCAGACGCACGCCGCGGACCTCGTTGGCGGCGTGGTCGGCGACGTGCGGGTAGTTGTACGCGACGTCCTGCGGCACGGCGCAGTCCTCGAGACTGTCCGGCGCCCCGGACACGCAACTGGGAATGTCCTTGTCCGGGTGCGGATTGTCCTTGATGGTGACGACCCGCGCGCCCGTGTCGCGCAGCTGCTCCAATGTGGACACGTAGCCCTCGCGGAGCGTGTCGGTGCTCTCGGCGGCGCTCACGTGGTCCTCGCCGTCCATCGTGGCGTACGTGTCGCGGCCGCCGGTGATGACCAGGTCGGGCTTCTCCTGCTCCTTGATCCGGTCGAGCGTGGCCTGGCGCCACGTGTCGCATTCGGCGTAGTACCGGCGCAGCGCGTCGTTGTAGAGGCTGACGTCGGGCGGGGCGCAGCCGGACTTGGTCAGCGGCACGAGCCGCCAGTCGCGTTCCTGCGCGATGTTCTCCAGTGCGGGGAAGTACTGCATCGCGTGGGAGTCGCCGAACAGGACGACGGTGCGGTCGGAGTTCGGGTTGCCGTACACGCATTCGCCGGAGGCGGTCTCCGGACGGTCGGCGTGACAGCCGTCGTTGTAGTTGCGCGGCCAGTCCTGCGGCGCCGTCCGGGGTTCCGGCCGCACGGCCTGCACCGACTGCTGCACGGCCTCGTCGCCCTGCGACAGCGCGGGCGCTCCGGTGATCTGGTCCTCGGACTTCGTGGGCAGCGACGGGATCGTCAACGGCAGGAGGATCGCCGGGATCGCGGCGATGACCGTGCACGCGGCGCCGAGGGCGAGCGAACGGCGGGGCTTGCGGAACACCGGCGACCTCCGGAACGGTTCTTCGACGACGTGATAGGTCACCACCGCCAGCACCCACGCGCCGGCGACCACGACCAGCCCCTGCGCGGGGGTGAGGTCGCCGAACACCGCGGCGGCGAACACCAGGGCAGGCCAGTGCCACAGGTACCACGAGTAGGAGACGCGTCCACAGTGCCGCATGAACGGCGTGCTCAGCAGCTGTTGCGGCAGCAGGTTCGGCGCGGCGGTGCCCGCGGCGATGACGGCCGCCGTGCCGAGGACGGGCAGCAGCGCCCACGGCGCCGGGAACAGGGTCTGCTCGTCGAACAGCAGCACGGCCGCGCCGATCGCGGCGAGTCCGCCCCATGCCAACGTCGCCGCGACGCGCCGAGACAGTCCGCCGTGCGGGATGAGTGCGAGCACGCCGCCCGCGGCGAACTCCCAGCCGCGCGAGAACGTGTTGAAGTAGGCGGTGTCGGCGGCCTGCAGCGTCGCGACGATCGAGTAGGCCAGCGACAGCACGCCCACGCCCAGCACGACGGCGAGCAGCGCACGCCGTGAGGTCAGCATCCGCCGCATCGCCCACACCGCGCCGAGCAGCAGCAACGGCCAGACGAGGTAGAACTGCTCCTCGACGGCGAGGGTCCAGAAGTGCTGGACGGGACTGGCCTGGAAGCCCGTCTCGAAGTAGTCGACGGCCTGTCCGGCCAGCCACCAGTTGACGACGTAGAGCGCGGACGCGATCAGGTCCGGGGTCACCGCGTCCCGTTCGACGGGGGAGAGCAGCACCCACGAGCCGAGTGCGACGGCGGCGAGTACTACCGCCACGGCGGGCAGCAGGCGCCGCGCGCGGCGCGCGTAGAACCGGCTGAGCGACAGCGACCCGGTGGCCTCGATCTCGCCGAGGATCAGCCGGGTCATCAGGAATCCGGACAGGACGAAGAAGATGTCGACGCGACGTAGCCGCCGGGCACGAACGGCACTCCGGCGTGGTACAGCAGCACGGCGCCGATCGCGAGTGCGCGCAGCCCTTCGACGTCGGGCCGGAAGCCCATGGTCGTTGTGTCCTTTTTGGTCGGCCCGTCCGATTCCGTGGGCACGGACTCGTCGGCGCGCGACAATGACAGCACTGCGGGCAAACCTCTCGATCGACGTCGGCGGCCCGCGTCGGTGGCGGCGAGCTGATGAATCGGGGGATGGAGCTCAGCCGCGCGCGGGCCACCGCAAAGCTGCCGTTGGTCGGCCATGCTGTCCATGGGTGCTGACACCCATTTTTCGTTGCCCTACACGGCTTTTACGCCGAATGTCCGGTGTGGTTCACACCACCGGACGGGTCAGGGTTCGATGAGTCCGGCGCGGATCGCGTAGCGCGTGAGTTCGAGTCGGTCGCGCAGTCCGAGCTTGTGCAGGAGATTCGCCCGGTGTCGCTCGACCGTCTTGGCGCTGATGAACAGGATGTCGGCGATCTCCTTCGACGAGTGGCCCTCGGCGACGAGCTTGAGGATCTCCTCCTCGCGGTCGGTGACCGCCTTGTCGGGAACGTCACCGTCACCCTGTGCGCGGTCCAGGTAGTCGCGCACGAGCGAACGCATCGCCCCCGGGTAGAGGAACGGTTCGTCGCGCATCGCCGCGCGGCACGCCTCGATGAGGTCGCGGTCGGCCACGGACTTGAGCACGTATCCCGAGGCGCCCGCCTTGAGCGCCTCGAAGAAGTACTGCTCGTTGTCGTACATGGTCAGCAGCAGGATGCGCAGCTGCGGCAGGTCGCGGGCCAGTTCGCGGGCGACCTGCAGGCCGGTCAGGCGCGGCATGGCGATGTCGAGCACGGCAAGGTCGGGTTCGAGCTCGCGGGCGCGTTCGATCGCGTCGGGGCCGTCGCCGACCTCGGCGACCACCGTCAGGTCGGGTTCGCCGTCGAGGATGAGGCGCACGCCGCGGCGCACGAGCACGTGGTCGTCGGCGAGCAGGATCCGCACCGGTTCGGTCATCGCGCGGCCTCCCCGGCGGAGGCGGTGTCGGGCGCCGTGTCCGAGGTCGCAGCGTCCGGCGCGGGGAGCGGGACGTGCAGGCGCACCTCGGTGCCGCCTGCGGAGTGCACGGTGAGCGCGGCGCCGACGAGCAGTGCCCGTTCGCGCATGCCGGTCATGCCCGCGCCCTCCTCGGCGCGGCCCATGCCGCGGCCCGCGTCGCGCACGCGCAGTTCGATGCCGTCCGGGGTGGGCGCGAGGGACACGGTGACCTCGCCGGCGCGGGAGTGGCGCACGGCGTTGGTGACCGCCTCCTGCGCGACGCGGTAGACGACGAGCTCGACGTTGTCCGGCAGCGGCGGCAGGTCGGGGTCGAACCGGCCGCGCACCGTGACGTCGCTGTGGTCGTCGAACTCGGACACGAGTTCCTTGAGCGCGCTGGTCAGGCCGAGTTCCTCGAGCACACCGGGACGCAGGCTCCTGGCGATGCGGCGGATCTCGTCGAGCGTGGTGCGGGTGGTCTCGCTGACGGCGGTGAGTTCGGCGCGTACCGGTTCGGGAACCTGGTCGGCGACGCGTTTGAGCCCGAGGAGCACGGCCGTGAGCGACTGGCCCACCTCGTCGTGCAGCTCCTGCGCGACGCGGCGGCGTTCGGCCTCCTGCACCGACAGGGCGCGTGCGGCGCTGAAGTCGCGGGCGGCCTCGAGCCGGTCGAGCATGTCGTTGAACGTCGTGATCAGCTCGGCGACGTCGCGCGGGCCCTCGACGACGGGACGCGGTTTGCGGCGCAGCAGGTCGACCGACGTCATGGTGCGCCGGAGCCGTTTCAACGGGGCGACGCCGAGCCGCAGCACCGCCGCGTCGGCGACGAGCACCGCGATGAGGCCGAGCACGAGCACCAGGATCTCGTTCGACAGCACCGGCGTGGACACGGTGATCGGCGCGAACAGCAGCAGCGCGGTGGCCGCGCACAGCACGACCGTGTTGAGCAGGAAGATCCGCGCGAACAGCGACACGGGGCACCTCCTCGCCGAGTGCGGACTCCTCCCATGGTCGCTCACCGGCCGGGCCGGGCTCGCGCCACGGCCCGATCGGGATCGACGGGCGGCTCAGGCGGTCATGCCGGTGGCCTTGGCGAGCAGCTCGGCGGAGTGCAGGCGCTTCTCGAGCGTGGGCGACTGGTGGGCGACGATGAGTTCGTCGGCGTCGGCGTGCTTGCCGAACCACTCGACGTACTCGGCGGCCTGGTCGGCGGTGCCGACGCCGGAGTAGCGGACCATGTCCATGATCGGCTTGCCCTGCGGCGAGTCGAGCACGACGTCGGCCTCGGCGTCGGTGAACGTGCGCCCGCGGCCGGCGAGCAGACGCAGCCGCTGCCGCTTGACCACCTGGTTGTCCTGTTCGGCTTCCTCGGTGGTGTCGGCGGCGATGACGTTGACCCCGGCGATCACGTACGGCTCGGTGAGCTGCTCGGACGGCTGGAACTCGGCGCGGTAGGCGGCCACGGCCTGCTGGAGCGCGTCCGGCGCGAAATGCGACGCGAACCCGTACGGCAGGCCCAGTGCGGCGGCGAGCTTGGCGCCGAACAGCGACGAGCCGAGGATGTACAGCGGCACGTTCGTGCCCTTGCCCGGCGTCGCCTTGACCCCGGGGACGAGGGAACGCTCGCCCAGGTAGCCCTGCAGTTCCTGCACGTCCTGGGGGAAGTACTCGGCTGCGCTCGGGTCGCGGCGCAGCGCGCGCAGGGTGTTCTGGTCGGTGCCGGGCGCGCGGCCGAGGCCCAGGTCGATGCGCCCCGGGTGCAGCTCGGCGAGGGTGCCGAACTGTTCGGCGATGACGAGCGGCGAGTGGTTGGGCAGCATGACGCCACCCGAGCCGAGCCGGATCGACTCGGTGTTGGCGGCGACGTGCGCGATCAACACGCTGGTGGCCGACGAGGCGATGGCCGACATGTTGTGGTGCTCGGCGTACCAGACCCGCTGGTAACCGAGCTGCTCCGCCCGCTGGGCGAGCGCGACGCTCGCGCGCAGGCCGTCCCCGACGGACTCTTCCTTGCCCACCGTGGCCAGATCGAGGACGGACAGCGGAAGGGTCATGGTGGTCGGCCTTTCGTCACGGGTAGGCAGCTGCGGACACGGAGTGCTCCACCACGACCAACGACGCCGCGGTACCCGATATTTCGGAACGGGTCGTGGCTCACAGTGAGGCCGCCACGTGCCCGTCCGTGAGCCGTCGGGCCGTCCGGCAACCCGACGGTGGACAGGTCAGAGGGCGAACACCGCGGCGAGCCACGCCCAGCCGGGGATGATGACGGCCCGTTGGATCAGACCGATGCGTGCGGACCGCGCTTCCCATGCCTTGGCGAAGCGAGAGGTCGCGGTGAACAAGGCGATCGCGGCGGCGCCAGAGACGAGCTGCCACGCAAGGTCGGGCAGGGTGAGCGCGCCGATCGCCGTCGCCGCCGGCAGCGAGAAGAACACGACCGCGCCGGCGTGGTCGTGGAGACGGTGCCGAACAGTGTGTTCGGCGGGGATGCCTGTGGGCGCGCCCGGCGGATAGCCGAGCATGGGATCCATCGGGAACACGCCGGAGGCGACGAGGCCCAGTCCGAAGACGACGAGCACGATCCCGAGTGGAGTGCTGGGCCCGGTGATCGACAGGTCGACAGCGCCGACGGTGACGGCGGCACCGCACAGCAGGAAGTTCGCCGTCTGCACCCAGCCGCGACGTCCGAGCGCGAGTGCACTCACCGGGTGTCGCACGGCCGAGTACCCGGGCCTGGTCCAGCCGTCGACGACGAAGACGACGACGAACAGCACCGCCCCGCCGACCCCGAGCCATGAACCCGGGGAATCCGGCGAACCCAGCGAACCCACTGCGGTGCCTCCTGCCGGGCGATCGAGTCGAGCTCAGTACACCCGGCCGCGCGGGGCCTGCCCAGTGCCGAAGGTCATGGTCCGGTCGTCGCGCCTGCCGGACCGAGGGGTCAGCCTCCGGCGAGGGCTTTGATGCCGGTGGCGAAGACGCCCTTGGCGAACGTCTTGTCGAGGTTTTCCTCGTCGGCGGCGTCGGCGTCGTACTCGGTCCACCATTCGACGAACGTGTCGCCGGTGGCGGTGATCGGGGCGACGCGGATGGTGCTGATGTAGCGGCGCACGGGGAACGGGCTGTCGAGGATGTTGTAGGTGTAGCTGCGGCCGGGGTCGTCGAAGGCCAGCAGCTGTTCGCGCACGACTCCGCCGTCGGCGAGGGTCAGTGTGCGCACGGCGCCGATCTCGAAGGCTCCGTGGCCGGGTTCGATCTCGCTGGCTGCGATGCCCGGGTGCCAGGTGGGCAGTCCGTTGAAGTCGCGGACGCGCCGCCACACCTCGTCGACGTCGCCGGGCACGATTCCGCTTGCGTAGGGCCGTGGCATCTACTTCTCCTTCGCGGTTGCGCTGGTGTCGGACTGCGGGGACAGGGACAGCTCGGTGAACTCGCGGGTGCGCGCGGTGAGGGCCTCCTCGACGGGCAGGCGCTCCATGCTGCTGGCGCCGTAGAACCCGTGGCAGTGCGCGGTGCGCGACAGCACGTACGACGCGTCCTCCGGTGCGGCGACGGGCCCGCCGTGGCACAGCACGAGCACGTCGTCGCGGATCTCGCGGGCCGCCGCGGACCACTCGTCGATCGCGGCGACGCAGTCGTCGAGGGTCTTGGCGGTGACGGCGCCGATGGATCCGCTGGTGGTCAGGCCCATGTGGCACACGAGGATGTCGGCGCCCGCCTCGGTCATGGCGCGCGCGTCGTCGGCGGAGAACACGTACGGCGTGGTGAGCAGGTCGGCGCGGCGCGCGGCGGCGACCAGGTCCACCTCGTGCTGGTAGCCCATGCCGGTTTCCTCGAGGTTGGCGCGGAACGTGCCGTCGATGAGGCCGACGGTGGGGAAGTTCTGCACGCCGGAGAAGCCGAGGTCGGTGAGGGTGCGCAGGAAGCGGTCGACGTCGAGGAACGGGTCGGTGGCGTTGACGCCCGCCAACACCGGGGTGCGGCGCACCACGGGCAGCACCTCGTCGGCCATCTCGACGACGATGTCGTTGGCGTTGCCGTAGGCCAGCAGTCCGGCCAGCGAACCGCGCCCGGCCATGCGGAACCGGCCCGAGTTGTAGATGACGATGAGGTCGATGCCGCCCGCTTCCTCGCACTTGGCGGACAGGCCCGTTCCCGCGCCGCCGCCGATGATCGGCGCACCGCTGCGGGCCTTCGCGGTGAACGTGGCGAGCAACTCCTGCCTGGCGATCCGGGGCACCCTAACTCCTTACTGCGTCGGTGAATGCGGCCACGAGCTCGTCGGCGAACTCCGGGTCGTTGAGGTGTCGCGGCGAGCGGACGAGTCGCCGGTCGCCGGTCTGGTGGACCTCGCGCTCGAGCGTGTCGAACAGCACCGCGTCGACCTCGGGGTCGTGGAACGGCTGCCCCGGTGCGTCCAATGCGGACACTCCGCCCTCGGGCAGCAGGAAGCGCACAGGGCCGTCGCAGGCGTTGAGCTTGCGGGCGAGGAACTCGCCGACGGAGCGCACCTCGTCCGCGTTCGTGCGCATGAGCGTGACCTGCGGGTTGTGCGGGTAGAAGCGGCGGTGCGCGTAGTGGGCGGGCACGGTGTCGGGTGCGCCGAAGTTGACCATGTCGAGTGCGCCGCACGAGCCGACGTAGGGGATCTTCGTGCGCGCGACGGCGTCCAGGCGGTCCTCGCCGGCCGCGAGGACCCCGCCCGCGACGAGGTCGCAGATCTCGGTGGTGGAGATGTCGAGGACGCCCGCGAGGTGGCCGTCGTCGGCGAGCTTCTCCATTGCGGCGCCGCCGGTGCCGGTGGCGTGGAAGACCAGGCAGTCGTGATCGGCGCCGAGCCGCTGGGTGACGGCATCGACGCACGGGGTCGTGACGCCGAACATCGTCAGTCCGACGGCGGGACGGGCGTCGCCCGCGGGGATCGGGTGGGCGCACGCGCCCGCGAGCGCGTGTGCGGCGTTGCCGAGCACCTGCCGGGAGATGCGGTTGAGCCCGGCGACGTCGGTGACCGAGTGGAGCATCGCGATGTCGGAGGCGCCGACGTAGGACCCGACGTCGCGGCGGCCATCGTCGAGACCATCACCTTCGGCACGCCCACCGGCAGCGCCTGCATCGCCGGGGTGACGAGCGCCGTGCCGCCCGAGCCGCCGAGGCCGAGGACGCCGGCCACGGCGTCGTCCCCGGTGCGCTGGGCGGGCAGGAAGTGGGCGAACGCGGTGGCCATCGCGCCGACGGCGCTGCCGCGGTCGCCGGTGAACACGGCCGAGGCGCCGTCGGGGTGCCAGGCTGCGACGTCGGCGGGGGAGACATCGGCGGGGGAGGCTGAGGCGGCAGAGGTGTCGGTCGACAGGTCGACCGTGCGGACGGCCACGCCGGCCTCGCGGATCAGGTCGGCGACGTACCGCAGCTCGTCGCCCTTGGTGTCGAACGTGCCCACGACGTACGCCTTGCCCACGGACGCCTCCTTCGGCGCGAGTGATCAGCATTGATCACCGTCCATCTGAACACGGTCGGATGACGCGCGCCAGTGTCGTGGTCGACGGGGGGGGGACAGCGGCGCCCGACCCGGGTGAATTCGGCGCGTCGCCCCTGGTCACGGGGTCGTGCGCCTGAGACGCTGGTCTGCTGAAGACCCACGTGTTACCTTAAGTAACAGTAAACCTCGGTAACAGGCAATCTCGTTGTCAGGGAGCTTCCTATGACCAGCGTCGACAACCGCATCGAAGCGGACGCGCAGCAGGGCCAGGACTCGGTCGCCCAGCGACTGTTGGACTCGTCGGAGATGCTGTCGTACGACCCCGCGACCGAGGTTGACTGGGAAACCCCACTCGACACCTCGTACTGGGGCACCTCGCCGGAGTGGAGCACGCTCTACGGCACCTCCTACTGGGAGGAGATGACCGAGGAGCAGCGCAAGGAGCTGACGCGCCAGGAGGCGGCGTCGGTGGCCAGCACCGGCATCTGGTTCGAGATGATCCTGCAGCAGATGGTGCTGCGGGACTTCTACGCCAAGGACCCGACGACCCCCGAGTTCCAGTGGGCGCTCACCGAGATCGCCGACGAGTGCCGGCACTCGATCATGTTCGCCCGCGGCGCCGAGAAGCTGCGCGCCCCGGCGTACCGGCCGCGCTGGTACGCCGTGCAGGGCGGCCGCGTGTACGCGGCGACCGCCCGCGGCGAGGCCGCCTACGCGGCGATCCTCGTGGCCGAAGAGGTCCTCGACGTCATGCAGCGCGACTGGATGCGCGACGAGCGTGTCGTGCCGTTCGTGCGCACGATCAACAACATCCACGTGGTGGAGGAGTCGCGGCACATGAAGTTCGCCCGCGACGAGACCAAGCAGCGCCTCGAGGGCGCCGGCTGGGCGCGCCGGCAGGCCAACGCCGTCGCCATCGCGACCGTCGCCTACTTCATCGTCGACGCCATGTGGAACCCGAAGGTCTACGAGAACGCGGGTCTGGACTCCAAGCGCGCGCTCCACGAGGCCAAGCACAACGAGAACTTCAAGGCCATGCTGCGTTCGAGCTGCTCGGGTCTGATGGAGTTCCTCAACTCGTGTGGCCTGCTGACCAAGCCGGCCAAGCGCATCTACAAGCGCGCCAACCTGATCTGAGCGACCCGAACCCATGGTCTTTGCGATCACACAGACGTGTTGCAACGACGCCACGTGCGTCTCGGTCTGTCCGGTCAACTGCATTCACCCGACCCCGGACGAGCCGGACTTCGGCAGCACGGACATGCTCTACATCGACCCGCGCAGCTGCATCAACTGCGGCGCGTGTGCCGATGCCTGCCCGGTTGACGCGATCTTCCCGGTGGACATGCTCAGCGAGTCGCTCAAGCCGTATGCCGAGGTGAACGCCCGGTACTACGAGGAGCGGCCGGTCTCGCACGACGTGCTGGGCTCGTCGCCGGTGTTCCACAACTGGGGTCCGCCGACGTTCGACCGGACGATCTCGAGCGATTTCCCCGCTCCGGACGTCGCGGTCGTCGGCAGCGGTCCGGCGGGCATGTATGCGGTCGAGGACCTGTTGTTGCACACGAGCGCGCGGGTGACGCTGATCGACCGGCTCGACGTGGCGGGCGGGCTGATCCGCTTCGGTGTCGCGCCGGACCACCCCTCGACCAAGCGCATCGACGAGACGTTCGCGCGGTACCGCGAGCATCCGCGGTTGACGATGCGGCTCGGGGTCGAGGTCGGCAAGGACGTCACGGTCGACGAGCTGGCGGCCAAGCACGACGCGGTGATCTACGCGGTGGGTGCGTCGTCGGCGAAGTCGCTGGGCATCGCCGGGGAGCAGCTGCCGGGCAGTGTCGCGGCCACCGAGGTCGTGTCCTGGTACAACAGCCACCCGGACGCGGTGGACGTGGTGGACCTGTCGGCGCGGCGCGCGGTGCTGATCGGCAACGGCAACGTGGCGCTGGACGTGGCGCGCATCCTGTCGAGCCGCCCGGGTTCGCTGGAGGACACGTCGATCTCGCGGGCGGCGCTGTCGGCGCTGCGCGACAGCGACGTGCGCGAGGTCGTGCTGTTGGCCCGCCGGGGCCCGGAGAACGCGGCGTACACCGAGCCGGAGATCCTGGCGTTGACCAAGCATCCGGATTTCGACGTCGTGATCGACAACCACGACGAGCGCGTGGCGAAGGCGATCGCCGAGGCGCGGCCGGGCGACAAGGCGTATCTGCTGCGCGATGTGCGCCAGGAGGCCGTCGACTGGTCGAGCCGGCCCGCGCAGGAACGGCGCCGGATCGTGTTGCGGTTCCACTCGTCGCCGGTGGAGGTGCTCGGCGAGGGCGGCAGCGTGTCGGGTCTGCGCACGACGGGCGCGGATTCCACTGTGGACATCGACGCGGGAATGGTGGTGCGCGCCGTGGGCTATCGCGGCGTTCCGGTGCCGGGCCTGCCGTTCGACGAGGCGACGGGCACGATCCCGAACACCGCGGGCCGGGTCGAGGGCCGCGCCGCGACGTACGTCGTGGGGTGGATCAAACGCGGCCCGTCGGGCGGGATCGGCGCGAATCGGACGTGCGCACAGGAAACGGTTGCGGGGCTGCTGGACGACGTCCGCGGCGGTGCGGTCGACGTGCGGGGTTCGCGTAAGCGCGGAGGCCTGTTGCGTCGCTCCTGACGCCCTGGTGAGGGCCCGTTTTCGCGGGCCGGCCCACCCCCGCTTGCGGGGCCGGGACGGGGGCGTTCTTACCCTGCCAGAGGGGCACCCGACGGTGTCCGCAGCCGGTGTATGAGGGGAGACCCGTTTCCATGCCTGAGGTCCGGACGAACGCGTTCGTGGACTGGTTCAACGACAATTCGTCGGAACTCGTGTCCGGTTTGATCAACATCGTGATCATTGTCGTGGTCGCATTGGTGATGCGGGCGGTCGTCGGCCGGCTGATCGATCAGCTGGCGAAGCGGATGATGAATTCGCGGGAGCGGATCGACCGGGCGAAGGCGAAGGCGGCGCCCCGGGTGCTGAAGCAGGCCGACGCGACTCGTGGGGAACGGCAGCGGCAGCGTGCGGACACCATCGCGTCGGTGCTCAAGAGCGTCGCGTCGTTCGTGATCTTCGGTATCGCGTTCGTGACCATCCTCGGGCAGTTCGGCATCAACATCGGCCCGATCATCGCGAGCGCCGGTGTGATCGGTCTGGCGATCGGTTTCGGTGCGCAGAGCCTGGTGCAGGACTTCCTGTCGGGCATCTTCATGATGGTCGAGGACCAGTACGGCGTGGGCGACGTGGTGGACGTCGGCGACGCGGTCGGCACCGTCGAGGCGGTGACGCTGCGCGTGACGAAGATCCGCGACCTCAACGGCGGCCTGTGGCACGTGCGCAACGGCGAGATCATGCGCGTCTGCAACATGAACCAGGACTGGGCGAACGCCGTCGTCGAACTGCCCCTGGACTACTCGGTGGACCTCGAGGACGCGAAGCCGGTCATCCAGCGCAGCATCGACGAGTTCGCCGACAACCCCGAGTTCGCGGCGAAGATCATCGAGCGGCCGAGCATCAACGGCGTCGTCGGCATCGGCAACGGCGCGGTGACCGTGCGGGTCATCGTGACGACCCAGCCGGGCGACCAGTGGTCCATGGGCCGCGAACTCCGCGCCCACCTCAAGCGCGGCCTCGACGAGGCCGGCGTCAAGGTCGCCTACCCGGTCCTCCCGGCCGCCGGCCCAGGAGCAGCCCAGTCCGGCTGACCCCGGGCGGGGCCGGGCCGCCGGGCGCCGTGTCAGCACCCCGCGTCGCCGTGTCAGCATCCCACGTCGCCGTGTCAGCATCCCACGTCGTCGTGTCAGCACCCCACGTCGTCGTGTCAGCACCCCACGTCGCTGTGTTGGCACCTCGCGTCGCTGTATTGCGGGTTCGGGGGCCCCTGCGTTCAGCTCGCCGAGCGCTCAGGACTGTGAGCTCTGCACTGGCAGCGGCGCGAGGTGGGGAGGCATTAGGTCGTGCCGGAACGATCGACCTGCAGGGCTGGGGTGGCGACGTCGCCGACACCCCACCCGTAGGCGAGTTTGTGCACCTCAAGTACGAAGAACGAGTCCGTGGACAGGACGCCGTCGATGCGTTGGATTCCTGTGGTCATCAGCTCGGTGTAGTGGCTGACGTCCCTGCAGATGACCTCGACCATGACGTCGTAGTGTCCGGCCACCAACACCACGTAACTGGTTTCCGGGAGCGCCTTGAGCGCCTCGCACACGGCGTGGCTCGAACCGGGTCGGGTGCGTACGCCGATCATGGCCAGCCGGTCGAATCCGATGGTCAGGGGATCGGCGATACCGACCACCTGCAGGATGCCGGCGTCCATCAGCCGTTGTACGCGGTACCGCACCGATGAGGCGGGGATGCTCAGCTCGGTGGCGATCTGGTTGTACGCCTTGCGCCCGTCGGCCTGCAGGATCGCGATGATCCGGCTGTCGATGTCGTCGAGCGGTTGCTGCCCCATGGTGACTCCTGCCTGACTCCCGACGGATCTGCGTCGACCAACCATGTCGGTCGGCCGGTGCCGACCAGTCGTGCCGGCCCGGCATCACGAGCCGAATCCGACCCCGGCCCGGTCCAGGATATGCAGCCAGGGACTGCGTCTGCCGGTGGTGTCCTCGGTGGCGAGTCCTCGGCGGGTCACGGTGACGCCGATCCAGCGCAGCGGATCGGTCGGTAGTGGGAGGGGTTTGCGCCGGATCATCGGCAGAGTGGTTCGTGCGGTGTGACGGCCGGCGAGAAGGTCCAACATGGCCAGTGCACCGAACCGGGTCGCGACGACGCCGAGTCCGGTGAATCCCGCCGCGTAGCCGATGCGGCCGCGTGCCGCGGTGCCGGCGAACAGGGTGAAGTTGCTCGACATGTCGATGACACCGCCCCATGAGTGGGTGAACGGCACGTCATCGAGGGCGGGGAACGTCGCGCGGAAGGTCCGCTTGAGGGTGCGGAAGGTGGCGGGGCGATTGGTCAGATGGTCCGCGGTTTTCCCTCCGTAGTGGTAGATGGCGTCGTAGCCGCCCCACAGCATTCGGCCGTCGGGTGTCTTCCGGAAGTAGTGGAACTGGTTCGCCGCGTCGGTGCAGGCGTGCTCGCCGGTCCAGCCGATGGAGGCGAACTGGGCGGCGGTAAGTGGTTCGGTGACGAGGGCGTAGTCGTACACCGGCACGACCCGGTAGCGGAGTCGGCGCAGGAGGGAGGTGAACGCGCCGGTAGCCAACGCGACTTGCCCCGCGCGGACCATCGCCTGTCCGGTGTGCACGCGGACATGGCCCGTGGACGGGACCTCGAGTCGTTGCACGGTGGTGTTCTCGGCGATGCGCACACCGAGGCGGAGGCAGGCCTCGCGCAGCCCGTCGGCCAGGCGGGCAGGGTCGAGCAGCGCGTAGTCGGGTTGGAACAGCCCGGTGAGGGCGGCGGGGGTATTGAGGTACTTGCGCACGGCGTCGTGGTCGAGGAACTCGGCGCGTTCGCCGTGCCGGGCGCTCAGCCGTGCCTCGGCGGCGAGGGCGTCGGACTGCCACGGTTGACGTGCGATGCTGAGCTTTCCCGTGTGGACGAACCCGCAGTCGATGCCGTAGCGGTCGAGATCTCGTTGGAATGCGGTGAAATTCTCGTGTCCGCGCCGGAGCAGGGTGTCGATGTCCCGGGGCCAGTGCTGTATGCCGTTGCCGAGCCCGTGGGTGAGGCTCGGTGAGCACATACCGCCGTTGCGTCCGCTCGCCGCGGCGCCGCACGTGTCGCGTTCGATGAGCACCACGTCGGCGTCGGGCCGGGATTCCTTGGCGTGGAGGGCCGTCCACAGCCCGGTGTAGCCGCCGCCGATGACGACGAGGTCGGCAGAGATGTCCTCGGTCAGCGGTGGCAGCGGCGGCGGCCTGTCGTTGCAGTCGAGCCAGAACGGGGTCGTGCTCGCGGCCACCGGGGTGGGGCCGGGGTCAGACATGGACGACGCCGGTCCGCAGGTCGGTCATGTCCAACAGGGTGTACTTGCCCCCGATGCGGCCCCAACCGGTGTTGCGTCCGCCGGCTCCGCCGAAGGCCATGTTGATGTCCCAGAAGCAGGTGTTGTCGTTGACGACGACCTGTCCGACGGCGAGTTCCTCGACGAAGCGGTATGCCTTGGCGACGTCCCGAGTGAACACGGCGCCCTGCAGGCCGAGTTTGTCGTCGTTGGCGATGCGCAGGATCTCGTCGTCACCGTCGGCGGTGATGACGGGGACGACGGGGCCGAAGGATTCCTCGCTTGCGAGCAAGGTTTCGGGCAGTACGCCGTCGACCACGGTGAAGTCGTAGTAGAGGTCCGTGGGCATGCCGGCAGTGCGTTGTCCTCCGCGCAGGACGTCGGCGCCGTGGGCGCGGCCGTCGGCCATGTGCCGGTCCATTTTCTCGGCGACCTGGGCATTGTTGAGGGGGCCGTAGGTGGTGTCGGGGTCGAACGGATCGCCGGTACGGATCTTGTCCGTCTCGGCGAGGAGCGCGGCGATGTAGTCGTCGTGGATGGCTTTGTCGACGATGACGCGTTCGGTCGCGCAGCAGACCTGCCCGGAGCACATGACGGCGCCGTCGACGGCGGCCTTGGCGGCGGCCGGGATGTCGGCGTCGGCGAGCACCACGAGCGGACCGTTGCCGGAACACTCCATAATGGACCGTTTGAGGCCGGCATTGGCCTGGATTCTCGCGCCGGTGGCGGACGATCCGATGAAGCCGATGGCGTCGATGCCGTCGTGGGTGACGAGTGCGTTCCCGGTCTCGCCGTCGCCGGGGACGATGTTGACGAGGCCGGGCGGGAGGTCGGCCTCGGCAAGGACCTCCATGGCTTTGAGCACGGTGAGCGGAGTGTGTGCGGGTGGTTTGACGACGTGGGCGTTACCTGTGGCAAGCCCCGGGGCGACGAACTCGGCCAACATCAGCAGGGGGAAGTTCCAGGGTGTGATGATCGCCCAGGTGCCGACGGGGCGGTAGAACGTCCACATCCGTTTGCGCGGGTCGGTGGAGGGCAGAGTTTCGCCGTTGAGGCGGACGGCGTCCTCGGCGTGCAGATGGAAGAGGGTGGCGGCTTCATCGATGTCGGCCTTGGACTCGGCGAGGGTCTTGCCCTGTTCGAGGGTTTGCAGGCGGGCGAGTTCGTCTGCACGGGCGGCGATACCGTCGCCGATGGCGTGGCAGATCTTGGCGCGTTCCCAGACGTTGGTGGCGCCCCAGCGGGGTTGTGCCATGCGAGCGGCCTTGACGGCTTCGTCGATGTCGGTGCTCACCGGAACGGGAACCGATCCGACGCTCTCACCACTGATAGGGCTGATGACCTCGACGTTCTCCGTGCCGGCGCCGTCGACATGGGCGCCGTTGATGTACAGCATGACGTCTCCTCGCATCGTGTGACCGGCGACACTGACTGTAGGACCAGAGTTGCGAGATCAGCAAGATAAATCTTCAGATGCTGCGAAATACGCAGTGATGAGTCGGCAGGTTTGCTTGTCATGATCGGCCCTCGAGGGGCGCATCCGGTGTCGCCGGGTCCGCTGGCCGGTCCGGCGGGGCTGTGTGGCGGGGCTGCGCGGCGGGGCTGCGCGGCGGGCGAGGGTTGCTGGGCGACTCCGGTGAAATCTGGGTCCGGTCAAGATTGCCGAGAAATGGTCGGGAAACAGGTTTGATTCTCGGTTTCCTGGTGGTCGAAATGTCGTCGGTAACGAATTAGTATCGCGATGTAACCCTCGGGTTCGGGCGAGCGAAAAACGGCTGTCGCTTGAATTCTGCACCCGAGGAAGTGGTCCGATATGTCCGTTCCGCAGTATCAGTCCAACCCGTTGGCCCCTGGTGGTTCGCAGGCGGCGCCGCCTCGTAATGGCCTTGGCACGGCGGGCTTTGTGCTCGGACTGGTCGGGTTGGTCTTCTCGTTCATCCCCTTGGTGGGCGTTGTCGCGTGGCCGTTGGTGATTTTGGGTCTGATTTTCTCGTTGCTCGGTTTCTCGCGTGCCCGGCGGGGCAAGGCGACGAACAAGGGGCTGTCGATCGCCGGGATCGTGTGTTCGGCCGTGGGTCTTCTGATGTGCATTCTGTGGGTCGGCGTCTTCGGGAAAGCCGCGAACGACGTCAGCCGGGAAGCCGGACGGGAGGTGACCGTTCGCTACGAGGTGACCGGCGATGCACCGAACGCGTCCATCGACTACACGACCTTCGGCGACGACGGGATGGCGATGAACCAGGAGGACGTCAGCGAGTTGCCGTGGTCGAAGGAACTCACCACGAAGGGCCTGCTCAGGGGTGGCAGCCTCACCGTGATGACCGGCCCGGAGGGCGGCAGCGTGACGTGCTCGGTGTCGGTCGACGGTCAGGAGGCGAAGACGAGCACCGCTCAGGGGCAGTTCGCCGCCGCATCGTGCGACGGCTTCGGCGAGTGAGCACCTCCGCTGACTGAGCGCCCCAACTGACTGAGCACGTCCACGTTGTCCATCGAAGTTCTCCGAAACCCCCGAAGGTGCTGCCCATGTCCGGGTATCCGTATCCACAGCCGTACCCACCTGTCGCGGCGGCGCAGCCGCCCCCGGCCAAGTTCGTCGCCCTGGCCTGGGCAGGCCTGATTCTCGGCATTGTCGGCGTGGTCGCTCGCCGGTGATCATCGTCAACAACGTCACGGCGATCGCGGCGGCCGTGGGATTCGTCCTCGGGATCATCGGGTTGTTCGGGACCAAGAGGATCGTGGCGGCCATCGGGGTGGTGTTGTGCGTTGCGGCCGTGACGATCACGGTGCTGGTTCAGCAGCACACGGTCGAGGAGCTGGACCGCATCGCGCGGGACTTCGACGCGCCGTCCGGTGCCACGCCGACCGGGCCGGTCGACATCGAATCGGCGCCGTCGTTGCCGACGCCGGAGCCGGTGGACGAGTTCGACCAGCCGGGGACGAACGAGCGGAACTATCTGCCCATGAACCTCGGCGACGAGGCGTGGACGGGTCCGGTGGGTGATGAAGGCGGCAGTTCCGGCACGTCGTTCACCATCGACAGGATCGACGTCGACCCCGGTTGCGATGCGTACGGCATGCCACCGGAGTCCGGGCACACCCTCGTCCTGCACGTACGCGTGGCGACCGGCGACGACCAGCTGACCGCCATGGATGCCTCCAGCACGCTCAACCCGTACAACTTCGTCGAGATCGACTCGTCGGGCGTTTCCCACGGCGCGGAGTTCGGCGCCTGCACCGCCCATGAGAAGGCGCTGCCGATGAACTTCGGGGTGAATCAGAAGTACAGCGGCACCATCGAGCTGATCGTGCCCGAGGCAAGCGGGTCGCTCGCGCTCGATCCCGGGATGGCGATGAACGGTCCTGCCGGCTGGGAGTGGACGTACTGATCTACGCCGGTGCGCCGTCGTTGCAGAGCAGGAGGGTTCCGGTCTGGGCGGCGGTGACGGCGGCGGCGATGCGCCGGCCGACGATGGGCCCGACCTTGTCGGTCATCTCGTCGAGCGTGTGCAGCGCGGCGGAGACGATCTCGGGGTCGGGGAACGTGAGGGCGTGGACCTCGGCGTCGGTGATGGTGCCGCCGTCCCAGACGAACGCGACGCTCTCGGGCATGCGGGCGTCGTGGTGGTGTTGTCGATGACGAGCAGTGGGCCGAGTGTCACGTCGAGGCCGATCTCCTCGCGGACCTCGCGCACGGCCGCGGCCCACGGCGACTCACCGGCGTCGACCACGCCGCCCGGAATGTCCCAATTCTGTTTGTAGCTGGGCTCGACGAGCAGCACCCGCCCGTCGGGACTGCGGAACAACACCCCGCCGGCCAGGTGTCGCCGGGGCAGCGATCGCACGTACTCGTCCAACGGCAGTAGATCCACACTGCCGAGGCTACGGACGTCGTCCGGCCGCTGAGCTGAGTCGTCGTTGATCAGCCGCTAGAGATCGCGCCAGGAAATCGACTCCGGCAGGCGACCGGTACGGACGAACTGGCGGAGCGCTTCGGCGAACCGGTCGAGCGCGATGCCGCTCTGCGCGGGGAATCCGCTTTCCGATTCGACGGCCGGCGACGTGGGGTCGCCGTCGCTGACGACGTAGCCGTCCGGCCCTGCGTAGAGCAGGTACCCGTAGCCGTGCGCGACGTGGGCGCTGAGGGTGACGTCGGTGCCCTGGATGTTGGCGGTGTCGGCGTCGTCGCGAGACAGCAGCTTGACGAGGCGTGCCACGTCGTCGTCGGTGGCGAGGGTCAGGCTTTCGCCGCCCGCGACACCGTCGCGGAACGTCGGTACAGCCGCGACCAACTTCATGATGAGGGCTCCTCTCCCGTGTAATCCCGGACTGTGCCGTCCGGTTGGACGACCCGCAAGACGCGCCCAATCGCATGCTCCGGTGGAGCTGCCGGGCGCAGATGCTTTGGCTCGGGATGTAGTGGCCACTGGGTGGCCAGTCGTTGCGATGTCTGGCCGATCGGTCTGTGCTGCGTATACCGTCACCGGTGGTGCACCGGTTTGCGCAGGGGTGATCAGACATGGCCGACGGCGGTAATCGTCGACATCCGCCGAACAAGCGGCTGACCTGGGAGCGGCTGCAGCGCGGGTGGAGCCGCGACGAACTCGTCAACCAGGTCGCCGAGAGCATGCGCGCCCATGGCGACGGCGAATCGGGGCTGACCGCGCACACGGTGCGCCGCTGGGAGTCGGGCGAGCGATGGCCGGAGCCTCGCTTTCGCAAGCATCTCGTTCTGATCTTCGACCTTCCCGCCAGTGAGCTCGGCCTGTTGACCCCGGAGGAACGGGAGTTCCAACCGCAGGAGGTCACAGTTCCGAGTGGGGCGTTGGATGCGATGGTGAGCGCGGAGCTGAGGAGGTTGTTGATGAGCGAACGCGGCGGGTTGGGCCGCCAGCAGTTTCTCCGCGCAGCCGTCGCCGCAGGCCTGTCGCCCCTGCTTGCTTCGGTGGCCGTCGGTGAGGCAGACGCGGCGTGGAACGGCCGCGGACATGCACGCGACCCCCGCGCGGTCGAGTCGTACGCAAACGCCACCGCGGCGCAACGTGCGCTGTACTGGACCACGCCGGCGGAGACCATGTGGGATGCCGCGCTCGGTCATCTCCGGCTCGGGTTGACGTTGCTGGGTCAGACGACCACCAGTCGCGAGGGTGACGACCCGCTCGCAGCAGCGGTGGCCGAAACGGCGTTGCTCGCGGCGCGGATCGCGTTCTTCGACCTCGGGAACCCGGCGGTGGCGACACGATGCTTCGAACAGGCCGAATCGACCGTCGACTACGCGGGCGATCACGCGCTGGCGGCGGCGATCGCCGCGCATCGTGCGTTCGTGCCGGGGTTCGCGGGCGACGGTGTCGCCGCGCAGCGCCACTTGGATGTCGCGCAGGCGCACGCACGGTTCGGCGGCGGCCCGAACCTGCGGGCCTGGCTGCACTGCGTCACGGCCGAGGTGCATGCTCGCACCGGTCAGGGTGAGTCGTCGCGGGAGCGGATTCGCCAGGCTGAGCACGCCCTGGGCACCAACGGCACGGATCCGGAGTGGCTGGACTTCTTCAGCCCGGCTCGCCTGGCGTCGTTCGCCGGCAATGCGGAGCTGCTCGCCGGGCGACACGAGGCGGCGGCACGGTGGTTGGACCGGTCGCTTGCCGAGTTGGATCCGCAGGCGGACAAGCAGCGCGCGGTCGTCCTCCTCGACCTGGCCGCAGCACACGCGCCGACGGACGCCGAGCACGCGGCGTCGTTCGCGCATCGGGCGTGCGACATGTTGAGCGACCGCCCGTATGGCGCGGCCGTCGAGCGGATTCCCGCTGTGCAACAGGCGTTGGCGGGCACGCCGGCCGGCGTCGAGCTCGTCGAACGGACGCGTGCGTTGCGGCTGCCTGCTGTGGCGGTCGACTAGCCAGTCGTCTGCGCGTTGTGTGCGGCGATCAGGTCGGCGAGTGGGGCGAGGCTGTCCAGCTGGAACAGGCAGGCCGCTTCGACGTCGGTGCCGAGGATGGTGGTGGCTGCATCGCCGCGCAGGATGTGCCCCCACGGTCCCCGGCGGATGACCGCGGTGCGGATACCCAGTTCGACGGCGGGGCGGATGTCGTTGTCGAGGCGGTCGCGACGTAGAGGATGTGCTCGGCCGGAACGCCGGCTTCGGCGATGACACGTTCGAAGAACGCGGTCGACGGTTTCGTGGTGCCCCAGCTGTCGGAGGTGCCGAGGACGTCGATCGGTAGGTCGAGTGAGCGCAGGATCGACTCGGCGCGGGCTGTTTGGTTGCCGGCGACGCCGACGGTCAGGCCCTGGTCGCGGAGTGCGGCGAGGCAGGGGCGTGCGTCGGGGTAGAGGTCGGCGTCGGTGAAGGTTTCGGGCTCGCCTGCCTCGGCGCGGTGACGTCGCTCGGTCTCGAGGTCGAACCCGGGCCGGAACACCCGGAACGCCTCGCGGTAGTCGAGTCCGCGGGCGATGACCGCGCCGAACACAGCCGAGAACGTGTGCCGCGGAACGCCGAGCCAGTCGGCCCAGGTGCCGTACTCGGTGGTCTCGTCCACGAGCACTTCTCCGACGTCGAAGAACACCGCGCGAATCGTCATACGCACACCCTAGAAGTCGGCCGTGTGACGGCGTGGTGCCCCCGCGGCCACGGCATGGCCACTGCCTCCCGGTGGCGCGAGTTGGTGTGCTGGTCGTGTTGTTGTTCATGACCAGGAGAAACGCGGTCGACATGACACATGCGATAACTCCGACCGACGCTGCGTCGAGCGTGACGGCGAGGTCGAAGGTCTACACCACGTGGTTCCGGTGCGCGGCCGATTGCCGCGATCACGCGGTGGAGGACGAAGCGTTCGCGATAGGGCGTGCCAACGGTGGGCGGTGCGCGGCGGTGTGTGGACACGTGGTCGAGATGTCGGCGGCGATCGTGCCGAACGGACCCGTGTGCCGTGCGTGTGCGGCGGTGCTGGCGCCTGCTGTTCCGACACCGCGTCGTGCGCACGGTGTGCGGCGCGGTGTCGTGCGCCGACTGGTGGGCCGCCGAGACAGGGAGGCCGGCGCGTGAGCGATGGGATGTTGTTGGCCAGGCCGCTGCCGGGAGTGGTGGGCCTGCGCCAGCGGGTGAGCCATGTGTTCCGGCTGCCGGACACGACGGTGCCGCCAGACCGGGTCACGGCCTTGTGCGGTGCGTCGTTCGCGCCGGTGCAGTTGCAGCGGGTGGACAACCCGACGGGAATGCCGTGCGAGCTGTGCCTGGCGCGCACGCCGCGGCAGACCGGCCCGCTAGTCGCTGATGAGCGTCAGGGGAGGGGAAGCGATGGCCTCGCATGAGGAAACCTTGGCGGCGCTGCACATGGCGTCGGGGCGGTGTCACGAGATCCAGGGCGGCATCCTCGCGCAGGCGCACGAGGTGGACAGCATCATGCAGCAGCTGGTGGCGGCGCTCGGTAACACCGAGGTGGGCGGCATGCTGCACGGGCAGGCAGCCCAGGCCACGGACGCGCTGGGTACTGCGGTGGCAGCGATGGCGCAGCTCAAGGAGGGCGTCGACACCACCCTGCAGCGATTTCAAGGCTGAACGTGCCCGCCCACCGGCGGCGCCGCAGGAGCGCCCGGAGCCGCGCGAGGTCCGTAACGCGCACGGCGACCGGTACCCGGCCGACGCCGCACCGACGCCGGATCGTCTGCCGCCGCGTCCGCGTCGAGGCGAACGTGCGCCGCGGGTGGTTGCGTATCCCGAGATCGGAGGTCGGAAGCTCGGCCACATCACGCCGAACCGCGACGACCCGTGGGCGGCGGAGGCGAAAACCGAGATGCTCAAGCGCGGCATCCCAAGTGCCGCTGCACGCCGTCTGGCGAACCATGTGGAGATCAAGACAGCGACGATGATGATCAGACGCGGGGAGCGCGAGGGCAGGCTCGTCCTGAATCACGCGCCGTGTGGCTCGGAGCCGGGCGCGACGGGCGGTTGCCACGAGTACCTGCCGGCTATCCTCCCGGCGGGGTATTCACTGACCGTGCTCGGCACGGACGTCAATGGCAAGCCGTTCACACGTACCTACAGGGGGCAGCACCATGACCGACCTGCTTGAGCTGACCGGATTCCACGTCGACGACGTGCCGGATGTCGACGCGTTCGTTGCCCGTGTCCGTGAGTTCGCTGCGCAGGGGTTGGAGGTCGGTCATTTCTGGGTGATCGCTGCGGGCCCGAAGGATGTCCGCGCCGCTGACCATGTCGAGCTCGAGTTCGGCATCAGCGACAAGCCCGGAGTCGGTGTGCTCGCCTTCGGCCAGGGCGACGAGCACTATGTCCCCGCGCACGGCACGAACGAGGACGAGGTGGAGTACATGCTTGGCGGCCTCCACCCGTCGTACCTGCCAGCGAAGGCGGAAGTGCCGCTCGAGGACGTCTACGCGGGCCTTGACCAGTTCCTCCATACCCAGAGGTGTCCGGTGGTGCTCGACTGGATTCAGGTTAGTGGTTGATCTGGGGACTCAAGGCTGAATCCTGACGGGCGGAATGCCATCACGGGCGTCGCGACGCGCGCCACCAGCGAGCGTAGTCGTCGAGCACCTTGTCCAGCGGTTGAGGTTCGAGGGCCGCGAGGCGGTTCTGGATGGTGCCGCCGTCCCGGTCAGTCAGGTGTACGAGTGGGCGGCGCAGCCGGATACTCCAATTCGCGCCGGCATCGGCGAACGTGTCGAGCTCGGCTATTAGCGGACTTAACGCCACGCCGGTCGGCCACGGCGTGGCCAAGTCGAAAGTCACTTCGCACCCGGCACTGAACTCGCGTCCCGCGATGCTGATCGGCTCTTCTAAGGGCGAGACCGCGGTGCGAGCCGTGCCTGCGGAAATGACTCGCCCTCGATCTCTGGTCGGGTTCTTGAAGCAGCCACGTGTTGTGTACAACAGCAGTGTGTCGCCTGGGACCAGGCTGCGTGTCTCGCTGCGGTTCATGGCAGGAAAGGCCATGCGTTGCGCTGTCAGCACCCACCCGAGGGCTTCACGGTCGCCGATCACGAGCAAATAATGCGCCACTGGGGCACTGTAATAGAGGAGGCGATGGCTGGGTCGTAGCGAATCGTTGATAGACGACGTCGATGCGCTGCGCTTCCGCAGCGGCCGTGCGCTCGACCCGGCTGGCCACCGAACTCCATGGCCTGGGGAAGGCGGCGAGTGCGCATACGCAGGTCGGCGATGTTGCCGACCTGCGACGTGAGATCGCGCGCCTCGGGTGACACCATCGGCGAGGTGGCCCGACCGTTGACCAGCGCAGAGGAAGTCCTGACCGTCGCGGCAGGCGAGGCCGGTTTGGATGTCACGGGAGCGGAGTTGATCCGTGACGGCTCGAACGTGATGTACCGGTTGCCGGGGAGGATCGTGGCGAGGGTCGGGCCGACGGGAACCGGTGACATCGCGCCCCGGCAGATCGATGTGTCGCGGTGGCTCGCGTCGTCCGGCGTCACCGTGGTGAGGGCGCTCGACGAGGTCCCGCACCCGACGGTGGTGGACGGACGTCCCGTCACGTGGTGGCACGAGTTGCCGGAGCATCGCCCGGCTACCACGGCCGAGCTGGGAGCCGTCCTGCGCGAAGTGCATGCGCTGCGTCCTCCTGACCAGCTGGAGTTACCTCGGTTCGACCCGTTGTCGGGCGTCGCGGAGCGCATCGCCGCCGCGGATCATGTGCCCGGTGATGATCGAGCCTGGCTGGGCAAGCGGGTCGAAGACCTGCGCGGACGGCTTGCCGAGGTCGAGGCGGATGGTCGTGACGGGGTCGTGCACGGCGACGCGTGGCAGGGCAACGTCGCGGTACCCGTGGCAGGTGGTCCGCCGATCCTGCTGGACCTCGAACACGTCTCCCGTGGCTACCAGGACTGGGACCTGATTCCCGTAGCGGTGGACCGCGCCGACTTCGCGCGCGTGAGCCGCGCGGACTACGAGGAGTTCGTGACCGCCTACGGTGGCCACGACGTGACGATCACGCCGGCATTTCGCGTCCTCGCCGACATCCAGGAGCTGCGCTGGGTCGCCTTCGTGCTCGGGAAGGCGGCGGGCAGCGCTGATGCCGCCCGCGAGACCCGCCACCGCATCGCGTGCCTACGCGGCGAGGTCGACCGGCCGTGGGTCTGGACCGCGTTCTAGGAAGTCGTTTGCGCGTTGTGTGCGGCGATGAGGTCGGCGAGTGAGGCGACGTCGTTGTCGGACTTGGTGTACCGGGGCGTGTACTGGGCGTGTGCGGAGCGTGGCGTCCGCTGGTCCGGTTGCACGCTGTGGGCAGACATCGGTCCACGCCTGCTTCTGAACAAGCGAACTCAGGTCCCATAGATCGTTGCAGCAACTCCCCGGCGCTTCACCCCAGTCCAGGGGCTTCTTCTCGCTAGGATCGGTTTGTGATGGCGGAGGAAGCGCATGGAGCTGCGACAGCGGTGCCCGAGCCGGGCCAGATCGTCAATGTTCGGGGCGCCAACTGGGCGGTGACTGATGTACAGCAGCAGAGTCTGCCGCGCAGCGCGCAGGATGACGCGGTGCAGCAGTTGCAGCATGCCGTGAGTCTCCAGTCGGTCGAGGACGATCGCCTCGGTGACGAGCTTCGCGTGGTCTGGGAGCTGGAGCCTGGCCGTAGCCTGACGCCGCCCCAAGACCTTCCCACCGAGATTGAGGCTGAGCGGTTCGATCACCCGGCTCGACTGGCGGCATTCATCGATGCGCTCCGGTGGGGCGCGGTGACCAGCGCGGATGACAATACGCTTCAAGCCCCGTTCCGTTCCGGTGCGAAGATCGAGCACTACCAGCTCGAGCCGCTTGTGCGCGCGCTCCGCGCTCCACGCGTCAACCTTCTCCTCGCCGACGACGTCGGTCTCGGTAAGACCATCGAGGCTGGCCTGGTCATGCAGGAGCTCTTCCTTCGGCACCGCGCCCGAACCGCGATTGTGGTTTGCCCGGCCGGTCTGACCTTCAAATGGCAGGAAGAGATGGCCGAGAAGTTCGGGCTCGACTTCACCATCATCAACTCCGACACGATGCGCGAGGTCCGCCGCAGCCACGGAGTCCACGCGAACCCGTTCACGCTCTTCCCACGCACCATCGTGTCGATGTCCTGGCTGCCGGGCGCCGCGCACAGCGTCAGCTCCGCGATGCCTTCCACAGCCATGAGCGCACCGCCTCCCGGTTCGCTTACGACATCCTTGTCGTCGACGAGGCACATCACGTCGCCCCGAGTGCGCCTTCGCGGCGGGACAAGATCGGCCGCACCCAGGGGTATGCCGTCGATTCCCAGCGCACCATCGCGGTCCGCGATCTCGCTGAGCGAAGCGAGCACCGCCTCTTCCTCTCGGCGACGCCCCACAACGGCTACACCGAGTCTTTCACGGCACTGCTGGAGATGATCGATCCGCAGCGCTTCGTCCGGGGCACGGCGCTGGATGAGAAGTCGCTCGAGGAGGTCGCCGTACGTCGCCTCAAGCGCGACATCGAGGGCCGCTTCGTCCAGCGTGAGGTCAAAGCCCTGCCGTATGAACCCACCGAAGGGGAGTCCGAGGCTTACGCTCGCCTCCTCGCTTTCACTCAGCGGCGAGACAAGGCTGTCGCCGACACCAACGGAAGTCGCACTGCCAAGGACATGGCGACGCTGCTGCTGAAGAAGCGGTTCTTCTCTTCGCCAGCCGCCTTCGCCAGGACTCTCGATGTCTACCGCCAGACCCGCACCGGCGGCCTCCCGGACGACTTCGACCGCCTCTACGACGAGGTCATCGGCTCCGACGCCGACGAGACCGAGGAGGGCAAGGTCGAGCAACCGGAAATGCAAACGCTACAGAAGACCAAGAACGCCCTCCCGCCGCTCACTGACGAGGACAAGCAGGACCTGGAGTGGTTGAGCAACTGGGGCCACAGGTACGACGCCCGTCCCGACGCCCGCCTCGAGTCGCTTCTCACCTACCTCGAAGCGGTCTGCAGACCGGACGGACGATGGAACAACGAGCGGGTCGTAGTTTTCACCGAGTACGTTGACACCCTCGACTGGATCCGCGACATCCTCCGGCAGAAGGGCTGGGAACCTGACCGGATCGGCGTCATCGCCGGCAGCACAGACGCTGAGCAGCGTGAGCTGATTCGCGAACGCTTCAACGAAGACCCGGCCAAGGAGCGCGTCCGCATCCTGCTCGCCACCGACGCAGCAGGAGAAGGCATCGACCTGCAGAACCACTGTCACCGGCTGGTCAACTTCGACATCCCGTTCAACCCCAATCGGCTCGAACAGCGGATCGGACGGGTCGACCGCTACGGTCAGGCCATTGCGCCGGAGATCCGTCATTTCCAGCCCGTCGCAACTGATGACGACCTGGCAGCGGACGTCGAGCTCCTCGCGAGGGTCGCGATCAAGGTCTCGCAGATCATGAAGGACCTCGGTTCGGCCAACGAGATCATCGCGCCAGACATCCAGCGGCAGCTCGGCGGCGTCGAGGTGATCCCGAAGAAAACGAAGGCCGAGAAGGACCCGATGAGTGCCATGCTCGCCGGCGGCCGCGGGATGAGTGCCGAACTCACGAAGCTCGCCGACGAGCTCGCCGCCAGCCGCGACACTCTCCACCTGCGCCCGGCGAACTTGCAGCGTGTCGTCGAGACCGCCTTCGAACTCGACCGCATCCCGCCGCTGGCGGAGATCGGCTCGGACCGCACCGACGTGCCGGTTTTCCGGCTCCCGAACCTCGATCAGTCCTGGGACCAGGTCACCTGCGGCCTGAGCACGCGGCTCGACCCCGACAACCTCCGGCCGATCGCCTTCGACCCGCAGGTCCTCGCTCCGGCCGACGATGGTGGCGACCCGAACGTGGTGTACCAACACCTCGGCAGCCCACTCCTCCAGCGCGCCACCAAACGGCTCCGCGCCGCCCTCTGGGGCACCGAGCGATCCCTCGAACGCGTCACCGCCGTAGTGGTCCCCGACCTTGAGGAGTCGTTCGCCGCCGCGGTCACCCGCATGGTTCTGATCGGTGAAGCCGGACTCCGGCTCCACGAGGAAGTCTTCCTCGCGGGCACTCGCCTCGCCAAACGCCAAGCAGTCGGGGAGCAAAAGGCCGAAGCTCTGCTCGAGAAGGCACTGGACGCTGACAAGCTCCAGCACCCACCGGCGAGCGTCATTCAGCAGCTAGCCCAGGCATGGAGCAGCGCCGCCGCCGACGACCTCAGCGCCCGCGTCGCCCGTGCAGTCGAGGACCGCGTCAGCCGACGCCGCCGCGACGTCGAGCAGCAGCTCGCCCAGCGACACCAGGCCGACCGCGACCGAGTGAAAGCGATCTTCGACCGCTTCGGCCACACCCTCACCGACGCGCTGCAACAGGCGAAGGAACTCGCCGACGACGATCAACTCGCCCTCTTCGACGATGAACGCCGCCAGTCCGAGCGCGACCTGCGACAGATCCGCGAACGCATCGAAGCACTGGGAGACGAGCGCGATCGCGAACTGGCCGCCGTCGACGCCCGATATGCCGATGTCCAGGCCCGCACGTTCCACGCCGCGGTGGTCTTCGCGCTCGCACCCGAGGACGCCGCCTCTGGGAAGGTGACCATCCGATGAGCAAGCGCGGCAAAACCGAAGTCGATCACTCCTGGCTCGGGCAGTTCGAGACCGAGGGGCCCTTCTTGAGCCTCCCGGTGGTGAAGTCGGTCTGGCCCACCGGCGTCGACCGGCTCGGCGACACCAACGACCGCGCCGTCACGTTCAAACAGGCATACGCCGACTGGCTGCGCGCCTACGACGCCCGCACGCCCGACAACCGCGACGAGTATGCCGAGATCGCCCGAACCTGGATTGCCACGGTCCTCGACCAGCTGGTCGACTGGGAAGGCCTCCGCGTCCCCGCCCCAGATCTGCCGCCTGACGTCGAGATCCACTCCCCGGGGGAGCAAATCCGTGTTCGCCCGGACGGCGCCCTCAAGGGGCGTGTCGCCGACCACGCAGCCCTGCTACGCATAGTCGACCCGAGCGACGACCTTCGCGGCCCCGGCCTCGACGGCTGGTCCGCCACCGAGATCGACCGCATGGCTGCGCTCCTGCGCAAAGCCGACGTCGAAATCGGCCTCGTCACCGACGGCCGCTGGTGGGCCATCGTCTGGGCACACCGCGACAAGCCGACCGGCTCCGCGATCACCGATGCCGCGACCTGGGGCGAAGAGCACCTGGTCCGCGACGCCTTCCTCACCCTCATCGACCAACGCCGCTTCCGCGCCAAAGACACCGACGAACGTCTCTCGAAACTCCTCGAACGCAGCGAGCTTGAGGCGGAGGAGATCACCGAGGCCCTCGGCACCCAGGTCCGCAAAGCCGTCGAACTTCTCGTCGGTTCCTTCTCCCGCCACCGCCTCGAAGCGCTCGCCGCCGGTGATCCTGACCCGCTGCCTGAGAAGCCCGACGACGTTTACCAAGCCGCCGTCACCGTGATGATGCGCGTAGTCTTCCTGCTCTTCGCCGAAGAGCGCGGAATGCTCCCCACTGAGAAGCTCTACTGGGACTCCTATGCGATCCGCGATGTCATCGACGACCTGCAGAAGCGTGCCGCCCACGGCGAGGAGCTTCTCGACGAGACCTACGACACCTGGCACCGCCTGCTCGCCGTGAGCGATGCGCTGCATGGCGGCGTCAACTACGACGAGATGCGCATGCCCGCCTACGGCGGCAGCCTGCTCGACCCCGACCGGTTCCCGTGGCTGTCGGCGACCGATGACAAGGGCCTGCGGATCAAGGTACGCGACCGGGTCATGCTGCACGTTCTGAAATCGGTGCAGTACGCCAACCTCGGCAAGGAGGCCCGCCGCATTTCGTTCCGCGACATCGACGTGGAGCAGATCGGCTACATCTACGAGGGACTCCTCGGGTACACGTGCACCACCGTCGAGGGTGAGGTCGTCCTCGGTCTCGACGGCAAGGACGGCGAAGAACCCGAGATCGATGCCGCCACCCTGCAGGAGTTGTACGACGACAGCACCGACGGCAAGTCCTTTGCAAAGGCACTCCGTGACTGGGTGAAGGACGACCAGCCGGCGGCGAAGCTTGCCAGCGTGGCCAAGATCGCCAAGGCGTACGAGGCCGAGCTCACCGACGAGCAACGCGCCGAGGTCACTCGCCAGCTCAATCCCATCGTCGAGGACGACAAGGAACTGCTCGAGTTCCTCGTCGACTGGAGTGCCCTGATCCGTCGTGACCTGCGCGGCATCCCGCTCGTGGTCCCGGTCGGCGGTCTGGTCGTCACCGAGACTCCGTCTCGCAAGCACGCTGGCGCCCACTACACGCCGCGCTCGCTCGCAGAGGAAGTCGTTCAGCACGCGTTGGAACCGTTGGTCTACGAACCGGGACCGCTGCAGGAGAACGACCGCGACAGGTGGCAGTTGAAGGGGAGTACGGCGATCCTCGACCTCAAGGTCGCCGACATCGCCGCGGGCTCCGGCGCCTTCCTCGTTGCTGCGGCACGGTTCCTCGCCGAACGGGTCGTCGAAGCCTGGACCGCCGAGGACGCGATCTCGGCCGAGGAGAAGGCGCAGCCGGACCGGGCATACCAACGCGCCATCCGCGAAGTCATCGCCCGCTGTCTGTACGGCGCCGACATCAACCCGATGGCCGTCGAGATGTGCAAACTCTCGCTCTGGCTGGTCTCCCTCGACCCGACGAAGCCGTTCTCCTTCGTCGACGACAAGATCTTCTGCGGCAATTCGCTACTCGGCATCACTGACCTCGACCAACTGAGGCGCCTGCACATCTACCCTGATGAGAAGGAGAACGATCTCATCACCGAGCTGGTCGATGTCGACGGCAAGCTCGCCGAGGCGACCCGACTCCGTCGGGAACTCGCCAACCCTGTCGTCGAGCACGACCCGATGCGCTCTCGGGCTGGCAAGCTCAGGCTGCTTCGACAGGCCAAGGAGGTCACTACAGAACTCCGCGACATCGCCGACGGCATCATCACCGCTGGACTACCCCACGGCGGCAAACCCGGTAGGAAGCTTGACGATGCCTACACTGCTCTGTCCTGGGCTCTCTCTGTGGCCTATCCGCGCGACGATTCCAAAGAGGACCGATCAAGGCTTGACACAATCCTTGAGCATGGCCTGACCCCGACGGTCGAAACCGACTACGCGCGTTGGCAGCCAACCCACTGGGTAATCGAGGCCCCTGATGTGTTCATTGACCACGGTGGATTCGACGCGGTGATCGGCAATCCGCCATTCCTTGGTGGCCAGAAGCTGACCGGCGCGATGGGGACCGATTTCCGTGATTGGCTGATCAATACGATCGCCGCTAGCCGACGTGGAAGTGCGGACTTGGTTGCCTACTTCTACCTTCGTGCCACCTCACTCCTGCATAGGAACGGCACCCTCGGCATGATCGCCACGAACACGGTCGCTCAGGGCGACACCCGCGAAGTCGGCCTGGACGCGATGGTCGCCGACGGCTTCACCATCACCCGCGCCATCCAGTCCCGCTCCTGGCCGGCGTCGAGTGCCAACCTTGAGTACGCCGCCGTCTGGGGCACGCTTGGCCCCGTCACCGACAACGTGCCACGAGTGGCCGACGATATCGAGGTACGCCGTATCAGTACGCTGCTGGGTCCTGTCGGACGGGCAGAGGGAAACCCGGTCCGACTCGCCGAAAACTCCGGGATCGCGTACATCGGGTGTTACGTGCTCGGCATGGGATTCGTTGTCGAATCCGAGGAAGCGCAAGAGTGGATTGGCACCGACCCGCGTAACGCTGAGGTGATCTTCCCCTATCTCAATGGTGACGACCTCAACTCCCGCCCCGACAGTTCAGCGTCACGATGGGTCATCGATTTCAACGACCGCACCGAGACCGAAGCCGCAAAATATCTGTTACCGTTCCAACGTGTCAAGGAGCAAGTGAAACCAGAGCGCCGACGCTTGAAGCCAGACGGCTCGTTCGTCCTGCGGAAGCCGTTGCCTGACCGGTGGTGGCAATACGCGGAGAAGCGGCCTGCGCTGCGCAAAGCCATCGCTGAACTCGATGCTGTGCTGGCCATCGCTCGTGTCAGCAAGACCGTGATGCCGCTCCGTGTTCCGACGGAGCAGGTACCGAGCGAAGCCTGCGTTGTGTTCGCCTCCGATAGCTACAGTGACCAGGCAGTCTTGTCATCGAACCTGCACCAAATCTGGGCCATCACCTACGGCTCTGGTATGCGAAATGACCCGCGCTACACCCCCTCGGACGTCTTTGAGACCTTCCCCTGCCCCGAGCACACGGACTGCGTGGAAACTTTGGGACGGATCCTCGACGAGAAGCGACGCGAGATCATGCTACGCCGGGAGCTGGGCCTGACGAAGCTCTACAACCTGGTCAACGACCCGGAGGTCCAGGGTGACGCGGACGTCGGTCGGATGCGCGAGATCCAGGTCGAGGTCGACGAGGCGACGATGGAAGCCTACGGCTGGGACGACCTTCCCTTGGACCACGGCTTCCACGCCTACCGCCAGATGCAACGCTGGACAGTCTCGCCCGCCGCGCGCGTCGAGATCCTCGACCGCCTCCTGGAGCTGAACCACGAACGCGCCCGCGCCGAAGGTCAACACATCCCCGCCCAAGAGCAGCTGTTTTGAGAGACGAGAACGAGAAGGCACAGCCGCCCAGACATACAGGAGGAACGCGTTGCCGAATTATCCGTATGTTTCAGCGCAGAAGGCTCTGGTCGAGGCCTTTGCGCAGTTGCGTAAGAGTGTGCCATCGAAGGTTGACGCCAGTTACCTACAGAGGTTCAAGATCGCGCCGGCGAACGAGTCGTACGTCATTTCGGTCCTTCGGTTCCTGGGGCTGATCGGCGAGGGTGGGGAGTTGGACGGCGGTGTCACTGGGTTCCTCTATGGTGACGAATCGGCCTTTCGGGCAGGGCTGGAGGAGGCTCTGCGCGCGACATACGCGCCACTCTTCGACGAGATGGGCGACGATGCTCTTGACGCGGACCGTGACCGACTCACGCATTGGTTTCGAGTGGTCGATAAGACGTCCGAAGTAGTCGGCAAGCGCCAGGCATCGAGTTTCCTGACATTGGCGGCACTCGCGGGGCATGGTGAGCTCCCGGCGTCACGGGCCTCTGCAGGCAGAAAGTCCGCCGGCCGCGCAGGTCAACAACAGGCGAAGCGATCAGCGAAGAAGTCGGCGACCTTGGATCAGGTGGCAGCACCCGGGGCGTATGAGAATGGCTCGTTAGCCGAGGCTCGCAACCATGAACCAAGCCGTGCCGCCGGTGTTGGGATGACAGTTCGGGTGGAGGTCAACCTGCCTCCGGGGGAGGACGCCGCGACCTATGATGCCATCTTCGCGAGCATCAGGAAGCATCTGATGTCGTGAGTGACTCGCTCGATAGGTTCTCGCGGATCGTGAAGTCTCTCGCGGCCGAACAGGGTCGCGGCGAGATTTCGATCGAGGGTGAGCAAGGTGACGGCGGTGTGCGGGCGCATCCGTTTGAAACGCGTAACATTCATCCGAATCTTCCGCCTAAGGTGCGAAGACTCTATGACGATGGGCACTGGGAGACCGCGGTATTCGAGGCGTTCAAGTTCGTTGAGAAAGAGGTGAAGCGCGCAAGTGGGTTGCGTGGAAAGACTGGATACGCGCTCATGATGGCGGCATTCAATGAGGATAATGCGCTCATAAAGCTAAACAACCTGACCACGGAGTCAGAGATTGACGAGCAGCGGGGATACAAGCACATGTTTGCGGGATCTTCGGCGGGGATTCGGAACCCAAGGGGTCACGAGGTTGATTTAGGTGACACGCCGGACGAAGCGCTCGACTACCTAGCGCTCGCCTCGATCTTGTTGCGGAAGCTGGATGCAGCAGACCTGCGGTAGACCAGCCGTGACGGCATTGGCAGCGAACTGGAAGTGACGGCGATCCAAAGGCGATAGGCCTCGACCGGGGCTCGGCTCGCAGGCGTGTCGGTTGTTTGCGGCAAACTGGCGACCACGGGAAACGTAGGACGGGAGCGACACGGATGGCGACGAGTCCATCGACCCAGGTACGGGGCGATCTGGTGGATCTCATCGAGCAGGAACTGCTCGGGCCGCGGGACGGTGCGCAGGAGGAGATCGTCGGCACACCCCGGGCGCGGTACGCGGTTGGTTCGCTCGCGCCTGTCACTGTCGACCCGGAGCGGGCGGAGCTCTCGACAAGCTCGACCATCGGGGACGATGCCGGGGATCCGGGAGTGACCGGCGAGGCGATTTCCGACGTCGACAACGAGCATCTCCTGCAGCAAGGGGTTCCGGTCGACACAGATGAGGATGCCGGGACGGCCGTTGACGACGAGGAGCGCGACGAGGGACCCAAGGGGCTGCTGACCCATCCGTCCTCGATGGGGCTGCGGTTCCAGGTGCCGCGGGACTGCGGCGTACTCGCGGTGACGGCTTCGTGGGGGCGGTACGAGGGCACGCGGCGGGAGAACGATGACGGGCGGAAGATCCTCTACTCACAGCGGACGCCGTTCGAGCGGTGGGCCGAGATCGACGTTCGGGATCACGACCAGCACGCGATCCTCGAACCGATCGAGCTGGACCAGGACGTCACGCTGCGAGTCGAGCTGTTTCCTCTACTGGACCGCACGATCGTCGAGGTCGCGCTTTCCAATGACCGGATCACCGGGATGGACGCGCCGCCGAAGGATTGGCTGTTCCAGACCAAGCTGAAGGTCGAGGCGACCAGCGGGGAGGCTGTCTTCTTGCCCACGCGGGACGTGGCGAAGGACGACTACGACGAGGACGATGACGAACGGCGGCGTCTCGACCTGCAGTATCGGCATCGGCTGGAGTACGCGATCGGTCGGACCTGTTCGGTTACCTGGACCGCTGATGACATAGCGCGGCAGGCCAGTTCGGTTGAGACCACATGGCTCCCTACCGCTGACGTGGCGCAGACCGTGCCGGGCGGTGCAGCCGACACGGTCACGTCGATGAAGACACTCGCCGGGCTCAAGGCCGACGGCGCCGAGGCAGCATTCGGGCCGTTGATCGACGGGTACTCCGAGTGGCTCACCGGCCAGCACGCGACCGCGGATGGGCTGCCGGAGCGTCTGCACGAGCCCGCGAAGGACGCCATCGGGGAGGCCGAGATCGTTGCAGAGCGGCTCCGCGAAGGCGTCGAGCTGCTGAAGAACAACCCGCAGGCGCTGCGCGCGTTCCGGTTCATGAACCGAGCGATGCGGGACCAGCGCATCCACAGCCAGGTCGCCGCTGTCCGGGCCGGGGACGAGTCCAAGAAGATCAACGATGTCTTGGCCGACCTCATCGCACGAGAGCCGGATGACCCGTCGGTCGCTTCGTGGCGGCCGTTCCAGCTCGCGTTCGTGCTGCTCCAGCTGCCTGCACTCACCGATCCGGCGCATCCCTACCGCAGTGGCGATGCGGCCAACGTCGAGCTGCTGTTCTTCCCGACCGGCGGCGGTAAAACCGAGGCTTACCTCGGGCTCGCTGCGTACACCTTCGCGATCCGGCGGTTGCAGGGCAAGGTCGAGACCGATGACGGCGTACTGGATGGCGGCGACGGGGTCGCCGTTCTCATGCGCTACACGCTGCGGCTCCTCACCTCCCAGCAGTTTCAGCGCGCCGCCGCGCTCGTCTGCGCCGCCGAGCTGATCCGGCAGGCGGACAGTGCCACCTGGGGCGAGCAGCCGTTCAGCATCGGCCTCTGGGTCGGGTCCGCTGTCAGCCCCAAGCGCTACAAGGACGCCGAACGCCAGGTCATCGAAGCCCGCGGCGAGAACTCCTGGCGCGCCCACGGCCTCACCGTGCTGCAACTCCAGCGTTGCCCCTGGTGCGGGACCAAGATCGACCCCAAGCGCGACGTCGTCGCCGACCCTGACGCCGAGCGCGTGCGCGTCTACTGCGGCGATCACAAGCGGGGCGATTGCGAGTTCTCCATCGACGGCGCTGCCGACGGCGCACTTCCCATCACCACTGTCGATGACGAGATCTACCGCAACCCGCCGACCTTCCTGCTCGCCACTGTCGACAAATTCGCCCGTCTCGCCCGCGAAGGCGAGGCCGCCAGCCTCTTCGGCTACGTCGACGAGTGGTGTCCGCGCCATGGCTACCGGCACCCCGACGCGCGGGGATCTTGTGGGCAGGCACAGTCGCACAACGCCAAGGGCAAGATCCCCAAGGTCGTTATGCAGAAGGTCGACCGACTCCGCCCACCCGACCTGATCATCCAGGACGAGCTGCACCTCATCACCGGTGCGCTCGGCACCGCTGTCGGGGTCTTCGAAAACGCCGTTGACCTGCTGTCGTCGTACACGCATCGCGGGTTGACGGTCCGCCCGCTCGTCGTCGCCTCCACCGCGACGGTGGCCAACGCCGAGCGCCAAGTCGAAGCGCTCTACGGCCGCGGCGTCGACGTCTTCCCGCCCCAGGTGCTCGACGTCCGCGACACCTACTTCTCCAAGGAGAAAGCGGTCTCCGACGAAGATCCCGGTCGGAAGTACCTCGGCATCTGTGCCCATGGCATCCGGCTCACCCTGGCCGAAATCCGGCTCGCCGAGGTGTTGCTGCTTGCCGGGCAGAAGCTGCTGGATAGCCACGGCGAAGCTGCCGACCCCTACCTGACGACAGTCGGCTACTTCTCGGCCACCCGCGAACTTGCCGGCATGCGGCGCTACCTCGACGATGACGTCACCATCCGCGTCACGGGCAACACCGAACCATTCCCACGACGCACCACCGACCGCGAAGGCCTCGCGATCGGCGAACTCACGTCGCGCGTCTCCGCCGAGGACATCTCCAAGACCCTCGACAAGCTCTCCATGCCTTTCAGTCGCCGCTGGAGTACGCAAGGACGTGCCGCGCATCGGAAGGCTTTCATCGAGGCCAAGGAATCCGGCAAGAACCCGCCGGCCTGGGGTGAGAAGCCGTACGATGTCGTCCTCGCCACCTCCATGCTGCAAGTCGGTGTCGATGTGCCTCGGTTGGGCCTGATGCTCGTCGTCGGCCAGCCGAAGAACACCGCGGAGTACATCCAGGCGTCCTCGCGCGTCGGTCGTGACAAGGACAAGCCGGGCCTGGTGGTCTCGCTGGCCAACTGGTCACGGCCGCGCGACATGGCGCACTTCGAACAGTTCCGGCACTACCACGAAACCTTCTACGCCCAGGTCGAGGCACTCAGTGTCACGCCGTACTCCGACACCGCGATGGAGCGCGGCTTGATGGGTGTGCTCGTCAGCGTCGCCAGGGTCACCCAACGGTCGCTGTCCCCGGAAGGTGGCGCCGGGCAGGTGCCCAGCGAGATGTCGGTGGTGCAGAAACTGGTCGAGCAGCTGGTGCAGCGGGCGGGTCCGGCGGCCGATACGCCCGAGGCCGCTGACCGGATGCGACTCAAGCTGCTGCAACGACTCGACCGCTGGCACGACAAAGCCACGGAGGTCGATGGACAGCTGTTCTACGAGCGGCCACCACAGAACAAGCCCGGCTGGCCACTGCTGATCAGCCCCGAAACGAAGCTGCCCAAACAAGCCGACCGGGTGTTCGTCGTCGCCAACTCCATGCGCGAGGTCCAGCCCGAGATCAATTTGCTGGTCAGCCCCAGCCCAGACCGGCTCGCCTTCAAGGAGCCACAGGACCGACCGGACTGGAAGTTCCCCGAGGAGGTCTCTCAGTGAGTGAGCAGACCACGGACGACGGCTCGTCGTCGTACCCGAATTGGTCACCGTTGGCGCCACCGAGCTGGACCCGACGGGCGATGTCGAGGAGAACAACCCCAAGAACCGGGCACGCGTCGGCTCCATTCGCCCCTCGGCGATGCTCTACACCAACGGCATCGGCGCCACCATCGACCTGCCCCACCAGGCTGTGATGCCACACGGCCTCGAAGCCTGGGAGCGGATCTATGCCCGCCGCCCGATCATCGACGTCATCCTTGAGCGGCGACTGCTGGAACTGGTTCGTTCCCACCTCGGTGGCCAGGTCAGCGAGCTCCGCAAGCCGCCGTGGGCTCCAGAGGAGAAGGGCCACGCCGGCGGGGATGCCGTCAACCTCGGCATCCCCGGCCGGATCTTCCCGCAGTGGCTGCGCTGCACCGGATGCGGGCTCCTCGCGCCGGTGTCGCACGAACTGTTCGCCTACGAAAACACCAACCGCTACCGCCCCGACCAAGCGAAGTTCGTGCACAAGAAATGCAAGGGATTCCAGGGCAAGGGCGGCGGTACCGACCAGGCCGTCGTGCCCGCGCGCTACCTGATCGCCTGCGTCGCTGGCCATCTCGACGAATTCCCTTACGTCGCCTGGGTGCATCGCGGTCGCACGTGCCCCAGCGGCGACGCGCTCCCGCAGCTGCGCATGCGGGAATGGAAGAGCAACATCGGTCCGGACGTCCAGGTCATGTGCCTGTCCTGCGACTCCCGGCGCGGTATGCGGGAAGCGACGGGGCGCGTGGCGGAAGACAAACTCCCGTATTGCCGCGGTCGCCATGCGCATCTCGACGCGTTCTATCCCTGTGGGCACCAGGGTCGGTTGATGATGCTCGGCGCGGCCAACCAGTGGTTCCCCTCCACTCTGGGCCTGTTGGCGCTCCCGCGAGAGGAAGCCGCGACGCCGGAGGAGCTCGTACCGGAGTTGCGGGCGCTTCCCAAAGCACAGTTGGACCTGCCGAAGTCGGCGTCGCACATGGAAATGTTCCGAGGCATGGCTGGTGCGATGGCACAGACTGACGTCTTCGACGACGTACCCGATGACGTGCTGTGGCAGGGCGTGCAGCTGGCGCGCGGTGACTCGGTTCCGGATGCGGTGACGGCACCGCAGCGACGCACCGACCCGCGGACAATTCTCGGCCCGGAATGGGCAGTCCTCACCGACGAGCAGAAGTACACCCGCCATTCCGGCATGGCCGACTTCCGCGCTGTACGACGCGACGTGCCGGACCTGCTGTCGGGTGTCGTCGCCGAAGCCGTCGCTGTCGAGAAACTGAAGAAGGTCAATGCCTTCATCGGCTTCACCCGCATTGATGCGCTCGACCGGATGGACGACGCAGCAGAGCGCGTCGCGCCGCTGACACGGAACGGGCGTCCGACGTGGGTGCCGGCCACCGAGGATCGGGGCGAGGGAGTATTCCTGCGTTTCGACGAATCCGCGATCTCGCCGTGGGAGGAATCGGTCGAGCAGTTGCAGGTGTGGCGCCGTTTCCGGGAGGCGCATCGCCTCAACTTCAGACGCCGCACCAGCGAGACCGCGAGCAAAATCCACCCCGACGATCGGTTCCCGCCACCACGTTACTGGGCGATCCACACGCTGTCGCACCTGTTGATCCGCGAGGCGGCCATGTCGAGTGGCTATGGGTCGGCGAGTCTCACCGAGCGGATCTACGCGTGGAAGGGCGACGACGAGCACCTACCGGCTGCGGGGTTGCTGATCAGCACCACCGCTTCCGACAGTGAGGGAACGCTCGGAGGACTCGTGGAGCTGGCTAAACCGGACAAGCTTGAGGACTTGGTCCGGAAGGCTCTCCGTCGTGGACAACGCTGTTCGTCGGACCCGATCTGCGGTCACCGAGTGCCCGAGGGAAAGGAGGAGTTCCTCCACGGAGCCGCATGCCACTTTTGCCTCTTCCTGAGCGAAACCAGCTGTGAACGGGCCAACCGGTTTCTAGACCGGCGCATGCTGCTCGGGCTCGTAGAGGAGCCCAAAGTTAGACCCCGGGGCTACTCAAGGGCCTGGTCGAGGTGCGCTGAAGTGTCCGCGATCACACGCTTGGGGCAGCTGCTCACCCCGGAAGAGGCCGGGCGCATCGCTGCCGATCTGCGGCAACGGCGCCGCACGAACCTCGCGGCGAAGAAGGCTTACCGCGTCAACCAGGTCGAAGTGAAGACGCTGCTGCGAGAGCTGGTGGGCGGCGATGCAGACATCGACCGCTGCGTCGCAGCGCTCGAAGGAATAGCCGCGGTACCGAGGGTCGCGCGTCCAGGAATCGTGTGGACCAACCCCCGCGACGTACCTGGAGCCGAAGGACGGACCACCATGGCCGCCCTCGACCTCATCAATCGGGCGGAAGGTACGGTGTACGCCGCGACCTATTCGGCCGGCTGGGGCTCACCGCACCTGGTTGCGCTGAGAAACGCTCTTAGCCGTGGCGTGGACGTCACGGTCGTGGTCGACACCGCACAGCGTCGTGAGACAGCGGAGATGGTCGCCGGTATGCTCGTCGGGGCGCAGATCTGGACTCTCGAGCAACCCGGGGGCGACACCTACGCCATCCAGCACGCCAAACTCATCACTGTCGACGACCGCGAAGCCTTAGTCACCAGCGCCAACTTCTCCAAGGCCGCTGCCGAACGAAGCCTTGAGTGCGGTTTGCTGAGCAGCGACAGTGCGATCGCGGCTGGCCTTCGCGAGCGCCTAGTGCGGTTGCACCAGTACGGTGTCCTGGTTGACCTGAGCTGATACGAAGGAGGACGCAGATGGCGCGGCTGAGGAGCTTTTCGGAGGGCACGCAGAACGTCAGTGCGCATCCCACCGAGGTGGACTGCTTTCATCAGGTGATCAGAGCGAAGGATGGCACGCGACTCTTGCATCTGACGACCTTCGGGTCGGACCATCGTCGTAGTGGTCCGAAGAGTAGTCAATCCCTCCAGTTGGATGAGTCAACTGCCCATGAGCTCGTTGCAATCATTAGGTCAGCTTTCCCTGGGGTTAAATAGGAACAACCTGGGTTTGTTGTCCTTCTTTCGAATCACTTTGAGGATGCTTTCGTGAAGTCGGTTGGACTTTTCTCTGGTATTGGCGGTCTTGAACTCGGACTCGGTAGGTCCGGGATCGATGCTGCGTTGCTCTGCGAGAACTGGGAGCCAGCTGCATCCGTACTTCAGCGTCGTTTTGATGCACCGGTCGTGGGCGATATCCGTAAAGTTGAAGCGTTGCCCGCATGCGACGTCGTGGCAGCAGGCTTCCCGTGCACCGATCTCAGTCAGGTCGGTCGTACCGCTGGCATTAGTGGCGACGACTCCGGGCTTATCCGTGAAGTCTTTCGCTTGGTCGCTGAAGTGCCTCCAACCTGGTTGGTCCTGGAGAACGTTCCCAACATGCTGACCCTTCACTCTGGGGAGCCGGTCCGGCACATCACCGATTGGCTCGACGACAACGGTTGGAACTGGGCTTATCGAACGGTGGACTCTCAGTACTTCGGCGTGCGGCAACGTCGCCGCAGGGTGTTCCTCATTGCCTCGCGGGCTGAGGATCCCCGTGAGGTTCTCTTCGCAGATGAGACGGGCGGGCCAGCAGCACGGAAGCACCACAGCGCGTATGGTTTCTACTGGACCGAAGGTAACCGTGGTATCGGATGGGGTGAGGGAGTCACGCCGACCCTGAAAGGTGGCTCTAAGCGCGGCATCGCCTCACCGCCCGGTGTTTGGATCCCGGATGCTGACATAGGCAAGGCGATCTGCCGCCCGGGCATTCGTGTAGGGGAGCGGTTGCAGGGATTTAGGGCAGGTTGGACTGACGGTCTCGGTACGCTCGGTGAGCGGTGGAAGATGGTCGGAAATGCCGTCACAGTGCCGGTTGCTGAATGGATCGGTCATCGCCTCATGTCTCCCGGGGTGCCTGTAGACGTTGGTAGGTCTGCTCTCGAGCCGGGTCGGCGTTGGCCAGGTGCTGCGTCATCGGTGGCAGGGAAACGGGAGTCATGGCAGCTGAGCGAGCGGCCAATCGTCGTACGGCAACGCACTTCCTTGGCGGGGCTTCTGGGGCAGTACTCATCGGAGCCCCTCAGCCTCGGAGCGACCACCGGTTTCACCGCGCGTTTGAAGGCCAGTACCTTGTGGCGCGACGAACGTTTTGTGGCGGCGCTTGATACGCATATTGCTGCCATGGCGACGAATTGACGCGACGAATCCTGCCGGTCCGGCTGGCGACCATCGACGGCCCCTAACGCTTCGGCCAGTGCCAGGGTGGGCGGTCGAGGATGCCTGGGGCGTCGGCGAGGACGGTTGCTCCGAGCTCCTTTTCCAACTCCAGCAGGCTCGCGTCGTCCGTGGAGGCCTCGACGGCGCGGACCAGGTCGCGGGCGTGGGTGACCACCACGACCTGGGTGCGTTCCGCCGCCGTCGCGATCAACGTCGCCAGCGCCGGCAGGAGGCTCGGGTGCAGGCTCGTTTCCGGCTCGTTCAACACCAACAACTGCGGCGGGCGCGAGCTCAACAGCGCCGCCACCCACAGCAGGTACCGCAACGTTCCGTCCGACAATTCTGCCGCCGACAACGGGCGCAACAAGCCGTGCTGGTGGAACTCGAGCTCGAACCGGCCGTCGTCGCCCGACCGTACCGACAGGCGCGAACCCGGGAACGCGTTGTCGATCGCCGTGTGCAACGCATCGGAGTCGCCGATCTCCTCGATCGTCCGCAACGCCGCCGGCAGGTCGGCGCCGTCATGGTCCAGCACCGGCGTCCGCGTGCCCACCCGCACCTGCCGCGCAGGCGCCTCCGCATCCGTGCGGAAATGATCGTAGAACCGCCTCGAACGGATCTGCTCGCGCACCACCAACACCTCCGGTGACACGCGCGGGTCCGCGAACGACGTCAACATGCTGTCCGTCGGCGCGATCCGATACGCCTCCGCACCCCACGCACCGCTCTGCTCCCGCGTCCGCACCATCGGACCTGCACGGTCCGCCAACAACGCCTTGTCCCGCAACACCGAACCGCTCCACACGCACTCGCGTTTGAACTCCGGGTCGCGGTTGAACGCCGACTTCTCGTCCTGGGGCGGGATCCCCAGGTCCAGCGCGTAGCCGAAGTCGTCGCCCGTGAAGCCCAGTCGCAACCCCACCGGCTTGCTGCGCGTCGTGCCCTGCAGCGGCGTCCGGCCCTCGCGCACCGCGCGGCCGACCTTCTCCGGCCCGGCCCACAACGTCGACGGCAACCCACCCTCGCGCGCCAGCGCCGCCACCGCACCACTGCGCGACGTGTCCGCCAACAACCGCAACGCCCGGTACAGATTGGACTTCCCGCTGCCGTTCGCCCCCGTCACCACCGTCAACCGCGACAACGGCAACACCAGGTCGCGCAACGAACGGTAGTTCTCCACAGCCAGCGTCGTCAGCATGCCCGCACCGTAACCGGCAACCCCGACAGCCGCGGCCGCCGCTCACGACACCGCCACTCACGACACCGCCGCTTACGACACGGCCGCTTACGACACCCCGGCCGAGCTCTGTGCCAGCAACGGGATCCGGCCACCGGCGAGCACGGCCTCACGCTGCCGCTGCGACAGGGTGTGCCGCACCTCGTAGCGCTGGTCCTTCGCCGCGTTGAACACCGACAGGCGGGAGTCCGGCTCACCCAGCAGCCGGCGGAGGTCCTCGACCACCAGCGTGTCGTCGGCGTCGATGCGGTCATGGTCCTCGGGGTCGGTGAACTCCAGCGGCAGGATCCCGAAGTTCGCCAGGTTCTGCCAGTGGATCCGCGCGAACGACACCGCGATCACCATGCGCAGACCGAGATGGCGCGGCGTGATCGCCGCGTGCTCCCGCGACGAACCCTGACCGTAGTTGCGGCCACCGACGATCACGTGCCCCGCACCGCCGGCTGTCTCCTGCGCCCGCGTCGGATAGTCCGGGTCGATCCGCGTGAACGTGAACTCGGCCAGCGCCGGGATGTTCGACCGGTACGGCAACGCGGCGGCCCCGGCGGGGGAGATCTCGTCGGTCGACACGTCGTCACCCACCTTCAGCAGCACCGGCGCCTCGACCCGGTCCGGCAACGGCGGGAAGTCCGGCAGTGCCGAGATGTTCGGACCCTTCGTCAGGTCCGCGTGGCGTGACGTCTCGGGCGGAGGAGGCTCCTCCAGCGTGTCCGGGTTGACCGTGGCGCGGTCGGGCAGTTCCAACGTCGGGTACTCGATCCCCAGGTCGCGCGGATCGGTGATCACACCCTCGAGCGCGCTGGCGGCGGCCGTTTCCGGCGAGCACAACCACACCGAATCCTCCCGCGTTCCCGAACGACCGGGGAAGTTCCGCGGGAAGGTGCGCAGCGAGTTGTGTCCCACGGCGGGCGCCTGGCCCATACCGATGCAGCCCATGCAGCCCGCCTGATGGATCCGCGCGCCCGCCGACACCAGGTCGAACGTGGCGCCCATCTTCGTCAGGTCCGCGAAGATCTCCCGCGACGTCGGGTTGATGTCGAAACTGACACCGCCCGCCGTCTGCCTGCCGCGGACCATCGCGGCGGCGATCGCGAAGTCGCGCAGCCCCGGGTTGGCCGACGAGCCGATGATCGCCTGCCCCAACGGCGTCCCGGCAACCTCACGCACCTCGACGACGTTGTCCGGCGCCGACGGCTTCGCGATCAGCGGCACCAACGTCGACAGGTCGATCTCGTCGGTGACGTCGTACTCGGCACCGTCGTCGGCGGTGATCTCCACGAAGTCCTGCTCCCGCCCCTCGGTACGCAGGAATCGCCGCACCGCCTCGTCGGACGGGAACACCGTCGTCGTGGCGCCCAGCTCGGCGCCCATGTTCGCGATCACGTGCCGGTCCATCGCCGACAACGTCGCCAGACCCGGCCCGTGGTACTCGATGATCCGGTTCACCGCACCCGACACCGTGTGCCTGCGCAGCATCTCCAGGATGACGTCCTTGGCCGACACCCACGGCGGCAGTTCACCGGTCAGCCGCACACCCCAGATCTCCGGCATCCGCACGTACAGCGGCTCGCCCGCGATCGCCGTCGCCACGTCCAGTCCGCCGACACCGATCGCCAGCATGCCGAGCGACCCGGCCGCCGGGGTGTGCGAGTCGGACCCGACCATGCTCGCGCCCGGCACACCGAACCGCTGCATGTGCGTCGGGTGCGAGACACCGTTGCCCGGCTTGGAGTACCAGAGGCCGTACCTGCGGCACGCCGAACGGAGGAACGCATGATCCTCGGCGTTGCGCTCGTCGGCCTGCAACAGGTTGTGGTCGACGTACTGGACACTCACCTCGGCACGCGTGCGGTCCAGGTCCAGCGCCTCCAGCTCCTGCATGACCAGCGTGCCGGTCGCGTCCTGGGTCAGCGTCTGGTCGATCGTGATCGCGATCTCCTCACCCGGAGTCATCGTGCCGCTCACCAGGTGGTCGGCGATCAGCTTCTGCGCGACGTTGCGAGGCATGCGTCCTCCTTCGCCCGGGGTGGAGTCCGCAGGGTGGAATTGCCGCTGGAGGGCCGACCGAAACGTGTCCTCATCGACGGCTGGGTTGACCGCGGGCGGCTCCCTGCCCACCGGTGGTCCGGGACGACGCACCGTCGGTCGGGTAGAACCGCGCGGCACCGTCGACATCGATGCGCACGTGGTCTCCACGTTGCACCCGCATGGCGCCTTGCACGCGGGCGCGCAGCCGACCCTGGTCACTGAGCACGGACGCGGACGTGTGCAGCGGCTCGAGCAGCACCGTCGCGTCGTGCCCGTGGAAGGTCACATCACCCACGACGGCGTGCGCACCGGTGCCGTTATTGCGTGCCACGGCCGTCAACCGCAGCTGCTCGGGCCGAAGCATGGCGACACCTGCACCGTCGCGACGATCCTGCGTCGCCGGCGCCAGAGGTACCCCGGCGAGCCAACCGGGCGCGGTGTCACCGTAGGTATCGACCTCCAACAACACGGCCTCGCCGACGAAGAGCGCGACCGCGAGATCAGCAGGATGCGCGTACACCTCCTGCGCGGTACCCGCCTGGGCGATCGTGCCGTCCCGAAGGACGGCGATCCGGTCCGCCATGCTCAGGGCCTCTTCCTGATCATGGGTGACCAGCACGGCCGTCGCTCCCATCGCGCGCAACGCCTCCCGCACATCCGCACGCACCTCGGCCCGCAAACCGGCATCGAGCGCACTGAACGGTTCATCGAGCAGTACGACGTCGGGCTCGGGGGCGAGCGCGCGGGCGACGGCCACGCGCTGCTGCTGCCCGCCGGAGAGCTCGTGCGGCATCCGCTTCTGGTAGCCACGCAGGCCGACCACCTCGAGCAGGTCGGCGACGCGAGCCTTGTTCCGCCGCATGCCACCCAGCCCGAACGCCACGTTCGCCCCGACGGACAGATGGGGGAACAACGCACCTTCCTGGGGAACGATCCCCACCCGCCTGCGTTCGGGAGCGACGTGCCGGCCGGCTGCCGCGACCGTGTTGGCGCCGAGCGTCACGCTGCCCCCGTCGGCCTCATGGAAGCCGGCAAGCACCCGCAGCAGTGTGGTCTTTCCACAGCCGGACGGCCCGAGGACAGCCGCGAGCTGACCCGACTCGACATGCAGGTCGACGCCTCCGAGTACGGGGTCCGCGCCGTACCCCGCCGTCAGATCGGTCACCACCAACTCCGTCATCTGCTTCGTCTACCTTTCCGTCCCCACGACACTTCCCCGAGTACGCAGTACGTGACCCAGCACGACCGAGGGCACGGCCGCGATGACGATCAAGGCAGCCCCGTAGGGAGCGGCCGCCCCGTACGCGACCACGTCGGTCAGCGTCCACAGCTCGGTGGCAAGCGTGCTGGACCCCGTCGGGCGCAGCAGCAGCGTCGCCGGCAATTCCTTGGCAGCGGTCAGAAACACCAGCGCCGCACCCGCCGCGACGCCCGGCGCGGCCAGCGGCAAGGTCACCCGCAACCTGGTGATCAACCGCCCCTTGCCCAACGACCGGGACACTTCCTCCAGTCGCACGGGCGCAGCGGCGATTCCGGTGCGCACCGCGCCGATGGCCAACGGCAGGAACAACACCCCGTACGCGAACACCAGCATCGGCATCTGCTGGTACAGCCCGGGCAGCAGCCGAATGCCCAGGAACACGAGCGCGAGTCCGACGGTGATCCCCGGCAGTGCGTACCCGGCGAAGCTGGCCAGCTCGACGCCGCGGGACAACCGGCCCTGATACCTGATCGCGAGCACGCCGACGGGCAGGGCCAGCAGCACGGTCAACGCCGCACCGAGAGCCGAGACCTGCAACGTCGTCACCGTGGCCGAGACGAGCCGTCCCACGTCCACCTCGGTGGAACTACCGGTCACCATCCACCGTGTGAGGGTGAAGATCGGCATACCGACAGCGGCCGCGAGCAGCGCTCCCGACCCGACAAGCGCGGCAGGCCTGGCACGACGTAGCGGGACGGTGTCCGGCTCGCGCGCGGCACCCGCACCCACGCGCGCCTGCCCGAACGCGGCTGCCCTACCCCGTGCACGACGCTCGGCGATCGTGATCACGACAGCGAGCAGCACGAGGACACACCCGAGAACCGCCGCAGGAGTACGGTCGAAACTCCCGCGGTAACTCGTGTAGATGCCCATCGTGAACGTCTCGTACCGCATGATCGACACGCCACCGAAATCGCCGAGCACGTACAGGGCGACCAGCAGCCCACCGGCCAATGCGGCAGGCCGAGCCTGACGAAGGGTCACCAGGAAGAAGGTGCGGACCGGGCCCTTGCCGAGCGAGCGCGACACTTCCTCGAGCCCGGGATCGCTCGAGCGTAGAGCTGCCATCACGGGAAGCAGGACATACGGGTACGACACCAGCGTGAGCACGAGGAATGCCCCGGAGAACCCCGCCAGCCCCGGCCATTCGGAGATCCACGTGAACCCCGCGACATAGGACGGGATGGCCAACGGCAACGTGAACAGCACGGCGAACACGCCACGAAACGGCAAGTCACTGCGGACCACGAGCCAGGCGGCGGCCACGCCGATGAGCAGGCAGGCGACCGTGACCGCCGTGGCCAACGTGACCGTACGCAGGAGCACGTCGAGGGTCCGTTCCCGGAACACCTGCGACACCACGAGACCCGGTCCGCGGTCGAAGGCACCCAGCACCAGGTACGCCACCGGGACCACCATGAGGGTAGCGACGCCGAGGCCCGCCACGGTCAGACCGGGAGCGTTGCGCATGACCTCGAGCGGCCGCCGCCTGGACCGGTGTGGTCGCTGCCCAGGCGGCGGCGCCGCTACCTGCGTGCCCATGGTCAGGACAGCCCGACCTCTTGCAACAACGTGAGCGTCTCATCCAGCGAGGACAGGTCCGACAGGTCGATATCCGGACTCGATATCTCCTCGAGTTCGGGCATGTCATGCGTTTCCGACGTGATGCCGTCCCGCATCGGGAACTCCGCCAGTTCGTCCGCGAAGTACTGCTGAGTGCTCTCGGACAACAGGAATTCGACGGCCCGCTCGGCCTCCGAGGGCACATCCGATCCCGCCAATACCCCGACACCGGCGATGTTGACCAGGGCCAACGGATCGTCCGGGTGCGCGTAGTGCTGGTCAGCGGTGACGCGTCCGCGCCGCGTTCCTCGATCACCCGGTAGCGTAGGTGTGGTTGACCAGACCCATCGCGACCACGCCGTCGTTCACGGCATCGAGGATCGCCCCGTTACTTCCGAACGTTTGGGGATCGTTCCCGTCGAATTCGGTCAGCCACTCGCGAGCACCCTGTTCGCCCTCGATGATTCGCAGGCCCGTCACGAACGCTTGGAACGACGCATTCGTCGGGTCATAACCGACCTCACCCCGCCACCTCTCGTCGACCAGCTCGTCAATGGTGTCGGGAACATCGGCTTCATCGACCTCGTCCGGGTTGTAGACAATCACCCGCGCCCTCGCCGACGTTCCGATCCACGTGCGGTCGTTCGCGAGGAAACGCTCGGGTGCCGCCTCCGTGACCTCGTCCGGGATTTCGGCGAGCATTCCCGCCTCACTCAGCGCGCCCAATGCCCCGGCATCCTGGGAAAAGAACAGATCGGCCTCGGTGCGATCGCCTTCGGCCAGGAGTTGTGCCGCCATCTCGGCGCTGCTCCCGTAACGAACCTCCACCGGAATGCCGATAGCCTCTTCCAATTGGGGGACGAGCTCACCGATGCGCCCTTCACTGCGCCCGGAATAGATCGTCAACTGGCTGTCGGAACCACCTTCTTCCGCATTGACGCCGTCTGCCGCGTCTGTGTTCTGGTCGCCGCACGCGACGAGGGTGGACACGAGTGCCGCTGCGACAGCGCCCGTGCTGAGTCGAAAGGCCACGGATCTCGTCATATTGTTTGCGCTCCTTTGCGCACGAGGCTGACAGTGACCCGGTGATATCGTCACCTAAGGCACGATGGTCCGGTTTGTCCCGTGTGGGCAACTACGCTGACACCAGCGGCGCTTCTTCCGTCACGAGCGGACGGTCTGAACCTACGAACGGCGCGGCGTCACGCGTCCGGGGTCCGGCTCAAGATCGGGTGTGCTCGGTCCCGGTGCGCCGGGCTCGGCGTCAGCCGGCGTTCGGGTCCGCGTGGTGGGGGGCTTCGACGTGGCCCGCGGAGAGGGCCTTGCTGTGGGCCAACAGTTCGTCGTAGTCGACCGCGGCGCCGCGCAGCAGGAGTTCGAGGACGCCCTCGGCCTCGGCGTCGCTGAGGTGTTCGTGGCCGAACATCGCCCGGTACTGCACCAGTGATCCCAGAAGGTCGAGCAACAGTTCCCGGTCGGTGTCGGCGCGCAGGTCGCCGCGCTCGATCGCCCGGTCCAACACCTGGCTCACCGCTCGCCGTGCGGGTGCCACGATCGCCTCCACGTACCGCTGCCGCAGCTCCTCGTCCGCGAGGCACTCGGTGTACAACGCGGCCAGCGCGTCCGGGCGGATCGTCCGGTACATCAACAGGAAACAGTTGAAGCCCTCGCCCAGATCGCACAGGATGCAACCCGTGTCCGGCGGCTCCGGCACGTCCAGCCGCTCCGCGATCGCCGCCAGTACCAACGGGGCACGGCCGCTCCACCGGCGGTAGATCGCCGGCCGCGACGTGCCGCCCGCTTCGCCACCCGCTCCACCGACACGCCCGCGTAGCCGTCGGCGTCGAGGATCGCCGACGTGGCGGCGATGACCGCCTCATCGATGCTCCGATCACGGGGGCGCCCACCCGGGCGCGGTTCGTCTCCCCGCTCCGACGACTCCAGCATGCGCCCAGGGTACGCGCCCACGGTCCACCTCCGATCCGCTCACCGCGACCGGCTCTTGCGGAGGAAACGTTACAAACCGTATCGTAACGGAAGAGGAGGTGGCCATGAGCGAGACGACATCCGAAGCGGCCCCGTCCGGTCCCCGTGCGACGACGCGGGAGTGGATCGGACTACTCGTGTTGGTCCTGCCGATGCTGGCGCTGTCGACCGACCTGACCGTCCTGTTCCTCGCGCTGCCCAGCCTCAGCGCCGACCTCGACCCGAGCGCCTCGCAGGCGCTGTGGATCGTGCACATCTACGGCTTCCTCATCGCCGGCTTCCTCATCACGATGGGCCGCCTCGGCGACCGCATCGGACCGCGCCGGCTCATGCTCACGGGCGCCGCCGCGTTCGGCGTGCTCTCGCTCGTCGCGGCGTTCTCGCCGTCCGCCGGTGTGCTCATCGCGGCTCGCGCGGCGCTCGGCGTGGCCGGCGCCACGCTGATGCCGTCGCTGTTCTCGTTGCTGCGCGTCATGTTCCGCGACGACACCCAACGACGCCTCGCCATCGCGATCATGTTCAGCGCCTTCTCCGTCGGCGGCGCCATCGGACCGCTCCTCGGCGGCGCGCTGCTCGAGGTCGCCTGGTGGGGCTCGGTGTTCCTGATCAACGTCCCGCCCATGGCGCTGCTCGTGCTCGTCGGCCCGCGCCTCATCCCCGAACGCGCCGAACGGCACCCCGCGCGCCCCGATCTGCCCAGCGTCGGCCTGTCCGTCGCCGGCATGCTCGCCGTGATCTACGGCGTCCAGGAGATCACCGCCGGGCAGGAGAGCGGCGGTGGCACGGTGTGGCTCGACATCGTGATCGTCGCATGTGGACTCGCCGTGCTCGCGGCTTTCGTTCGCCGCCAACGACGACTGCCCGTGCCGCTGCTCGACCTGTCGCTGCTCGCCCGGCGTCGGATCGGCGTGTCGCTCGGCGCGCTGCTGATCGTCAGCATCGGTGCGGTCGGCCTGTTCTACCTGTTCACCCAGTACCTGCAATGGGTCGTCGGCCTGACCCCGCTGCAGGCCGGACTGTGGACGGTGCCCTACATCGCCGTCAACATCGCCGGCGCCATGCTCGCCCCCGGACTGGCGAAACGCATCCGCCCGACCGTCATCGTTTCGGCCAGCCTGGCCATCGCGGCCGTCGGCATCGCCGCGGTGGCACTCGTCGGCGGCCCGGGAGCGTCGTTCGCGGCGCTGATCGCCACGATGTGCGTGCTCGGACTCGGACACGGCGCCGGCGTGGCGCTCATGAGCGACATGATCATCTCCGGCGCGCCGACCGAGCACACCGGATCCGTCGCCGCCGCGCAGGAGGTCGGCGGCGAACTCGGCACCGCACTGGGTATCGCCATCGCCGGCGCAGTCGGCATGGTCGTCTACCGCGCGGTGCTCACCGACGACACCCGCGTCCCCGACGAGGCCGCCGACTCGGCGCTCGGCAGCGTGCACGACGGCGTCGCCGCCGCCGACACGCATTCCGCGCCGGCCCTGCTCGGCGCCGTCCGCGACGCCGTGTCACTGGGACTGCAGACCTACGCCGGCATCGCCGCCGTCCTCGTCGCCGTGGCCGCCACCCTCGTCACCGTCGTCCTCGCCAGGAAGTCCGTCGACCAGGACGCCCGGGCCAAGGTCGAGTCGGAGGTCCCGGCGCCGTGAGGGTCCGCGGCGTGGCGTCCCCGAAGTGCCAACACGGCGCCCCGAAGTGCCAACACAGCGACGTGAACTGCTGACACGGCGACGTGGGGTGCTGACACGGCGGGTCAGGTGGTTGTCGTCAGGGCCAGGGCGGCGGCCTCGCCGCGGGTGCTGACGTCGAGTTTCTGCAGGACCCGCGTCACGTGGAACTTCACGGTGCTCTCCGTGACACCCAGGTCGGCGGCGATGGCCTTGTTGCGCTTGCCCTGCGCCAGCAGGTCCAGCACCTCGCGTTCGCGCCGGTTGAGGTCGGTCAGGCGGGTCGCGCCGCCGGCGTCGGCGGGCGGATCGAGCGGCACGTCGACCGTGACCCGGTTGCCCCACCCGGGCGTCGCGTCGACGCCGACCGTGGCACCGAGCGTGCGGGCGCGCCCCTGGAGCTGTCCGCGCAGCGCGGTGGTGTCGAGTTCCCCGGAGCTCTGGTCGCGGACGTCGACGAGCAGCGTCGTCTCGTCGTGTGTCCACGCGATCCGCAGCCGGGTCAGGTCCGGATCGGCCGTGAGCGCCAGGACCGCGGTGTGCGTCATCGCCCGTGCGGCGTGGGCGATGTCGCCCGGCAGGGTCCGGCCCGTGGCTGCGGGGGCGGCGAACTCGATGGGTGCCGCGTGGTGGCGCAGCATCTGCCGGACCTCGCCCGCCAGCGCCGCGAACGCCGTCGGCGCAGCCTCGCTGGACAGGGCCTGGTCGGACTGCTGCGCCGTCCGCAACGTCACCAGCGCCGCCGACGCCGCGTCGCGCGCCGCCGTGCGGGCGCGCGTGTCGTCCAGATCGGACGACCGCAACGTCGTCAACAACCCGACGAGCGTCGATTCGTGCGCGGTCGCCAGCTCGGTGATCGTGCGTTCGCGTTCGAGCGCCGCCGCCCGCGACTCGGCCAGGTAGTCCGGGCTGGCCTGGGCCACCTGCTGGCGGATCGACGTCGCCACGATGCCGAACAACGCGGCCAGCAGGTCCGCCTCCGGCAACGACCGGCTCGGCGACCTCGGCACCAGCACCAGCAGCATGTCCGACTGGTCGCGCACCGCCCACAGCCTGCGTCGCTCGCCCGCGAGGGTGAACGTCGCGCACGTCGTGTTCCCCGGCTCGAGGGACTGCTTGACGTGCTCGAGTTCGCTGATCGTCACCCGGTTGAGCATCTCGACGTCGCCGGCCGTCTTGCGTGGACGGCCCGTGCATTCCCGGGTGAAGACGACCAGCGCGGTGTGCGACCACCGGCTCGCCGTGAAGTGCGACAGGCGGCGTGCGATGTCGTGGAGAGGCCCGTCGAGGACCTCACGCAGTCCGGTCAGGGCGGTCACGGAATCCGGCATACCGCCACCCTAGCTGTCCGGAAGTCTAGGTAATGCTGTCCCTTCGGATAGGTCATACCTGTGTCGCAGCGCACTACGCTCGATGCGACATGCGGTGATGCGCATGTCTTTGTCCCTCAACGCGGAGGAACGACCCGATGCCACAAACAGTCCGCGGCGTGATCGCCCGCTCCGAAGGGGCTCCGGTCGAGCTCACCGACATCGTCATCCCGGACCCAGGGCCCGGTGACGTCGTCGTATCGATCGCCGCGTGCGGCGTGTGCCACACCGATCTGACCTATCGCGACGGTGGAATCAACGACGAGTTCCCGTTCCTGCTCGGCCACGAGGCCGCCGGCACGGTCGAGCGCGTCGGCGAGGGCGTGGAATCGGTGCAACCCGGCGACTTCGTCGTGCTCAACTGGCGTGCCGTGTGCGGGCAGTGCCGGGCGTGCAAACGCGGCCGCCCGCAGTACTGCTTCGACACCTTCAACGCGTCCCAGCCCATGACGCTGACCGACGGCACCGAGCTCAGCCCGGCGCTCGGTATCGGCGCGTTCGCCGACAAGACGCTCGTGCACGCCGGACAGTGCACCAAGGTCGACCCGAACACCGACCCCGCCGTCGCCGGCCTGCTGGGCTGCGGCGTCATGGCGGGCATCGGCGCGGCCGTCAACACCGGCGGGGTGACCCGCGGCGACTCCGTGGCCGTCATCGGCTGCGGCGGCGTCGGCGACGCCTCGATCGCCGGTGCGCGCCTGGCCGGTGCGTCGCCGATCATCGCCGTCGACCGCGACCCGAAGAAGCTCGACTGGGCACGCGACCTGGGCGCCACGCACACGGTCAACGCGACCGAGGTCGACGCCGTGGAAGCCATCCAGGAGCTGACCGGCGGCTTCGGCGCGACGTCGTCATCGACGCCGTCGGCAGGCCCGAGACGTGGAAGCAGGCCTTCTACGCTCGCGACCTCGCGGGTACGGTCGTGCTCGTCGGCGTGCCGACCCCGGACATGCGCCTCGACATGCCGCTGATCGACTTCTTCGCGCGGGGCGGGTCGCTCAAGTCCTCCTGGTACGGCGACTGCCTCCCCGAACGCGACTTCCCGACCCTCATCGACCTGCACGAACAGGGCAGGCTCCCACTGGAGAAATTCGTGACCGAACGCATCACCCTCGACGACGTCGAGAAGGCCTTCCACACCATGCACGCCGGCGAGGTGCTGCGGTCGGTGGTGATCCTGTGAGCGCACGCATCGACAACGTCGTCACCAGCGGCGTCTTCGAACTCGACGGCGGCAGCTGGGAGGTCGACAACAACGTCTGGCTCATCGGCGACGACAACGACGTGGTGATCGTCGACGCCGCCCACGACGCCAAGGCGATCACCGATGCGGTCGCGGGTCGCAACGTCGTGGCGGTGGTCTGCACCCACGGCCACAACGACCACGTCACCCACGCCCCGCAGCTCGCCGCGGAATTCGACGCACCCGTGCTGCTGCACCCGGCCGACCGGCCGCTGTGGGAGATGACCCACCCGGGCGTGCCGTTCAGCGAACTCGAGGACGGGGCCCGCCTGTCGGTGGCCGGCACCGACATCGAGTTCCTGCACACGCCGGGCCACTCGCCGGGGTCGACGTGCCTGCACCTGCCCGAGGCCAAGGCCCTGTTCTCCGGGGACACCCTGTTCTCGGGCGGACCCGGCGCGACCGGCCGGTCGTTCTCGGACTTCCCGACGATCATCGGCTCGATCCGCGACCGGCTCTTCACCCTGCCCGCCGACACGCGTGTCCACACCGGACACGGCGACGGCACCACGATCGGCACCGAGGCGCCGCATCTGGAGGAGTGGATCGCCCGCGGCCACTGAGCCGCAGCTACCGAGCCGCACCGAGTGACGGCGGGTGGGCGCACGTGCGCCCACCCGCCGGTTCTTCTCCGGAGCGAAGCGTTTCGCGGTTAGCGGGCCCGGCCTCGGGGTACGCCCGATGCGCCGGCGGCAGCCGGCACCGAGCTGCCACCGCGGGCGCACCGGAGGAGGTACATGAGCCGCCGAGACCGCATCGCCGAACCGTGGGGACGTCGCACTCCGTACGGCCGCGGTGCGAGCTGGCCCGTGCGGGTCGACGCCGCGCTCGAGGACGGCATGCGTGCCGAGGACGTCGAACGGTGGGTGCCGTCGGCCTCGATCCTGCACTCCAACGGTGACGCCCTCGACATCGCAGTCTCCGGCGGGCGCATCGTCGGTGTCCGAGGCCGCGGCGACGACCGCGTCAACCACGGCCGGCTCGACCCCAAGGATCTGTTCGCGTGGCGGGCGAACGCCTCGCCGGACCGCCTGCGCGCACCGCTGGTCCGCCGCGAAGGCCGGCTGGTCGAGACCGACTGGGACACCGCGATGGACGAGATCGTCCGGACCAGTCGGCGGGTGCTCGACCGGCAGGGACCCGGCGGGATGGGCTTCTACACCAGCGGACAGCTGTTCCTGGAGGAGTACTACACGCAGGCCGTCATCGGACGCGGTGCCATCGGCACCAACCACGTCGACGGCAACACCCGGTTGTGCACCGCCACCGCCGCGCAGGCACTCAAGGAATCGTTCGGCTCCGACGGACAGCCCGGCTCGTACGGCGACATCGACCACGCCGACGTCATCGCGCTCTACGGGCACAACATGGCGGAGACGCAGACGGTGCTGTGGAGCCGGATCCTCGACCGGCTGGCCGGGCCCGAGCCGCCCCGGATCCTCTGTGTGGATCCGCGCCGCACGCCGGTGTCGGAGGCGGCGACAGTGCACCTCGCGCCCCTGCCGGGGACGAATCTGGCGCTGATGAACGGAATACTGCACGAGCTCATCACGCGTGATCTGGTCGACCGCGACTACGTCGACGCCCACACCGTCGGATTCGCCGAACTGGCCGACCGGGTGCGCGACTACCCGCCCGAGGAAGCGGGCCGGATCAGCGGGGTCGACGCCGACGACATCCGCGAGGCCGCGCAACTCGTGGCCTCGGCCGACCGGCTGTTGTCCACCGTGCTGGAGGGCTTCTACCAGTCGAACCAGGCCACCGCCGCGGCCGTGCAGGTCAACAACGTGCACCTGGTACTCGGCATGCTCGGTAGACCGGGCGCCGGCGTCCTGCAGATGAACGGCCAGCCGACGGCGCAGAACACGCGTGAGTGCGGCGCGAACGGCGATCTGTCCGGCTTTCGCAACTGGAGCAACGACGCCCACGTGGCCGAGCTCGCCGAGCTGTGGAACGTCGACGTCATGCACATCCCGCACTACGCACCGCCCACGCATGCCATGCAGATGATCCGCTACGCCGAGCAGGGCTCGCTGCGTTTTCTGTGGGTGACGGCGACGAATCCGGCCGTGTCGCTTCCGGAGCTGCGGCGCATCCGCTCCGTCCTCGGCGACGACCGGCTGTTCCTGGTGGTGCAGGATCTGTTCCGGACGGAGACGGCCGAACTCGCCGACGTCGTGCTGCCCGCGGCGACCTGGGGCGAGAAGACCGGCACGTTCACGAACTCCGACCGCACCGTGCATCTGTCGGAGAAGGCGGTCGACCCGCCGGGAGCGGCTCGGTCCGATCTGGACATCTTCCTCGACTACGCGCGGCGCATGGACTTCCGTGACGCCGACGGCGACCCGCTCCCGAACTGGCACGATCCCGAGTCGGCGTTCGAGGCGTGGAAACGGTGCAGCGCGGGCAGGCCGTGCGACTACACGGGCATCACCTACGAACGTCTGCGCACCGAGGGCGGGATCCAGTGGCCGTGCACATCGGACCGTCCGGAGGGCACCGAGCGGCTGTACACCGAGGGCGGTTTCTGGGCCGCACCCGACGTCTGCGAGGACTACGGCAAGGATCTGCTCACCGGCGCGCCGCTCGAACCGACCGAGTACCGCGCGATGAACCCGTCGGGAAAGGCGGTGCTCAAGGCCGCGGGCTATGTCCCGCCCCACGAGACGCCGACGGCTGAGCTGCCGTTCGTGCTCATCACGGGCAGAACGCTGTACCAGTTCCACACCCGCACCAAGACCGGTCGCGCCGCGCAGCTCAACGATGCCGCTCCCGAGGTGTGGGCCGAACTCTCCCGCGGTGACGCGGAACAGCTCGGCGCGGCGGAGGGCGATCTGCTCGAACTCGCCAACCCGCGAGGACGGTTGCGCGCGCGGCTTCGGGTCAGCGGAATCCGGGACGGCACGGTGTTCCTTCCGTTCCACTACGGATACTGGGACCAGGACGCCGACGACGGCCGCGCGGCGAACGAACTCACCGTCACCGACTGGGATCCGGCGTCCAAACAGCCGATCTTCAAGACCGCGGCCGTCGCCGTGCGGCGCGTCGGGGCGGGCGAGGGCATACCGGCACCCGCGCCGACGACCACGGCATCGGCGCCGGTGACCGGCGGCGTCCCACCGACCGTGGGGGACCGGCTGCCGAGGTCGACGAGTCACTCGATCCGGCCGAAGGCGTCGGCGTCGCCGGACACCACAGGGAGAATCGGGCATGAAACTGGCGTTGGCGTTACGGGAGTTACATCGTTCCGAGCGGAATCTGGCCGTGTGCCTGCTGCACGTCGCGCAGCGCCACCGCGCCGAGGCGGGCGTGAGTCACCTGGCGGGCGATCTCGCGCGTTGGTCCCGCCAGCACGTGGGCGAACTCGCCACGGTCGCAGTCGGTACGGGCTGCGCATGCGCGCCGAGCCGACCTACGGCTCGCAACAGGTCGCCCGCTTCTGGCGCGCGGCGGGGGACCGGTTCGCCACCCGGCCCGAAATGGGTCTTCTGCTGCTGGCGGATCTGCGCAAGGTCCACCGGAAGGCGGCCGGGGTGTCGGTGGACTGGGAGCTGCTGGCGCAGGGCGCGCAGGCCGCCGAGGACGGCGAACTCCTCGACCTGGCGCGGCGTTGTCACCCGCAGTGCCTGCGGCAGATGCGCTGGGCGAACGCGCGGCTCAAGGAGCTGTCACCGCAGATCCTGGTGAGCTGACCGAGGCCGTGGCCGGGTGCTCTCCGCGATGTGGGGCTCGGTGGCTCTCGTTTCGCCCGCGCCGGGCTCGGGTACGCGTCGGCGAGACCGGGCATCGAAGGTATCGAAGGGTGAGGAACGTCGATGACGGCACAACCGCCGGACCCGTCGCCTGATGAGACCCCGGGTCTCGAGCCGGGCGGCAGCGTCCGGCCCGGCGACACCCCGCCGGAGTCGGGGCAGACGTCGGGACTGTCCCACCGGGAGCCGGAACCACCGCGCGTGCTTCCGATCGCGACGGTCGCCTGACGGGTCTGGCCGTTCTCCTCGTCGTGGGGATCTTCGTCGTGATGATCGTCCAGATCTGGTGACCGGGGTCAGGAACGGCCGGTCTTCTTCTCCGCAGCTGCGGCTTGCTTCTTGGCGGCCTCTTCGCGCTTCACCTCGGCGTAGGTGGCGCGTTCGCGCTGGAGCCAGTCCGGGTTCTCGTCCTTGATCGCGTTGATCTGCTCGGTGGTGAGCGGATCCGTGAGCCCGGCGCGGGCGAGGCCGCTCATCGAGACGCCGAGCTTCGCGGCGACCACCGGACGCGGGTGCGGGCCGTTGCGCCGCAGCTCCCGCAACCACTCCGGCGGCTCGGCCTGCAACGCGTTGAGCTCGTCGCGCGACACCACGCCCTCCTGGAACTCGGCAGGGGTGGCCTCGAGGTAGACCCCCAGCTTCTTCGCCGCGGTGGCGGGCTTCATGGTCTGGGAGGTCTTGCGCGACGTCATGCCCCCAGGGTATCCGCAGGTGCGTGAGCGGCGACCACGCCCGGTAATCTGACCCGGTGAGCACCCCCGCCGAGCCCGCAGAACCGCCCGTGTTCCGGCTCGCCTACGTCCCCGGGGTCATCCCCGACAAGTGGGTGCGCATGTGGGGCGAACGTGTCCCCGACGTCCGTCTCGAACTCGTCGCCGTGCCCGCCGCCGACGCCGCCGACCTCGTGCGCGACCGCCACGTCGATGTCGTGCTGCTGCGCCTGCCCATCGACCGCTCCGGTCTGCACGCCATCCCGCTGTACACCGAGACGAGCGTGGTCGTCGTCGAGAAGGAACACGTGCTCACCGTCGCCGACGAACTGACCGTCGACGACCTCGACGACGACGTCGTCCTGCACCCCCACGACGACACGCTGGACTGGGACCGGCTGCCCGGCCGGCCCGCCGTCGCACGACCCGACACCACCGCCGGGGCGATCGAACTCGTCGCCGCCGGCGTCGGCGTGCTGATCGTGCCGCAGTCCCTCGCCCGGCTGCACCACCGCAAGAGCCTCACCTACCGGCCCCTCATCGGCACCGACGATGCACCCGTGCCGCAGTCGCAGGTGGCGCTGTCGTGGATCGAGGGTGAGACCACCGACCTCGTCGAGGAGTTCATCGGCATCGTCCGCGGCCGCACCGTCAACAGCACCCGCGGACGCGGGCCCGCCGGGGGAGAGGACGGGGCGAAGTCAGCCGGGGCGAAGGCTGGGTCCGGGAAGGCTGCTTCGAGTGGGAAATCTGCGGGCACGTCTGCTGGGAGGCAGTCGCCGAAGGGGGCGCAGCAGCGGGGTCGTCCCGGTCGGCCGGGGAAACCGGGCAGGGGTGGCAAACCCGGCAAGCCGCGTCGGCGGCGGTGAGTTCGGCGGGGCGCGTCACGCTCCGTGGTAGACGAACGTGCCGAGTCCGACGGTGAACAACAGGACGCCGTAGAGGCCGTGTTCGATCGACGCCACCAGCAGGGATCGGCTGCGCGCGTAGCGCCACGAGAACAGCAGGCCGCCGGCCGTGGTCGCGAGGATCGCGAACAGGTTCCCGAAGATGATGTGCGCGAACCCGAACGCGGCCGCGCTCGCCACGATCATGCCGACGCCCGTGCCGAACACCGGGCCGTACCGGTGGAACAGGAATGCGCGGAAGATCAGCCCCTGCGGGTACACGCTCAGCACCGGATAGCCGATCGCGATCATCGCCCACAGCGCCGGTTCGGTGCGGGGCAGGACGAACAGGTCGTCCGGCATGAACACCGCGACCCCGGCGATCGCCGCCACACAGCCGCCGCCCACGGCCCGAGAATCGACGGCAACTCGCGGCTCACCGCCCCCGCGCGCCACAGGTTGCGACGATCGAAATCCTTGGCGCGCAACAGATACACGACACAACCGATACCGAGCACGACGAGGAACGGGATCGGTGGAACGTTGTCCCCCACCGCCGCGAACGCGACGATCGCCCCGAAGAACAGCACCGCGAACTCGACCGCGAGACGGGCACGTTTCGCCGTGGACGCAGCGGCCCGCGCGGTCGCTTCCGGCGCGGCCGTTCCCGCCGGGGCGGGGGCGGACAGGGTGGTGTCGGTCGGGGTGGGGTCGGTCAGCACCCCGTCGAGAATACGTGAACACGACGTGGCCGATCAGTGTCGGCCGCCACTCGCTGCTCTCGGTGACCAAGCCCATGCGCAGGGAGGAACAGGGGCGATGCGGGCAGTCCGGGCAAATCGGTTGATAACCCGACCGGGGGATCCCTATGATCAACATCAGGAACTTCACGGCAACGTCGCCTGGCTGAGCGCTCGATGGGTCGCCCCAGGGGACCTCGATCGAGTCGGCGCATCGGAGGCCACTTGGGGTACGAGTTCGAGAACGTCGGGTTCACGGCGTTCGCGACGGTGTTGGAGCATCTCGGCGAGGATCTGCACTCGGCGAAGACGTATATCACGACACACGGGGATTTCGGATTCACCGGCGAAGGAATCCTCAACATCTTTTCCACCGCACACAGTGACGCGATGGGGAAGATCGAAAGTCAGCTCGACCATCTCCACGAATACTTCACCGACACACTGCACGGGTACCTGGGTCAGATCCAGGGTCTGTACCTGGAGCAGGAGGACGATTCGCGGGAGAAACTTCTCGAGCTCGAGCGCCTGTTCCAGCCGGATTCCGACGAGCTGGACCGGGCCCGCGCCAGCGACTCCGAGACGATCGAACCCAGTGCCGGGTTCCCGACCGTGGCCGAACCCGAGGAACGTCTGGTCGCGCCGAACGCGGACGCCGACGACGTGTACATCCAACCCGAACCCAACAACATCCTCGACCACTTCAGTGTCCAGTACCAGGTGCGGTGGATCATCACCTGGTTCGCCGACGACCCGATGGACTGGTTGGGAAAGCGGTTCGCCGGGGACTGGGAAGCGTTCCTGAACTGCGCCGAAGCTCTGGACAATCTCGCCGAATGCATCCGGGACATCATGACGAACTTCATCGCGCACGTGGAACAGCTGGAAGCAGTATGGAGCGGAAACGCCTACAGCGCCTTCAACTTCGCGCTCCGCGACATCCGTAGTCAGGTCATCGATGGGACGGTCGAGCCCATCGAGAGATTGGCCGAGAACTACCGAGACGCGGCCCGGAGCGCGGTCGACGACTACCAGGCGATCGAGCCGATCATGGGCGTCGTTGTCGACGCGATCGGTACCGCAGGGCTGAGCCTGCTCAAGAACAGCTTCAACATGCGGTCCTACTTCAACGAGGCCGTCAAACCATCGTTGGACGACGCGACCGGCAAGGCGGCGGACGCGTTGGCAGCGGCCGAGTTGAAGGAGGTCGACTTCACCGAGGTCGAGCTGGAGGAACTCAAGGAACTCCGGGGATCGGGCAACAACTTGATGCTCGACGACCAAGGCCTGCCGGTGATCGTCGACCGGTACGAGAACCTCTGAGTGGAGCGATGATTCAGGTGGACCACATCGAAGCGGCGCGCGAGCGCATTCTCGCCGAGTACGCCGAGCTCGCCCGGTCGGACCGCCGGGAACTGAGCGAACTGGCCGCCGCGATCCTCGACGGCGCGCGTCCGCGCGACCTGATGGAGAGCGGCGTGTTCGGCGATCTGTTCCAGGAAGGCTTCGCCCGGTGGGAGAACATGTCGGACGAGCAACGCGAGGAACTGCTCGCCACCGACAGCACTGTCGGCGAGGTGCTCGGCGACGAATCGCCGGCGGACGAGGACGTGCCGCCGCCCGACGACGATGACGACGAGGACTTCTCGCAGCGCAGCATCATGCGGTAGGCCCCTGGGGCGGCGGTTACGTCTGGGTGCAGACGCCTCGGACCTTCTCCGCGTAACCCGGGGTGCATTCCGGGTGGTCGGAGCCCGCGTGCAGGGCCAGGAACAGGGTCAGAGTGAGGACGACCAGGCCCGGGCCCAGGACCGTGAACGTCCACCTCGCCCAACAGCTCTTACGGCGGCAGTCCGGCGCCCACATCGACTCGTACCGCGACTCACACCGGCACGGCGGCCACAGCGTGCGATGGTGACGATGCCTGGACACAGGGGTGATCCTGCCCGGCCGCGTGGGGGTACGTGTAGCCGCTGAGTGGGGGATCGGGGGTGGGCGCTTCACGGCGTCGTGTCAGCGTTTCGCGTCGCCGTGTTGGCATTCTGGGGCGCCGTGTCAGCGTTCTGTGTCGTGGTGTTGGCAATCTGCGACGCTGTGTTGGCGGTTCGGGGCGGTGTGGGGTGCCTCGCCGGCGGGCAGGTCTCCGGGATGTTGGGGCAGCTGCGCTCCTGCTCCGTGTCATCCCGTCGACCTGCCATCCGGCTATCACGCTGACCCGAGGGGGCAAGGTTTCGAGGTTGGTTTCCGGTTTGGTTGTGGGTTGCCCCCTCGGGTCAGCGTGATCGGGCTTCGCCCAGGTCGACGGGATGACACTCCGGAGGTGGGGTCTGTTTGGTGTTTTGGGGTGGCGGTTTGGCCCTTGCTTCGCTTCGGGGGTTGGCGTTCTTGGGGGCGTGGGGTTTGTTGGGTGGCGTTTTGTGGTTCATTCTTGTGGGTGGTTCGTTTCGTGTGATTGTTCTGTAATATTAGACGGGTGAATGGTTCTGGGGATGTTGCCTCGATTGCGGTTTCGTTGCGTTCTCGGCGGGCTTGGTTGGATGCTGAGGAGATGGTGGCGTTAGCTGCTGCTGATCCTGGGGATCGACAGGGTCGGGCTTGGTTGGCTGAGGCGTTGGTGCCGGAGTATCGGGCTTCGGTGCGGTTTGTTGAGGCTCGGATTGCTCATGCGTCGAGTCTGGTTTCGCGGATGCCTCGGCTGTTGGACGCGATGAAGAGCGGGTTGATCGAGTACTACCCCGCCTCGCGGGTCTTGGATGTCACCGCGCCGTTGTCGGACGAGCAGGCCCGCGAGGTGGATGTCCAGCTTTCGGAGAAGCTGTCGTCTGCGGCCGGGACGACGTGGCAGCCACACAACCTCGTACGCATCGTCGGACGACTGGTGGAGAAGGTTGATCCCGGGGGTCGGGTTGAGCGGGCCCGCAAGGCTGAGGCAGACCGCAAGGTGGTGGTCGAGCACGGCGACCACGTCCAATCGGAGTTGATCGTCTCAACCCGGTCCGAGGTGGTGTCCGCCTGCTACTCGCGGGTGGATGCCATGGCTCGGCAGCTGCGGAAGAAGGGCGAGTCCCGCACGTTGGAGCAGCTCCGCACCGATGTGGCCGTCGACCTGTTGCTGGGTAACGATCCCGGTGCACAGGTGCCTCAGGCGGCCGCGATGGTGTACCTGCACATGCCCGTCGACACCGCCCTGTCGTACTCCGAGACCGGGGTTGAGCTGGACGGCTACGGGCCCATCCCCGGCACCCTCGGCCGAGAGATCATGACCAACCCCCAGAGCGTACTGCGCAAGGTCATCTGCGACCCCGCCACCGGCGACCCCGTCGATCTGGGTCGGTCGCGGTATCGCCCGACTACCACCCTCCGCGAAGCCATCCGGGTCCGCGACCGGGAGTGCACCATCCCGTGGTGCCGACGGCCCGCACGCCATTGCGACACCGACCACGTCCAAGAATGGGTCCGTGACCACGGGCCGACCTCACTGGCCAACCTCGCCGCACGGTGCCGACGTCATCACCGCATGAAGAACACACCCGGCTGGACAACCCGCCACGACCCCACCCACGGGACCACCACGGTCACCACGCCGCTCGGCCGCACGCACACCGGACGTCGCACATCGATCCTGACCCCGAAGATACCGCCGAAGCCCCCGCAGTCGACCGATCCGAACGCCCCGCCTCCCTTCTGACCTGGCGAAACGCAGTCAGTCGCGCGGGCGGATGCCGCGCCGCGTGCCCGTCTTGCCGCACCAGCGGCACGGGCGAGGGCGGACGGCGGTGTGCGGCTCGTTGTCGACCACCGAGAACAGCGGCTGCGGCGTGTAACCGTCGCCGCTGCACGCCTGACACACCGTGTTGATCATGGTGGCGGCTCTCCGCGAGTCATCTGAGTAAATGCTGCTCATCCAGGGTGCCCCACGATCGACAGGTTCCGCGTCCACGCGCATTCTGCACGGTCCTCGTCCCGACGCTGCGCTCGGCCTGGTCGGTCACCCAGGGTGCCTGCGCTAAAATCCCTGGTCACGCGAATCGAAGGTGGGTGCTGCGTGCGTTCGGTGGGACGGACCTTTGCCGTGCTCCGGGCCTTCTCGGCCGACCAGCCCGAGCTGACCCTCACCGAGGTCGCCCGCGCCAGCGGCCTCGACAGGGCAGGAGCGCGGCGCATCCTGCTCGCCCTCATCGAACTCGGCTACGTCCGCCACGAGAACCGCCGCTTCGCCCTCACCCCGCAGGTCCTCGAATTCGGCCACGCCTATCTATCGAGCCGCTCGCTCCCACAGATCGCCGAACCCCACCTGCGCCGGCTCACCGCCGAAGTACGCGAAATGACCGCCCTGGCCGTCCTCGAAGACACCGAAATCCGCTACGTCGCCCAGGTGCCCAGCCCCAAACTGCTCAGCGTCGAAATCCCCGTCGGCACCCGCCTGCCCGCCCACGCCACCTCCATGGGCAAAGTGCTCCTCGCCGCCATCGCCCCCGAACGCCTCGAAGCAGGCCTGCGCACCACCGAACTACCCGCCCTCACCCAACACACCGTCACCACCCGCAAAGACCTGCTGGCCGAACTGGCCGAGATCCGCAAACAGGGCTACGTCATCACCGACGACGAACTCGAAGAAGGCCTCCGCGGCGTCGCCGTCCCCGTGCACGACACCGACGGCCGTGTGTGCGCCGCCGCCAACGTCTCCCTCGACGTGCACTCCTCCACCGAAGAAGGCGTCCGCCGCGAGATCGTCCCCCTCCTCGCCCGCACCGCGGCCCGCATCGAAGCCGACCTGCAGCTCGGACCGCGGCGCAGGTGAACCCACCCGCGCCGCGGTCCCAACCACGCCCGTCCGGCGCGACACGCCGCCCGAACGGTCAGTCGGCCAGCTCGGCCAGATAGCCCTTCTCGGCCACGTGGATATAGAAATCCGGCTCCCGGTCGTCGGCGGCCGTCTCCTGGAAATCGCCGAACGTGTTGATCTGCTGGAACCCGACATCCCGCAGCAACCCGCGCAGATAGTCCCGACGCAACGGGAACATGTTCAAGAAGTACTCGCCGCCGTCGTCGAAGCTGTACTTGTACCGAGCCAACCCCTCGTCGACGTGATCCGGCACCGCGTTGACCTCTTCACCGCAGTAGTAATAGCTGCTCTTACCCGTCGTCTTGCCGTCGAGCAGCGCATCGTAATTCCGCTGATCGATGATCAACACGCCGTCGTGCTTGAGCACCGAGTAGAACTCGGCCAACGCCTTCCGCCGATCGTGCTCCGAGAACAGGTGCGTGAACGAGTTGCCCAGGCAGATCACCGCATCGAACTCGCCGTGCACATCCCGCTTCAACGTCCGCCAATCCGCGTGCACCAGCTCCAACAGATGGCCGCCGTTCGCCAACCCGTTACGGAACGCCTTCGCCAACATCTGCGGACTGCCGTCGGCGCTGACCGTGTCGAACCCGGCCTCCGCCAACTGCACCGAGTGGAACCCCGTGCCCGTCGCCGCATCCAACACCCGCTTCGCACCGCGCGTCTTCAGCTGGTCGACGAAGAAGCGCCCCTCACCCTCGGCGCGCCGCGGCCAGTCGATCAGGTCGTCCCACTTGTCGACGATGCCGCCCACGTACTCCTGGGCGTAGTGGTCGCTCTCCCGCACCGCGATCGGGTCGTCCCCGAACTCCTGCTCGTGCACCCGGAAGAAATCACTCGTGCTGTCGACCTGAAGGTCTTTAGACATTGTCCCTTTCCCTGATTGCTCGAAAACGAACGCGCGCGTCGGCGGATGTGCCGATTCTTCAATTTCGACGTCGCCGACAACGTTAATCGCACGCAGAATCGGGGCAAGGCCGCCGAGCGCCCCGCAGCGCGCGTCCCGCGCCCGTAGGCGCGCCCTTCCCGGACGCGGCAAAGCGGTCACGACCAGCGGGTTCACCACACCCCGGCGCGGCCCGTCGGCACGCCCGAAAACTGATCGTCGCCCTGTTCGCCCAGCGAACCCCGGGTGTCACCGGGCGAACAGCCGCCGACTCGGCCCGACGTTCGCGGCGCGACCACGGCGGTCGCTCAGCGAACCGGACACCCGGCACTCGGCCGGTCGCGGCCGCGGTGTGGACAGCGGCTGTGACCTGCGGATTCGTGTGCAGCAGTCGAGTCCGTAGAACCGGGCAGTGGTCCATGTCACAGCGAAGCGGGAGCACGGATGTGCCTAATCTCGGCGACTGATCAGGCCACCCGCGCGGTGGCTCGTTCGACCTCGACGTGGCGGAAGGACGGCAGATGACCGGGCGCATTCGGAATCGGGCACTCGCGGCGAAGGTGATGGACGCCGCCGCGGCGGCAGACCTCATCGACAGCGGCGACAACGTCGGCATGAGCGGTTTCACCGGCGCCGGCTACCCGAAGGACGTGCCGGGGGCGCTGGCCAAACGCGTCGCCACGGCCGGCGAACGCGGCGAACCCATGAAGGTCGGCCTGTGGACCGGCGCCTCCACCGCCCCCGAACTCGACGGCGCGCTCGCCGAGGTCGAGGGCATCGAGATGCGCCTGCCGTACCAGTCGGACTCCGTCACCCGCGCCAAGATCAACGACGGGCGGATGGACTACACCGACATCCACCTCTCGCACGTCGCTCAGCGCGTGTGGCAGGGCGTGTTCGGCAGCCTCGACGTGGCGGTCGTCGAGGTCAGCGGCATCACCGAGGACGGCAAACTCGTCCCGTCGTCGTCCATCGGCAACAACAAGACCTGGCTCGACCAGGCCGACCGCGTGATCCTCGAGGTCAACTCGTGGCAGAGCGAGCACCTCGAAGGCATGCACGACGTCTACTACGGCACCGCGCTGCCGCCGCACCGCACACCCGTGCCGATCACCAGGCCCGAGGACCGCATCGGCGTGCCCTACCTCGAGTGCCCCGCCGACAAGGTGATCGCCGTCGTGCCCACCGAGGCGCCCGACCGCAACTCGGCGTTCACCCCGGTCGACGAGACGTCCCGGCGGATCGCCGGGCACGTCCTCGACTTCTTCGACCTTGAGGTGCTCGCCGGGCGCCTGCCCGTGGAACTGCTGCCGCTGCAGTCCGGCGTCGGCAATGTGGCGAACGCCGTGCTCGCCGGACTGCGCGAGGGCCCGTTCGACGGCATGACCGCCTACACCGAGGTCATTCAGGACGGCATGCTCGACCTCATCGAATCGGGCAAGCTGCGGATGGCGTCGGCGACCGCGTTCTCCCTGAGCTCGTCGGCCGTCGACCGGTTCAACGGTCGTGCCGCCGACTTCCGCGACCGGATCCTGTTGCGCCCCCAGGAGATCAGCAATCACCCCGAGGTCGTGCGCAGGCTGGGCTGTCTGGCGATGAACGGCATCGTCGAGGCCGACATGTACGGCAACATCAACTCCACGCACCTGATGGGCAGCCGCATCCAGAACGGCATCGGCGGCTCCGGCGACTTCGCCCGCAACGCCTATGTGTCGATCTTCGTGACCCCGTCCGTCGCCAAGGGCGGGGCCGTGTCGGCGATCGTGCCGATGGTCTCGCACGTCGACCACACCGAGCACGACGTCGACGTGATCGTCACCGAACAGGGCCTCGCCGACCTGCGCGGACTCTCGCCCCGGCGGCGCGCCGAGCTGATCATCGAACGCTGCGCCCACCCCGACTTCCGGCCGATGCTGCGCGACTACCTGGAGCGCGCGACGGCCTCGGCGTACGGCAAGCACACCCCGCACCTGCTCGGCGAATCGCTGTCCTGGCACCAGCGATTCATCGACACCGGCACGATGCACGCCTGAGCCGGGCGGGGGCCACCGGTTCCGCCCTGGGTGTGAACCGGCGTTTCACATCCGGCTGTCGGCCCGCCGTCTTGGCAACATGGGCGCATGGCGTCACAGGATGAGCCGTACTGGACCAGCGACGACTGGCACGCCGGCGACGATTCGTTCAGACCGCTGCGCACGGAGACCCGGGCCAAGCTGATCGCGGCTCTCGTCGTCGGTCCGGTCGCGTGGGTGATCACGTTGTGGGCCGTCGGGTGGCTGGTGCAGCGGACGCAGGTCATCGCCTTCGGCCTGCTGGTGACGCTCGGGTCGTTCGCGTTCTGGATGCTCGTGCTGCCGCTCCTGCGGTGGGATCGGATCCGGCAGGCGCGGCGCTACTCGGCACCCGCGGCCGAGGACCGGAACCGGTACCGCTTCGGCGACGGGCGGCCGTGACGATGACCTTCCTGACCGCGTTGCAGATCCTGTTGGGTGTCGTCGCGCTGTACCCGCCGGTGACCGCCGCGATGTGGATCGCGGGCGGCATCTGGCACCGCGTCCTCGACGAACGCATCGGCACGACGATGCCGCCGGAAGGCTGGCCCGGTGTCACGATCCTGATCCCCGCCTACAACGAGGGGCCGACCATCGCCACGTCGGTGCGCGCAGCCCTCGCGTCGAACTATCCGGAGTTCGAGGTGCTGGTGCTCGACGACGGCTCCAGCGACGACACCGCCGAACGCGCGCGCGAGGTCGTGGCAGGCGACCGCCGGGCACGGGTGATCGAGGACCCCGTGAACCAGGGCAAGGGGGAGCGACTCAACATCGGGTTCGGACTGGCGAAGTATCCGCTCGTGGTGGTGACCGACGCGGACTCGCACCTGCATCCCGAGGCGTTGCGGTACCTGGCGGCGGTGATGGAGTCGTCGCCGCAGTTGGCGGCCGTCACCGGCGCGCCGCACGTCACCAACCGGGCCACGATTCTGGCCGAACTGCAGGTGCTCGAGGCCGCCGCGGTGATCGGGTTGATCCGCCGGACCCAGACGTTGACCGGACGTGTCGGCACCGTGGCCGGCGTGCTCGGCATGTTCCGCAAGGGCCGGGTGCTGGCGGTCGGCGGTTACGACGGCCGGATGGCGACCGAGGACATCGACCTCACGTGGCGACTGCTGCTGTCCGGGTGGACCACGGCGCAGGCTCCGCACGCGCTCGTCGGCATGCAGGTCCCGCAGAAGCTGAAAGCGCTGTGGTCACAACGGAAACGCTGGGCCCGCGGGCAGGGCGAGGTGCTGCACAAGTACCTGCCGCAGGTCTGGCGATGGCGAAACCGGCACCTGTGGCTGCTGGCCGCCGAGTCGGTGCTGTCCATGGTGTGGGTGATCTGCTTCGCGCTGTCCCTCGTGCTGTCGGTGCTCAACGTGTTCCTGGGACATGCGCTGGGATTCTTCGCGTTCGGCCTCGGCTGGGGCGCGGCCATCGCGATCGTCGCGACCGTCCAGCTGTGTGTGGCGGTGTCGTTGCGGCACAAGTACGGCCGGTTCGACCACCGGGCGTTGCTGCTCGGCGCCCTGTACCCGGTCGCCTACTGGAGCATCTCGGCGTTGGCGGCGCTGCGCTCCCAGATCGTGGCGTTCTTCCGCGGCCCACCCGAACGGCATGCGACGTGGTCGATCGCCAGGGAGTCCGTCGACGGCGACGACGCCCCGGGCAAGAGCACCTCGGACGGTTGACGAGCCGGCCTGGTTGTTTGGTCCTATGTCGACGGTCAGCCCGTGGGGAATTGCCACCGTGTCGGCATGAAGTTTCCCTCGGCGGGGAAGGCGAAGGCCGTCGTCGGGGTGATCTCGTGGATGCCGAACGGAGGTCCGCCCGACGTGGGAGCGCTGTAGGGCGCGTCGATCGCGTCGCCGGTGACGGTGGTCGGCCAGCCGTAGACCGTTTCGAAGACCTCCGACGCGTGTTGCAGGGTGTCGCGATCGGACACCCGCGTCGCCGTGCCCTCCACGACCAGATGCGCCCCGGCTGCCTGCGTGGTGACGACACACCGGCCGTCCGCGGCGAGGTTCCTGCTCTTGCGGGAGCTGTCCTTGGAGGACACGAACACGCTCGAGCCCGACCATACGGCGAACACCGGCACGACGTGCGGAGCGCCGCCTGGTCGGACGGTTGCCAGCCAGCAGAACGTGTCCGTGTTGAGCCCCTGCTCGGCCTCGCTCCAGTCGAGGGTCGGCGCGCTCGCCGGGGCGGCCAGCTCCGTGCCCCGGCCGGTGGGCGGTATCGCTCGGACGATCGGTTCGATGGTGGTCACGACTCCTCCTCGACTGCTTGTGTTTTGCAAGTGCTTGTACGGTAGGTCTGACTGGTGCGAAAATGCAAGCGGTAGGAGGTGTGCATGTCCGACCGGCACCGTTCGCGCTGTCCGATCAACCTGTCGGTGGAGGTCCTCGGGGACCGGTGGACGCTGCTCGTGCTGCGCGACATCGTGTTCGCCGGCAAACGGCACTACCGGGAGTTGCTGGCCTCCGAGGAGGGCATCTCGACGAACATCCTCGCGGACCGGCTGAGAATGTTGGTCGACCATGGGCTGCTGACCAGGAGCGACGACCCGAGTCACAAGCAGAAGGCCATCTACAGCCTCACCGAGCAGTCCATCGAACTGGTGCCCGTCCTCGTGCAGATCGGCATCTGGGGCCGCCGGCACCTCCCGGCCGACGAGGCGCTGAGCCTGCGGCCGACGTCCTCGAACGCGGCGGCCCACCCATGTGGGACGCACTCATGGACGACCTCCGCGAAACCCACCTCGGCCCCTCGGCGCGCCGCCACCCGCCGGGCGGACCGTCCTTCGTGCAGGCTGTCCGGCAAGCCGACGCGGACCTGGCCGGCCGCTGACGGCCGCCACCGGAGGCAGGTGTCTCAGGCTCGAGTCCCGTGGTCATGGTTGTGGCGTCACTCGGTGCATGCCTGCCACTGCACGCCGCGTGGGGCGCCGGCCGGTCCCGACGGGCTCGCGGACCGCGTCCAGCACGGTGTCGACGGGTGGTCGAAGCATGGCGCGCCGCACCGACATCGTCGTGTCGTTGGCTCGGCCGGGAGGGCGGGATGCTGCGGCGCTGATCTGCGGAGACCGCGAACAGCAAACGGCCCGTGGTCGGCATCGCTGCCGGCCACGGGCCGTTTCTGCTGATCTTCACTTGGGCGCCTCGGCAGGATTCGAACCTGCGACACCTGCCTCCGGAGGGCAGTGCTCTATCCACTGAGCTACGAGGGCCCGACGCCTCTCGGCGACCCCAGAAGCCTATCGCATCGCCTCACCCGCCGTGCGTGCGGTCCCCGATCTTCGTGCGCGTGTGAGCTGTGCCGCGGGTGGTTCCGCTTCGATGGGGGCGCGCGTTAACGTTACGTGTATTGCACTCATGCGCATGTCGCTATATGTCGGAAGAGGTTGCGATGGGCCACGGTCATGGACACGGTCACGGGCATGGGCACACCGCCCTGTCCGCGTCCGGCGCGTATCAGGGCCGGCTCGCCGCCGCCCTGGCCATCACCGCCGGGTTCATGGTGCTCGAGTTCGCCGTCGGCTTCGCGACCTCGTCGCTGGCGCTCATCTCCGACGCCGCGCACATGCTCACCGACGTCATCGGCCTGACCATGGCGCTCGCCGCGATCGTCCTCGCCCGCCGCAGCGGCCCCACGTTCAGCCGCACGTTCGGCCTCTACCGCGCCGAGGTGCTGGCCGCCCTCGGCAACGCGCTCCTGCTGTTCGGCGTCGCCGGGTACGTCCTCTACGAGGCGATCAAGCGCGTCGGCGACGCCCCCGAGGTGCCCGGCGTGCCCGTGCTGCTCGCCGGCACGGCCGGCCTCATCGCCAACATCGTGGCGTTCCAACTCCTGCGCGCGGGCGCGAAGGAGAGCCTCAACCTGCGCGGCGCGTACCTCGAGGTGCTGGCCGACCTCGTCGGCTCGGTCGCCGTGCTCATCAGCGCCGTCATCACCATCTTCACCGGCTGGCGCTACGCCGACCCCATCGCCGGCGTCGCCATCGGCGTGTGGATCCTGCCGCGCACCACGGTCCTGGCCGCCCGGTCGCTGCGCATCCTGTTCCAGCACGCACCCCGCGGCGTCGACGTCGCCGGCATCAGCGCGCGCCTCGCGCAACTCGACGGCGTCGAGGACGTCCACGACCTGCACGTGTGGACCCTCACCTCGGGCATGGAGGTCGCCTCCGCCCACCTGACCGTCGGCGCCGACGTCGACACCGGCCGCGTCCTGGCCGACGCCCAGCAGCTGCTCTCGGCCGACTACGGCATCGAACACGCCACCCTGCAGGTCGAACCCCGCGAGCACGCGCGGCGCTGCGAGGAACTCAGCTGGTGACGCGCCTTCCTACGGGAACGGCAGCGGTTCGGCGCCGCGTTCGGCCAGCATGTTGCGCATCGTGTCGGCCTCCGGCCGCTGCGAGGCCAACATGCTCGTCGCCAACGTCGAGACGGCCGTGATGCGCGCGTGGTTGCGGCCGTACTCGGCCATGGACACCCCGCCCTCGTGGTGGCGCAGCATCAACTGCAGGAACGTCACGTCCATCTGCTCGCCCGACAGCGAGCGCATCTTCGACAGCTCCTGCTCGGTCGCCATGCCCGGCATCGCCCTGCTGCCGCCGACCTGACCGCCGGACGGCCCCGACGGCGCGGGTTCCGACTCGGACGTCGCCGTGGAGTTCTCCTCCGATTCCGACTCCGGCTCCGTCTCGTGGTTGTGACCGCCCATCGGCTCCGACATCCACGTCATGTACTCGCCTGCCGGCTCCTCGGGCTTGCCCCACAGCATCAGCCAGCCCTTCATGCGGCCGATCTGCTCGGTCTGCGTGCTCGCGATGTCGAACGCCAGCTGCCGGACCGCGGGGTCGGTGCTGTGGTCGCGCGCCCAGTTCGCCATCGTCACGGCCTGCAGGTGGTGCACCGACATGTCCTGCGCGAACCCGACGTCCACCGGACCCGGATGCGTCGCCGTCTCGGCCTCCGTGCTGCGCGCCACCAGCAACCCGATCGTCGCGCCCACGAGCAGCAACGCCAGCGCCGCCGCACCGAAGATCACGTACCGCGGCCACTCGCGACGCTCGTACCCGTCGGGCTCCGGTGCGTCGTCGGACGGCGAGTCCGCCTCCGGCGACCCGGCGGCCGCGGTGTCGTCGGTGTGTTCGGTGTCGGGGTCGCCGGCCTCGGTCGAACCGGCTTCGACCGAGCGTGGTTCGTCTGGCTTGTCGGTCATGTGCGCTGCGGAATCCCTGGGACGGTAGGCACGGACGGGGGAGTAGCCGGAAGGTTACTGCCCGCCGCCGACGGACTCGTCTGCGGCGTTCTCGGTGCCCTGGTAGTCCATGGGCTTCGCGTCCTCACCGGGCTCGCTCGGGTCGAACGGCGGCGGGTTGTCCGGGTCGAACTGGCCCGGGCCCAGCGCGTCGCACGACGCCCCGACCTCGGGATAGGTGTTCGGGTTGCGCAGCAGCGCCGCGATGAACTGGTCGATCCGCTCGTCCCGCACGTCGTCGGTCTTGAGCTGACGGCCCCACGACTGCAGCGACACCTTGCTGTCGAGGTCCGGATACGGCGACATCATCATGTACGGCTTGTTCTCGACCCGCAGCCGCAGCGCCTCGAGGTCCTCGCCCTGCACCTGGTCCGGGTTGTAGGCGACCCAGACGGCGCCGTGCTCCAACGAGTGCACCATGTTCTCGTTGCGCACCGGCTCGTCGTACACCGTGCCCGTGCACGCGGCCCAGAAGCCGTCGTGCGGTCCGCCGAAGGGCGGCGACTGGTCGTAGGCGACCCGCTCGTTCGGCAGCACGTGCGCGCCCGCCGCGTAGCGGTGCTGCGTCACGCCCTCGATGTCGTCCGACGGGTCCGGCCGGTCCTGGCTCGGGGAGAACTGCTCCGAGGCCACTTCCTCGCGACTGCGCTGTTCCCGGGAGTCGCTCGATGCGACGTAGTAGTAGCCGAAGACCGCACCCGCCAGCGCAAGGATGCTCGTGACGGCCAGGATCGTGAGCCACGGGATGTTCTTCTGCCCGACAGCCGACCCGCGCGCCGCCGTGACCGCGTTCGGCTTCTTCTTGCCCTTCTTGCCGCTGGCCATGGCTCCAGACTTCTCCTTACGGACCGAGTACCCCCGGGTGGGCAGTGTAGGGATACCAAATCCGACGCCCGGTGGTGGCTGTGTAAAAGACGCGTGCGTCGTCGGCCGTCTCCGCCGCCGTCCCCGCAGGCTCCGGTGACGGCGAACCGGTGACACAGCGTCGCCGCCCCCGAACGTACACTCGCCGAGTGACTCCCTCCGCCCTTGCTGACCTCGTGCGTTCGTCCGCCGTCACGGTTCTCGAGGCCCGCGGCCTCGACGCCGGCGTGCTTCCTGAGCAGGTGACGGTGGAGCGACCGCGCAATCCGGAACACGGCGACTACGCGACCAACGTGGCGCTGCAAGTCGCGAAGAAAGTAGGGCTGGCACCGCGCGAGCTGGCCGACGCCCTCGCCGCCGAGCTGGCCGCGACCGACGGCGTCGAGGCCGCCGAGGTCGCCGGTCCCGGCTTCCTGAACCTGCGCCTGGCCGCCGACGCGCAGGGCGAGATCGTCGCGCGTGTGCTCGCCGAGGGCGAGGGGTTCGGCCGCGGGGACTCGCTGGCCGGCACCAAGATCAACCTCGAGTTCGTCTCGGCCAACCCCACCGGCCCCATCCACCTGGGCGGCACCCGCTGGGCCGCCGTCGGCGACGCGCTCGGCCGCGTGCTGTCGGCCCAGGGCGCCGAGGTCACGCGCGAGTACTACTTCAACGATGCGGGCGCACAGATCGACCGCTACGTGTCGTCGCTGCTCGCCGCGGCGGAGGGTCGGCCGGCCCCCGAGGACGGCTACGCCGGCGCCTACATCGACGACATCGCCTCCGCCGTGCTCCGCAAGGAGCCCGACGCACTGGCGCTGCCCGAGGACGAGTGCCGTGAGACGTTCCGCCGGATCGGCGTGGGCCTGATGTTCGAGGAGATCAAGCAGAGCCTGCACGACTTCGGCACCGACTTCGACGTCTTCTTCCACGAGGACTCGCTGCACGCCGGCGGCGCCGTGGCCGGCGTCGTCGAGGAGCTCAAGGCCACCGGTGCGCTGTACGAGTCGGACGGCGCATGGTGGATGCGCACCACCGACCAGGGCGACGACAAGGACCGGGTCGTCATCAAGAGCGACGGCGACCCCGCCTACATCGCCGGCGACATCGCCTACCTGCGCGACAAGGTCGACCGCGGATTCGACCTGTGCATCTACATGCTCGGCGCCGACCACCACGGCTACATCGGCCGGCTCAAGGCCACCGCCGTGACACTCGGTTACGACGCGAACGTCGTCGAGGTGCTCATCGGCCAGATGGTCAACCTCGTCAGCGGCGGCAAGCCGGTGCGCATGAGCAAGCGCGCCGGCACCGTGGTCACGCTCGAGGACCTGGTCGAGGCCGTCGGCGTCGACGCCGCGCGCTACGAGCTGACGCGCTACTCCGTCGACTCCGGCATCGACATCGACCTCGACCTGCTGCGCAAGCACACCAACGAGAACCCGGTGTTCTACGTGCAGTACGCCCACGCACGGCTCGCGTCCCTGCAGCGCGGCGCGGCCGAGCTGGGCATCGAACGCAGGACCGAGGTCGACCTCGGTCTGCTGTCGCATCCCCGCGAAGGGGATCTCATCCGCACGATCGGCGAGTTCCCGAGCGTGCTGGCCAAGGCAGCGGAGTTGCGGGAACCGCACCGCATCGCCCGCTACCTGGAAGCGCTGGCGTCGGCGTACCACAAGTTCTACGACGTCGCGCGCGTGCTACCCCAGGGTGACGAGGCGCCGAGCGACCTCACCTTCGCGCGGCTGGCGCTGTGCGAAGCCGCCCGCCAGGTAATCGCCAACGGACTGTCCCTGCTCGGGGTATCCGCCCCGGAACGGATGTAAGGAATGTGTGCACACCCCGCGGGGCCCCGGCACGCCGAGGTCTACCCGCACGCCGACCAGGCAGGCTTCCCGCCCTCCAACTCGGTTGAGATCGACCGGCTGCACGCCAAGGTGTGGCCCCGCAACACGTTCCGCGGTCCGGACGGTGTGGTCCGTATCGCCGGCGTGGACGTGCGGGAGCTCGCCCGCACCTACGGCACGCCGCTGTTCGTCATCGACGAGGCCGACTTCAAGTTCCGCTGCGCCGAGTACGCCGCCGCCTTCGAGGACCCGGCACTCGTGCACTACGCAGGCAAGGCGTTCCTGTGCACCGAGGTGGCCCGTTGGGTCGCCGGGCAGGGGCTGAGCCTCGACATCTGCAGCGGGGGCGAGCTCGAGGTCGCCCGGCGCGCCGAGTTCCCGCCCGAGCGGATCACCTTCCACGGCAACAACAAATCGGTCGACGAACTCGAGGCCGCCGTCGAACTGGGCGTCGGGACGGTCGTGCTCGACTCGTACCACGAGATCGCCCGCCTCGCCGACATCGCGGCGCGCAAGGAGATCGTCCAGCAGGTGCTCGTGCGGGTCACCGTCGGCGTAGAGGCGCACACCCACGAGTTCATCGCCACCGCGCACGAGGACCAGAAGTTCGGCTTCTCGTTGGCCTCCGGCGACGCGGCCGAGGCCGTGCGCCGGGTGCTGAACGCGCCGTCGCTCCAGCTGGTCGGCCTGCACAGCCACATCGGCTCGCAGATCTTCGACGCCGACGGCTTCGAGGTCGCCGCGCGCCGCGTGGTCGGCCTGCTCGTCGAGCTGCGCAAGGAGCACGGCCCGGACGCGCTCGAGAGCCTCACGACCGTCGACCTCGGCGGCGGCTTCGGCATCGCCTACACCGAGAAGGACAATCCGCCCCCACCCGCGCAGCTGGTCACGCAGATCCGCGAGATCGTCCGCAAGGAATGCGCCTTCGCCGACATCCCGGTGCCGCGGATCGCGGGCGAGCCGGGACGCGCGATCGCCGGTCCCGGAACGGTCACGCTGTACGAAACGGGCACCACCAAGGATGTCGTGCTCGGCGAGGACACCGTGCGGCGCTACGTCAGCGTCGACGGCGGCATGAGCGACAACATCCGCACCGCGCTGTACGAGGCCGCCTACGACGTGCGCCTGGTCTCGCGCGCCGGGGACGACGGCCAGCCCGGGCCCGTGGAGGCCGTCCTGTCCCGCGTGGTGGGAAAGCACTGTGAGTCCGGCGACATCGTCGTCCGCGACTGCTGGTTGCCGGAGACCCTGGCACCGGGCGATCTCCTGGCGGTCGCCGCCACGGGTGCGTACTGCTACTCGATGGCCAGCAACTACAACCGTCAGCCGCGGCCGGCGGTGGTCGCCGTCCGTAACGGCAGCCACCGGCTGCTGCTGAGGCGGGAGACGAACGACGACATGCTGCGGTTGGAGGTGTCATGAGCAACCATCGTGTTCTTCCTGCTCATGTAAGCCGACCGGGTGCGGGTGTCCCGCAGGACGGGGAGGTGTCATGACCGAGCCCGTGAAGGTGGCTCTGCTCGGCTGCGGGACCGTGGGCAGCGAGGTGACGCGCATCCTGCTCGACGACCCGGGCGAGCTGGCCGCGCGTGTGGGCGCGCCCGTCGAGCTGGCCGGGATCGCGGTGCGCCGTCCGGACAAGCATCCGGAGCTGCCGCAGGAGCTCGTGACCTCCGACGCCGCGGCGCTCGTCGATTCCGATGTGGATATCGTCGTCGAGCTGATCGGTGGCATCGACCCGGTGCGCGGCTGGCTGGTTTCGGCCCTGCGCAAGGGAAAGTCGGTCGTGACGGGCAACAAGGCGCTGCTGTCGGAGTACGGCGACGAGCTCGCCGCCGCGGCCGAGGAATCCGGTGCGGACCTGTACTACGAGGCCGCCGTCGCCGGCGCGATCCCGTTGCTGCGCCCGGTGCGGGAGTCGCTGGCCGGTGACCGCATCACGCGCGTGATGGGCATCGTCAACGGCACCACCAACTTCATCCTGTCCGCCATGGACTCGACGGGCGCCGGCTACGCCGAGACCCTCGACGAGGCCACCCGGCTCGGCTACGCCGAGGCCGATCCGACGGCGGACGTCGACGGCTACGACGCGGCATCCAAGGCCGCGATCATCGCCTCGCTCGCGTTCCACACGCGCGTGACGGCCGCGACGTGTACCGCGAGGGCATCGCGGGCATCAGCTCCTCCGACATCACGGCCGCGAAGTCGTTGGGGCGCACGGTCAAACTGCTGTCCATTTGCGAGCGCGTGACCGAGGACGACGGTTCCGAGTCGGTGTCGGTGCGCGTGCACCCGGTGATGATCCCGCGTACGCACCAGCTCGCCGGCGTCGGCGGCGCGTTCAACGCCGTGTACGTCGAGGCCGAGGCGGCGGGGCAGCTGATGTTCTACGGCCAGGGCGCCGGCGGCGCCCCGACGGCCAGCGCTGTGCTCGGTGACCTCGTCTCGGCCGCGCGCAACAAGGTCGCCGGCGGCCGCGGTCCGCGCGAGTCGGCGCACGCCGCGCTGCCGGTGCGGCCCATGGGGCAGACGCCGACGCGGTACCACGTCAGCCTCGACGTGGCCGACAAACCGGGCGTGCTCGCCCAGGTGGCGCAGGTGTTCGCGGCGCACGGCGTGAGCATTTCCACGGTGCGCCAACGGGATCGTCGCAACACGGCCAGTCTCGTCGTGGTCACGCATCAGGCCCCGGACGCCGCGTTGCGATCCACTGTGGACGAGATCGACCGGATGGACGTCGTGCGGGAGGTCGTGAGCGTGATGCGCGTCGAAGGCGAGGCGGAGTGAGCAGCGAGAGCACGGCCGGAAGCGTGGGCGCGGTCGGCGCGGGAACGGCGGGCTGGCCGGGGATCATCAAGGCGTACTCCTCGCGGATCCCGATCCCCGAGGGCGCCGAGATCGTGACCCTCGGCGAGGGCAACACGCCGCTGCTGCCCGCACCGCACCTGTCCGAACTGACCGGCGCGTCGGTGTTCCTGAAGGTCGAGGGCGCCAACCCGACCGGGTCGTTCAAGGACCGCGGCATGACCGTGGCCATGACGCACGCCCGCGCAAGCGGGCTGAAGGCCGTCATCTGCGCATCGACCGGCAACACGTCGGCCTCGGCGTCGGCCTACGCGGCGCGCGCCGGACTGGCCACGGCGGTGCTCGTCCCGCAGGGCAAGATCGCGCTCGGCAAGATGGCGCAGGCCGTCCTGCACGGCGCGCGGATCCTGCAGATCGACGGCAACTTCGACGACTGCCTCGAGCTCGCGCGCAAGACGGCCGCCGACTACCCGGTGACGCTCGTGAACTCGGTCAACCCGGTGCGCCTCGTCGGGCAGAAGAGCGCGGCGTGGGAGATCTGCGACGCGCTCGGCCACGCACCGGACATCCACTGCCTGCCGGTGGGCAACGCCGGCAACATCACGGCCTACTGGGCCGGATACACCGAGTACGCCGCCGACGGACTCGTCGAGCAGACCCCGCGCATGTTCGGCTTCCAGGCCGCCGGCGCGGCGCCGCTCGTGCACGGCGAGCCGGTGAAGTCCCCGGAGACCGTCGCGACGGCCATCCGAGTGGGCTGTCCCGCCTCGTGGGAGGGCGCCGTGACGGCCAAGACCGCCAGCGGCGGCCACTTCGACGCCGTGACCGACGAGAAGATCCTCGCCGCGTACCGGCTGCTGGCCAGCAAGGAAGGCGTGTTCGTCGAACCGGCGTCGGCGACGAGCGTCGCCGGGCTGCTCGCCAGTTCCGCCGAGGGCCGGATTCCCCGCGGTGCCACCGTCGTCTGCACCGTCACCGGACACGGACTGAAGGACCCCGGCACGGCTCTCGACGGCAACATCGAGGTCGAACCGCTCGCCGTGGACCCCCGGGCGGTGGCGTCCGCATTGGACCTGTCATGAGGTTCGCGGTCCGGGTTCCCGCGTCGACGGCGAACCTCGGGTCCGGATTCGACTCGCTCGGACTGGCCCTGGCACTGCACGACGTCGTCGAGTTCGAGACGACCGATTCCGGTGTGGACATCGACGTGGTCGACGCGGGTGCGGGCGACGTCGACGCCGTGTCCCGCGACGTCGACCATCTCGTCGTGCGCGCGATGTATGCCGCGTGCGAGCGACTCGGCGTCCCGACACCCGGGCTGAAACTGCGCTGCCACAACGCGATTCCGCACTCGCGTGGGCTCGGCTCGTCGGCCGCCGCGATCGTCACGGGCATCACCGCCGCCTACACGATCACCGGCCGCGAGCTCGACGCCGACGCCCTGCAGCTGGCGGCCGAGTTCGAGGGACACGCCGACAACGTCGCCGCCAGCATGTACGGCGGTTTCGTCGTGGCCTGGGCTACCCGGCCCGCCGAGCAGTCCGAGGCGGGGCAGTCCGCGACGGGGGAGCGGTTCCACGCCGAACGCCTCACCCCGCACGCGTCGATCCGCCCGGTCGTCCTCGTGCCCCCGACCCGGTCGTCGACCCACGAGACCCGTGGACTGCTGCCCGACCGGGTGCCGCTCGCCGACGCGGCGTTCGCCGGCAGCCGCACCGCCCTGGCCGTGCACGCCGTGACCCGGCGGCCCGACCTGCTGCTCGACGCGACCGACGACCGCCTCCACCAGGGGTATCGCCGGCCCGCCTACCCCGACACGATGCGCCTGGTCGACGAGCTGCGGGCCCGTGGCGTGGCCGCCGCGGTGTCGGGAGCCGGCCCGACCGTGCTGGCCCTGCCGCACGGCACCGGGGCGGGAATACTGCCCGCCGACCTCGACGTTGACGGATATGACGTCACCGAGCTGGCGATCGATCCGCACGGGGTGCAGGTCACCGGCGACCCGGTGAGCGCCTGAGGCACTTGCGCATAGTGAGGCACGCCACGGGTAGGGGTGGTTGTTGCACCCGCAAGGTGGGCGGTCTACGCTCGGAGGCGTTCGGTCACCGTGCTCGATATCCGCACCCGGTGGCGGTCCCGGGAACGTTTCTCCCGGTCGCATATTCCGTTGCTCACGGATCAACCGATCCGTCAACGGTCTACCCGGTCAACGGGGGGTACCCGGTATCACGGTGGTCGGCCCCACCTCTTGCAAGCGGCTTCGCCGCTGCGACACCCACGTCTCAGCGCCGACTGCAACGCAGAGGCCGAAACGTCGTCTCGCAATTCGGACGCGGGCGGCGGTCCGCTGGTTCACCGACAAGGCGTGGACCGGTCAGGAAGGACATGTGTGAGCAACACCGAACTTTTGAGCGGCGACGCGACTACCCAGGCTGACGCGCCGGGCGACGCGGAGTCGCAGGCCAACGGGCGGCCTCGACGCCGAAGCGGCGTCCTGGTGGGCTGTCCGGCATGGTCATCGCCGATCTTCGTGCCCTCGCCATCGAACTCGGTATCGGCGACACCACAGGCATGCGCAAGGGGGACCTGATCGCCGCCATTCGGGAACGACAGGGCAAGACCAAGAAGAAAAGCGGGGGCGACACCGCGGAGGCGACATTGCCGCTCGACACCGACGGCACATCCGCCACCTCGGACGCCGCCGCTCCGAAGGCCGACGATGCGAAGGCCGGCAACGCGAAGGCCGGTAACGCGAAGGCCGGTAACGCGAAGGCCGACACCAGCAAGGCCGACACGAGCAAGGCCGACCGGTCAGCCGACGACAAGGGCAGCGCGGGCGGCGCGGCCGAGTCCGACGGCGGCCAGAAGGTCCAGACCTCCGCCGAAGCGAACGACGTGAAGACCGACAAGTCCGAGCGGGGCGGCTCGCGGCAGCGGTCCGACGGCGACGGCTCCGGTGGCTCCGGTGGCTCCGGCGAGGGCGGCCAGTCGAACGAGGGCGGTGGACGTCGCCGGCGTCGCGGCGGTTCCGGTCGCAACTCCGACGGCGGCAGCAACGGCTCCGGCAACAACGCCGCCGGCTCGGGTGCGGACGACGAGTCCGGCGACCAGCGCAAGAACAACCGGGGCGACCGGGGCGACCGTGGTGGCAACCGCGACGGCGGTAACCGCGACGGTGGCAACCGCGACGCAGGCGGGGACGACGACGAGCGCGGCGGTCGCCGCGGACGGCGCTACCGCGACCGTCGGCGCGCGGCGGTGGCCGCGGCGAGGGCGACACGGAGATCCGCGAGGACGACGTCCTGCTGCCCGTGGCCGGCATCCTCGACGTGCTGGACAACTACGCGTTCGTCCGCACCTCCGGCTACCTGCCCGGCCCGAACGACGTCTACGTGTCGCTGTCGCTCGTGCGCAAGCACGGCCTGCGCCGCGGCGACGCGATCACCGGTGCCGTGCGCCAGCCGCGCGACGGCGAGCAGCAGCGGCAGAAGTTCAACCCGCTCGTGCGGGTCGACTCGGTCAACGGCCAGGAGTCGGAGGTCGCCAAGAAGCGCCCCGAGTTCACCAAGCTGACCCCGCTGTACCCGAACGAGCGGCTGCGTCTCGAGACGCAGCCGAACAAGCTGACCACCCGCGTCATCGACCTGGTGATGCCGGTCGGCAAGGGGCAGCGCGCCCTGATCGTCTCGCCGCCGAAGGCCGGTAAGACGACGATCATGCAGGACATCGCGAACGCGATCTCCACGAACAACCCCGAGTGCCACCTGATGGTCGTGCTCGTGGACGAGCGGCCCGAAGAGGTCACCGACATGCAGCGGTCGGTGAACGGCGAGGTCATCGCCTCGACGTTCGACCGTCCGCCGTCGGACCACACGACGGTCGCCGAGCTGTCCATCGAGCGGGCGAAGCGGCTCGTCGAGATGGGGCACGACGTGGTCGTGCTGCTCGACTCGATCACCCGCCTCGGCCGCGCCTACAACCTGGCGGCCCCGGCGTCCGGCCGGATCCTCTCCGGTGGTGTCGACTCGACGGCGCTGTTCCCGCCGAAGCGTTTCCTCGGCGCGGCGCGCAACATCGAGGACGGCGGCTCGCTGACCATCTTCGCGACGGCGATGGTGGAGACGGGCTCCACCGGCGACACGGTGATCTTCGAGGAGTTCAAGGGCACGGGTAACGCCGAGCTCAAGCTCGACCGCAAGATCGCCGAGCGCCGCGTGTTCCCGGCGGTCGACGTCAACCCGTCCGGTACGCGCAAGGAGGAGCTGCTCCTCTCGCCGGACGAGCTGGCCGTGACCCACAAGCTGCACCGGGTGCTGCACGCACTCGACTCGCAGCAGGCGATCGACCTGCTCATCGACCGGCTGAAGAAGTCGAAGACCAACATCGAGTTCCTCATGCAGATCTCGAAGAGCACCCCGGGTACCGAAGAGCAGTAGCGAGGACCCGGCGGCGACGACCGCCTCCCGCGGATCGCAGACGTGTGGCCCCCGCTCCGGCGGGGGCCACACGCGTATGTGCACCTAGAAGCTCCCAAGGGCACCTTCAGGGGGCGGTGAGGCGGTTGAGGTAGGCGTCGCGGGAGGGGAGCAGGTGCTCCCGGCAGGTCTCGGCCAGGGTCTCCGGGTCGCCGGCGCGCAGCGCCTCGATCATCGCCCAGTGCTCGTTGCGGCTGCGCGCCAGATACTCCGGCGACGTCACGGTCACCGAGCGGATCGCGTGCGCCATCTGGGCGTGCCGCTGGATCGCGTCGACGAGCACCGTGTTGTCCGACAAGCCGAACAGCGTGCGGTGGAACGCGGTGTTCGCCTTCATCACCTCGTGCAGCTGTCCTGTCTCGACCCCGGCGTCGTGCCGGCGTTGGATCTCGACGAGCTCGTCGAGCCGCTCGGCGGGCACCGGCACGGCGATCAACCGGGCACAGTGGACCTCCAGCAGCTCGCGCACCGCGTACAGGTCGCGGACCTCCTTGGCCGTGTAGGCCTTCACGAACGCGCCCACGTTCGGTTTGCGTTCCACCAGCCCCCGGCTCTCGAGCTCCTGCAGCGCGCTGCGCACGACGTGGCGCTTGGCGGAGAACGCGCGCATCAGTTCGTCCTCGACGAGCCGCTCCCTGGGGAAGCGCAGCCCGAGGACGATTTCCTCCTCCAGTTGCTCGGGCAGGGACAACTCGCTGCTACCTCCGTGACGTCCGGGCGCGGGTGAGCCAGTTTCGCACGAGGATTGCGCGCCCTTCCACAACCGTGGTTAGATGTCGCCGTTTTCATCGGCAAGATTATTGATAATGAGGTCGATAATGGCGGACGGCGTGCACGGAGCCGAGGACCCCACCGAGGGCATGACACGAGGCCTGCCGAACTACGGGGACCCCGGGTTCTCGTTGTTCCTGCGCAAGGCCTTCATCAAGGGGGCCGGCTACACCGACGACGCGCTCGATCGCACCGTCGTCGGCATCGTGAACACCGGCAGCGGCTTCAACCCCTGCCACGGCAACATGCCGCAGCTCATCGAGGCCGTGAAGCGCGGCGTCATGCTCGCGGGCGGACTCCCGGTCGACTTCCCGACCATCTCGCTCCACGAGAGCTTCTCGAACCCGACGAGCATGTACCTGCGCAACCTCATGTCGATGGACACCGAGGAGATGATCAAGGCGCTGCCGCTGGACGCGGTCGTGCTCATCGGCGGCTGCGACAAGACCGTTCCCGCGCAGCTCATGGGCGCGGCGTCGGCCGGCATCCCGGCGATCCAACTCGTCACCGGGTCCATGCTGACGGGCGGACACCGGGGTGAGCGTGTCGGCGCCTGCACCGACTGTCGCGCCTTCTGGGGCCTCTACCGCGGCAACGAGATCGACGACGCGGAGATCTCCGAGGTCAACTCGAACCTCGTCGGCAGCGTCGGCACGTGCTCGGTGATGGGCACGGCCAGCACCATGGCCGGTATCGCCGAGGCGATGGGCATCGCCCTGCCCGGCAGCGCCACCCCGCCCGCCGTGACCGCCGACCGAATGCGGATCGCCGAGCAGACCGGCACCCGCGCCGTCGGGATCGCCCGCGAACGGCTCACCGTCGACAAGATCCTCACCGAGTCGTCGTTCGAGAACGCCCTGCGTGTGCTGCTGGCGCTCGGCGGGTCGACCAACGGGATCGTGCACCTCGCCGCGGTCGCCGGCCGCCTCGGCTTCGACCTCGACCTCGACACGTTCGACCAGCTCGGGCGCGAGACCCCGGTGCTGGTCAACCTCAAACCGGCCGGCACCGACTACATGGAGGACCTGCACCGCGCCGGCGGCATCCCCATGCTTCTGGACCGGCTGCGCGACCTGCTCGACCTCGACGCGCTCACGATCACCGGCCGGACCCTCGGCGAGGAGCTCGACGCGATCGACACCTCGTTCGACCAGGAGGTGGTCCGGCCGCGCGAGAACCCGATCTACCCGGCGGGCAGCATCGCCGTCCTGCGCGGCAACCTCGCGCCCGCCGGCGCGATCATCAAGCAGGCCGCCGCCACGGCCGAGCTGCTCGAGCACACCGGACGCGCCGTGGTGTTCGAGAACTCGGCCGACATGGCCACGCGCATCGACTCCGACGACCTCGACGTGCGCGCCGACGACGTCCTCGTGCTCAAGAACATCGGGCCCACCGGCGCCCCCGGCATGCCGGAGGCCGGCTACATCCCGATCCCGAAGAAACTCGCCCGCCAGGGCGTCAAGGACATGGTCCGCATCTCCGACGGCCGGATGTCCGGTACCGCGCGCGGCACGATCGTGCTGCACGTGTCGCCGGAGTCGGCCGTCGGTGGTCCGCTCGCGTACGTCCGCGACGGCGACACCATCCGACTCAGCGTCGCCGACCGCGTGCTCGCGCTCGAGGTGAGCGACGACGAGCTCACGCGGCGGGCCGAGGACCAGCCGGCGACGCGACCGGAGACCCCGGCGCGTGGCTACCGGAAACTGTTCGTCGACGAGGTCACCCAGGCCGAGCACGGCGCCGACTTCCGCTTCCTGCAGGCCGAGTCGAAGCGGGGGTCCGTTCCCCGAACCCGCTGAGCACGCCCGCTCCTGCTCCTGTCCCTTCTTCCCCCTTTCCCGCCCCATCGACACTCAACGGTGATGTCATGACCTCGACGACGTGGACCCTCGTAGCGGCGGCCCTGTCGATAGCCCTTCTGCTCGGCCTGGTCATCTGGGTCAAGCTGCAGCCCTTCATCGCACTGCTGATCACGAGCATCGGCTTCGGGCTCGCGACCGGCACGAACCCGGGCGATCTCTCGACCTGATCGTCGACGAGATGGGAGGGGGACTCGGCCAGGTCGCCCTCGTGATCGGCCTCGGCGCGGTGTTCGGCCACGTCCTCCAACGGGCGGGCGCGGCCGAGCAGCTCGCGTCCACATTGATCAACCGCTTCTCCGAGCGGAACGTGGCGTGGGGGCTCGGGTTCGCCGGCTTCCTCGTGTCGATCGCGGTGTTCATCGACGTCGCGATCGTGATCCTCGTGCCGATGCTGTACGTCATCGCCAAGCGCACCGGCAAATCCCTGCTGTACTACGGCATTCCGCTCTGCGCAGGCGTCAGCGTGACTCACACGTTCATCCCGCCGACGCCCGGTCCGATCGCGACCGCCGGCATCATGAATGCCGACCTCGGCCTGGTGATCCTGTTCGGTGTCGTGTGCGGTCTGCCCGCGATGGCGGTGGCCGGCCCGATCTTCGGACGGTGGATCTCGAAGAAGATCTTCGTGCCGGTGCCCGAGGAGCTCGACGCCTCCCGCGGCGACGGTGAGCAGGACCCGAACGTCCTGCCGCGATTCGGCTCCGTCGTCGGCGCGCTGCTGCTGCCGCTCGTGCTGATCCTCGCCGGGACGACCAGCGAGGCCGTCCTGCCCGAGGACAACGCCGCACGCACCGTCATCGCCTTCATCGGCCACCCGGTGATCGCACTGCTGCTGACCTGCCTGTACACGCTGTACTTCTTCGGCATCCGGCGCGGCTCCAGCAGGGAGGACCTGCAGAAGATGACGACGTCGGCACTCGGCCCGGCCGGCGTCATCATCCTCATCACGGGTGCCGGCAGCGTCTTCGGCGGCCTGCTGGTCGAATCGGGCATCGGCGACGTGCTCGCCGACTGGATGGGCGCGATGAACATGCCGATCGTGCTGTTCGGGTTCATCACCGCGTCGATCATCCGCATCTCGCAGGGCTCCGGCACGGTCGCGATGATCACCGGCGCCACGTTGACCGCACCGGTCGCCACGACGATGGGCGCCAGCGACGCGGTGGTCGCGCTGACCTGCATCGCGATCGCCAGCGGCGCGGCCGCGTGGTCGCACGTCAACGACTCGGGCTTCTGGATGGCGAACCGCTACTTCGGGATGTCCGTGGCCGACACCCTCAAGTCGTGGACGACGATGAAGACGATCGTCGGCCTCACCGGTTGTGCCGTCGCCCTCACCCTGAGCGCCTTCGTCGGCTGACACCCAGAAGCTCCCGAGGGCACCTTCAGCGGGTGGGAATGGCTGGTGGGGGTGGTGCGTTGAAGGGCGTGTAGGGCCGTCTGGCAGAATTGGTCCGCTGACGTCCGGCTCCGGTTCACCTTCGCCCGCGCATGTGCGCGGGACGGCGTACGCCGCGGGAGGACCCGGAGCCACAGAGAGAGGACACCATGAAGAGCGGTATTCACCCGAACTATGTCGTGACCGAGGTCGTGTGCGGCTGTGGCAACACCTTCAGCACGCGGAGCACCCGTGAGAGCGGTCACATCTACGTCGAGATCTGCTCGGCGTGCCACCCGTTCTACACCGGTAAGCAGAAGATTCTGGACACCGGTGGCCGCGTCGCCCGCTTCGAGGCGCGCTACGGCAAGCGCGGCAACAAGGCCGACGCCAAGTAGCTTCACCGACGCGCCCGCGTCCGCTCTCGCAGCGGAGGCGGGCGCCGTTCGCTGTTTCGGCGGCCGGTGATCGAACAAGGAGCAGTGCAGTGGAATCAGCGTCCCTCCAGGGACTGCTCGACGAGTACGCCGAGCTCGAAACGGCGCTCGGCGACCCGTCCGTCCACGCCGACCAGACGCGTGCGCGCAAACTGGGCAGGCGCTACGCCGAGCTGGCCCCGGTCGTGAAGACCGTCGGCGAGCTCGAGGGCGCACGGTCCGACCTGGCCGCCGCGAAGGAGCTCGCCTCCGACGACGCCGCGTTCGCCGAGGAGGCCGCCGAACTCGAACAGCGCATCCCCGCGCTCGAGTCCAAGCTCACCGAGCTGTTGCTGCCGCGGGACCCGCACGACGGCGCCGACGTCGTCATGGAGATCAAGTCCGGTGAGGGCGGCGAGGAATCGGCGCTGTTCGCCGGCGACCTGCTGCGCATGTATCTGCGCTACGCCGAACGCCACGGGTGGAAGGCCGAGGTCCTCGGCTCGACCGAGTCGGACCTGGGTGGCTACAAGGACGTCACCGTCTCGATCAAGACCAAGGAACCCACCGCCGACGGCGTGTGGTCGCGGCTCAAGTTCGAGGGCGGCGTGCACCGAGTCCAGCGCGTGCCCGCGACCGAGTCGCAGGGGCGCATCCACACCTCGGCCGCCGGCGTGCTGATCTACCCCGAACCCGAGGACGTCGAGGTCGAGATCGACCAGAACGACCTGCGCATCGACGTCTTCCGCAGCTCCGGGCCCGGTGGGCAGAGCGTCAACACCACCGACTCGGCGGTGCGCGTGACGCACCTGCCCACCGGCATCGTCGTGTCCTGCCAGAACGAGAAGTCGCAGATCCAGAACCGGGCGCGCGCCATCCAGGTGCTGCAGGCCCGGCTGCAGGCGATGGCCGAGGAGGAGGCAGCCGCCAAGGCCGCCGACGCCCGCCGCTCGCAGGTCCGCACCGTCGACCGCTCCGAGCGTGTGCGCACCTACAACTTCCCCGAGAACCGCATCTCCGACCACCGGGTCAACTACAAGGCCTACAACCTCGATCAGGTGCTCGACGGCGAACTCGCCGGCGTCCTCGACGCGTTGCAGGCCGCCGACCGCGAGGAGCGGATCGCCGAATCCCAGCCGTGAGGCGTGGGTTCGGCCCGGCGCACGCGGGGTATGTCCCGCCCGCCGGGTGATCGATGTGCCAGGGTATAAGGGTGAACAGACAGCCTCTCCGCCTGGCGATCCTGGAAGCGACACGCATCCTCGAACAGGCAGGTGTGGCATCCCCGCGCAACGATGCGGATCTCATCGCCGCACACGTGCTCGGGATCGACCGTGGTCGCCTGCCGCTGACCCCGCTCGTCGACGCCACCGTCGTCGAATCGATGCGCCGGCTCGTCGACCAGCGCGTCAAGCGCGTGCCGTTGCAGCATCTCACCGGCTGGGCCGCGCTCGGCGACGTCACCGTCAACGTCGGGCCCGGGGTGTTCGTCCCGCGGCCGGAGACCGAGCTGCTGCTCGAATGGGGTCTCAAACTGCTCAAGGGGCGCGAATACCCCGTCGTGGTCGACCTGTGCACGGGATCCGGCGCGCTGGCACTGGCCATGGCCCACGCCCGCCCCGACGCCGTCGTCTACGCCGTCGACAACGACGCCACCGCGCTGGCCTGGGCACGGCACAACGCCGACATCCGCGCCGCCGCGGGCGACACGCCCGTCCGGCTGTACTCCGGTGACGTCACCGACCAGACCGTGTTCGCCGAACTCGACGGCCTCGTCGACCTCGTCGTCTGCAACCCGCCGTACGTGCCCGAGGGCACCGAGGTGCCCCGCGAGGTCGCCGACCACGACCCGCCCCAGGCCGTGTTCGCCCCCGGCGGCGGACTCGCCGTCATCCGGCACATCGTCGGCATGGCCGCCCGGCTGCTGCGGCCCGGCGGCGGCGTCGCCATCGAACACGACGACACCCAGGGCGGTGCCGTGCCCGAACTGCTGCGCGGCCGCAAGGTCCTCACCGATGTGCGCGGACACCAGGACCTCGCCGGCCGTCCCCGCTTCGCCACCGCTCTGCGCGGGTGAGCGCGGGCGCCGGACGTCATGCGAGACCGAACGCGCGGTTCAGCATCTCCATCCAGATCATCCCCAGCGCGAATGCGATGAACAGGTAGATGGCCGTTCCGCAGATCACCATCACACGGATCGGCGTCCGGTCGAAGCGCGCGATCAGCCACAGGAGCACGGCCGACACGAGGTAGCTCACCACGAGCGCGGGCGAGAGGATCCACGCCATACCGCCGCCGGTCCAGAACAGCACGTCGCCGAGGACCGGCACGAACAGGGCGGGCAGCAACACCAGCAGCGACCTGCCGAACCACCACACCCGTAGCGGGGGCTCGGTAGCCGGGGCGTGGGGCGGCGGGTCGTGCGTGTGTCCGTCGTGGCCGGTCGGTTCACTCGTCATGGGTCCCCCTCGATCGATCTCCGTCACGGGATTCGACGCCGCGACGTGATGCGACGTTCCTCGTCAGACACACCCGGTGACCTCCGGCCGGGCCGCCGCGGTGCCGGGACTACGCTGAGCTTCCATGAGCGTGGTCTACGACTGCAGCGATCCGGACTCCCGCGCCGACGGTCTCAAGGCGGCCGTCGCGGCGGTCCGCTCCGGACGGCTCGTGGTGTTGCCGACCGACACCGTGTACGGCATCGGCGCGGACGCCTTCGACGGCGCCGCCGTGCGTGCACTCCTCCAGGCCAAGCACCGCGGCCCCGACATGCCCGTCGGCGTGCTCGTCGGCTCCTGGTCCACAGTGGATGGTCTCGTGCTCGGCGTCCCGCAGCACGCGCGGGCGCTCATCGAGGCGTTCTGGCCCGGCGACCTGTCCATCGTGCTGCCGCACGCACCGAGCCTGCACTGGGACCTCGGCACCACCCGCGGCACCGTCATGCTGCGCATGCCGCTGCACCCCGTCGCGCTCGAACTCCTCCGCGAGGTCGGCCCGATGGCCGTGTCCAGCGCCAACGTCTCCGGCCGTCCGCCCGCGGCCAACGCCCAGGACGCCGAACAGCAGCTGCAGGACTCGGTGTCGGTGTACCTCGACGGCGGGCCGAGCGGCGCGCCCGTTCCGTCCACCATCGTCGATCTGACCGGCTCCGCGCCCGTCCTGCTGCGTGAAGGTGCGGTGAGTGCGGAGGCCGTGTCCGAGGTCCTGGGCGTCGAGCTCGGGGCGAAGGAATGATCACCCGGGCGTGGCGATAGCGTTGCGCGCCGTGATCCCGCCCCGACTGGCCAGGACGGAGCGCCCGTGACACCCACGGCGGGCCTGCCGATCCGCGAGTACATTCTGGTCGCGCTCGTGTCCGCGGCCGTCACGTTCCTGCTCACCGCGCTCGTGCGCAAGTTCGCCATGCGCACCGGTGCCGTCGCCGTACCGCGGCAACGCGACGTGCACGTCGTGCCGATCCCGCGCATGGGCGGCCTGGCGATGTACCTCGGCGTCGTCGGCGGCATGGCGCTCGCGCACCAGCTACCGGTGCTGCGGCGCGCGTTCGAGTACTCCTACGACCCCGTCGCGGTGCTGATCGGCGGCGGCGTGATCGTCCTGATCGGTGCGCTCGACGACCGATTCGAGCTCGACGCGTGGACGAAACTCGCCGGCCAGGTCATGTGCGCCGGCGTGCTCGTACTGTTCGGCCTGCAGTGGGTCTCGTTCTGGGTGCCGTGGGGCGGTGACGGCGAGGCACTGGGCCAGGTGCTCATCCTCGACCGCAACCAGGGCGGACTGCTCGCCGTGTTGCTGGTCGTGGTCATGGTCAACGCGATGAACTTCGTCGACGGGCTCGACGGGCTCGCCGGCGGCCTCGGCCTCATCGCAGCGGCGGCGACCTGTGCGTTCTCGCTGGGCCTGCTCGACTCGTCCGGCGGTGACGTCAGCGCCTACCCGCCGGCGCTGATCGCCGCGACGCTCGCGGGCGCGTGTCTGGGCTTCCTGCCACACAACTTCCAACCCGCGCGAATATTCATGGGCGACTCCGGGTCGATGATGATCGGCCTGATGCTCGCCGCCGCCAGCACGTCCGCGTCCGGCAAGATCAACTACACGTCGTTCGACGCCACCGACGTCGTCGCGCTGCTGTCCCCGCTGTTCGTCGTCGCCGCGGTGCTGTTCCTGCCGCTGCTCGACCTCGTCATGGCCGTCATCCGGCGCACCCGGCGCGGCGAGAGCCCGTTCGCCGCCGACAAGATGCACCTGCACCACCGGCTCCTCGAGATCGGCCACTCGCAACGGCGCGCCGTACTGCTGATCTACCTGTGGGCAGGACTGCTCGCCTTCGGCGCCGTCGCCGTGACCCTCTTCGACACCGGCGTCGTGTTCTGGCTGACCTGCACCGGACTGCTCCTCGCGGCACTGGTCTCCGGGGTCCCTAGACTGAAACGACAACGCGAGGGCCCCTCGTCGCGTCGCTGAACCCGACAGCGCCGGTGGGCCGCACCGACCCGCCGACCGCTAGGGCCCGCATGAACGCAGAGACCGCTGACCACCAGGCCGTCGACGACGGTGCTGCCGGCTCCGGTGACACAGCCGGCGACACAGCCGCCGAGCGCCGCGCGGCCCGCGAGGCCGAGCACCAGGCGGCGGTGCGGGCGGAGCACGCGCGCTCGGTGCACCGGCTCGCCGACGCGATGCAGCGCTGGGGCCTGATGCTGTCGCTGCCGCCCAGTCTCCTCGTCGCCGGTGTCCTGACCCTCGTGGACGGTCAGGAGGGTCTCGTGGGCGCGGCGTTCGGTGTCGTGCTCGGTCAGGGATCGGCACTCATCACGCTCACGATGATGCGGATGGCGGCCACCCGCGGGCCCGCGTCGCTGATGGGTTTCGCGCTCGGCGGCTACGCGCTCAAGATGACCGGACTGCTCGCGGTGATGATGTTGCTGCGCGATGTCGACGGGTTCAGCAGGCCCGGTCTCGCGTTCGGCATGCTCGTGGTCGTCGTCGCCTGGGCGGCGGGCGAGGTGATCGCCTTCCAGAAGACGAAGACGCCGACCCTCGTGGTCCCGCCCCCCGTTCCCGAGGACGACCACACCGACGACCTTGAACGCGATCTCGACGGCGATCTCACCGACGGCGACGGTGAGCACGACGGTGATCACGACAGCGAGGACGATCGGGACAAGTCGGCCACCGAGGGTGAGGACCACTCGTCCGATGTGACGAGCGCCGCATCTTCGGGGTCCGACCGCAGCCAGTCCAGCTGAATCGTTCCACTCGTGGCTACGACATGCAGTAGTGCCAGGCAGGAGCCGCTTTGTTTCGCAGAAGTATGCCCGTACGGCTACGCCCGAAACGTGCCTGATACTGTCCGCGCCAAGGATCCTCCTGCAAGGCAAGGGGACCCCACATAGCGCCGGACCTGGATCCGGTACGTTATGTCCAGTTGCAACGATTCCCCCGGCGGAGTGAACGCCGGCCGGGAGAACCGGAAGGAGCCCAGTTGGGCGCGCTGGTACTAGCGGCGGGTGACGAATTCGTGCCGCCGACGGCAGACGCGTTTAATCTGCCACCCATTTTCGGCGGGGTCACCAAGCCCATGCTGCTCGTTGTGCTGTCGGTGATCCTGATCGTCGGTTTCTTCCTGCTGTCCAGCAGGAAGCTGAGCGTGGTGCCGAGCAAGGGGCAGTTTCTCGTCGAGACCGTCTACGACTTCGGGCGGAACAACATTGCGCGCGAGCAGATCGGGTCGAGGGACTTCCTGCGATTTGTGCCGCTGATTCTGGCTCTGTTCAGCTTCGTCCTCGTGAACAACCTGTTCGGCATCGTTCCGGTGCTGCAGTATCCGACGATGTCGAACATCGGCTTCCCGCTCGCGCTCTCGGTGCTCGTGGTCTACCCCGTGTACCACTACGCGGGCATCCGTCGGCACGGCTTCCTCGGCTACCTGAAGCACCAGCTGGTGCCGCCGGGTGCGCCGAAGCCGGTGTACATCCTGCTGACGCCGATCGAGTTCTTCACGAAGTTCATCATGAACCCGCTGACACTCGCCATCCGAGTCTTCGCGGCGATGTTCGCGGGTCACCTGTTGATCATCCTGTTCGGCCTCTCGGCGGAGTTCCTGCTCCTCCACGGTGACGGGATCACGAAGATCTTCTCCGTCTTCTCCTTCGGCGGGGCGCTCGCGATCACCTTCATCGAGGTACTGATCATGTCGATCCAGGCCTTCATCTTCGCCCTGCTGTCCGCCAACTACATCGGCGCGGCACTGGCCGAGGAACACTAGGAACCGACACCCACAGATCCCGGACGGCTCACGCGAGACGATGGTGTCCGTCCGAACCCACAGACAAGACATCCGTTACCGAACACGGACGAAGTTGGAAAGGGAAAACACGTGAGCTCGATTGTTCTCGCCCAGCAGGCCGCAGAGACCGACATCAACGCCGGCCTCGCCGTTGTGGGCTACGGCCTCGGTGCCATCGGTGGTGGTATCGGTGTCGGCATGATCTTCTCCGCCGTCATCAGCGGCACCGCCCGTCAGCCGGAGGCCCAGGGCAAGCTGATGAACATCGGCTTCACCACCTTCGCCCTCGTCGAGGTCCTGGCGCTGCTGGGCTTCGTTCTCTTCTTCCTCGCGGGCTGACGTCGGCACTTGCCGACCCGAGCCCAGTCGGAATAACGACAGGACGAAGTGGAGACGACGATGATTTTGGCGGCTGGAGACGAGTACAACCCGGTAATGCCGCACATGGCCGAGGTGATCATCGGCCTGATCGCGTTCCTCCTTCTGCTGTGGGTGCTGCGCAAGTTCGTGGTGCCGCGCTTCGAGAAGCTGTACGAGGAGCGCGCCGCGAAGATCGAGGGCGGCATCGAGAAGGCGGAGAAGGCACAGGCAGAGGCCGAGCAGGCGCTCGAGCAGTACAAGGCTCAGCTCGCCGAGGCTCGGACCGAGGCCGCCAAGATCCGCGATGACGCACGGCTGGAGGCCGAGCAGATCAAGGCCGAGCTGCGCGCCGAGGCCGAGGCGGAGTCGAGCCGGATCGTTGCTCAGGGCGAGGCGCAGCTGCAGGCGCAGCGCGCGCAGATCGTCGCTGAGCTGCGTGCCGAACTCGGCCAGAACTCGGTGGCGCTGGCCAGCCGGATCGTCGGGGAGTCGCTGGAGGACGAGGCCCGCAGGCGCGGCACCGTCGACCGGTTCCTCGCCGAACTCGACGCCGGTGCCAACGGCGCCAGGAACTAGGAGTAGCGCACATGACGCTGCATGCTGCGAGCCGAGACGCTCTTGGCTTCGCCGAGACCCGTCTCGACGAGGTGCTCCGCGACGCGGGCACAAACCCGTCCGCCGTCGGGGAAGAGCTGCTCTCCGTGGTGGATCTGTTCACCAAGGAGGTCGGGTTGCGACGGTCCGTCGGTGACGGCTCGTCCGACCCCGAGGCCCGCAAGCGGCTCGTCAGGTCGTTGCTGCAAGGCAAGGTGTCCGAACCCGCCCTCGGCGTGCTCGACACCGTGGTGGGCAGCCGCTGGTCCAGCCCGCGTGAGCTGCTGGACGGCCTGGAGACCGTGGCGCGCAAGGCGCTGTTGGTCAGCGCCGACAAGGCCGGCAAGCTCGACACGGTCGAGGGTGAATTGTTCAACCTCGCCCGTATCGTGGAGGCCGAGCCCGAGCTGGAGCGGGCACTGTCCGACCAGGTCGGGTCCGCCGCGGGGCGGCGTGGTCTCGTGCGGAGCCTCTTCGGCCAGAAGGTCGACGCGGTGACGCTCGTGCTGGTCGAGCAGGTGGCGGCACGGCCGCGTGGTCGCGGTGTCGTGTCCGGCATCGACGCGCTGGTCGAGCAGGCCGCGGCCTACCGTTCGCGGTCGGTCGCCCATATCCGGAGCGCGACGGAGCTGACCGGGGGCCAGCGCGAGCAGCTGAGCGCGCGGCTTCAGCAGATCTACGGGCGCGACATGGCGTTGCACGTCCAGCTCGACCCCGAGGTCGGCGCCGGACTTGTCATCCGCGTCGGTGACGAGATCATCGACGGGAGCGTCGCGGGACGCATCGAAGCGCTGCGCAGGCAGCTCGCCAGCTGACGGCGCGCAGGCACACACAAACTTTGCACAGTGGCAAGACACGAAGTGAGAGCGGGAACGACATGACGGAGCTGACGATCTCCTCGGATGAGATCCGCAGTGCGATCGAGAACTACGTCTCGAGTTACTCCCCGGAGGTAAGCCGGGAAGAGGTCGGCGTCGTCGTCGACACCGGTGACGGTGTCGCCCACGTCGAGGGCCTGCCTTCGACCATGGCCAACGAGCTGCTGGAGTTCCCCGGCGGCGTGTACGGCGTGGCCCAGAACCTCGAGGCGCGCCAGATCGGTGTCGTGCTCCTCGGCGACTTCGAGAAGATCGAAGAGGGCCAGGAAGTCAAGCGCACCGGGCAGATCCTGTCGGTGCCGGTCGGCGAGAAGTTCCTCGGCCGCGTCATCGACCCGCTCGGCAAGCCGATCGACGGCCTCGGTGACATCGAGTCCGACGAGCGCCGTGCCCTGGAGCTGCAGGCAGCCTCGGTGGTCGAGCGCCAGCCGGTCGACGAGCCGCTCGCGACGGGCATCACGGCCATCGACGCCATGACGCCGATCGGCCGCGGCCAGCGCCAGCTGATCATCGGCGACCGCAAGACCGGCAAGACCGCCGTCTGCGTCGACACGATCATCAACCAGAAGGCCAACTGGGACAGCGGCGACCCGAGCAAGCAGGTCCGCTGCATCTACGTCGCGATCGGCCAGAAGGGCTCGACGATCGCCGGTGTCCGCAAGTCCCTCGAGGACGCGGGCGCACTCGAGTACACGACGATCGTCGCCGCCCCGGCGTCCGACCCGGCCGGTTTCAAGTGGCTGGCCCCGTACTCCGGCTCGGCCCTCGGCCAGCACTGGATGTACCAGGGCAAGCACGTCCTGATCGTCTTCGACGACCTCACCAAGCAGGCCGAGGCCTACCGAGCGATCTCGCTGCTGCTGCGCCGCCCGCCGGGCCGCGAGGCGTTCCCCGGTGACGTCTTCTACTTGCACTCCCGCCTGCTCGAGCGGTGCGCCAAGCTGTCCGACAAGCTCGGCGGCGGCTCGCTGACGGGTCTGCCGGTCATCGAGACGAAGGCCAACGACATCTCGGCCTACGTCCCGACGAACGTCATCTCGATCACCGACGGTCAGTGCTTCTTCCAGTCGGACCTGTTCAACTCGGGCCAGCGCCCCGCGGTCGACGTGACCACGTCGGTGTCGCGAGTCGGTGGTGACGCGCAGACCAAGGCCATGAAGAAGGTCTCCGGTACGTTGCGTATCGACCTGTCGCAGTACGAGGAGCTCAAGGCGTTCTCCGCCTTCGCCTCGGACCTCGACGCCGCCTCGAAGGCCCAGCTGGACCGCGGTTCCCGCCTGTACGAGCTGCTCAAGCAGCCGCAGTACTCGCCGGTCCCGGTCGAGCAGCAGGTCGTCACCGTCTACCTCGGCACCAACGGCCACTTCGACGAGGTGCCGATCGAGGACACCGCGCGGTTCAACAGCGAGCTGCTGGAGAACATGCGGCACAAGCACGAGGACGTCCTCAAGGAGATCCGCGAGACGGGCAAGTGGAGCGACGAGCTGGCCGACAAGGTCGCCGCCGCCGCCACGGAGTTCAAGAAGGGCTTCACCACCTCGGAGGGCAAGCAGCTCAACGAGATCGCGGCCGAGGCCATGGACGCCGAGGAGGTCGGGCAGGAATCCGTGAAGGTGAACCGTCCGGCCCCGAAGAAGTAGTGGGCGGTAGCCATGGCACAGCTTCGTGAGCTCCGGTCCAAGATCCGGTCAACCAAGAACATCGGCAAGATCACCAAGGCGATGGAGCTCATCGCCACGTCGCGCATCAGCAAGGCGCAGGCGAGGGTCGAGGCCGCCCGTCCGTACGCCGCGGAGATCACCAAGGTGCTCTCCGCGCTGGCGAGCGCCTCGACCAGCCTGGACCACTCGCTGCTGGTCGAGCGAGAGCAGCCGCGCCGCGTCGCGGTGCTCGTCGTGACCAGTGACAAGGGGCTGTGCGGTGGCTACAACGCCAACGTCCTGCGGGCCACCGAGGAACTGCTCTCGCTGCTGCGCGAGCAGGGCAAGGAGCCGCAGCTCTACGTCATCGGCGGCAAGGGTGTGAACTACTACAGGTTCCGCGAGCGCGAGCTGGCCGACAGCTGGACCGGGTTCTCCCAGCAGCCGCGCTACGAGAACGCGGCCGAGGTCGGGCAGACCCTGGTGGACGCGTTCCTCGCGGGTGACGAGGACGCGTCGACGGGCTCGGGCGAGCCGGTGGACGAACTCCACATCGTCTACACCGAGTTCCGCTCGATGCTGACCCAGACGCCGGTGGCCAAGCGGATGGCTCCCCTCGAGGTGGAGTACGCCGACGACGAGGACGCCGGTCAGGCCACCGCGTCGAACGACGGCGAGATCACGCCCGCCTACGAGTTCGAGCCGAACCCCGAGGCACTGCTGGGCGCGCTCCTGCCGAAGTACATCAACACGCGAATCTTCGCGGCGTTGCTGGAATCGGCGGCGTCCGAACTGGCGGCGCAGCGCAACGCCATGAAGTCGGCGTCGGACAACGCGAGCGAGCTCGCGCAGACCTACACCCGGCTGGCGAACCAGGCCCGCCAGGCCCAGATCACCCAGGAGATCAGCGAAATCGTCGGCGGAGTGGATGCGCTCGCCGCTGTAGGAAGTGATGACTGAGCTATGACTAGCACTGAAACAGCCGTCAAGGGGCGCATCGTCTCGGTGACCGGTCCGGTCGTCGACGTGGAATTCCCGCGCGGCCACGTCCCCGAGCTGAACAACGCGCTCAAGGTCGACATCGACTTTGCCGAACTCAGCAAAACCGTGACCCTTGAGGTCGCCCAGCACCTCGGCGACAACCTGGTCCGGACGATCTCGCTGGCCCCGCAGGACGGTCTCGTCCGCGGCGCCGAGGTCACCGACACCGGCGCGGCCATCTCCGTGCCCGTCGGCGACAAGATCAAGGGCCACGTCTACAACGCGCTGGGCGAGTGCCTCGACGAGCCGGGCTACGGCGCGGACCTCGAGCGCTGGAGCATCCACCGCAACCCGCCGGCGTTCGACCAGCTCGAAGGCCGCACCCAGGTCCTGCAGACCGGTCTGAAGGTCATCGACCTGCTCACCCCGTACGTGCAGGGTGGCAAGATCGGCCTCTTCGGCGGTGCCGGCGTGGGCAAGACGGTGCTGATCAAGGAAATGATCACCCGTGTCGCCCAGAACTTCGGTGGTACCTCGGTGTTCGCCGGTGTCGGTGAGCGCACGCGTGAGGGCACCGACCTGTTCCTGGAGATGTCCGAGGACGGCGTCATCGACAACACGGCGCTGGTCTTCGGTCAGATGGACGAGCCGCCGGGTACCCGTATGCGCGTCGCGCTGTCCGCGCTGACGATGGCGGAGTACTTCCGCGACGTCCAGCACCAGGACGTGCTGCTGTTCGTCGACAACATCTTCCGGTTCACGCAGGCCGGCCAGGAGGTCTCGACGCTCCTGGGTCGTATGCCGTCGGCCGTGGGTTACCAGCCGACGTTGGCCGACGAGATGGGCGTGCTGCAGGAGCGGATCACCTCGACCAAGGGTCGTTCGATCACCTCGATGCAGGCGGTCTACGTGCCGGCGGACGACTACACCGACCCGGCCCCGGCCGCCACGTTCGCCCACCTCGACGCCACCACCGAGCTCTCGCGTGGTGTGTTCCAGAAGGGCATCTTCCCGGCGGTCGACCCGCTGGCGTCGAGCTCAACGATCCTCGACCCGGCGATCGTCGGCGACGAGCACTACCGCGTGGCCCAGGAGGTCATCCGGATCCTGCAGAAGTACAAGGAGCTGCAGGACATCATCGCGATCCTCGGTATGGACGAACTGTCCGAAGAGGACAAGCTGACGGTGCAGCGTGCGCGTCGCATCGAGCGCTTCCTGTCGCAGAACATGCTCGTGGCCGAGGTCTTCACCGGTCAGCCCGGTTCGACCGTGCCGGTCGCCGAGACCGTCGAGGCGTTCGACAAGATCGCCAAGGGCGAGTTCGACCACTACCCGGAGCAGGCGTTCCTGGGTATCGGTGGCCTCGAGGACCTGCAGAAGAAGTACAGCGAGATCACCGGTAAGTGATCTCCGCTCAGGACTGATCGACGGCGACGGGACCGGGATGCCGGCGGCATCCGGTCCCGTCGCCGGAGTAACGCACCCCCGGAACGACCAATCCCGGCAAGCCCAGCGTGGCGGTTACACTGGCGCCAGCGCTGATGGAGAAGGAGACCCAACGTGGCTGAGATGTCCGTCGAGCTGGTCGCCGTCGAGCGACGGCTGTGGTCCGGCCAGGCCTCGTTCGTCGTCGCGCAGACCACCGAGGGCGAGATCGGCATCATGCCGAGCCACGAGCCGATGCTCGGCCAGTTGGTCGAGGGCGGCGTCGTGAAGGTGGCGACCACGGACGGCGAGACCGTCACGGCCGCCGTGCACGGCGGCTTCCTGTCGGTGACCGCCGAGCGGGTCAGCATCCTCGCCGAGACCGCAGAGCTCGGCCACGAGGTCGACGTCGCCGCGGCTCGCGCGGCGCTGACCGAGGGCGACGAGGTCGAGCGCGAGAGAGCGACCGCGAAACTCCGCGCAGCGGGCCAGACGGTCTGACGTAAGACGGCCAGCAGGGGTACGGCATGCAGACAGCGATCATCGTCTCGGCCGTCCTGCTGGTGCTGCTCGTCATCGCGGCCTGGTACGGCCTGCGATGGGTGGGCATGCGGCGGCGCGGCGGCGTGAGTGTCGCACTGCGCTGGAATCCCGACCGCGAGCGTGCGGGCTGGCATCTGGGTATCGCGCGCTACCACGGCGAGGAGTTCCTCTGGTATCGCGTGTGGAGCCTGCGCACCGGTCCGGACCGCGTCTTCGCCCGTGAGGGCCTCGAGATCGCCGACCGCCGCGACCCGGTCGGCAACGAGTCCTACGCCGTTCCCGCCGGTTCCACCGTGCTGCGCTGTCAACCCGCGAGCGGTGAGCCCATCGAGGTCGCCATGGGCCCAGACGCTCTCACGGGCTTTCTCTCCTGGCTCGAATCGGCCCCACCGGGCCGCCGCATCCGCCGAGCCTCGTAACCCCACGCCGCCGTGTCAGCACCCCACGACGCCGTGTTGGCACCCCACGACGCCGTGTTGGCATTCCGCGTCGCCGTGTTGGCACAAGACGGCGACGCGGAACGCTGACACGGCGGTTACCGGTCGCCGCCGGGCTTCCAGAGGACGTCGCCGTCGGGGTTGGCGAGTCGGGCGAGGATGAACAGCAGGTCCGAGAGCCGGTTCAGGTACTTCACAGCCAGGGTGTTCGTGCGGTCGGCATCGGCCTCGACCAGGACCCACCCGGAGCGTTCGGCCCGCCGGGCCACGGTGCGCGCCTGGTGCAGCAACGCCGCGCCGGCCGTGCCGCCGGGCAGGATGAACGACGTGAGCTTGCCGAGCCGCTCGTTGAACTCGTCGCACCAGCCTCGAGACGTTCGATGTACGGCTCGGTGACCCGCAGCGGGGGGAACTCCGGATCGGGCGTGATCGGCGAGCAGAGGTCCGCACCGACGTCGAACAGATCGTTCTGCACACTGCGCAGCACGTCCGCGATCTCGTCGGGCAGCGCGCCGAGGGCGATCGCGACGCCGATGACGGAGTTCGTCTCGTCGACGTCGGCGTAGGCGCCGAGCCGGGGATCGGTCTTCGGCACCCGGGAACCGTCCCCGAGCGCCGTGCTGCCGCTGTCGCCGACCTTGGTGTACACGCGGTTGATCCGTACAGACATGGGCCCGAGGTTACGGCAGCCGTGGGTGCGCGGGACCATCGTCCGGCGGAGATCGTCCGTTTCGTTTCCTGCGCCGATTGTGACCACCCTTTCCGTAAGCATGCCCCTGGCGCAGCGCGGGTGGCCGGAAAAGGCAAGATGTCCGGCATGAGCGAGCACTTCGAGGTGCACGGTGGTGCGCGGCTGACGGGCGAGGTCGAGGTCGTCGGCGCGAAGAACAGCGTGTTGAAGCTGATGGCGGCCGCGTTGCTCGCGGAGGGCACCACGACCATCACGAACTGCCCGCGGATCCTGGACGTCCCGCTGATGGCGGACGTCCTGCGCAGCGTCGGGTGCGAGGTCGAGATCGACGACGACGTCGTGCGCATCACGACGCCCGCCGAACTGTCGCACCGCGCCGACTCGGCGGCGATGAGCCGGCTGCGGGCGTCGGTGTGCGTGCTCGGGCCGTTGGTCGGCAAGCTGAAGAAGGCCGTCGTGGCGCTGCCCGGTGGGGACGCGATCGGTTCGCGTCCGCTGGACATGCACCAGAACGGTTTGCGCAAGCTGGGCGCGACCAGCGCCATCGAGCACGGCTGTGTGGTCGCCGAGGCCGACGGGCTGCACGGCGCGCAGATCTGGCTCGACTTCCCCAGCGTGGGCGCGACCGAGAACATCCTCATGGCCGCGGTGCTGGCCGAGGGCACGACGGTGATCGACAACGCGGCCCGCGAGCCGGAGATCGCCGACATCGTCGCGATGCTCACCGAGATGGGCGCCAAGATCCAGGGTGCCGGCACGTCGACGTTGACCGTCGAGGGCGTGCCGGAGCTCAAGCCCACCGAGCACCGCGTCATCGGCGACCGCATCGTCGGCGCCACCTGGGCGTTCGCCGCGGCGATGACGCGCGGTGACGTGACCATCACCGGTGTCGACCCGCACCACCTCGAGCTCGTCCTCGAGAAACTGCGCCTGGCCGGTGCGGAGATCACGACGTACGACGGCAAGGGTTTCCGGGTCAACCAGCCGGAACGGCCCCAGTCGGTCGATTTCGTGACGTTGCCCTACCCGGGTTTCGCCACCGACCTGCAGCCGTTCGCGGTCGCCCTGTCGACGGTGTCCGAGGGCACCTCGATGATCACCGAGAACGTCTACGAGGCACGGTTCCGGTTCATCGAGGAGATGGTGCGGCTCGGCGCGGACGCCCGCACCGACGGCCACCACGCCGTGGTCCGCGGCGTGGAGAAGCTGTCGAGCGCGCCGGTGTGGGCCTCCGACATCCGCGCCGGGGCGGGCCTCGTGCTGGCCGGCCTGTGCGCCGACGGGATCACCGAGGTGTGGGACGTCTTCCACATCGACCGCGGCTACCCGCACTTCGTCGAGAACCTCAACCGGCTCGGCGCCCGCATCGACCGCGTGGGCACCCCGACGGCCGGATAGGCCCGGGGGCGGACAGGCCCGCGGGCGTCGCTCAGCCGCCCGCGGCGAGCGAGACGCCGAAGCCGATCAACGTGCCGCCGGTGGCGATGTCGAGTGCCCTGCGCACGCGGCGCCGCCGCAACCAGGCGCGCACGCGGTGCACGAACACCAGCAGCAGCACCAGCCACAGCGCACCCAGCACCGCCACCGTGTAGGCGAGCAGCAGCGCGTCGAACGTCGTGCTGCGCACCGGGTCGAGGAACTGGGGCAGCACCGACAGGTACAACGCGAGCACCTTCGGATTGGTGACGTTGGACAGGAAGCCCTCGCGGAACCGTCGGAACCCGCTCGCGGCGGCCCCCTCGGCGTCCATCGCGGCGTAGTCGCCGCGCCACGCCGAGCGCAGCGACTGGATGCCCAGGTAGCACAGGTACAGCACGCCCGCCCAACGGATCGTGGTGAACACCGGCTGGGACTGCACGATGAGGGCGCCGAGACCGAGCGCGACGAGCGAGCCCTGGAACAGGTTGCCGATCGCGATGCCGGTCGTGGCCACCAACCCGCCCCGGAACCCGCCCGAGAAGGCGTTCCGCAGGGTCACGAGCGTGTCCGGTCCGGGGGCGATGACCACCAGGATCGTCAGGACCAGGTAGCTGCTGTACGAACTCCATGTCACGAACGTCCACGGTATGTCACCCGACCGCAGGACATGCGCGGGCGTGGGCACACGCACACCACACGCACACCGTGGCGCAGGAGCGGGCCGGAGTGGACCGGCACGCAGGCGGGAATTGCGGCCGTGCCCACCTTCGTCGGAACACGCCGATCGACTCATGGATTTTACGTGCGTGTCCGGAATGTTGTTTTCCCACGTCATCGTGGTATCCGAGGGTCTCCTTCGAGTGGTATCCATCGGCGAAGAATGCTCGATCGATTGCGCACATTCGGGTGACGTGCCTAGGGTGAGCGGCCAAATCGCGATGGCGGTGGTCCGGGACGGGGAACCCGGCATCGTCTGCCGACGCCGATGTCCAGACGGGAGCTACGAGCACGTGAACAACTCCAGGCTGAGCAGGCGCGGTTTTCTCCGCGGAGCTTCCGGACTCACCCTCGGTGTCGCCGTGGGCGGTGGTGCGCTGACCGCCGGCTGTACCTCGATCAACGTGTCCGCCGACAGTGGCGGTGGAGACCTGCTGGAAAGTCTGCGCAGTTCCGGCACCGTGCGAATAGGCTTCGCCAACGAACGGCCCTTCGGATTCATCGACGGTGCGGGCGAGCTGACCGGCGAGGCTCCCGAGGTGGGCAAGGAGATCTTCCGCCGCCTCGGCATCGAGTCGTTCGAACCGAAACTCGCCGACTTCAGCTCCCTGATCCCGGGGTTGAAGGCCGGTCTGTTCGACGTCATCTCGGCCGGCATGTACATCACACCCGAGCGGTGCGCCGAGATCGAGTTCACCAATCCCGACTACAACGCGCCCGCCGCATTGCTGTTGCCCCAGGGCAACCCGCAGGATCTCTCGGATCTGCAGAGCATCGCCGATGCGGGAGCGCGGATCGGTGTGCTGACCGGTTCGGTCGAAGAGGGCTATGCCGCCGATATCGGACTTCCGGGCAACCGCATCATCGTCTATCCGGATCAGGCGTCCGGTATCGACGGTGTCGCGGCGGGACGGTCCGACTGTCTGATGTTGACCCGACTGTCGTTGAACTCGGCGTTGCAGCAACGGCAGGGAATGCCGTTGGAGATCGGCGAGTCGTTCATCCCCGTCGTCAATGGCGAGGAGATGTTCGGTGCCGGTGGATTCGGTTTCCGAAAGGGGGAGACGGCGATCGTCGAGGCCTTCAACCGCGAGCTCGCCGCGATGCAGGAGGCGGACGAGATCTTGAAACTGACCGAGCCGTTCGGCTTCGGCCGGGAGGAAATGACCGACCTGACGGCTGCCGATCTGTGCGCCGGAACCGCGTCGTAGGAGGCCATTCATGTCTGCCGGCCTGATGGCCTATGTCTGGGAGGGCCTCGTCGTCACCCTCATGCTCACCGTGTTCGGTGCGCTGCTGGGTCTCGTCTTCGCCTTCATCGCAGGGCTCGCTCGCTCGAGCGACCGCAAAGTCGTCCGCGGCATCGCGATGGTCTACACGGAGGTCTTCCGTGGTTTCCCGTCGCTGGTGCTGCTGTTCGCGCTGATCTTCATCCTGCCGCAGTTCGGATTCCAGCTGAACACGTTGTTCGCCGGCATTCTGGCGTTGGCGCTGAACATCGGTGCCTACGCCGCGGAGGTGGTGCGCGGTGCGGTCCGGTCGGTGCCGCCGGGCCAGCTCGAGGCGGCGGTGGCGCTGAACTTCACGCCCATGCAGCGGATGCGCAAGGTCGTGCTGCCGCAGGCGGTCGTGGCGATGATCCCGCCGTTGTCCAACAACCTCATCGAGCTGTTGAAGGCGACGTCGCTGGTGTCGCTGGTCTACATCTCCGATCTGACGTTCGCGGCGCAGTTGGTGCGCGCCTCGACGGGCGAGACGACGCTGGTGTTCCTCGGCCTGCTCGTCGGGTACGGGCTCATCGCGCTGGTGCTGACGACGATCATGCGCCTGTTGGAGCGGATGGCCGCGAAACGGCTGGGCCGTCAGGTGCCCAAGGGCATCTTCAGTAGCAGCAGCAAGGCGGTGGCAGCGTGAACAACGACGCGTTCGAGTGGAGCCAGGTGTGGGACGCGATGCCCACCATGCTCGACGGCCTCGTCATCGCGCTGCAGGCCACGGTGATCGGCTATGTGATCGCGCTGGTCCTCGGGCTGGTGTTCGCGCTCCTGCGGCGCAGCGACAGCCGGTGGGTCAGCATGCCGGTGGGGTTCTTCGTGGAGTTCATCCGCTCCACGCCGCTGCTGGTGCAGTTGTTCTTCTTCTTCTACGTGCTGCCGTTGATCGGCATCAGCGTGTCCCCGCTGGCGACGGGTGCGTTCGCGCTCGGCCTGCACTACGCGACGTACACCTCCGAGGTGTACCGCTCCGGTATCGACGGCGTGCCGCAGGGACAGTGGGAGGCGGCACGGGCGCTGAACCTGTCGCGGCGTCGTACGTGGTCGGCGGTGATCCTGCCGCAGGCCGTCCCGCGGGTCGTGCCGGCGCTCGGGAACTACGTGATCGCGATGTTCAAGGACACGCCGCAGTTGCTGGCGATCACGGTCGTCGAGATGCTCGGGGCGGCGGTCGCGATCGGTTCGGAGACCTTCCGGTACTCCGAACCCGTGGCCGCGGCCGGTCTGGTGTACCTGGTTGTTGCCCTGGTGATGGCCTGGCTCGCTCGCATCGTCGAGCGACGCTTCGGTCAGGTCCGGGTTTGAGGAGAGGAATAGTTCGTGGCTGGCGAAGACTTCATCACGTTCGAGGGCGTGCACAAGGCCTTCGGGAAGAACGTGGTGCTCGACGACCTCTCGTTCTCGGTCTCCTCGGGTGAACGCGTCACCCTGATCGGTCCGAGTGGCTCGGGCAAGACGACCATCCTGCGCATGCTGATGACGTTGACGCGGCCCGACCGCGGCACGATCGGCGTGGACGGCGACTACCTGTACCACGAGAAGCGCGGCGACGAGCTGGTCCCGGCCTCCGAGGACCACATCCGCAAGGTGCGTCAGCGCATCACGATGGTGTTCCAGCACTTCAACCTGTTCCCGAACATGAAGGTGCTGCGCAACGTCACCGAGGCGCCGATCCACGTGCTCGGCAAGTCGAAGGACGAGGCCGAGGAGCGCGGCAAGGAGCTGCTCGAGATGGTGGGGCTGGGCGACAAGCTGGGCGCCCACCCGTCGCAGCTGTCGGGCGGACAGCAGCAGCGTGTCGCGATCGCCAGGGCGCTGGCCGTGGACCCGGACGTGCTGCTGCTCGACGAGGTCACCTCGGCGCTCGACCCGGAGATCGCGGCGGAGGTGCTGGACGTCCTGCGCGACATCGCGAAGACGACCGACACCACGATGCTGCTCGTGACCCACGCGATGAAGTTCGCCCGCGACGTCTCGCACCGCGTGCTGATGTTCAACGAGGGCAAGATCATCGAGGACGGTTCGCCGGAGAAGCTGTTCAACGAGCCGGAGCACGAGCGCACCCAGTCGTTCCTCCGGTCGGTCATCGACGAGACCTGAGCGGTTCGCGCGCGTCGACGTCGCCGGGTGAGCGGCGCTACTGTCGGGCGCATGACCGACAACGGCGCCGGTGCGGCAGGTTTCCCGGAGTTCGAGCACGTGCTGGTGACGCGGGACGGGGACACGGTCACCGTCATGATGAACCGGGCGGCGCGGCGGAACTCGCTGACCGAGGACCACCTGCGGGAGCTGACTGCCGCGCTGCGCCGGATCGCCGACACCGACGCGACGGGTGTCGTGCTGGCCGGGGCCGGTCCGGTGTTCTCCGCGGGACATGACTTCGGCGACGTCGCCGCCCGCGATCTGGCGGGCGTGCGGGACCTGCTGCGCGTGTGCACGGAGCTGATGGACACGATCCACTCGGTGCCGCAGGTCGTCCTCGCGCGCGTGCACGGGCTGGCGACAGCGGCGGGCTGTCAGCTCGTCGCCTCGTGCGATCTCGCGGTGGCCGCCGAGTCCGCCGGCTTCGCCCTACCGGGCGGCAAGGGCGGCTGGTTCTGCCACACGCCCGCCGTGCCCGTGGCGCGGTCGATCGGCCGGAAACGGTTGATGGAGCTGGCGCTCACGGGCGATCCCATCGACGCCGCGACCGCGCTCGACTGGGGTCTGGTCAACCGGGTGGTGCCCGATGCGGACCTGGACGACGCCGTCACCGACCTGCTGGGCCGGGCGACGCGGGGGAGCAGGGCCGGCAAGGCGCTCGGCAAACAGACGCTGTACGCGCAGCTGGACCGTCCCGAGGACGACGCCTACGCCATCGCCGTCGAGGTCATGGCAGCGGCGTCCCAGTCGCCCGGCGCCCGCGAGGGCATGGCGGCCTTCCTCGAGAAACGCCACCCCTCCTGGCCCGATTAGAAGCTCCCAAGGGCCTCGGGAGCTTTATGCGCGTTCGTGGAGGAGCAGGAGTGCGTAGGCGGCGAGCGACTGGGCGTCGGTGATCTCACCGGTGCGGATCATCTTCTCGACCTCGGAACGGGGGAACCAGGCGGCGGTCATGTCCTGCTCCTCGACCTCGCGTTCGTGGGCGCCCTCGCTGAGGTCGGTCGCGAGGTAGGCGGTGCCGCGTTGGCTGCTGAGTCCCGGCGCGACGTCGATGGTGCCGAGCGCGGTCATCGAGCCGGCGCGCAGACCGGTCTCCTCGCGGAGCTCACGCGCGGCCAATTCACCCGGATCGAGATCCTGCCGATCCGGCGCGGTGCCCTGGGGGAACTCCCAGCGGCGCATCCCGAGCGGGTAGCGGTACTGCTCGACGAGGTGCAACCGCTCGCCGTCATAGGGGATGACCAGCGCATAGTTCGGTTTGTCGACAACGCCGTAAATGCCGGGGCTGCCGTCGGGGCGCACGATGCCGTCCTCGCGGACGGTCATCCAGTTGTTGCGGTACACCTCGCGGCTCGACACGCGCTCAATGGGGTCCACACAACGAGTGTGCCAAGTCCCCTAATCTCTGGCGGGTGCGATTGGTCATTGCCCGGTGCCAGGTCGACTATGCCGGCCGTCTCACCGCCCACCTGCCCATGGCCACCCGGCTGCTGTTGGTCAAGTCGGACGGCTCGGTGTCCGTGCACTCCGACGACCGCGCCTACAAGCCGCTGAACTGGATGAGCCCGCCGTGTTGGCTCATCGAGGACGGCAACCTGTGGATCGTCGAGAACAAGGCCGGCGAGAAGCTCGTGGTCACCATCGAGCAGATCATCGACGAGATCTCACACGACCTGGGTGCCGAACCGGGCCTGCAGAAGGACGGGGTGGAGGCGCACCTGCAGGAGCTGTTGGCCGAGCACATCACGACGCTCGGCGACGGCTACGCGCTGGTCCGCCGCGAGTATCCGACCGCGATCGGCCCCGTGGACATCCTCGCGCGCGACGCCGAGGGCGCCTCGGTGGCCGTGGAGATCAAGCGGCGCGGCGAGATCGACGGTGTCGAGCAACTGACGCGCTATCTCGAGCTGCTCAACCGCGATCCGCTGTTGGCGCCCGTGCAGGGCGTGTTCGCCGCGCAGCAGATCCGTCCGCAGGCGCGCACGCTGGCCGAGGATCGCGGTATCCGGTGCGTCACCCTGGACTACGACGCCCTGCGCGGCATCGAACCGGACGAGTTCCGCCTCTTCTGACGCCCCGCCGCTCCTGACGCCGGCACGCGCCCCCTGCATGCCGGGGCCTCTTCGTGTCGTTTTTCGTGCGCCCGGCGCCTGTTCGTCCGTGTTGACTCGCGGTGGTTGAGTGTGGGCGGTGTGGTGCACTCTGTGCGCGTCTCCGGGGGTTCCGGCAGTGGAGAATTCGCAAACCGCATGAACGTCGACTATTCGCCCGAATCGGTCGGAATCGGTGCGTTCCTCCGCGCTGTCGCTGTCATCTATGCTGTTCACCGGCCTTGAGGCGGGGCCGGACCGACATTCGGAACCCCCACCCGTGGGGTCCATGGACGCGTCGCCGCCGATGACGGTGGGTGCGGAAACGTCGACGCAAAGTAGTTCGCCCAGTGGGATTAAGCTGCGCGACTGCGTGCGGTAATGTTCGCGCGCAGCTCTCTTGGTGAGCATTTCTGTTGACTACTGTTGATTCCGGAGGTGGGCCGATGACTGTCCTAGCCCAGGATCTACGGCTCGACGCCAACGCGATCGACTACGTGTTGCTCGCGTTCTACTTCGCCCTGGTGCTCGGTATCGGCTACCTCGCGCGGAAACAGGTGTCCTCGAGCCTGGACTTCTTCCTGTCCGGCAGGTCGCTGCCCGCGTGGGTGACCGGCCTCGCGTTCGTCGCAGCCAACCTGGGTGCGATCGAGGTCATGGGCATGTCGGCGAACGGTGCCCAGTACGGCTTGCCGACAGTCCATTACTTCTGGATCGGCGCCATCCCGGCGATGCTGTTCCTGGCGATCGTGATGATGCCGTTCTACTACGGCTCGAAGGTGCGCAGCGTTCCGGAGTTCATGCTCCGCCGGTTCGGCAAGCCGGCGCACCTGGTCAACGGCATCAGCTTCGCGACGGCGCAGATCCTGATCGCCGGCGCGAACCTGTTCCTGCTGGCCAGCGTCGTGAACCTGCTGCTCGGCTGGCCGATCTGGCTGTCGATCATCCTGGCGGCCGTGATCGTGCTCGGCTACACGGCCCTCGGTGGGCTGTCGGCGGCGATCTACAACGAGGTGCTGCAGTTCTTCGTCATCGTCGCGGCCCTGCTGCCGCTGACACTGGTCGGCCTGCACAAGGTCGGCGGCTGGGAGGGCCTGGTCGCGCAGGTCGCGGCCGGCCCCGGCGGTGAGGAGCAGCTCAGCTCCTGGCCCGGCAACCAGCTGACCGGTTTCGGCGACAACTTCCTGTCGGTGCTGGGCATCGTGTTCGGTCTCGGCTTCGTGCTGTCGTTCGGTTACTGGACGACGAACTTCGTCGAGGTCCAGCGCGCGATGGCCTCCAAGAGCATGTCGGCGGCCCAGCGGACGCCGATCATCGGTGCGTTCCCGAAGATGCTCGTGCCGTTCATCGTGATCATCCCCGGCATGATCGCCGGCGTCAGCGTCACCGAGCTCGCCGGCGAGAACAAGGCCGCGTTGATGGCGGGCGAACCGGCGCCGAGCGGGGCGACGTTCAACGACGCGCTGCTGCTGTTGATGCGAGATCTGCTCCCCAACGGCATGCTCGGCATCGCGATCGCGGGTCTGCTGGCGTCGTTCATGGCCGGTATGGCGGCGAACCTGAGTTCGTTCAACACCGTGTTCACCTACGACATCTGGCAGGCGTACCTGAAGAAGGGCCGGTCGGACGAGTACTACCTGAAGACCGGCCGGGTGGTGACCGCGGCCGCCACGATCCTCGCGATCGGCACGGCGTTCATCGCGTCCACGTACGCGAACCTGATGGACTACCTGCAACAGCTGTTCTCGTTCTTCAACGCACCGCTGTTCGCGACGTTCATCCTCGGTATGTTCTGGAAGCGGATGACGCCGACCGCCGGTTGGACGGGTCTGGTGGCCGGTACCGCCTCCGCCGTGGGCGTGTTCGTCCTCGCGGAGACCGGCGTGTGGGACCTGCCCGGCCAGGGCGCCTCGTTCGTCGGTGCCGGTGTGGCGTTCGCGGTGGACATCATCGTCAGCGTCGTGGTCACCATGGTCACGCAGCCGAAGCCGGAGCCGCAGCTCGTCGGCCTGGTGTACTCGCTGACCCCGAAGGAACAGTTGAAGCGTTCGACGGTGGGCGAGGATGCGGGCTGGTACCGCAACCCGGGCCTGCTGGCGGGCATCGTCCTGGCGGCCACGATCATCCTGAACATCATCTTCTAGGAGACGACCATGGGCAGCGAGAAGAAAAGCCCCGGAGCCTTCGACGTCCGGCTGGTCATCGCACTGTTGATCGGTGTGTACGGGATCGTGCTGACCGTCCTCGGGCTCGGTTTCACCACCGACGAGGACCTGGCCAAGGCCGACGGCATGAACATCAACCTGATCGCCGGCATCGGCATGCTCATCTTCACGGCACTGTTCCTGTTGTGGGTGAAGCTGCGGCCGCTCCGGGTCCCGGAACCCGGCGACGGCGCCGACGACACGGAGGCTCCGGCCCAGCAGAGCTGACGAATCCGTACCCGGGCCGGGCCTGCGCGACATGTCGCGTAGCGCCCGGCCCGCTTCTGTCGTTAGCGTTGCTCCCGAGCGAACAAACTCGGTATCTGAGCCCTGTCCGAAGCCCTGTGCTTCCGTCCGGTGCCTCAGCCCCCATGACGGGAAAGTAGGTCGAGTCGTGAAGAAGATCATCAACGAGCCGGCGGCGGTGGTCGCCGAATCGCTCCGTGGACTGGCCGCCGTGCATGCCGATCTCGTGCGGGTGTCCTACGACCCCGACCACGTCGTGCGGGCCGACGCCCCGGTCGCCGACAAGGTCGCGGTGATCTCGGGCGGCGGTTCGGGGCACGAACCGCTGCACACCGGTTTCGTCGGTGCGGGGATGCTCGACGCCGCCGTGCCCGGACCGGTGTTCACCTCGCCCACGCCGGACGCGGTGCAGGCCGCGATCTCCGCGACGACGGGCGAGGCGGGGGCGTTGCTGGTGGTCAAGAACTACACCGGCGACGTGCTCAACTTCGAGACGGCGGCCGAACTCGCCGCGGCCGAGGGCCTCGACGTCCGGTCGGTGGTGATCGACGACGACGTCGCAGTGGCCGATTCGACGTTCACCGCGGGTCGGCGCGGCGTCGGCGGCACGGTGCTGCTGGAGAAGATCGTCGGTGCCGCGGCCGCGCGCGGCGACTCGCTGGACGACGTCGAGCGCCTGGCCCGCCGGATCGTCGGCCAGGTGCGTTCGATCGGCGTGGCACTCTCGTCGCCGACCGTGCCGCACGCGGGCGAGCCGAGCTTCGACCTCGGCGACCAGGAGATCGAGTTCGGCATCGGCATCCACGGCGAACCGGGCAGGGAGCGGATCCCGGCCGAGTCCGCCGACGCGCTGGTGGAGCGCATGCTCGACGCCGTGACCGGCGATCTGCCGTTCAACTCCGGCGACGACGTGCTGCTGTTCACCAACTCCATGGGCGGCACCCCGCCGATCGAGACCTACCTGGCGCACGGCATCGCCGAACGGCTGCTGGCCGACCGCGGCATCCGCGTGACGCGGCGGCTGGTCGGCCCGTACATCACGAGTCTGGAGATGCAGGGGATCAGTGTGACGCTGTTGAAGCTCGACGCCGAGCTCGCCGAACTCTGGGACGCCCCGGTGCACACGCCCGGGTTGCGGTGGGGGATCTGATGGGCTGCGACGCGAAGCGGGTGGCGGAGGTTCTCCGCGCGGGCGCGGCGACCGTCGCCGACCACAAGGCCGAGCTCATCGACCTGGACCGGGCCATCGGGGACGCCGACCACGGCGAGAACCTCGACCGCGGGTTCGCGGCGATCCTCTCCACTCTGGACTCCGGGGTTCCGGAGACGCCCGGCGCGGTGCTGAAGATCGCCGCGACGACCCTGATCTCGAAGGTGGGCGGTGCCGCGGGACCGTTGTACGGCACGGCGTTCCTGCGCGCGGCGACGAAGCTCGGTGATCGGTCCGAACTGGACGCCGAGGCGGTCGTCGCCGGGCTGGAGGCGGCTCTGGAGGGTGTCGTCGCGCGCGGCAAGGCCGAGGTCGGCGATGCCACGATGGTCGACGCGCTCTCCCCGGCTGTCGAGGCGGCCCGGCAGGCCCACGCCGACGGCGGGGACGCCGCGGCGGTGCTCGGTGCCGCGGCCGACGCGGCCAAGGAGGGCGCGGACTCGACCGTGCCGCTCGTCGCCAGGAAGGGACGGGCATCGTATCTGGGTGAACGGAGTGTGGGGCACGCCGATCCCGGCGCCACGTCGACGGCGTTGTTGTTGCGCTCGTTCGCGGAAACTGTGTCGTGAAAGGCGGCGGTATGACAGGTGTGGGTCTGGTGATCGTGTCGCACAGCGCCACGTTGGCGTCAGGCGTCGTCGAGGTGGCGGCGCAGATGGCGCCCGACGTGACCGTGCGCGCCGCCGGCGGGCTGCCGGACGGCGGCATCGGCACGGACTTCGAGGCCGTGCTCGCCGCCGTCACGGAGGCCGACTCGGGTTCCGGGGTCGTGCTGCTGTACGACCTCGGCAGCGCGCAGATGACGGCGGAGCTGGCGGTGGAATCGCTGGCCGACCCCGGCAGTGCGGTCGTGGTCGACGCCCCGCTCGTCGAGGGCGCGGTCGCGGCCGCCGTGGCCGCGCAGGGCGGCGGTGACCGCGGTGCCGTCGCCGACGCGCCCGCGTGGCGGGCGGTGCGGCCGGGTCCGAGGACGCATCCGCAGACGCTGCAGCCGACGACACCGCAGGCGGTGCGGATGGTGCGCGGGCGGAGATCACGCTGACCAACGAGGTCGGTCTGCACGCCCGGCCCGCGGCGCTGCTGACGAGGACGATCGCCGACCTCGACGCGGATGTGCGCATCGCCAGCGGCGAGACCGAGGCCGACGGCAAGAGCGTGTTCTCGCTGATGTCCCTGGCGGCCCGCAAGGGCGACACGATCGTCGTGTCGGCCACGGGCTCGCAGGCCGATGAGGCGGTTCAGCGGATCGTCGAACTCGCCGGACGCGACTTCGACGAGTAGCGGCTCAGTCGCGGGCCGGGTCCGAATGCTCCTCGAGCGCGTGTCGCTTGTGGACCCGGTCCGCGTACCACGCCGTCCACACCGACAACGCGGTGACGACGGCACCGAGGAGCACGATCGACAGCACCACCATCGCGTCCACCGGCAGCAGGTAGACCAGCGGTACGCGCAGCACCGCCTCCGTCAACAGCGCGACACCCCACACGACGGTCATGCGCGTGAAGGCGCGGCGGAACGTGGGGATCTCGGCGCAGAGCCGGTCGATCTCGTCGCGTCTGGACGGTGTCGCGCCCTCGCGGACCACGGTCAGGATGAGCGGGCTGCGGCCGGCGCAGCTGGCCAGCAGGATGATGCCGGCGGCACCGGTGGCGAGCGATTCCTTCATGAGCAGGAACCGGCTGTCGCCCGAGACGAACGTCAGTGCCAGGCCGATGCCGAGGATCACGGCCATCAGGCAGGCGAAGGCGTTGAACGTCCGGCTCCGCACGATGCTCCACACCACGCGGGCGGCGGCGAGGAGCGCACCGGCCAGCAGTGCCTGCAGGTCGGGCACCCCGACGGCGCGCAGTCCGTAGTAGGCGGCGAGCGGCCCGCCGACGTCCCAGGCGATGCTCCGGACGAGCGGGGGTACGCGTTGGCTGTCGCCGGTCATGGCGTCTGCTCCGGATTCTCGGGTTTCTCGACACGCTCGACGAAGTCGAGGATGCGGGTGCTGACGGCGTCCGGGAACTCGCCGGCGATCGCGTGCGTGGCCGCGGGCCACACCTCCACCTCGGCGGCGGGCAGCAGGCGCCGGGCCCGCTCGGCGGCCCGGCGGGCGTCGTGGATGACGCTGCGTCCCGCCAGCAGGGCCAGCACGGGAACGTCGATCGCCCGCAGCCGGGCATCCGGCGGCAGGGTCGGTGTCGGCAGGGCGATGCGGTAGGTCCGCATGCCCTCGTCGATGACCCGCACCACCGGATCGTCGGCCTCGGCCGACGCGGACTCGGCGCCGCCGGACATCCAGCGCAGGAACGATTCGCGTGCCCGGCCGCGGATCCCGGGCACCACGGTGAGCGCGCTGCGCGCGATCAGGGCCGCCGGGAACCGCGCGAACGTCTGCACCGGGTCGAGCAGGGTCAGCGACGCGAGCCGTGCGTCGGAGCGGGTCGGCAGGCCGGCGGCGAGGTTCACGGCGAGGTTCGCGGCGAGCCAGCCGCCGAAGGAGTAGCCGACCAGGTGCACCGGTGGCAGGTCCAGTTCGGACAGTACGTCGACGAGCCAGGCGGCGTGCTCGGTGCCGTCGCGGATCGGCGCGGTCTGCTCACTGCGTCCGGGTTCGCCGATGACGTCCAGCGCGTACACCGGCCGCCGGGCCGCGAGGGCGCGCAGGTTCGGCTCCCACATGACGACGGTGCCGGCGCGTCCGGGCAGCAGCAGCAACGGCGCCCCGGTGTCGGTGCCGGAGTTGCTGCCGGACCCGAACCGGTACACCCGCGCGGTGCCGAAGCCGGTCGGCACGTCCCACGTCCCGGCCGGCGCCGGCAGCGCGCGCAGCCCCCGGTCGTAGGCCGCGTCGAACTCGGCGCGTGCCTGCGCGGACACGAACCCGCCCGTACGCGGAGACCTGCGCGACATTCCCCACCCCCGTTTCGCGATACAATCGGATTGTAAAGATGCGCGAGGCGGTTGGCAATCCGGTCGTATCGCGACAGCTGTGCCGGTCGACGTCGGAAGGGCGGATGCGGGTGCCGAAGGTGGTCGATCACGACGAGCGGCGCCGGATGATCGCCGAGGCGGTGCGCCGGATCGCGGCCGATCGCGGCCTCGAGGCGGTCAGCCTCGGCGAGGTCGCCGTCGAGGCGGGGATCTCCAAGGGTCTCGTGCAGCACTACTTCGCGACGAAGGACGAGATGCTGCGGTACGCGACGACGGCGCTGCGCAGGCAGGTCGAACGGCGCATACCCGACGGGCCGCCCGCGCTGCGCGAGGTGCTCGTGGCGATGCTGCCCGTGGACGCCGAGGCGCGCACCGAGGCGCTCGTCGCGAACGCCTTCCTGCCGCGGGCGCTGAAGGATCCGGCGATCGGCACGCGGTTCCGCGAGGGCCACGGCGAGCTGGTCGCCCTGCTGACGACCCTCGTCGCGGCAGCACAGGAGGCCGGGGGCATCGATCCGGAGCTGGACGCCGAACCCGAGGCCGAGACGCTGCTGGCGCTCGTCGGCGGACTCGGCGACGCCGTGCTGTTGGGGCATCGGAGTCCGGCACACGCCGAGTCGTTGATCGATCGGCACCTGGCGAGGCTGGCGCCGGCGGGCTGAGGTCGGCCAGGCTGTCGGACATGGATCCGCACCTGTGCCAGGTCGCCCCGACGATGCTGGCGGCCTTGGACGTACCGGGGTGCACGCCGACGCTGGACCTGCCCGAGGCGAGGAGGGCCTGCCTGTTGTTGATCGACGGGCTCGGCTGGGACCTGCTCCGCGAGCACGCCGACTGTGCGCCCGTGCTGGGTTCGCTGTCGGCCCGGCGCCTGTCGGTGGGGTATCCGGCGACGACCGCCGCGGGCCTGGCCGCCGTCGGCACCGGCGTCGAGTCGGGCGAGCACGGGATGGCGGGCTACAGCTTCGAGATCCCCGGCACCGGTGTGGTCAACGCCCTGCGATGGTGCAGTCATCCCGACGGCGAGGATCTGTCGGAGACGCTGGCCGCCGAGGACGTCCAGCCGCGGGCGACGACGTTCGAACGGGCCGCCGCGGCGGGGGTGACCACGCGCGTGGTGTCGTCGGCGCAGTTCGACGGCTCGGCGTTGACGCGCGCGGCGTTGCGCGGCGGCCGATACGTCGGGGTGCACGCGCTGGGCGATCTCGCGGCGGGGGTGCTCGACGGCCTGCGGGCGCCGCGGGCGTTCGTCTACGGCTACCACGCCGATCTCGACCTGGCCGGCCATCTGTACGGGCCGGGGTCCGAACCGTGGCGGCTGCAACTGCGCCAGGTCGACCGGCTCGTCGAGTCGCTTGTGGATGGACTGCCCGACGAGGCGGTGCTGGCCGTCGTTGCCGACCACGGCATGGTGCGGATCTCCGAGACCCTCGACCTGGACACCGCACCTGAGCTGAGCGCCGGGGTCCGGGCCTTCGGCGGGGAGGTGCGGGCGCGGCACGTCTACACCGAGCCGGGCGCCGAGCGCGACGTGCTCGCCGCATGGCGGGAGGTGCTCGGCGAGCGGGCCTGGGTCGCCGGTCGCGACGAGGCGATCGCCGACGGCTGGTTCGGACCGCGGGTGGACGACCGGGTGCGTCCGCGCATCGGCGATGTCGTCGCCGCGGCGCGCGGGACGGTCGGCCTCGTGCGCGCGTCGGCGGAACCGCGGGAGACGGCGTTGGTCGGCCAGCACGGATCGTTCACGAGCGCCGAACGGTTCGTCCCGTTGGCGGTCGCGCATACCACCTGAGCCGGGGCGACCTCAGCCGGGCGAGCGGGCGGGTTACTGCGGTGAGGTCTCCGCGATCACCTTGACGGCGGTGTCCACATCGGACTCGCCGAGGGTGGCGCGGGCGGCCAGGCGCAGGCGCGTGACGCCGTCGGAGGCCGCGGCGATCGGCGGGCAGACCCGGCCGACGTGCACGCCGTGCTCGGCGCACGCGTCCGCCCACGTGGCGGCGGCCTGGGCACTGGGCGCCGGCAGCGACACGATCGCAGCCGCCGGCATGCTCGTCCGCAACCCCGCGGCGCGCAGGCCCTGCGCGAGCGACAGTGCGGTGGCGACGGCCTTGCCCGGCAGCTCGGGCTCCTCGCGCAACGCGCCGAGCGCGGCGAGGGCGGCGGCTGCGTTGCCCGGCGCGAGGGCCGAGTCGTAACCGTAGGCGCGGGCGACGTCGACGATGTGCCGGATCGCCCTGCGCGGTCCCACCACGGCCCCGCCCTGCGTGCCGAGCGCGCCGGCGAGGCTCACGGTGGTGACGACGTCCGGCGCGGACGAGAGCCCCGCGTCGTGGACCGCGCCGCGGCCGCCGTCGCCGACCACACCGAAGCCGTGGGCGTCGTCGACGAGCAGCGCCGCGCCGTGCGACCGGCACGTCTCGACGAGACCGGCCAGCTCGGCCGCGTCGCCGTCGACGCCGAACACCGACTCGGTGACCACGAGGGCGCGCGTCTTGCGCCGCGTCGACAGGGCGTAGCGACCGCGTCCACGTCGAGGTGGGTGACGGCGGCGATGTCGCCGCGCGACAGGCGGCAGCCGTCGACGAGCGAGGGCTGGACCGACTTGTCGCTGACGATCGCCGATTCCGTACCCGACAGGGCGGTCACCGCGGCCAGATTCGCGGTGTAGGCCGACGGGAACACCGCCGCGGCCTGCGCGCCGACGAACCGGGCGAGCTCGTGCTCCAGCTCGGTGTGCAGTTCGAGGGACCCGCCGAGCAGGCGCGAACCGGCCGCTCCCGCGCCCCACTTCAGCGCCGCGGCCGCGGTCGCCCCCGCGACCCGTTTGTCCTGGGCCAGGCCGAGATAGTCGTCGCCGGCCAGATCGATCCGGCCCGGCGCGGGACCCGCCGCGCGCTGTCGCGGCCGGGGGCTGAGCCCGGCGTCGCCGCGGGCGGTCGCCTCGGCCTCGAGCCAGTCGAAGACCTCGTCGGGTGGCAGAGCTGGACCGGGTGCGTTCACAGCTGGCAGTCTCGCACCACGGGGATGACCGGAGAGGAGCGAGGGGTGGCCGAGGCAGGAGAACTCACCGGACGGTTCGAGGCGATGCCGGAGGACTGGCAACGCGCACTGGCGGTGGTGGCACATCCGGACGACCTCGAGTACGGCGGCTCCGGCGCGGTCGCCCGATGGACCCGTGAGGGCAAGCAGGTGGTCTACACTCTCGCGACCCGCGGGGAGGCCGGCATCGACGGGATGGCGCCCGAGGAGGCGGCAGTCGTGCGCGAACGCGAGCAGATCGAGGCCGCGCGCGTGGTCGGCGTCGACACGGTCGAGTTCCTCGACCACGCCGACGGGGTCATCGAGTACGGACTGCCGCTGCGCCGGGACATCGCCGCGGCGATCCGCAGGCACCGGCCCGAGCTCGTGCTCATGACCAACCACCGGGAGACGTGGCCGGGTGGGCCGTGGCTGAACATGGCCGATCACCGCAACGTCGGCCTCGCGACCCTGGACGCCGTGCGCGACGCCGCGAACCGGTGGGTGTTCCGCGACCTGCTCGACGAGGGTCTCGAACCGTGGGGCGGCGTGCGCTGGGTCGCCGTGTCCGCCTCACCGCAGGCCACGCACGCCGTGGACATCACCGACACGATCGACCTGGCGATGGACTCGCTGCGCGCACACCGCGCCTACCTCGAAGGCCTCGGCGACGGCCCGATGTCCGACCCGAGCTTCCTGCGCGAGTTCGCCGCCCAGACCGGTGCCCGTTTCGGCGGCGGCCTCGCCTGCGACTTCGAACTCATCCCCATGTAGACACGGAAAAGCCCCCGAGGCCCCATAGTCGCGTTGAGCGCGACCAAAGGGCCCTCGGGGGCTTCGAGTGTGGGTCAGGCGTCGATGCGTCGGCGGGGCTTGCCGCGGCCGCCGCCCTGGGGACGGCCGCCGGGCTGGCCGCCACGGCCACCGGCGTCCCGACCGCGGCCACCGTCGCGTCGACCGCCGCCCTGACCGCGCGGTCCGCCCTGACCGCCACGGGGGTTGTCGCCGGGACGACCACCGCGCGGGGAACGGCCCGGACGCTGCCGGTCCTGCTTGGGCTGCTTGTCGACGAGCGGGATGCCGCTCGGCTGCCGCGCACCGGTGATGCGGGCCAGCTCGTCGTCGCCCGGAGCCACGACCAGCGACTTCGGCTTGACGCCCGCCTTGTCGGTGAGTCGCAGCGTCTGCCGGCGCTGGTCACGCGTGATCAGCGTGACGACCGTGCCGGACGCGCCCGCCCGCGCGGTGCGGCCCGCGCGGTGCAGGTAGTCCTTGTGGTCGGCGGGCGGGTCGACGTGCAGCACGAGGCTGACGTCGTCGACGTGGATGCCGCGCGCGGCGACGTCCGTGGCCACCAGCACCGTGGTGCGGCCTTCCTTGAAGTCGGCCAGGACGCGGTTGCGCTGCCCCTGCGTCTTCCCACCGTGCAGCGCGCCCGCGGGCACACCCTGGGAGCGCAGCTTCGTGGCGAGCCGGTCGACGTGGTGCTTGGTGCGCACGAACATGATCGTCCTGCCCTCGCGGGCGCGATCTCGGTGATGACCGACATCTTGTCCGGCTGCGCGAGCTGCAGCAGGTAGTGGTCCATGTTCTTCACCGACGCGGTCACGGGCGCGACCGAGTGCGTCACCGGGTTGTGCAGGTAGCGCTGCACGAGCTTGGAGACGTCACCGTCGAGCGTGGCGGAGAACAGCAGCCGCTGCCCGTCGCGCGGGGTGAGGTCGAGGATCTCGCGGACCTGCGGCAGGAAGCCCATGTCGGCCATCTGGTCGGCCTCGTCGAGGGCGACGAACTCGACCTCGTCGAGCGCGCAGGTGCCCTGGCGGACGTGGTCAGACAGCCGACCCGGCGTCGCGATGAGCAGGTCGACACCGCGGGAGAGGGCGTCGGCCTGGCGGGTGAAGGCCATGCCGCCGACGGCGGTGCGGCACCACAGGCCGAGCGCCTTCGACAGCGGCATCAGCACCTCGGCGACCTGCATCGCCAGTTCGCGCGTCGGCACGAGCACGAGCGCGCGCGGGCGCTTCGGGCGGGCCTTGCCGCCGTCGAGCCGCGACAGGAGCGCGAGGCCGAACGCGAGCGTCTTGCCCGAGCCGGTCTGCGCCCTGCCGAGGACGTCGCGGCCGGCGAGCGCGTCGGGCAGCGTGGCCGCCTGGATGGCGAAGGCGTCGGACTTGCCTTCCTGTGCCAGGGCGCGCACGAGCGGCCGGGGCAGGTTCAGGTCGGCGAACGGGGTGGAGTCGGTGGGGGTCGTGGTCGTGGACATGCTGGACAGGTCGGTGCTCACATGGGCCTCTCGGACGTGGCACGTCGCAAGGAGGCCCGGGAAGTCGCACACGACGTGCACTGGGCGTTCACAGGGACGAACCCGGCGCGCGGTCGAATCGGCGCGCCACATGGTGGAAACGGATGGATGGAGCCTGATCGCCGCCTGAAGGAGCCTTCCGGCTCGCGGCGCACCAGCCAAGGGTACCCGACCGGGCCGGCTGCTCTTCCCGCAGGTCGCCGCCACCGTGTCGGAACGCCGGGCCGGATGCGGCAGAGTGACGAGCCATGCGGATCGTGATCATCGGATCGGGCATCGCGGGGGCGGCCGCGGCGTGGGAACTCGCGGGGCGGGGCGCGGAGGTGCTCGTCGTCGACGCCGAGGCGGCCGGGCGTGCGACGGCGGCGGGCGCGGGAATCGTCTCGCCGTGGAGCTCGCGCACGCTCGAAGGGGACGAACTGGCTTTCCATGCCGCCGGCGCGGCCTACTACCGGCGGTTCGTCGGAGAGCTGGCCGAGGAGGCGGGGGAGACGTCGTTCGCCGTCGTGGGCGGTCTGGTCGTCTCGGCCGACGACGGCGCGCTGCGGGAGTTCCACGCGCGCGCCGTCGAGCGCGCCCGCCGCTGGCCGGACATGGGCGAGGTGACGCTGCTCGATCCGGCGCGGGCCCGGGAGCGGATGCCGCTGCTGGCATCCGAGTTCGGCGCCGTGCACATCGCGGGCGGTGGCCGGGTCGACGGCCGGCGGCTGCGGGAGGCGTTCCTCACCGGGGCCGCGGCGCGGGGCGCGCGGATCCGCGAGGGCCGGGCCGAACTCGACGTCCGGCGCGGACACGTCGCCGGGGTACGCGTCGGTGGCGAGCGCATCGAGACCGACGGTGTGGTCCTCGCCGCCGGCGCCTGGACGGGCGAACTGCTCGCACCCCTCGGCGCGGGACTGCCGATCGAGCCGCAACGCGGCCAGATCAGCCACTTCGGCCTCGAAGGCCTCGACCACCGCGCCGCCGGTGACACCGGGCCCGCCGACACCGCCACATGGCCCGTCCTGTCCCGGATCGGTTCGGGGCACTACATGTTGGCGTTCCCCGATTCCCGGGTCGTGGCCGGTGCGACGCGCGAGACGGGCTCGGGATTCGACCACCGCGTGACCGTCGACGGGCAACGCGAGGTCCTGGCCGAGGCGCTGGCCGTCGCACCCGGACTGGCGCAGGCGACGTTGCTCGAGACCAGGGTCGGCTTCCGCCCCGTGGTCGCCGACGGCAGGCCCGCGATCGGCACGCTGCCCGGACATCCCGAGGTCACGGTGCTGACCGGGTTCGGTGCGGGCGGGCTGACGATCGGGCCGTACGCGGCGAGTCTCGCCGCCGCGATCGCGCTCGGCGAGACGCCGGACGAGATCCCGGCCGAACTGCGCGCCGACCGGTTCGCCCCGGCGTCGTAGCTCGGCGGGGTCGTAGCTCGGCGGGGTCGTCGTAGTTCCCCGGTTCGACGCCCCGGTTCAGTGATCGGTGACGAGGACGAGCTCGGTGTCGCTCGCCTGCTCCATCGTCATGCCGGCGCGTTCGGCCACCGTGCGCAACTGGTCCACAGTGGATAGCTCGCTGCGTTGGGTCGCCAGCACCGCGGCGAGCCTGCCCTTGTAGGCCTTGTTGTGGTGGCTCACGGTCTTGCGCTTGCCGGAGGCGTCCTCGGTGACGACGCGCACCGTGACGGCGCCGGGAATGCGCGCCAGCGTCGCGTACGCGCCGGACCTCAGGTCGACGACGAGCTCGTCGGTGTCCAGCGCCGGTTCGAGCACCGGACGCCACACCGAACGCAGCGTTCCCAGGCCGGGCAGGGAACTGCCGCCGGAGAGCCGGTAGGCGGGGATCGGGTCGCCCGCCCGCACGACGCCGAACAGCGCCGACGCGACGGCGAGCCGCGCACCGGCCCGGTCGGCCTCGGCGGTGGTGAACGAACCGGCGCCGAGGGCGTCGTAGAGCACGCCCGTGTAGCGCTGCAGCGCCGGCATCGTGGGTGCGGTCCACAGTGCCGCGTTGCGGTCGACCTCACCGGCCTGCCGCTCCGACAGGCCGAGCGCGGCCAGGCTCGCGGGCACGTCGGCGGCGAGTTCGACCAGAGCGTCGGCCAGTTTGCGGCGCACGGGGTTCAGCTCGGGCAGCGACAGGGCGTCCAGGTCGAGCGGTGCGCCGGAACCGCCGGGGGCCTTGGTCTCGGAGGGTGGCAACAGGACGAGCACGCCGACCGAGCCTACCGGCGCTCCGCGCGCCGGCCGTTAACCGGTTGGAGCAGCTGAGCGGCCGCCGACTACCCTTCGTCCATAGTTCTTTTCCCTCTCGACGAGGAGCCAGAAGTGATCACCAGGATGTCGTCGCTGTTCCTGCGCACGCTGCGTGAGGATCCGGCGGACGCCGAGGTGCCCAGCCATCGTCTGCTGGTGCGCGCGGGATACGTCCGCCGAGCCGCCCCGGGCGGCTACTCCTGGTTGCCGCTCGGCCTGCGCGTGCTGCGCAACATCGAGCGGGTCGTGCGCGAGGAGATGGACGCCATCGGCGCGCAGGAGATCCAGTTCCCCGCGTTGCTGCCGAAGGAGCCCTACGAGGCCACCGGCCGCTGGAGCGAGTACGGCGACACCCTGTTCCGGCTCAAGGACCGCAAGGGCGCCGACTACCTGCTCGGCCCGACGCACGAGGAGCTGTTCACGCTCACCGTGAAGGGCGAGTACAGCTCGTACAAGGACTACCCGGTGATCCTGTACCAGGTGCAGACCAAGTACCGGGACGAGGCGCGCCCCCGCGCGGGCGTGCTGCGCGGACGCGAGTTCGTCATGAAGGACTCGTACTCGTTCGACCTCGACGACGCCGGTCTCGAGACGTCGTACCAGAAGCACCGCGCGGCCTACATCAAGATCTTCGACCGGCTCGGCCTCGACTACGTCGTGGTGGCCGCGACGTCGGGCGCGATGGGCGGTTCGGCCTCGGAGGAGTTCCTCGCGGTGGCCGAGTCCGGTGAGGACACCTACGTGCGCAGCACCGGGTCGGACTTCGCCGCCAACGTCGAGGCCGTCGTGACGCCCGTGCCGCCGTCGCTCCCGCTCGAGGGCCTGGCCGAGGCGCAGGTGCACCACACGCCCGACACCCCGACGATCGAGTCGCTGGTGGACTTCCTCAACGGCGCGGGCATGGGCCGGCAGTTCACCGCCGCCGACACGCTCAAGAACGTGCTCGTCAAGACGCGCACCCCGGGCCAGAAGGAGTGGACGCTCCTGGCCGTCGGCGTGCCCGGCGACCGCGAGGTCGACATGAAGCGCCTCGAGGCCTCCCTCGAGCCCGCCGAGGTCGCCCTGCTCGAGGAGTCGGACTTCACGGCGAACCCGTTCCTGGTGAAGGGCTACATCGGACCGGGCGCGCTGCAGGCCAACGGCGTCCGCTACCTCGTCGACCCGCGGATCGTCACCGGCACGGCGTGGGTCACCGGTGCCGACAAGGCCGACCACCACGTCGTCGACCTCGTCTGCGGCCGCGACTTCACGCCCGACGGCACCATCGAGGCCGCCGAGGTCCGCGAGGGCGACGAGGCGCCCGACGGGTCGGGCACGCTCGTGGCCGCCCGCGGCATCGAGATCGGCCACATCTTCCAGTTGGGCCGCAAGTACGCCGACGCGTTCGAGCTGGACGCACTCGGCCCCGACTCCAAGCCCGTGCGGATCACGATGGGCTCGTACGGCATCGGCGTGTCGCGCCTCGTCGCGGCGATCGCCGAACAGCACCACGACGAGCTCGGCCTGGTGTGGCCGCGTGCCGTGGCGCCGGCCGACGTCCACCTCGTCGTGGCCGGCAAGGACGACACCGTGTTCGCAGGCGGCGAGCGGATCGCCGAGGAACTGTCGCAGCGCGGACTGTCGGTGCTGTTCGACGACCGCAAGGCCTCGCCGGGTGTGAAGTTCGCCGACGCCGAGCTGGTCGGCGTGCCCACGATCGTCGTGGTCGGCAAGGGCCTGGCCTCCGGCGTCATCGAGGTCAAGGACCGCGCGACGGGGGAGCGCAGCGAGGTCCCGGCGGACGAGGTCGTCGACCACGTGACCGGCCTCGTCCGCGGCTGACGGACGGGCCAGGGGGATGTTCGGGTTCGGCCGGCGACGACGCGGGGACGCGCGGGCCGAGGAGTTCGGCTACCGCGACAACGCCGCGCTCGACGGCGTCGGTGGGTACGAACCCGCCGACCCGAACGACGCCTACCGGCCGGCCACGCCGGTCCAGCCCGAGCCGGCACAGCAGCCGGCGCCGCAACACCCCACGCCTCAGTACCCGGGACAGCAGTACCCGGGGCAGCAGCCGTCGCCGCAACACCAGGCCGGTTGGCAGCCGCCCGGGCAGTCGTATCCCGCGTATCCGCAGCAGCCGTCGTCGGCGCCCACGGCAGACACGCAGGGCAAGGCGGCTCGTCCGGTCGCGGCCGGTTGCTTCGTCGTGCTGGCGGTACTCGGCGGGTTCGTCGCCGGTCTGGTGGGCTACAGCGGCGACGACGACACCGCAGACACCGCAGACTCTGCCGGCGGGCCGGACGTGACGGCGACCCCGGACACCGAGTCGGCCCCGAACACCGAGTCCACACCGGCGCCCGACGTCGAACCGGTGGTGGACGGCTGGCAGCCGGTGGTCCAGACCGAGGGTGTGTACGCCTACGACGTGCCGCCCGACTGGGAGCCGGCGCCCACGCGCGTGCACGGCTGGTCCCCGTCCGGCGAGGACGAGGGCCGGGCGCTGAGCACGAGCGCGTTCGCCGGGCAACGCTGCGACGGCGTCCACACGAACGGGGCGGGCGTGACGAGTTTCGAGGTGGCCGCCGCGGTCCAGGACTCGACGGACGACGTCGCCACCGCGCTGGTGGACGACATCGCGGGCCGGGCCTACGGAGACAACGGGACGGCACCGCACGTGGACATCAGCGGCCGAGGGGCCGACAGCTTCGGTTCCGACCGCTCGATGACCCTCGCGGTCGCCGACGTGCAGCCGGAGGCGAGCGGTCCGTGCGTGCCGGATCGGTCCCGGGTCGCGGTCGCCGTCGTCGGCGAGGCCGGGGAGACGGAGATGGGGGCGCTCGTCGTGTACGGCGACGCCGCCCGGCTGACCGACGAGCAACTCGACCAGATGCTGCGCAGCCTCCGCCACCTGTCCTGAGCGTGCCTGACCAGGGTGTCTGTGCCCTGAGTTCGTAGCGATTACCGATCCTGGACCGAGTCGTCGAACCGGATTTCAACACCCGTTGACATTCCACCCTGTCGTGCGCGTATCCTCAAAATTCAACAGGCGAAGAATAAGGGTGGTGGGGTTGATGGGTACTCGAGGACGGCAGCAGGCGATCGTCGCGGGCACGGCGGTGGTCGGAGCGCTGGTCGCGATCGTGCTGGGTTTCCTGACCTTCGGCGCGCAGACGACCGCCGGGCCGCAGGCGGTGCCGGTGGCGGTGACGACGCCGGAGCAGGCTCCGCCGCAGCTGGCGGCCGTGGCCGAGCGCGTCGCGGGCGCGGGCGGGGACATGCTCGACTGGCACGTCGCGGAGCAGGCCGCAGGCCGGGCGATGCTCGAGGATCAGGACGTCTACGGCGTGCTCGAACTCGGCATGGGTCCCGAGGGGCCGTCGGTGACGGTCGTGACGTCCGGGGCCGTCAACCCGACCGGCACCCAGGTGGCGGAGCAGGCGCTGACCGCGGCAGGCGGACAGGTGGCGGCGGCCATGGCGCAGCAGGCCGGGGCGCAGGCCGGCGGGGAGCAGGCAGGGGAGGCCGGGGCGCAGCCCGGCATGGCGCCGCCGCAGGTGGCCTCGGAGACGATCCACCCGACGGGGACCACGGGCAGGGTCGCCCCACTCGGCATCAGTGCGCTGGCCTGGATCGGCGGGCTGGTCGGCTCGGCGGCGCTGGCGGTGCAGGTCCGCCGCGGCGTGCTGCGGGTCGGCGTGGGCGCGCGCCTGGTGCACCTGGTGCTGACCGGGACGCTCGTGACCGGCGTGCTCGTCGGGTTCCTCGCGCTCTGGGACTCGTCGCTGGTGCTCGACTGGTCGGTGGTGGGCTTCCTGGCCCTGACGGCCACGGCGTTCGCCTCGGTGCAGGGGATGTTGTTGCGCTGGCTGGGCATTCCGGCGATGGCGGTGCTCGGACCGCTGTACCTGCTCGCGCCGTCGGTCGCGGCCCAGGTGCCGGAGATGCTCGACTCGGCCTACCGCACGTTGCTGTGGTCGTGGACGCCGTTCCGGTTCTCCACCGAGGGACTGCGCAGTCTGATCGTCGGCACGCCCGACACCGCGCACGTCAGCACCGCGCTGTGGGTCCTCGGCGGGATGCTCGTCGTCGGGCTCATCGGCCTGCTGTGGCCACGGGCCGCCGACTCTGCCGACGCCGCAGAGTCGGCCGACTCCGCCGGCGCGACGTGCCGGTCGGATCAGCCGGGCAGGAGGCTGAACCGGACGCGGCGCACCGGGTTGTCGACGTTGGTGTCGACGAGACAGATCGACTGCCACGTGCCGAGCGCGAGCCGGCCGTCCAGCACGGGGACGGTCGCGTAGGGCGGGATCAACGCGGGTAGCACGTGATCGCGGCCGTGCCCGGGGCTGCCGTGCCGGTGCCGCCACCGGCTGTCTCGGGGGAGCAGGTCCTCGAGCGCGGCGAGCAGGTCGTCGTCGCTGCCGGCTCCCGTCTCGAGCACGGCCAGTCCCGCGGTCGCGTGCGGCACCCACACGTGCAGCAGACCGTCCCCGCCGCCGTTCGGCGCGTCGGCGAGGAACCGCTCCGCGTCCCGCGTCAGATCGTGCACCACGGCACGGTCGCCGGTCCGGATCTCGATCTCGGTGGAATGCATGCCTCCAGCGTACGGAGCCCGAGCCTGCCCCACCGCACGTCGGCACCGTCCTCTACGCCATCGCGCCCGCGGGCACAAGAGGTGATCTCCGTTACAGGATGGTCCATGATGGTGATCGACAGGTTCCTCGACGAGGAGGACGTCCATGGCAGCCGAGTCCGTGGCAGGAGACGCGGCGCCGGCGCTGTCGGTCGGTGTCGTCGCCGAGACCGCGCCGGACGAGCGGCGCGTCGCGCTCGTGCCGAAGCTCGTGGAACGGCTCGTCACGCGCGGGCTGCGGGTCGTCGTCGAACCCGGCGCCGGGCAGCGCGCGGGCCTGCCCGACGAGCTCTACACCGCCGCAGGGGCCGAGCTCGCGGCGACCGCGGCCGAGTGCGATCTCGTCCTGACCGTGACCCCGCCGTCCGATGAGGACATCGCGCGCCTGCCGCGCGGCACCGTCCTCATCGGATTCCTCGACCCGCTCGGCGCACCGCAGCGCATCGAGACGCTGCAGGCGGCCGGCATCACCGCGTTCGCCGTCGAGGCGATCCCGCGGATCTCGCGGGCGCAGGCGATGGATGGCCTCTCGTCGCAGGCCAACGTCTCCGGCTATCGCGCCGCGCTGCTGGCCGCGCAGCGGAGCCCACGGTTCTTCCCGATGCTCACCACCGCGGCCGGCACCGTGCCACCGGCGAAGGTCCTCGTGCTCGGCGCGGGCGTCGCCGGGTTGCAGGCACTGGCCACGGTGAAACGGCTCGGCGCCCAACCGACCGGCTACGACGTGCGGCCCGACGTCGCCGAACAGGTGCGTTCGGTCGGCGCGCAGTGGCTCGACCTGGGCATCGAGGCGGTCGGCGAGGGCGGGTACGCCCGCGAACTCACCGAGGACGAACGCGCCGAACAACAACGCAGGCTCACCGAGGCGATCAGCGGATTCGATGTCGTCATCACCACGGCGCTCGTGCCGGGACGCACGGCGCCGACGCTCGTGACGGCCGAGGCGGTGCGCGGCATGCGGCCCGGCAGCGTCGTCGTCGACCTCGCCGGTGCCACCGGCGGCAACTGCGAACTCACCGAACCCGGCGAGGACGTCGTCGTCGGCGCCGTCACCATCTGCTCCCCGCTGAACCTGCCCGCCGAGATGCCGTTGCACGCCAGCGAGTTGTACGCCCGCAACCTCGTCGAACTGATCGAACTGCTCACCGACACCGACGGCCGGCCCGCGATCGACCCGGCCGACGAGATCGTCGCCGGCGCCTGCGTCGCCGGCCTGCCGGGAGAGGAGGAGTAGATGCCCATCGAGAGCCTCGCGATCCTGGTGCTCGCCGGATTCGTCGGCTACACCGTGATCTCCAAGGTGCCCAACACCCTGCACACGCCGCTGATGTCCGGCACCAACGCCATCCACGGCATCGTGCTGCTGGGCGGTCTCATCGTGCTGGGCCACGGCGTCGACGGGGTGCTGAACAAGATCCTGCTCGTCGTCGCCATCGCCTTCGGCATGATCAACGTCGTCGGCGGGTTCCTCGTCACCGACCGCATGCTCGGCATGTTCAAACGCAAGCCCGTGGAGCGCGCAGAGGGCCGTTCCGACGGGCAGAGCGAGCAGAGCGGGGAGGGCGGCCGGTGAACACGCTCGTCTCCGTCCTCTACATCGTCGCGTTCGCCCTGTTCATCTACGGCCTCATGGGCATGACCGGCCCGCGCACGGCCGTCCGCGGCAACTGGATCGCCGCGACCGGCATGGCGATCGCGGTCGTGGCGACGCTGCTGCTGCCCGGTATGGGCAACTGGCTGCTCATCGCGCTCGGCATCGGTATCGGCGCGGTGATCGGCGTGCCCGCGGCGCGTCGGGTGAAGATGACCGCGATGCCGCAGATGGTGGCGTTGTTCAACGGCGTCGGCGGCGGTGCCGTCGCCCTCATCGCGTGGGTCGAGTTCCGCGTGACCGACGGCTACGAGGGCGAACCGCGGTACGTCGCGATCGCGTCGTTGTTCGCCGCGATCGTCGGTTCGGTGTCGTTCTGGGGCTCGAACGTCGCGTTCGGCAAACTGCAGGAGATCCTGCCCGGCAAACCCATCACGGTCGGCAGGCTGCAACAGCCGTTGAACCTGGCCGTACTGCTCGCCGCCGTCACCTGCGCCGTGCTCATCGCCTCGGGGATGCGCTCCGAATGGCTGATCGTCGTCGTGCTCGTGGCGGCCGCACTCGTCGGCGTCATGGTGGTGCTGCCGATCGGCGGCGCCGACATGCCCGTCGTGATCTCCCTGCTCAACGCGCTGACCGGGCTGTCGGCCGCCGCGATGGGCCTGGCGCTCGACAACACGGCGCTGATCGTCGGCGGCATGATCGTCGGCGCATCCGGTTCGATCCTGACGAATCTCATGGCGCAGGCGATGAACAGGTCGATCCCGGCGATCGTCGCGGGCGGATTCGGCGGCGACGCCGCGGCCGGCGCGCCCGGCGCCGGTGGTGCGGGCGACCGCCCCGTGCGCAGCACGAGCGCCGCCGACGCCGCGATCCAACTCGCCTACGCGGGCAGGGTGATGGTCGTGCCGGGCTACGGCATGGCCGTCGCGCAGGCGCAGCACGCCGTGCGGGAGATGGCCGACCTGCTGGAGGCCAAGGGCATCGACGTCGCCTACGCCGTGCACCCGGTCGCCGGGCGCATGCCCGGGCACATGAACGTGCTGCTCGCCGAGGCCGACGTGCCCTACGGGGCGCTCAAGGAGATGGACGAGAGCAACTCGGCCTTCCCCCAGGTCGACGTGTCCCTCGTGATCGGGGCCAACGACGTCACCAACCCCGCGGCGCAGACCGACCCGGCGTCGCCGATCTACGGCATGCCGATCCTGCACGTCACGTCCAGCCGCTCGGTGATCGTGCTGAAACGCTCCATGGGGTCCGGCTTCGCCGGCATCGACAACGCCCTGTTCACCGACCCCAAGACCGCCATGCTCTTCGGCGACGCCAAGGAATCCGTCGCCGGCATCGTCGAGGAACTCAAGGTGCTGTAGGCCGCCGCGGCGACGGTGTTGCCTGCCACGAACGCCCTCCGCCGTCCCCAGGTCGTCGACCGTGCGCCGATCACAAGGAGAATCGCCGGGTTGCGGGACCCGGTGCGGTGGTGTGCGCTCGAGGCATGACCGAGAACGCGTACGACGTCGTCGTCATCGGCGGCGGTCCGGTGGGGGAGAACGCGGCCGACCGCGTCGTGCGCGGCGGCGGGGGACGCCTCGACGTGGCGCTGGTCGAACACGAACGGTTCGGCGGCGAATGCTCGTACTGGGCGTGCATCCCGAGCAAGGCGTTGTTGCGGCCGGGCAGCCTGCTCGCGGCGATCGGGCGGATGCCGGGGGTCGACCACGACGGCAGGATCGACGTCGACGCGGTGTTCGCCCGCCGCGACGACTTCACCGGGCGCGGCGATGACAGCGGACAGTTCGACTGGGTGCGCGGCGCCGGGATCGAGCCGGTACGCGGGCACGCACGGATCACCGGAGAGCGTGAGGTGACGGTCGGGGACGGTGCGGGCGACGAGCGGGTTCTGCGCGCGCGGCATGCGGTGATCGTGTGCACCGGCAGCGTCCCGACCCGTCCGCCGTTGCCGGGTCTCGACGGACTGCCGGACGAACTCGTGTGGACGTCCCGGGAGGCGACCGCGGCGTCGGCGGTCCCGCACCGGTTGGCCGTGCTCGGCGGCGGGGTCGTCGGCACCGAGCTCGCGCAGGCATGGGCCCGATTGGGCGCGGAGGTGCACCTGATCATGACCGGTCCGCGGCCGTTGCCCGGCTACCCCGAGTTCGCAGGCGACGCCGTGGCCGACGGACTGCGCGAAGCGGGCGTGCGGCTGCACCCCGACACGAGGGCCGAGTCGGTGTCCGAAATGGATGGTTCGGTCCGGGTGGCGTTGTCCGAGGGATCCGTGACCGCCGACCGATTGCTGCTGGCCACCGGGCGCCGTCCCGCGACCGACGCGTTGGGTTTGGAGTCGGTCGGTCTGGAACCCGGCCGGCCGGTGTCGGTCGACGACCACGGACTGGCATCCGATGTGGACGGCGGGTGGCTGTACGCGGCGGGGGACGTGACGGCCAGGGCGCCGCTGACGCATCAGGGCAAGTACGCGGCGCGCATCGTGGGCGATGTGGTCGTCGCCAGGGCGACCGACGAGAACGTCGACCCGGCCCCGTGGAGTCGCCACGCGACGACCGCCGACCGGCACGCGGTTCCCCAGGTCGTGTTCACCGATCCGGAGGTGGCCGCCGTCGGCAGACGGGAGGCCGAATGGCCCGGGCAGCGGGCGGTGGAACTCGACATCGCCGTCGCCGGATCGGCGCTGCACGCCGAGGGCTACACCGGCCGGATGCGCGCGGTCGTCGACACCCGGCGTGAGGTGCTGGTCGGGGTGACGTTCGTCGGCCAGGACGTCGCCGAGCTCCTGCACGCCGCGACGATCGCCGTGGTCGGGGAGGTGCCGCTGCGGCGGTTGTGGCACGCCGTTCCGGCCTTCCCGACGATCAGTGAGGTGTGGCTCCGGCTCCTCGAGGAGTACGGCCTGTGAGGGTTCCCCGATCGGGTTGCCTACGGACGGCAGTGGTCGCGGAAATGTCGGTGCCCGGTCCTACCGTGCGGGCATGCAACCAGGGCGAAGCGATCACCAGCGGGAACCAGATGCGCAGGTCGGGCGCGATGACGAGCTGATCATCGACTGCGACCGGTGCAGCGTGCGGGGCCACGGGTGTCACGACTGCATGGTCAGCGTGTTACTCGGTGGACCGCCGCCCGAGCTCGAGTCGGCCGCCGACGGCCGGCCCCGGCTGCGGTTGGTCCCCGTCGAACCCCTCGACCCGGTCGGCACCGATCCCGTCCGCCCGTCGGGCACCGAACCGGCGAGTACCGACTCGGCGAGTGATGCGGACGAATCCGGCGGCGACGGACAGCGGGCGGGCTGACACCGTCCGCCGGGGACGACACGCCCGACGTTCGTCGGGCGGTGGGTTGTGCGGTGAGCGGTCCAATCGATCGGGTGAACGGTCCAGGCCAGTTCGCATGCGCTGTGTAAGACCGGTCACAGCGTCAGAGGAACCGCTGGTCCGAACGTGTAGGCCCCGGCGATCGGCGAATGACACCGTGCTGTTGCTGGACGTGGCCCACCGGGTTTCGTAACCTGGCCGAGATCTCGCGTCAGGCAGCCGTCCCACACGTTCGGCGACGCGAGGTCGCCGCCGAAGCAGCTTATGTCGGGGAGCTGCGCCGGACGTCGTGCACAGCCGCGCGGCATGGAATCGGAATCGCTCCGAGCCTCTGTGGTGGTATCTGCCAAAGATCTACCGGTGGTATCTGCCAACAGAGACGGCCATGCCCTCCATGCCGGCCCACGCTGCTGCGCCCGACACGGGATGTGGCGAGGACCCCCGACCTCGCCCGAACCGACCGGTAGGCGGCTGGACCGCAAAGGAGACATGAGCGACGTGCAGTCGCAACCCGTGAAGCGCGTGATGTCGAGCGCGCTGGCGGCCACCGCCGTCGTCGCGGTTGTCACCTTCCAGTCACCGGCGACCGCCTCCCCCAACCCCGCCCCCCAAACACCCCCCGTAGCACAGCAGCCGGCCGAGTCCGACGCGCTCCAGCGGTACTACGACCTCTCGGAGCGGGCGGAGAAGCTGAACGAGGAACACCTGCGGGCGCAGGAGGACCTCGAGGCCAAGCAGGACGAACTGCGTCAGGCCAACCGGCAGCTCACCGGCGCGCAGCAGGCCAAGAAGCGCGCCGAGGCGGACGAGGAGCGCTACCGGGTGGACGTCGACCGGTTCGCCGGCGCGTCGTTCGCCAGCGGATCGCAGATGAACCGCATGTCGGCGCTGCTCACCGGTGACTCGGCACAGGACTTCCTCGAACGCTCGTCGGCACTGGACGTCATCGCCGCCGACCGCAACAAGGCGCTCAGCAAGCTCCGCGGCGCTGTCGACTCGGCCGCCGCGGCCGAGAAGCAGGCCACCGATGCCAGGAACAAGGCATCGGCCGCCGAGGATGCGGCCGCGGAACTCGAGAACGACATCTCGGAGCGCAAGGACCGCCTCGACGAGCAGATCGCCGAGGCGGAGGAAGCCGCCGGTCTCCTCAACGAGGCCGAGAGCGCCTCGCTGCAGGACGTCGGTGCCGACCCCGGTGAGGTCACCGCCCCCGGTGCCGCCGCCCAGACCGCGGTCAACGCCGCACTGGGCAAGCGGGGCAGCCCGTACGTCTACGGCGCCACCGGACCGGACACGTTCGACTGCTCCGGTCTGACGTCGTGGGCCTACCAGCAGGCCGGTGTCTCGATCCCGAGGACCGCCTCCTCGCAGCAGTCCGGTGCGGGCACCCCGGTGTCCCGTGACCAGCTGGCACCCGGCGACCTCGTGTTCTCCGGTTCGCCCGCGTACCACGTGGGCATCTACGTCGGCGACGGCCAGATGGTCCACGCGCCGACCACCGGTGACGTCGTCAAGGTGTCGCCGCTGCAGGACGAGTACAGCGGCGCCGTGCGCGTCGCCTGACACTCCACGAGCCGCCCGTCCGGGGCGGGATAGCGTGGCACCATGCGCCGAACGCTCCTGGTGACCAACGACTTCCCGCCCCGGCCCGGCGGCATCCAGTCCTACCTGCAGGCCCTCACCTCGCGCCTGCCCGCCGACGACCTCGTCGTCTACGCACCCACCTGGGAGCGCGCCTCCGGATCGTCCCGTGAGTTCGACGCGCGCCAGCCCTCCGACGTCGTGCGGCACCCGACGTCGCTCATGCTCCCCACCCCCGACGTGTACCGCCGCGCCGCCGAGCTGATCCGCTCCCGCGGCTGCGACACCGTCTGGTTCGGCGCCGCCGCCCCGCTCGCGCTCCTCGGCGCCCCGCTGCGCGCCGCCGGCGCCCGGCGCATCGTCGCCTCCACCCACGGCCACGAGGTCGGCTGGTCCATGCTGCCCGCCGCCCGCCAGGCCCTGCGCCGCATCGGCGACACCGTCGACGCCGTCACCTACGTCAGCGATTACACCCGCCAACGGTTCGCCTCCGCCTTCGGACCGCTGGCCGGCCTCGAACACCTGCCCTCCGGTGTCGACCCCGAGACGTTCCGCCCCGACCCGGCCGCGCGCGCCGAACTGCGCGCCCGCTACGGCCTCGGCGACCGGCCGACCATCGTGTGCGTGTCCCGGCTCGTGCCCCGCAAGGGCCAGGACATGCTCATCCGCGCGCTCCCCGAGATCCGCACCCGCGTGCCCGACGCCGCGCTGCTGATCGTCGGCGGCGGCCCCTACCGCCCCCAGCTCACCGCACTCGCCGAACACGAGGACGTCGTCGACGATGTCGTGTTCACCGGCTCCGTGCCCGCCGAGGAACTGCCCGCGCACTACACCGCGGGCGACGTGTTCGCCATGCCCGCGCGCACCCGCGGGAAGGGACTCGACGTCGAAGGCCTCGGCATCGTCTACCTCGAGGCGTCCGCCACGGGCCTGCCCGTCGTCGCCGGAAACTCCGGCGGCGCCCCGGAAACCGTCCGCGACGAGGTGACCGGACACGTCGTCGACGGCAGGAAACGCGAACAGCTCGTCGACACGCTCTCGTCCCTGTTGGCCGACCCGGTGCGCGCCCGCGCCATGGGCGAGGCGGGACGCGCGTGGGTGACAGAGCACTGGCGGTGGGACGTGCTCGCCGCCCGCCTCGCCGCGTTGCTCGACGGACGGGCACCGGCCCGTCGGTAGGCGCCTCCTCGGTGCTCGCTCGAAGGTGAACGGGGGATTTCCGAGCGGCGTTCGAGGTGAAATCACCCAATCCGGTTGTGGTCATTGTGTTCACGGGCCGGCGAGCGCATTCGGTGACCATGCCATCCCAAATATCCTTTTTTCGGGTGAGTAGCAGACCACCCGTAGATGTTGATCTTGTCGTCCGTCAGTCCTCTGTGGAGTGACGTTCACGTAAGCACCGAATGAGAGTTCCTTTCGGAAACGGGACATTCGGGGTCTTCCTCTGGTACCTGGTGTTGGTACTTGCAAGCGCGCGGACTCCGACGCGCCGCGTCCGACGACGGTCGCGGGTCGGCTCGGGGGTTCCGCGGTCGCCGTCGACCGAGCGCCATTGCTCCCACCGCGAAAACGTGAGTGGGATTCGTTCCCGACCTCGAGGAGGCCGTTTCGATGACGCTGACAACCGGTCAGGAAAGCGACCAGAAAGGGGACCCCGGCGATGCCGATGCCGTTCCCTGGTGGCGAACCGTGCTGCGCCACGACGTTCCGGCGTCGCTCGTGGTGTTCCTCGTCGCCGTACCCCTGTCCCTCGGCATCGCGCTCGCCTCGGGCGCACCGATCGCCGCAGGTCTGATCGCCGCCGTCGTCGGCGGCATCGTCGCCGGTGCCGTCGGCGGCTCGCCCCTGCAGGTCAGCGGCCCCGCAGCCGGCCTCACCGTCGTGATGGCCGAGACCATCAACCAGTTCGGCTGGGCCGTCACCTGTGCGATCACGTTGGCCGCGGGTGCGCTTCAGGTCCTTTTCGGACTGAGCCGCATCGCGCGGGCCGCATTGGCGATCTCCCCGGCGATCGTGCACGGCATGTTGGCCGGCATCGGCATCACGATCGTGCTGGGACAGCTGCACGTCATCCTCGGCGGAGACTCCAACAGCTCCGCCATCGCCAACATCGTGCAGCTGCCGGGTCAGCTGCTCGACCTGCACGGCTCGGCCGCGTTCCTCGGCCTGCTGGTGCTGGCGATCCTCCTGGCCTGGGGGAAGCTTCCGCGGTCCGTGCGCAAGGTGCCGGCGCCGCTCGCGGCGATCGTGCTGGTGACGGTGCTCGCCGCCGTGACGAGCTCGTCCGCCGAGCGCGTGCAGTTGCCGGGCGACGTCCTCGACCTGCAATTCATGCCGCAGCTGCCCGAGGCGGTGTGGATGGAGTTCGCCGTGGCGGTGCTGACCATCGCCCTGATCGCGAGCATCGAATCCCTGCTGTCCGCGGTCGCGGTCGACAAGATGCACACCGGCAAGCGCGGCAACTTCGACCGTGAGCTCGTCGGCCAGGGTGTCGGCAACATGACCAGCGGTGCTCTCGGCGGCCTGCCCATCACCGGCGTGATCGTGCGCAGCACCACCAACGTGAACGCCGGTGCGAAGACCCGGGGCTCGGCGATCCTGCACGGCGTGTGGGTGCTGCTGTTCACCGCCCTGCTCGCGGTGCTGATCGAGAGCATCCCGCTGGCCGCGCTGGCCGGCCTGCTCGTGCACGTCGGCGCCAAACTCGTGAACGTCGCGCACATCCGCGAGGTGCGCAAGCACGGCGACCTGCCGCTGTACGTCGTCACCGTCGCCGGTGTCGTCACGATCGACCTGCTGACGGGCGTGCTCATCGGTATCGGTCTGTCGCTCGTGCTCATGCTCAGCCGCACCATGTGGTCGGGCGTGCACACCGAACACGACGGCGACGGCTACCACATCGTCGTCGAGGGTGCGCTCACGTTCCTGTCCGTGCCGCGACTCTCGGCTGTCCTCAATGGACTTCCGGCCGGCCACACGGTGCGGCTCGAGCTCGTGGTCGACTACCTCGATCATGCCTCGTTCGACTGCCTGCACGCCTGGCAACAGTCCTACGAACGCAGCGGCGGCACCGTCATCGTCGACGAGGTCGGACACCCCTGGTTCGCCCGCGGCAAGAACGGCAGCCCCATCGTGCGCAAGGACCGTGCGGGCGTCGCCGTCCCGAGGTTCCTCGCCCCGTGGTCGGAGTGGATGGCCCGCGACGGCTACCTTTCCGAGTCGGCAGCGGCGGAGTCGAACTCCGGGCCGGCGTCGGGGACTCCGGAGTCCCCGGAGAGTTCTGTGGGCTCGGAGTCTGCGGAGTCGGAGTCTGTGGGGTCGCCGGGACGCCCGGCGACGAGCTCCACGTCGGACAGTGGCGGCACCCGGAGTGAGAACCCGGCGCGACGACTTCGCACCGTCAAGCGCATCCGGGCCAGCAAGCGATTCCGGATCGGACAACGCAACGGCACGGGCAACGGTTCTCGCAACGGTTCTCGCAACGGCCCCGACAACGGTTCCGGTGCCGGTTCGGGCTCGGCGAACGACGGTGCGGACGGGAACGGTCGCGTCGACGTTCCGGCGGCCGACGTGGCGATCCCGGACCAGCGGGCCCCGCTGCGCCGCGGCACATCCGAGTTCCAGAACCGCACGGCGCCGCTCGTGCGCGGCACGATGAGCAAACTGGCCGCCGGTCAGCACCCGCACACACTGTTCATCACGTGCGCCGACGCGCGCATCGTGCCGAACATGATCACCACCAGTGGGCCCGGCGACATGTTCACCGTCCGCAACGTCGGCAACCTCGTGCCCCCGCACAGCGCCGACGCCGGCGGTGGGGCCTCGGTGTGGTCGTCGGTCGAGTTCGCGGTGAGCGTGCTCGGGGTCAACGAGATCGTCGTGTGCGGCCACTCCTCGTGCGGCGCGATGCGCGCGGTCGTGGGCAAGGCGCCCGACGGACTGACCGCGCTGGCCGACTGGCTCGAACACGGTCGGGCCGGTCTGCAGCGCAGCAGGGAGAGTGAACCGGTGCTGCTCGGCGGAGCCGAACCCGACCACCCGGGCGACGCGCTGGCCCTGCACAACGTCCTGCAGCAGCTCGAGCACCTGCGCGAATCGCCGCTGGTGGCCGACGCGATCGACCGCGGAGAACTGACCCTGACCGGCATGTACTTCGACCTCGGTCACGCGCGCGTCTACCTGCTGGACCCGGACACCGGACATTTCGAACCGGCCGGCGCGCACGACGTGGTCGAGACCCCGTGACGGCCGTCGGCGCGGGCGGGCTAGGGTCGAGCATGCCGTCGGCGAGGCCGACGCGTGGCTCTGCCTACGGCTCGGCCCGCGCGACGGGCGGTGGCGGAGACGATGATCGAGCCCGCCGCCGCGGCCGCGGCCATCGTGGCGGCCTCCTGCCGGTGACCCCGGCGGAGGCCGCACGTGCCGCCCGCGCACGGTCGTCGACCATCCCACGCACACGACCCGGTGACGGACGGCCTGCAGCAGACGCCGGAGCGGACGGACTAGGCTCGTCACCGTCAGCACGTGGTAGGCGAGGAGGACGTCGGTTGTCACAGCAGCGGACGGAGCAATCCGCACAGCCCGAGTGGTCCGCGCTGGCGTTCACCGGGGTCCGCGTCGAGCGGCCCAAGGTGGTCGTCAAGGCCGACCTGCTCCCCGCCATCAGCGTCGTGTCCTTCGTCGCCCTCGTCGGCATTCCCCTCGGCCTGCTCTGGTCGTGGCTGGCCCCGCCGCAACGCATGCGGATCGTCGGCGGCCAGACCGGCGAGCTGCCCCTGCAGATGGAGAGCTGGCACCGCTTCGACGCGCTCGCCGTGTTCATGCTGCTCGGCCTCGCCGCCGGAATCGGCGTCGGCATCGTCGTGTGGCTCATGCGCGAACGCCGCGGACCCGTGGTGCTGATCGCCGCCGTTCTCGGCTCGGCGCTGTCCGCATGGCTCGCGATGCAGATGGGCCTGTCGTTCGCCGGCAGCAGCTACGCCATCACCGATGCACCGTCGGTGGGCGAGGTCGTCGAAGCCGCGCCCGTGCTCGAGACCGGCTGGGTCATCCTGGCGCAACCGTTCACGACCGCCCTCACCTACGGCATGCTGGCCATCTGGAACAGCCGCGACGACCTCGGCCGCCGGCTCGGCTGACCGCTCGACCTCGCCGCGGCTGCGCGGCCGGCGGCTCGTGCTCTCGCTTCGTCCGGTCAGTTCAGGCTCGGTTTCGTCGCCGAACCGTCGCCCCCGTCCATCTCGGACAACGACGCCGGAATCGCCCGCAACTGGGACAGGAACCCGGACTCGCGGTTGAGCAGGCGGCACACGGTACGCAACCGCCGCAACGGCAACCGCTCCTCCAACAACGCCTGCTGGTCGTGCAGCGGCAGGACGCAATCCGAGGCCAACCGGTACGACAGCTCGGCCGGGTCGGTGTCGTCCGGCGGCGACCGCCACCCGTCGTCGGGCCACGCCGCGCCGCAGTACCGCCGATGCGCCGCCCGCGCCAGGTCGGCCAGTCGCGCGGCCACGTCGTCGGCCTCCTCCGGAATCGGCCGGTCGTCTAGCCACGTCACGGTGCCCATGAGATACGGCGCCGCCGTCGCGTCCACATCGTGCAGCCGGAACCGGCGCGTGCCGCTGGCCACGAGGTCGTAGCGGCCGTCAGGCAGACGTTTCGCCTCCCGCAACCGTGCCGCACAGCCGACCGGGTGGACGTGCTCGAGCTCGTCCACCTCCTGCACGGCGGGGCTGCGCATGGCCACGATGCCGAAGAGTCGGTGCGGCACCGACCCCGTGATGAGGTCCACCGTGAGCTGCCGATACCGCGGCTCGAAGATGTGCAGGGGTATGGGCGTGCCCGGCAGGAGAACCGTCTGCAACGGGAACAACGGCAAGGTCTCCCGCTCGGTCCCGGGTCTCGTGTCGGCCACCACCTCACGTTACGACGGGGCGCGCCGCTCCGCCCGTTCACGAACCCGCCGCAGTCCGCTGTCCGGGCGGTTTGAACGCGGCGAACGGGTCGGTGATCTGCACGTCGTGCTGCGCGAACGAGTACAGCGCCGCAGGCCGGCCCCCGGAACGCCCCGACGGGGCCGTTCGGCCCGTGTCGACCAGCACACCGCGCCGCGACAGCACCCGCTGCAGATTCGTCGCCGCCACGCGGTACCCGAGTGTCGCCGAGTAGTGGTCCCGCAGCAGCGAGATCGTGAAATCACGGGGGACCAGCGCGAACCCGATGTTCGTGTAACTGAGCTTGGCGCGCAGCCGGTCGCGGGCGCCGAGCACGATCGACTCGTGATCGAATGCCGTCCGGGGCAGGTCGGCGACGGGATGCCATGCCGTGTCCTCCGGCACCTCCGGATCGACGTCCGAGGGCACCAGGCCGAGGAACGCCGTGGCGACCACGCGCGGACCCGGCACCCGCCGGGGGTCACTGAACACGGCCAGCTGCTCGACGTGCGTGAGCTGCCGGATGTCGACCTTCTCGGCCAGTTGGCGGCGGATCGACGTCGCCACGTCCTCGTCGGCGCGGAGTCTGCCGCCGGGGAGTGACCAACGTCCGATGTGCGGATCGAGCGCACGTCTCCACAGCAGGACCTGCAGCGACGGCGGTTCCTTGCGGTCCGCACCGGGGCGTACCTGGAGCACGGCGGCTAGAACCTCGTGTGCCAGTGGACTCGTGCTGTTAATATGAGATCGCACAGTTTTCGATTGTAAGACGAAAACCTCTTGAAGGCACGTATCGGAGGCCCGACATGCCGAGGCTCGACACGGTGGTCCACGACGGCGCTCACGGCGTCATCGACACGCCCGAAGGCGACGTTCCGTACGGGGGTGTGGCAGCTGACGAGGCCTGGGTCGAGGAGGTGCGCCGCCTCGCCGCCGCCCGCGACGCCGTCATCCTCGCGCACAACTACCAGCTCCCCGAGATCCAGGAGATCGCCGATCACACCGGCGACTCCCTCGCCCTCAGCCGCATCGCCGCAGCCAGCGAGGCGTCGACGATCGTCTTCTGCGGCGTCCACTTCATGGCCGAGACCGCGAAGATTCTGTCCCCGGACAAGACCGTCCTCATCCCGGACGCGCGCGCCGGCTGCTCTCTCGCCGACTCGGTCACCGGCGAGCAGCTGCGCGAGTGGAAGGCCGAGCATCCCGACGCCGTGGTCGTCTCGTACGTCAACACCACCGCCGAGGTGAAGGCCGAGACCGACATCTGCTGCACCTCGTCGAACGCCGTCGACGTCGTGGCGTCGATCCCCGCCGACCGCGAGGTGCTGTTCTGTCCCGACCAGTTCCTCGGTGCCCACGTCAAGCGCGTCACCGGTCGCGAGAACCTGCACATCTGGGCCGGTGAATGCCACGTGCACGCCGGTATCAACGGTCCGGAGCTCGCGGAGCGTGCCGCCGCCGACCCGGGTGCGGATCTGTTCATCCACCCGGAGTGCGGTTGCGCGACATCGGCTCTCTACCTGGCGGGCGAGGGCGCCGTCGAGGCCGAGCGCGTGAAGATCCTCTCCACCGGCGACATGCTCACGGCCGCCCGCGAGACCAAGGCCGAGTCGGTGCTCGTGGCGACCGAGGTCGGCATGCTGCACCAGCTGCGCAAGGCTGCACCCGACATCGACTTCCGGGCGGTCAACGACCGGGCATCCTGCCGGTACATGAAGATGATCACCCCGGCCGCGCTGCTGCGTTCCCTGCGTGAGGGTGCCGACGAGGTTCATGTCGACCCCGACACTGCCGAGCGGGGCAGGGCATCTGTGCAGCGGATGATCGAGATCGGCCAGCCCGGCGGCGGCGAATGACTCGGCGTGCCCCGGATTCGGTTAACGTCTATGAGGCGAAAACCGGGTCCGGATCTGGGTTGCAGCCGCGTTGGGAATCGGCCGTGGACGCGGTCGTCCTCGGCAGTGGTGCTGCCGGCCTGACCGCGGCACTGCGGCTGCGTGAGTTGGGCGTGCGCGTTCTCGTCGTCACCAAAGCGGCGATCGGCGACGGGAACACCCGGTGGGCGCAGGGCGGCGTCGCCGCCGTCTTCGACGACGCCGTGCTCGACGATCAAAGCTCCGGCACCGGAGTCCCGACCGGCAGCGCAGGGACAGGTGGCGCCCCCGCCGCCCCCGCTGTCGCGGACAGCGTCGCAGCTCACGCCGCCGACACGGAGGCCGCCGGAGCCGGACTGTGCGATCCGGCCGCGGTAGCCGAGGTGGTTGCCGGGGGAGCGGCCGCCATCGCGGACCTGCGACGCCGGGGAGCGTCCTTCGACCTCGGCACACACGGACTGGCCCGCACCCGCGAAGGCGGCCACAGCGCGTTCCGGGTGATCCACGCCGGCGGCGATGCCACCGGCGCCGAGGTCCAGCGCGCGCTCGTCGATGCCGCAGCCGGCCAGCGCGTTCCCGTCCTCGAAGGACACGTCGCCGTCGATGCCGTGCGCAGTCCGTCCGGCCGGGTCACCGGGGTGACAGTCCTCGACGACGGGGGCGTTCCGGGCATCATTCGGGCTTCGGCGGTGCTTCTGGCGACCGGTGGTCTCGGGCAGCTGTATCGAGCAACGTCGAACCCCGAGCTGGCCACGGGCGACGGCTTGGCCCTGGCGTTGCGTGCAGGTGCTCCGGTGGCCGACATCGAGTTCGTGCAGTTTCACCCGACGGTGTTGTACACGCCGGGTGCGCGCGGTCGGTGTCCGCTTGTCACCGAAGCCGTCCGCGGCGAGGGTGCAGTCCTCGTGGACGCGACCGGCGCGCGCGTGATGGCAGGTGTCCACCCCATGGCGGACCTGGCTCCCCGCGATGTCGTCTCGGCGGCGATCACCCGCCATCTGTCGGCCGCGCCTGGAGGCGTCGACGACCATGTGTTCCTCGACGCGAGCGCGATCGACCGGTTCGCCGAGCGGTTCCCGACGGTGCACGCGGCGTGCGATGCCATCGGTGTGGACCCCGCGCGTGACCCGATTCCGGTGGCACCTGCGGCCCACTTCGCCTGTGGCGGCGTCGTCGCGGACACCGACGGCCGGACACCCGTCACCGGCTTGTACGCCGCGGGCGAGGTCGCTCGGACCGGCCTGCATGGGGCCAATCGGTTGGCTTCCAACAGTCTGCTCGAGGGCATGGTCGTCGGTCGTCGAGCGGCTGAAGCCATCGCCTCGGATGTTGCCTCGAACCTCACCGCGGGCACTACGACGGGCGCGGACGGTCGAGGCGTGGCTCCCGTCGATGCTTGGGGGCCGGCGGGCGTCCCGCTCGTCGCCCGACGCGACGACCTGCAGCGCGCGATGAGCCGCTACGCCGGTATCGGCCGAGATGCTGAGGGCCTCGCCGTCGCGGGCTCGGTGCTGGACCTGGCGCACGACAGCGCCGCCGGGTGCGCAGCAGCCTGGACCCGCCGGTGCGTGGAGGACGCGGCATTGACATTGGTCGCACGCGCGCTGCTGGCCGCCGCCGCGTCGCGGACCGAGTCCCGCGGTTGTCATGTTCGTTCCGATTTCCCCGACCGCGATGACACGTCGTGGCGGCGCAGCCAGACGATTCGGCTGAGCCCGTCGGGCCAGCCGGTTGTCGTGCAGGACCGGCGAAAGGCGGTAGCTGTCGCATGAGCGGCGACAAGGGCGACAAGGGCGACAAGGGACTCGCCGAGAGCAACTCCATCGATGGTCCGGACATCGACGACGTGCGGAGAGTCGTCGCGACCGCACTCGCCGAGGACTTGCGGTACGGCCCGGACGCGACGACGGCGGCCACCGTCGGGGCAGACGCTACGGCGACGGGCGCGTTGACTCCGCGGAGCGCGGGTGTGCTGGCGGGCGTGCCTGCAGCGTTGGCGGTCTTCGACGAGGTTCTTGGGGACGAGTACGTCGTCATCGACCGCGCGGCCGACGGTGCGCGGTTGGTTGCGGACCGGCCCGCGTTGGTCGTGCGCGGACCGGTGCGCGGACTGCTCACCGCCGAACGCACGGCGTTGAACCTGCTGTGTCATCTGTCTGGCATCGCCACTGCCACAGCAGCGTGGGTCGCCGCGGTCAGCGGCACGGGCTGCCGGATTCGGGACTCCCGCAAGACATTGCCGGGTCTGCGGCTGCTGGAGAAGTACGCCGTGCGTTGTGGTGGGGGCGTGAACCACCGGATGGGACTCGGCGACGCTGTCCTGATCAAGGACAACCACGTGGTGGCAGCCGGTTCGGTCGGTGAGGCGTTGCGCCTGGCGCGAAAGCATGCGGCAGGTTTGCCCTGTGAGGTCGAGGTCGACGACCTCGACCAGCTCGCCGAGGCGCTCGACGCCGGCGCGGACGAGATCCTGCTCGACAACTTCACTCCCCAGGGGTGTGCCGACGCGGTGACAATGCGCGACGAACGGAACCCCGGCGCACAACTCGAGTCCTCCGGTGGGTTGCGCCTCGAGAACGCCCGCGTCTATGCCGAGTCCGGCGTGGACTACTTGGCGGTCGGTGCATTGACGCATTCGTCGCCCGCCTTGGACCTCGGCATGGACCTGAGCGCCTGATCCTCGAGTTCGTGATCGGTGCGTGGTCGCATCACGGGCTCTCGCCGGCCCGTGTACGTGGCACCGCTGGGTGTCGTGATCGTCATCGTGCCGTGTACCGGGTCGTAGTGCGTGACCCAGCGAGGATCGTCCTTGCGGCCGTGGTGGCTCCGACACTTCGGACCGCTGTTGGCTGTCGAGGTGTCGCCCCCGTCCCGGACCCACTCGGCTTCGTGGTCGTAATCGCAATGTCGCGCAGGGCGGTGGCACCACGGGACGGCACATTCCCGGTCCCTGACCCGGACCATGGTGCGGATGTGCTCCGTCGGCTGGCGTTGCGTCCGCCCCAGATCGACCGGGTTTCCGGTGCCGGGGTCGCACAGCACGGCCCGCCAGATGCTGCGTTCGTTGGTCATGATCTCGCGCGCGATGACGGCCGGGACCGGGCCGTAGCCGTCCAGCTCGCAGCCGGTATCGCTGATGCCGAGCGCGGTGTCGACGGGCATGTGCAGGTACACCGTCGCGTCAGCCTGGGGCGGCGCCGTACCGGGATCGTTGCCGAGGAGGAGGTCCGCGGAGAAATCCGCTCTGCGCTGGTCCATCGTGCGCTGGTCGTCCTTGCCGCGGGCACGGGCCAGGGCATCCAGGCGGGCATAACACGCGGACGCGATCTCGGCGGGTAGCGTCAACACCAGCGAGGAGGTCGCGTTCTCGCCGGGCACCAACTCGACGCTCCGGCTTGTGCGTGCGCTCCTCGCACGCGCCGCTTGCCCGCCCGGGTCGACAGTCTCCACGATGGTGCGGGTGTGCCGCGCAAGATTGTCCGCGTGCCACATCGTGGCCGTTCCCAGTGCGAGTTTCTCCGCCAGCTGTGCGTCCACTGCCACCGTGTCGGCCTCACTCAGCGGTGCGGTGACTTTGACGACCCGGCCGGCGCCGTAGGCTTCGAGTTCGCCCGATTCCATCGCCGACAGCAGTCGGGGCATGGTGCGCACAACATGCCGTGCCCGTGTGATCCGCTTACGCACCTGCGCGGTGGGGACGCGAAGTTCGGGCGTCAGCTCGTCCGCGAGCGCACGATCGTCTCCTTCCATGGCGGACAGTTCGGCCATGGCTGCCATCTCGGTGGCGTCGCTCTGTGCGCGAGCCACCCTGGCTTGTCGCACGATCTCTACGAGTTCCTGTCTTCTGCTCACGGGAACGACGATATCGCACCAAAAAACGAAAGTCTTTTGTTGTTTTGGAAAGGCCCCATATGGCCGATCGGTGGCGAACGGGCGGTGACTTTCGTGCAGGGTGGGTGCGCGAAGCGTGTTCGGTAGACTGATCGATGGGTGGCTATGACCAGGCTTGAGACGCCCATTCGGACGACATGGTTATCTGACCGTGATCAGGAGGGGTAGGTCTCGTTTGGTCGGTGAGGAAGTTTTCTCATCGAGTTGACTTCGTGCGCGAACGATGGTTCAGTCGAACATCGAACCGGGAACTCGAGTTCGATATTCGTATCGTCTGCGTGAGGGGGAATGATGGTCGTCGAAGGCGCTGGGAACCAAGTCGCCGGAAACCGTGCTCGGTCAGCGCACCTTGCGGTTGGCGATGGCGCCGGTCGCCCTCCGCGACGCCTCGGCGACCTCGGTGTCGATGTCGACGACAACCAGTTCGGGGCCCGGCCCGGCCTGCGCCTGCACGACGCCGAAGGGGTTGGCGACCGTCGAGTAGCCGATGCCGGTGGGAGCCTTCGGGTTCACGTCGACACCGGTGACTGCAGGGTCGGCCTGGTCGCAGGCGAGGATCCAGGTGCCTGCATCGAGTCCCCGTGCCCGGACGAGCAACTCCCACTGCTCACGCTTGCCGTCACCCGCGCCCCACGAGGCGGCTACCACGACAGCGCTCGCGTCCTGTTCGGCGAGTGCCTGGAACAGGCCGGGGAACCGCACGTCGTAACACGTGGCGATGCCCAGTCGGACGCCGTCCACGTCCACCGCCACCAGCTCGTTGCCACCCGCGACCGTCGCCGACTCGCGGAAGCCGAACGCGTCGTACAGATGAACCTTGTCGTAGCCGCGATGTTCGCCGAGGCCGGTGATCAGGAGTGTGTTGCGAACACGCTCCTCGTCCGGGGTGAACATGCCTGCGATGACGAGGACGTCGTGCTCCCGCGCGATGTCGGCCGCCGCATCGGCCCACGGCCCGTCGAGCGGCTCCGCCAGTGGTGCGAGCGGCACCCCGAAATGTGCCATCATCGCCTCCGGGAACACGACCACACGCGCGCCCTGCGCGGCGGCGTCGGCCGTCCACCTGCGGACGAGGTCGAGGTTCGACGTCGGATCCCCGGTCGACGTGAGCTGGCACAGTGCCACTCGCAGGGTGCTGGGGTGCGTCGTCATCGGATCCTCCTCGCGTGCGGATCGGGCCGGCTGCATTGTCGCGCACGTCACCGACAGCGGCCCGTGCCCTCGCGATCGGCCTCACCTCGTACCCTGGGACCCATGTTGAACCGCACCGACCTGCGAGGTCGTGTCCCGAGGCCAGCCGAGCTGCGCGCCACCCTGCCGCGCGCCGAGGTCGACGTGGACGCCGCTCTGCATCAGGTGCGTCCCGTCGTCGACGCGGTGCGAGACCGGGGCGTCGAAGCGGTGTTGGAGTACACGGAGCAGTTCGACAGGGTCCGCCCCGACACCGTGCGTGTGCCGCGTGCGGAGATCGACAAGGCGCTGGCCGACCTGGATCCGGCCGTCCGGGCGGCGCTTGAGGAGGCGATCGCCCGCGCGCGGACGGTCCACGCCGACCAGCGTCGGCAGGACACGACGACCACCGTCGTCGACGGTGGAACCGTCACCGAACGGTGGGTGCCGGTGTCGCGCGTCGGGCTGTACGCGCCCGGTGGCTTGGCCGTGTACCCGTCCAGCGTGGTCATGAACGTCGTGCCGGCGCAGGCCGCCGGGGTCGGCTCGCTGGTGCTGTGCTCGCCTCCGCAGGCCGAGTTCGGCGGACTGCCACACCCGACGACGCTCGCCGCAGCGGCGCTGCTTGACGTCGACGAGGTGTGGGCCGTGGGCGGGGCCCAGGCGGTGGCGCTCCTCGCCTACGGCGCCACGGACACGGACGGCACGGAGCTCGACGCCGTCGACATGGTGACGGGCCCCGGCAACGTGTATCTGACGGCAGCCAAGCGCATGCTCCGCGGCATCATCGGCATAGACTCCGAGGCTGGCCCCACCGAGATCGCGATCCTCGCGGACGAGACGGCGGATGCCGGCCACGTCGCTGCCGATCTGATCAGCCAGGCCGAGCACGACACACTCGCCGCCAGTGTGCTCGTCACGACCTCCGAGGAACTCGCCGACGCCGTCGACGTCGAGCTGCAGCGTCGGGTCGAGACGACGAAACACACCGAACGGGTCGAGACGGCCTTGCGCGGCCCGCAGTCGGGCACCGTGCTGGTGTCCACTGTGGAGGACGGGTTGAAGGTCGTCGACGCGTACGCCGCCGAGCACCTCGAGATCCAGACCGCCGATGCGCGGAAGGACGCCGCTCGGGTCACGAACGCCGGTGCGGTGTTCGTGGGTCCCTACGCTCCCGTGTCGTTGGGCGACTATTGCGCCGGGTCCAACCACGTCCTGCCCACCGGGGGTTTCGCGCGCCACTCCTCGGGTCTGTCGGTGCAGACGTTCCTGCGCGGCATCCACGTGATCGACTACAGCGAGGACGCGCTGCGTGATATCGCCGACAAAGTGGTCGCGTTGGCCGATGCCGAGGACCTGCCGGCCCACGGGGAAGCAGTACAGGCGCGATTCGAAGGAGCAACCCGGTGACCGACGAACGTCCTGTCGACGTGGTCACACTCGACGATCTTCCGTTGCGGGACGACCTGCGTGGTCGTAGTCCGTACGGCGCCCCGCAGTTGGACGTGCCGGTACGGCTCAACACCAACGAGAACCCGTACCCGCCGCCTCCGGAACTCGTCGACGATGTCGCGGACGCGGTCCGTGCGGTCGCTGCGGAGTTGCACCGCTATCCGGACCGGGATGCCGTGGCGTTGCGCGACGACCTGGCCGCGTATCTGTCGGCGTCGACAGGCGTCGAGGTCGGTCGGCGGCAGGTGTGGGCGGCCAACGGGTCGAACGAGATCCTCCAGCAGATTCTGCAGGCATTCGGTGGCCCCGGCCGCAGTGCGCTCGGTTTCGAGCCGTCGTACTCGATGCACCCGATCATCTCCGCGGGTACGCGCACGGAATGGCTGCCCGCCCCACGGCGCGACGACTTCACGCTCGACGTCGACGTTGCGGCGCGAATCGTCGTGGAACGCAGGCCGGACATCGTGTTCGTCACCAGCCCCAACAACCCGACCGGTGGTTCGATCCCGCTCGACGACCTACAGGCGGTGCTCGAGGTTGCGCCCGGGATCGTCGTGGTGGACGAGGCCTACGCCGAGTTCTCGTCGCAGCCCAGTGCGCTGGCGCTCCTGGACCGGTATCCGGCCAAGCTGATCGTGTCGCGGACGATGAGTAAGGCGTTCGCGTTCGCAGGTGGACGTCTGGGCTACCTGGCCGCGTCTGCAGCCGTGGTCGACGCCCTGCAGTTGGTGCGGCTTCCGTATCACCTGTCGTTGCTCACGCAAGCTGCGGCTCGGGCAGCGATGAGGCATGCCGATGCGACGCTCGCGTCGGTGGCGAAGCTGGCGGCGGAACGGGACCGGGTCGCGGACGCGTTGCGGGGACTGGGCTTCCAACCTGTTCCGAGTGACGCCAACTTCATCCTCTTCGGCCGGTTCGGTGACCCCGCGGCGACATGGAAGTCCTATGTGGAACGTGGCGTGCTCATCCGGGACACCGGGATCGAAGGGCACCTCCGCGTGACCATCGGGACGCCGGAGGAGAACGACGCTTTCCTGGAAGCGAGCAAGGAGGTCGGCCGGTGAGCCGCACGGGCGAGGTAGAGCGGACGACGAAGGAATCGTCGATCCGTGTCGAGGTGGACCTCGACGGAACGGGTCAGGTCGACGTGTCGACCGGGGTCCCGTTCTACGATCACATGCTGAACGCGTTCGGCACACACGGTTCGTTGGACCTGAAGATCGACGCGACCGGCGACGTGCACATCGACGCGCACCACACGGTCGAGGACACGGCCATCGTGCTCGGCCAGGCGATCAGGAAAGCGCTCGGCGACAAGAAGGGCATCCGCCGCTTCGGCGACTCCTGGATTCCGATGGACGAGACGCTGGCGCACGCGGCGATCGACGTGTCGGGCAGGCCGTATTGTGTCCACGCCGGTGAACCCGAGGAGTTCAACACCTTCACGATCGGTGGGAACTACCCGTTCGTACTGACGCGGCACGTGTTCGAGTCGCTGTCGTTCCACGCGCAGCTGGCCTTGCACGTGCGCGTCGTCCACGGCCGGGATCCGCACCACATCGCGGAGGCTCAGTACAAGGCCGTCGCGCGGGCGTTGCGCGCGGCCACGGAGAACGATCCGCGCGCCGGTGGCGTGCCGTCGACGAAGGGTGTGCTGTAGGTGGGCCAGGAATGGATTGCCATTCTGTTGTTGGGAGTGGCGGGTTTCCTGCTCGGCGGGGTGTACAGCACGTGGAAGCACGACTCCCGTGGCCTGGCCCTCAGCTTCGGAGTCGCCGCGCTCGTCGCGATCGGTGGAGCTCTCGCCTGGCTCGCCTGACGGTGTCGGGCCGGGTGCCGGCACGGCGGACCTGCGGTCGGTGATCGCGACACGGTGACGGCCGGCCCGTCAGGTGCGCGGCGTGCGCCTCGGGACCACGACGGGGTGGCCGTCGGTGGTGGTGAGCACCTCGACGTCGGCGGCGTAGTGCTCGTGGAGCCGTTCGGCGGTGAGTACCTCGGACGGTTTTCCTGCCGCGACGATGCAACCGTGATCGACGAGGACGAGCTCGTCGGCGTACTGTGCGGCGATCGTCAGATCGTGCAACGTCGTCACGACGGTGGTGCCGTCCTCGGTGCGGAGCCGGTCGAGGCGTTCGAGCAGGGTCTGCACATGTCCGATGTCGAGGCCGGTAGTGGGCTCGTCGAGTAACAGCAACGCTGTCCGTTGGGCGAGGACGCGGGCGAGGACGGCTCGTTGCGCCTCGCCGCCGGACAGGGTGCCGAGGCGGCGGCCGGCGAGACCGTGGAGGTCCAGGCGGTCGAGTGCGTCCTCCACAATGGACAGGTCGTGTGCTGTTTCCCGGGCGAGGGCACCGAGGTGCGGTGTCCGTCCGAGGAGGACGTAGTCGGTGACGGTCAGTCGTTCGGGCAGTGCCGGACTCTGTGGGGCGTAGCCGATGTGGCGTGCACGCTCGGACGGGGACAGTCGTGCGACGTCCGTGCCGTCGATCGTCACGGATCCGTCGTGTGGCACGAGGCCGGCCATGGCCTTGAGCACCGTGGACTTGCCGGCGCCGTTGGGGCCGACGATCGCGAGCCACTGGCCGCGGAGGACGTCGAGCGAGACGTCGTGGACCACGGTGTCGGAGCCGTAGGACACGGCCACGTCGTGAAGTGTCAGAGCGGGCGTGGTGTCGTCGGTCATGACAACCGCTCCCTGTTGGTCCGGAGCACGAGCGCGAAGAACGGTGCGCCGGCGAAGGCGGTCACCACGCCGAGTGGCAGCTCGCCCGGCATGATCGTGCGTGCGACGACGTCGGCCAGAATCAGGAAGACGGCGCCGCCGATCAGGGACAACGGCACGATCACGCGGTAGCTCGCGCCGGCGAGCAACCGCACGAGGTGGGGCACGACGATGCCGACGAACCCGATCAGGCCGCTCACGGAGACGGCGGCAGCGGTGGCCAGTGACGCCGCGGCGAGCAGCACGAGGCGGATCCGGCCGGGCCGCAACCCTAGGGACGCGGCTTCGGCGTCGCCGAGGGTGAGCACGTCCAGCAGGCGGGCGCCGGCCACGAGCACGACGGCGGCGAGCGCGACGTACGGCAGGGCCAGTGGCACGTCCGACCAGCCGCTGACGTTCAACCCTCCGAGGGTCCAGGTGTAGACCTGTCGGATCGTGTCGGTGTCCAGCTGTTGCACGAAAGTTTGGACGGCGGTGAGGAACGCGGTGACGGCCACGCCGGCCAGCAACAGCCCGGCGGTGCCCGAGCCGCCCGCGGAACGGCCGAGGACCCAGCTGAGTCCGACGCCCAACAGTGCTCCCGCGAACGCGGCGAGCGGAAGGGGACCGACGATCCATGTCGTCACCGCGGGCACGAACACCATGACCATCGTCGCCGCCATCCCGGCGCCGGCGGCGGCGCCGAGCAGGTAAGGCTCGGCCAGCGGATTGCGGAACACGCCTTGGAACGCGGCGCCCGCGCCGGCGAGGGCCGCGCCGACGAGGCCGGCCAGAAGGACCCGCGGCATGCGCAGTTCCCACACGATCGCGGCCTCGCGTTCGGACAGCGGCGACACCCCGCCCGAGACCTGGGCCCACAGTTCACCGAGCACGCGTTGCCAACCCAGCTCGCCCGACCCGGCGAGCAGGGAGAACACGATCGCCGCGAGCAGCACGACCAGCGCGATGAGCACCGCGCCGGGGCGCAGCCGGGTGGTGTGCGCCGCGACGGCAGAGCGGGAACTGTGGGTGAGCGGCATCAGGCTTCGGCCACGGCGTCGGCGATGTCGCGGACGAACTCGACGAGCCGTGGGCTCCACCGCGATGCCAGGTCGTCGTCGAGCGGGAACACGCGGTCCTGTTCGACGGCGGTCAGGGTGTCCCAGCCGGGCCGTTCGGCGACGGTCTGCGCGTTCTGCCCGCAGCACTTCACGTCGGCGAGGAACACCAGGTCCGGGTCGGCCTCGATGATCTTCTCGGCGGTCAGCTGCGGGTAGCCGCCCATGGCGTCGGGGTTGCCCTGGTCGGCGATGTTGCGCAGGCCGAACTGGTCGTAGATCTCGCCGAGGAACGTCGCCGAGGTCACGGTGTAGTAGCTCGGGTCGACCTCGTGGTAGTAGCTGAGCTCGCGGTTCGGCGCGTTGTCGGCCAGCTCGGTGATCTCCGCTTCGACGTCGTCGGCGAGCTGCCGGCCGGCGTCGGGGTGCCCCGTCGCCTCGCCGACGAGCGCGAACTGGTCGTAGGCCTCCTCGAGGGTGCCGGGCGCGGGCAGCACGAGCGTGGCCACCCCGGTCTTGTCGAGCGCCTCGGCGACCGAACCGTCGGGGTCGGCGTTGACGATGACCAGGTCCGGGTTGTGCCCGGCGATGGCCTGCGGGTCCGGGTTGAGGCCCGACAGGTCGGTGCGCGGGGCGTGGTCGGGGTACGTCGACACGTCGTCGACCGCGACGACCTGGTCGCCCGCGCCCACCTCGTACAGCGTCTCGGTCACCGATGGGACGAGCGAGACGATGCGTTCGGGCTTGTCCTCGAGCGTGACCGGGGGAGCGCCCGCCGGCCGCAGCTCGACGGGGAAACCGGCAGAGGCGGAGCCGTTGCCGTCGTCGGGGGAGTCCTCCCGCTGGGCGCAACCGGCGAGGGCGAGCACGGCGAGCAGCGGCAGCACGGCAAGCAACGCCGCAGGCCGGGCACGCTGCGAGCCCCGGGAACCTCGCCAATGCCGCGAACGACGGAACGAGAGCGAGAACCGGAACGAGGGGAGCGAGAACCGGAACGACGAGAACAACACTGCGACCTCGGGTGGCTGGGCCGGCTCCGAGGGGCGGGAGCGCCCGAGTCGGCGTCGACACCGTCCCTGACACCCCACCTCTGCGCCGGAGGTGGACAAGGCGTCGACACGGACGAAGGCGACCTGACTCGCCCTTCCGACCGCGCCCGGAGGGGCGCCGCGAGGGCATCACAGTTGCGGCACAGCGCCGGATTCGCACCGGACTTCGCTACCGCCCGTGTCGAGACGACGTTACCAGCCCCATGGAGGTGTGCCCCGAATGTCGCAACGCGCAGGCGTACACTGGGTGTGAAGGACGCTCGGCGCGGAGGTCTCACAGCGACTTAACGCCACACCCCTTGCCGGGACCGAGGCGCCCATCAGAAACTAGGTCGTCCGGGGTCGCCGGATCGTTACGGTCGAAGCGGAAATCGGCCGGTTGAACCGGCGCTGGGACGTTTCCCAGATGTTAAGGTCGCGATAATAAGCGGGCCATCGTCGTCCCGTGCCCCAAGAACGAGCACGAAGACGACGCAGGAGGCCTGAGTTGATCTTCTCCGCGATTCCGTCTCGGCAGGGTCTCTACGATCCCGCAACGGAACAGGATTCCTGCGGTGTCGCCATGGTCGCGCATGTCCGTGGCGTCCGCTCCCACAGCATCGTCGCCGACGGTCTGACCGCGTTGACGAACCTCGACCACCGTGGTGCCGCCGGCGCCGAACCGACCAGCGGCGACGGTGCCGGAATCCTGCTGCAGCTGCCCGACGAACTGTTGCGTGCGGAGGCGGGTTTCGACCTGCCGCGTCCGGACGCGTTCGGCAGGCACCACTACGCGGCGGGCGTCGCGTTCCTGCCCGCCGACGCGGAGCAGCGGCGCAAGGCCGTGACGATCATCGAGCGCATCGCCGGCGAGGAGGGCCTCGAGGTCGCTGGCTGGCGCGACGTGCCGGTCGACGCCGACGCCGCCGACGTCGGACCCACCGCGCGGTCTGTCATGCCGCACTTCGCGTACCTGCACGTGACGGGCAGGCCCGACGCCGACGGCGAGCTGCCGTCCGGCATCGACCTGGATCGGCTCACGTTCTGCCTGCGCAAGCGGGCCGAACACGAGACCGAGGACGCCGGTTGCGGGGTGTACTTCCCCTCGCTGTCGGCGCGCACGTTCGTCTACAAGGGCATGCTCACCCCGGAACAGCTTCCCCAGTTCTTCCCCGAGCTGCGCGACGAGCGCATGCTCACCGCGATCGCGCTGGTGCACTCGCGGTTCTCGACGAACACGTTCCCGTCGTGGCCGTTGGCGCACCCGTTCCGGTTCGTCGCGCACAACGGCGAGATCAACACGGTGCGCGGCAACCGCAACCGGATGCGCGCCCGCGAGGCGCTGCTGGAGACCGATCTGATCCCGGGCGACCTGTCGCGGCTGTACCCGGTGTGCTCGCCGGATGCCTCCGACTCGGCCTCGTTCGACGAGGTGCTGGAGATGCTGCACCTGGGCGGTCGGACCCTGCCGCACGCGGTGCTGATGATGGTCCCCGAGGCGTGGGAGAACCACGAGGGGATGGACGAGCAGCGCCGTGCGTTCTACCGCTTCCACGCCAGCCTGATGGAGCCGTGGGACGGTCCCGCGTGCGTGACGTTCACCGACGGCTCGCTCGTCGGCGGCGTGCTCGACCGCAACGGTCTGCGCCCCGCGCGCTGGTGGCGCACGGCGACGAGCGAGTCGTGCTGGCCAGCGAGGCGGGCGTGCTCGACATCGCGCCCGACAACGTCATCGCCAAGGGGCGACTGAAGCCGGGCCGGATGTTCCTGGTCGACACCGAGGCCGGGCGCATCGTCAGCGACGACGAGATCAAGGATGGGCTCGCGAGCGAGGCGCCGTACGACGAGTGGCTGCACGCGGGGCTGCTCAGCCTGTCGGAGCTGCCCGACCGCGACCACATCACCCAGACGCACGCGTCGGTGCTGCGCAGGCAGCTCTCGTTCGGGTACACGGAGGAGGAGCTGAAGATCCTGCTCGGGCCGATGGCCTCGACGGGAGCCGAACCGATCGGGTCGATGGGCACCGACACCCCGACCGCGATGACCTCGCAACGTTCGCGGTTGCTCTACGACTACTTCAAGCAGGGCTTCGCCCAGGTCACCAATCCGCCGCTGGATGCCATCCGCGAGGAGATGGTGACGTCGATGAGCCGGATCATGGGTCCGGAGCAGAACCTGTTGGCGCCCGGGCCCGCATCGTGTCGACACATCGAGTTGCCGTACCCGGTGATCGACAACGACGAGTTGGCCAAGTTGATCCACGTCAACGTCGACGGCGACCTGCCAGGGTTCGCCTGCGCCGTCCTGTCCGGACTGTACGACGTGGACGGTGGTGGCGCGGCGCTCGCCGAGGCCGTCGAACGGGTCCGCAGGGAGGCCTCGGAGGCCATCGCCGCGGGCGCGCGAACGCTGGTGCTGTCCGACCGCGACTCGGACCACCGCATGGCGCCGATCCCGTCGCTGCTGCTGGTCTCGGCGGTGCACCACCATCTGGTGCGCACGAAGGAACGGCTCAACGTCGCACTCGTCGTCGAGACGGGCGATGCCCGCGAGGTGCACCACATCGCGCTGCTGCTCGGCTACGGCGCGGCGGCGGTCAACCCGTACCTGGCGTTCGAGACGATCGAGGACATGATCGCCCAGGGCGCGATCACGGGCATCGAATCGCAGCAGGCGGTCCGCAACTATGTGGCGGCGCTGGTCAAGGGCGTCCTGAAGATCATGTCCAAGATGGGCATCTCGACCGTCGGTGCCTACACGGCGGCGCAGGTGTTCGAGGGGCTGGGGCTGTCGCAGGGACTGCTGGACGAGTACTTCACGGGCACCTCGTCGAAGCTCGGCGGCGTCGGGCTCGACGTGTTGGCCGACGAGGTCGCGATGCGCCACGCGCGGGCCTACCCGGACAACAACACCGAACGTGCGCACCGCGGCCTCGAGACGGGCGGCGAGTACGCCTATCGCCGTGAGGGCGAGCTGCACCTGTTCACGCCGGAGACGGTGTTCCTGCTGCAGCACGCCAGCAAGACGCGCGCCAAGGAGGCCTACCGGGCCTACACCGAGGAGGTGGACGCGCTCAACCGGCAGGGCGGCGCGCTGCGGGGCATGTTCCGCCTGCGGTCCGAGGGTCGTGCGCCGGTGCCGATCGACGAGGTCGAGTCGGTCGAGTCGATCTGCCGACGGTTCAACACCGGTGCGATGTCGTACGGCTCGATCTCGGCCGAGGCGCACGAGACGCTCGCGATCGCGATGAACCGCATCGGCGGCCGATCGAACACCGGTGAGGGCGGCGAGGATCCGGAACGGCTCTACGACCCGGAGCGGCGCAGCGCGATCAAGCAGGTCGCGAGTGGACGGTTCGGTGTGACGAGCGAGTACCTCGTCAACGCCGACGACATCCAGATCAAGATGGCGCAGGGCGCCAAGCCCGGCGAGGGTGGCCAGCTCCCGCCGAACAAGGTGTATCCGTGGATCGGCAAGACCCGGCACTCGACGCCGGGCGTGGGGCTGATCTCCCCGCCGCCGCACCACGACATCTATCGATCGAGGACCTGGCCCAGCTGATCCACGATCTGAAGAACGCCAACGACCGGGCGCGTGTGCACGTCAAGCTCGTGAGCTCGTTGGGCGTCGGCACCGTGGCCGCCGGTGTGTCGAAGGCGCACGCCGACGTCGTGCTGATCTCCGGGCACGACGGCGGCACGGGCGCCTCGCCGCTGAACTCGCTGAAGCACGCGGGCACGCCGTGGGAGATCGGCCTCGCCGAGACGCAGCAGACCCTGATGCTCAACGGCTTGCGCGACCGGATCACCGTGCAGGTGGACGGCGCGATGAAGACGGGTCGGGACGTCGTCGTCGCCGCGCTGCTGGGCGCCGAGGAGTACGGCTTCGCGACCGCGCCGCTCATCGTGGCCGGCTGCATCATGATGCGCGTGTGCCACCTGGACACGTGTCCGGTCGGCGTCGCCACGCAGAACCCCGACCTGCGCAAGCGCTACACGGGTCAGGCCGAGCACGTGGTCAACTACTTCCACTTCGTCGCCCAGGAGGTTCGCGAGCTGCTGGCCGAGCTCGGTTTCCGTTCGCTCGACGAGGCGATCGGCCGGGTCGACGCACTCGACGTCGACGAGGCGGTGGAGAACTGGAAGGCCGACGGGCTGGACCTGTCGCCGATCTTCGCGGCACCCGACGACACCCCGTACGGCGATGCGAAGCGCAAGCTGCGCGAACAGGACCACGGCCTGCAGCACGCTCTCGACCACACGTTGATCCAGCTGGCCGAGGCGGCGTGGAGGATGCGCATCCGCTGCGGCTCGAGCTGCCGGTGCGCAACGTCAACCGGACCGTCGGCACGCTGCTGGGCGCGGAGATCACGCGCCGCTACGGCAGCGCGGGCCTGCCCGACGAGACGATCCGGGTGACGTTGACGGGGTCGGCCGGACAGTCGCTCGGCGCGTTCCTGCCGCCGGGCGTCACGCTCGACCTCATCGGCGACGCCAACGACTACGTCGGCAAGGGCCTGTCCGGCGGCCGGATCGTGGTGCGTCCGCACGAGGATTCGCTGTTCGCGGCCGAGGGCCAGGTGATCGCGGGCAACACGATCGCCTACGGAGCCACGGGCGGTGAGATCTTCCTGCGCGGCCAGGTCGGGGAGCGGTTCGGCGTCCGCAACTCCGGTGCGCTGATCGTGTGCGAGGGCGTGGGGGACCACGCGTTCGAGTACATGACCGGTGGCCGGGCCGTGGTGCTCGGCACGTCCGGGCGCAATCTCGCGGCGGGCATGTCCGGCGGCGAGGCCTACGTGCTCGACCTGGACACGCGCAAGGTCAACCGGGGCATGGTCGAGCTGGAACAGCCGACGGTCGACGAGCTGGCGTGGTTGCGCGACATCGTCGTCCGGCATGCCGACCTGACGGGGTCGGCGGTGGCCACCTCGCTGCTCGGCGACTGGTCGCGGCGGTCCTCGGCGTTCACGAAGGTGATGCCGCGCGACTACAAGCGGGTACTCGAGGCGACGAAGGCGGCGCGTGCGGAGGGCCGCGACGTCGACGAGGCGATCATGGAGGCGGCTCGTGGCTGACAATCGCGGAGCGTGCGGAGCGCCAGCACGTGCGCCGACCGACAGAGTTGGTGCGGGACACCCGCGCCCGAGGGGATGTCCCGCATGAGCAAGGAGGCGGCTCGTGGCTGATCCGACCGGGTTCATGAAGTACGAGCGGGTCGAGCCGCCCAAGCGGCCGAAGGCCGAGCGGGTGCACGACTGGCACGAGGTCTACGTCGAGCAGCCGCGGGCTGAGCGCAACGCCGAGGTCGCCACGCAGGCGAGCCGGTGCATGGACTGCGGTATCCCGTTCTGCCACAACGAGCGTTCGGGGTGCCCGCTGGGCAACCTGATTCCGGAGTGGAACGACCTGGTGCGCCGCGGCGACTGGGCGGAGGCCTCCGAGCGGTTGCACGCCACGAACAACTTTCCCGAGTTCACGGGCAAATTGTGTCCCGCGCCGTGCGAGGCGGGGTGCACGTTGTCGATCTCGCCGTTGGCGGGCGGCCCGGTGGCCATCAAGCGGGTCGAGGAGACGATCTCCGCGCAGGCCTGGGAGGCCGGCTACGTGCAGGCACGCACGGCCGACGAGTCGACGGGCCGGCAGGTCGCGGTCGTCGGTTCGGGTCCGGCGGGTCTGGCGGCGGCGCAGCAGTTGACGCGCGCCGGGCACGACGTGACGGTGTTCGAGCGCGACGACCGGCTGGGCGGTCTGCTCCGCTACGGGATCCCCGAGTTCAAGATGGAGAAGAAGGTCCTCGACCGCAGGCTGGCGCAGCTGCGCAACGAGGGCACGACGTTCGTCACCGGGTGCGAGGTCGGCGTCGACATCACGGTCGAGGAGCTGCGGGAGCGCTACGACGCGGTGGTGCTCGCGGTGGGCGCGCTGCGGGGCCGCGACGACACGACGACACCCGGCCGCGACCTCGCGGGCGTCCATCTGGCGATGGAGCACCTGGTGCCGGCGAACCGACACTGCGAGGGCGACGGCCCACCGGAGATCACGGCCGCGGGCAAGCACGTGGTGATCATCGGTGGTGGTGACACGGGCGCCGACTGCTACGGCACGGCGATCCGCCAGGGCGCCGCGTCGGTGACACAGCTGGACCAGTACCCGGAACCGCCCGAGACGCGCGACGACGAGCGGTCGCCGTGGCCGACGTGGCCGTACATCCTGCGCACCTACCCGGTGCACGAGGAAGCGGGCGAGCGGCTGTTCGCGGTGGCCGTGAAGCGGTTCGTCGGGGACGACGAGGGCCGCGTCCGTGCGGTCGAGCTGCACACGGTGCGGGTCGAGAAGGACCCGGAGACGGGGCGCCGTCAGGTCGTGCCGACCAGCGACGACGTGCAGGAACTGCCCGCCGACCTGGTGCTGTTCGCGATCGGCTTCGAGGGGGTCGAGCACATGCGGCTGCTCGACGACCTCGGGGTGTCGTTGAACCGCCGCGGCACCGTCCCGTGCGGCACCGACTGGCAGACCGACGCACCGGGCGTGTTCGTCTGCGGCGACGCCCACCGCGGGGCGTCGCTCGTGGTATGGGCGATCGCGGAGGGCCGCTCGGTGGCCGCGTCGGTCGATGCGTACCTGACCGGCGGTTCGGATCTGCCGTCGCCGGTGCATCCGACGGCGCTGCCCCTCGCCGTCGTCTGAGCCTCGGCGTAGGCTGCGCGCCGTCCGTTCGCCGTGGCCGGGGCCGTCCAGTGGTCTGACCCGAACGGGTCACGACCTTCGTCGTCACCCCGGTGGGTGCGCCCATTGAGCGCTGTGACCTTGGGCTGAGCAGCGGTACCCGGTGTGAGCCCGCGCGGCGAGCCTTGCTGGAAGTTCGATCGAAACTCCGGCAAGGAGGACTTATGGGGATCGGTGGAAAGCGGGGCCTGCGGCGCGTCGGCGCTGTGGTCGCGGCGACGGCGATGGCGACGACGATGGTGGCCGCCCCCGCGGTGGCTGCGCCGTCGGAGGCCGCCGGCGGTTCGGACGTGGCGGTGAACGAGGTCAAGTCCACCTCGTCCGAGGAATGGACGCCGCAGCGGATGCGCTCGGCGATTCCGTTGGACCAGGTGCTGCAGATTCCGTCGTCGATCGTCGGCGCCGTGCTGGGACTTCTTCCGTCGGCGGAGGGCGCGTCGACCGGTGACGAGTGGACCGGCGGCGGCGAGGTCACGAAGACGACCGGTCGCGTGTTCTTCCAGATGGACGGCCAGGACGCCTCCTGCAGCGGCAACGTCGTGGACAGCCCGAACGGCAGCGTCGTGATGACGGCGGGCCACTGCGTGTACTACCAGGGCGGCTGGCACACGGACTTCGTGTTCGTGCCCGGTTACGACAACGGCGACGCACCGTACGGCGAGTGGGCCGCGGAGAAGACGATGGCGCCGCCGGAGTGGGAGTCCGGTGAGGACATGAACCACGACGTCGGTATCGCCGTGGTGGAGGAGAAGGACGGCGCCACGATCGCCGACACGGTCGGGTCGACGGAGATCGCCTTCAACGGCGAACGCGGCCGCGACATGCACGCGTTCGGTTACCCGGCCGCGGCGCCGTACGACGGCAGCACGTTGACCTACTGTGCGGGCGGCACGTTCACCGACCCGCTGCTGACCGACGACTACGGCATGCGCTGCGACATGACCGGCGGCTCGAGTGGTGGCCCGTGGTTCAGCTCGTTCGACCCGGAGACGGGCACGGGCGTGCAGGAGTCGGTGAACAGCTTCGGCTACGTGTTCCTGCCGAACGTGATGTTCGGGCCGTACTTCGGTGACCAGGCCCAGGCCCTCTACGAGGAGGCATCCGCCTCCTGACGCACCACCCGAAGCACCGTGTCGTGACGGCTGTTTCCTGACGGTCGCTCACCGTTCGTCGTCCACGGCGGACCGGCCCCGGTCGTGTCCGCGTGGACGACTGCGTGAGCGACCTTCTCGTAGGCGTTCTTGTAGGGCGCGAAGTTCGCCGTGCGCCGCCCGTGCGCGCGGATGACTCCGACGAGGCCGACGAGCGTCAGCAGGGCGAGCGCCGCCCACACGACGAGCACCACGGTGGCGCCTGTGCCGCCTTCGGTGAGCTGACGTGCGGTCGTCGCCGCGACCCCGACCAGCGTCAGCAACGGCAGGCAGAACGCGGCCGCCCACCGGTTGGTTCGTTGACTGTCCTTCTTGTACTGCGCGGCCGCGTCCCGATACGCCGTCTCGGAGAGCGGGTTGACTCCGAACTCGCGCTGCGCGTCGGTGGCGGCTCGTTGTGCCCCGGGCTGGCGGCCGAGTTCCTCGATGCCGGGCCCCTTGATGAAGTACTCGGTGTTCTTGATGACCGGCTCCGTGCCGCGCCGGGCGACACGGAACAGTAGCCGGCCGCCTTCGGACTCGCGGCGCACGACGGTCCAGCCGTGCGTTTCGGCGGCCCGGGCCAGCTCATCCTGATCAGAGGGAAGGGCGTTGCCGACGTCGATCCTCGCGGTGCCGGTGCTGTCGGGTGTGAGCGTCGAGAGCTGGGCAAGGAACGCCGAGTGGTCGGGCGCGGCACCGCGTGCCGTTGACGGGTGTCCCGTCTCGAAGGACGTGCCCGGTCCGGACTGCAGGTTGCGTTGGAAGGTGAGCCTGCGGCCGTAGTAGTCGGTCCAGCGGTAGCCGTTGGCCTCGGCGAGGGCGCGGACGGCATCGTCGCGTACACCGATGCGGAATCCGCGCGAGACGTACGTGGCGCCGGAGTGGGTCTCGTTCTTCCGCAGTTCGTCGAGAACTTGCTGTTTCCGGATTTCGAGCGGAGTGCGCAGTTGGCTGACCATCGCCCAGGCGAAAGCGATGAGCACGGTCGCGGCGAAGGCGACCGGAATACCCGCGATGATCCACAGCGTGGTGTCCATGCGTCACCGGAGTGTTCTGCGCACCGCGAGGCCGCTCTCGTTGCTCATGACGTGCTTCCCGGCAGTGTCCTGCGGAAGTTGAGTCGGCGGTCGTTGCGGCCCGAGTACCCTGTCCACGTATAACCGTGGTTCTCGGCCAGTTTGCGTACCGCGTCGTCGTTCACTCCACTGCGGTATCCCGACAGGACCGAGGTGGTGCCGTCGGGCGCTTCCTCCTGGCGCAGCTTGTCCAACACCTGTTGCTCGCGCTGCTCCATCGGTGTCCTGCGTTGCTGGACCGTGGCGTAGGCGGCGATGCCGACGACCACGATCAGCGCTGCGCAGAAGACGCCGACGAAAATCCAGATTGCGATGTCCACCGCTATCCATCCAATACGTTGCTGATCGATGTGAACTCGTTGTCTCGAGCGGCCCAGCGGAGGGTCTTGCAGATCTCGGCCATCATCGTGACGTAGTCGTCCCAGTCCCAGAGGCATTCCGTGCTCAGCGCGAAGAACGCCAACTCGCCGCGGTCGGCGAGCGGGAAGACGACCTGGATCTGCCGGACATGGCGGACCGTGTCAGCCGGTTCGCCTGTCACTCGCACCGGGCGCTGGAACCGGTCGTCCTCGACGACGACGAGACAGCGGCCGATCTCGAGGTCGACGTACTGTGCGTCGGCATTCTTGCGTTGCCGGCGAATCGCGTCGAGGACGGGCTCCAGCGGGCGGCGGCCCGTCCCCGGTACCGACATCTCCCGGGTCAGGGCCGTGAACTGGGCGATGGACGCGGCGCCCGGCCTGCGATCGGAGCGGCCGATGAACGTCGCGGCGTAGAGGACGCCTTCGTCGAGCATCCGCTCCACTGCGTACTGGTTGGCGACGATCAGGTGGAGTCGTTGCTCGTCCTCGAGGCCCGGCAGGGTGCGGTCCAGTTCCGCCTGAAGCCGTGTCGCGCGCGTGGCAGCGTCGGCCGTGAGGTCGACGGCACGGAACTCGGTGGGGAGGGCAAATGTCAGTGGGAACGGTCGTACATCGGTGTCAGGCATCGTCGATCAGCTCCCGCGCCTCAGCCCACTGCCCTGGCGAAGTCTCCGAGTGATCCACCCAGGTCCTTCAACGCCGAACCGGCATTGCCCCATTCGCCCACGCTCTGCACTCCCGCGAGACCGCCTCCGGCGTATCCTGCGACGTCCTTGGCCGCCCCTGTCGTCTCGTTACCGATGGCCATGTCCAAACCGGACGGAACCTGGCCCCCGAGGCTCAGCGTGTTCTGTGTGACCTTGGCGATCGTGTCGGCGTTGCCACCGACCGACCCTGCCATCTTCTCACCGAACGCCCCCATCAGTTTCGCTGGTTCGGCGACCTTTCCAGCTTCCTGCAACATCACCTTCCCGCCGGACATGGCCGCTGGTGCCAGGCCATCGACGACCTGTAGCGAGTCGGTGGCGGTCGCCAGGCCCTTGGACACGGCTCCTACGCCCGGAAGTACACCGAGTGCGTCCGCACCGAGGCCGACCCACGCTGACGGTTCATCCCACTTGCCTTCCTTGACCATCTCACCGCCGTGTGCGGCGAGGGCGATACCACCCGCGGCGAGTGCAATCGGCCCGGTTACCGGAGCCAGCACCGGGATGAAGGACAGTGCGCCCGCGACGGCGGAGATCATGCCTGCGACGTCGCCGATCTCGCCGAGGTGGTCCATCACCCAGTCGCCGGCCGAGGCGAACGCGTCGCCGATCGACTCGAAGAAGCCCTTGTCCGGGGCGAGCTCGGCGGCGCGGTTGAGCGCCTCGGCGCACGTCGCCCCGTCCTGGTTCCACGTCTCCATCAGCTGCTCGGCCTGCCGGCGGATCTGCTCGACCTTGCCCCACGCCTCGCCCGCGGCGCGGTTCGCGGCCGCCGCCGCTTCCGCCTTCTGGTTGACCTGCGACTGGGCGGCCTGCGCCGACGCCGGACTGCCATCGTGCATCACCGGCGTGTTCGCCGAGGCGTTCGCCTGCTGGGCGGCGGCGTCGGCCTGTTCGGCCCCCTCCTTGGCCCGCTTCATCGCCTCCTCGAGCTCGCCGGCCCGCTTCTGATGCTGTTCGAGCCGGTCGGACCAGGCGCGCAGCGCCTTGCCGGCGTCCTTGAGCGAGGTATGCGCGCTGTCCAGGTGTCCGGGCAGCTCGCCGAGCTTGTCCGCGAACGCCTGCGACGCCTGTCCCTTTCACACGTCCTTGTTCTGCTGGACCGACACCAGCACCTCGTGCGCCTCGCCGGCATAGGTGGCCGTGTCGGACATCTGCGACGCCAGCTCGCGCACGGTCCCGACGTTGCCGCGCGCCGGGTCGAAACCCAGCGCCGGGTACTTGCCCTCGCTCACCGGCTTCCCACTCCCGCTTGCTCGAGTCCGGCTTCCATCTTCGTGAGGCTGTCCCGCAGCTGGTTCTCGACCTCGGTGTAGTTCTGCTTCGCCTTGTCGACGCCCTCGCGAATCTCGCCGATCGCCTCACGCAGCTTCTCGAGACCGTCCTCCCAGTCGTCCCGGAAGTCGCCGCAGGCTCGTCGAGCTCGTCGGGACCGATCTTGTCCGGTCCGACGTTTTCGAGGCGTTTCGTCGCGTTCTCGATGTTTTCCGCTGTTCGGTCCAGATTCTTTCCCAGTGCGTCGAGGCCGCCGATATCGACCTCGAAGTCCGAATTCGTCACATTTCCCCCTTTGGTTCAGGTGTGCGGGCAGCCTAATGATTCCGCCGTGGGGAATTCCAGGATTCCGGGGAAACGGCCGACGTCGACGGCCGGGCCTGCGCTCGGGGCGCGCACGTCCCGCTATGTGGTCTTCGTATGCTGGATGTCGTGAACTGGACTGTGGACGTCCCCCTCGACGCCTTGCCCTCGCTGCCCCCGCTGCCGACCGACCTGCGCGGACAGCTCGACGACGCGCTCGCCCGGCCTGCTGCCCAGCAGCCCGAGTGGCCCGACGCCGACAACGTCAAGGGTGTGCGGTCGCTGCTCGAGAGCGTGCCGCCGATCACCATGCCCGCCGAGGTCGACCGGCTGCGTGAGCGGCTGGCGATGGTCGCGCGCGGCGAGGCGTTCCTGTTGCAGGGCGGTGACTGCGCGGAGACGTTCGAGTCCAACACCGAACCGCACATCCGGGCCAACCTGCGCACGCTGCTGCAGATGGCCGTGGTGCTCACCTACGGCGCCAGCCTCCCGGTGGTGAAGGTCGGCCGCATCGCGGGGCAGTACGCCAAGCCGCGTTCCAAGTCGACCGACGCGCTCGGCCTGCCCGTCTACCGCGGCGACATCGTCAACTCGCTGGCCGCCGAGCCCGAGCTGCGCGTGCCCGACCCCGGTCGCATGATCCGCGCCTACGCCAACGCCGGCGCCGCGATGAACCTGGTGCGCGCGCTCACCGGCGCGGGCATGGCCGACCTGGCCCAGGTGCACGACTGGAACAAGGACTTCGTGCGCACCTCGCCGGCAGGCGAGCGGTACGAGGCGCTCGCCGCCGAGATCGACCGGGGCCTGCGGTTCATGTCCGCGTGTGGAGTGCAGGACAGCTCCCTGCACAGCACCGAGATCTTCGCCAGCCACGAGGCGCTGCTGCTCGACTACGAGCGCGCCATGCTGCGCCTCGACAAGCCCGGTTCGCCCGACGCGCAGCTGTACAACCTGTCGGCGCACTTCCTGTGGATCGGCGAGCGGACCCGTCAGCTCGACGGTGCGCACATCGCGTTCGCCGAACTGCTGTCCAACCCGATCGGCCTCAAGATCGGCCCGACGACCACGCCGGAACAGGCCGTCGAGTACGTCGAACGGCTCGACCCGCGCAACGAGCCCGGCCGGTTGACCCTCATCTCCCGCATGGGCAACGGCAAGGTCCGCGAGGTGCTGCCCGACATCGTGGAGAAGGTCGAGAGCTCCGGGCACAAGGTCATCTGGCAGTGCGACCCGATGCACGGCAACACCCACGAGACGTCGAACGGCTACAAGACCCGCCACTTCGACCGGGTCGTCGACGAGGTCCAGGGCTTCTTCGAGGTGCACAACCGCATCGGCAGCTACCCGGGCGGCATCCACATCGAGCTCACCGGCGAGGACGTCACCGAATGCCTCGGCGGCGCCCAGGACATCTCCGACCTCGACCTGGCCGGACGCTACGAGACCGCCTGCGACCCGCGGCTCAACACCCAGCAGTCGCTCGAGCTCGCATTCCTCGTCGCGGAGATGCTCAAGGCCTGACCCGGCCGCCGCGCCCCGCCCGCACACGCCGGGCGGGGCGGGGTGTCACACCTGCTGTTGCAGCAGGGCCATCGACTTGCCGACCGCGTCGGCGAGCGAACCGACGTCGCGACCGCGTGCCCGTTGGCCTGCAGGCCGATGTGGATCCCGTCGCGGTAGGTCGCCACGGCGATCCCCACCGACTGGTGCGGCGCCAACGGCACGAACGGATACACCTCGCGCAGCCGCGCCCCGTCCAGCGACAGCGGCACGCTCGGCACCGGAACCGTCGTGACGACCGTGTCGAACAGCAACGGCGCCGCGTGGCCCGCGGCCTTCGCCGCCAGCTGGTGCACCGCCGACGGCAACCGGTTCGCCAGCACCGGCAGCGCGCCCGCGCCGCGCGTGGGCCCCGCTTCCTTGTTGCGCTGCATCGACTCGCGCACCTGGCGCAGTCGCTCCACCGGATCCTCGAGGCCCACCGGAAGGTCGCACAGGTAGCCCGACAGGCTGTTGCCGGCCTGGCGGCGTTCGCGTCCGCGCAGGCTGACCGGGATCAACGCGCGCAACGACCGTGCGTCGGCCCGCTGTCCGCGGTTGACCATCCACTCCCGCAGCGCGCCCGTCAGTACGGAGAGCACGACGTCGTGGGTGCTCCCACCGTGGGCCGCCCGGATCGTGCGGATGTCCGATCCGGACAGACGCACCAGGCCGACCCGGCGGCTCGGCGAGTTCACCGTCGCCGTCGGCGACAGCGGATACGGCCGGGCCGACGTGACGATCGAGCCCGCGATGCTCGCCGACTCGGCGGCCTGGCCCAGCATCGTCGCCGCGGAGTCCGCCACCGCGCCGAGCGGGGACCGCTGCTGCGGCACGACATCGGCGTCCGGTTCCGGCATGCGCCGCTGCACCGGCAGGGTGATGTCGTCCAGCAGCGCCAGGCCGAGTTCGACCGCGCCCATGCCGTCGGTGAGCGCATGGTGGAACTTCACCAGCAACGCGAACTCGCCGTCCGGCAGGCCGGTGACGATCTGCGCGCTCCACAGTGGACGTTTCGGGTCGAGCGGTTCGGCGATCCAGTGCTGGGCGAACGTCGCCAGGGGGTCCGCTGCGTACCGGTCGTAGAGGCGGCTCACCGCGACGTGCCGGTTCGGGTCGAACGACGGGTCGTCCTCCCAGCTCGCACCGCTGAACGGCAGCAGACCCGTGCGCACCCTGCGGCGCAGCCGCGGCATGCGCGCGGCGCGGTCGGCGAGCAGCTCGGCGACGCGTTCGGCGCTGAAGTCCCGACGTGGTCGGAAGGTCGCGACCGCTCCCATGTGCATGGGTGTCGCGGCGTCCTCCAGGCAGAGGAAAGCCATGTCGAGCGCGCTGAGCCGCTGCGAGTCTGTTCCTGCCATCGGCGTCTCCCCGGGCGATGGTGGGTGTGCGGGCGCTGGCCGGTCTCCATGCGTTGTCGGTCAGTGCATCAGATGTGCATGACACGGGCGTGGTCGTGGTGTTACCGACCCGGAAACGCCAGGCAGGGAAGGTTCTACACCTTCCGTTGTCGTTGTCGGCACGTGGTGCGGGCGACTTGAGCGGATGCGTGCGGAGTCACACCGTCCGGTCGCGGCGGGTGCGACGTGGTTCACGGCAGCGTCTCGAGATCGACCTCGCTGCCGGGTTCCACGCGCGTGCCCGGTTCCGGGTTCTGCCCGACGACGAACGTGAAGCGGTCGCGTCCCCAGCCACGGCCCGGCGGGCCCTCGTCCTCGCCCTCGTCGCCGCCGCCTGCGACGCGCAGTCCGGCGTCCGACAGCAGCTGCCGGGCGTCGTGCAGCGGGCGGCCCTGGACGTCGGGGACGTCGACGGCGTTCGAGACGTACACCCCGACGCGCTGGCCCTGGTCGAGCGTCTCCTCGCCCGCGGGGTCGGTGCGCACGACGTGCCCGCCCGCGACGTCGGCGTTGAACTCCTCACCGGCGTCGTAGGGCTCGAAACCCGCCTCCTGCAACGTGGTGAACGCCTGATCGCGCGGCATGCCAGCCACGGACGGCACGGGTGTCGGCTCGGGTCCCTTCGACAGCACGATCGTGACGTTGGCGCCGATGTTGACCTGCGTGCCCGGCTGCGGGCTGACCGAGATCACCGCGCCCTGTTCGACGTCGGCGCTGTACTCGTCGGTGCTCTCGTCGTGGTGCGGCGTGAGCTCGGCTTGCTCGATGGCCTCGCCGGCCTGCTCCAACGACATGCCGGACTGGATGTCGGGCACGACCGGCCTGCCCAGCGACATCATCACCGTCACCTGGTCGCCCTGCAGGCACGCGCGCCCGCGGGCGGATCGGTGCGGACGCTGGTGCCCGCGGGAACCGTGTTGTGCCGTTCCTCGCCGAACGTGGGCGTCAGTTCGGCCTGCCGCAACGCCTCCGCAGCCTGCTGCCGGTCCATGCCGGAGATGTCGGGCACGTCGACGTAGCGGCCGGACAGGAACCACCACGAACCCGCGCCGACGCCGCCGATGAACAGCAGCGCGACGACGAGCCACAAGGCGAGCCACGGACTGCGGCGCCGGTTCTGCGGCTCCGCGTCGTCCGGGGGAGCGTCGGCGGCCTCCGCCTGCGCCGCCGACCGCGGCAGCGCCTGGGTGCCGGAACGGGGCAACGCCTGCGTTCCGGTCGGGCCGCCGGCGGTCGGCGCGGTGACGGCCTGCAGCGACGGGACGGTCTGCTCGGCGTCGGTCTCCGCCTGCGGCGGCGGTGGGGGAACGGGCACGGCCGTCGGCACGATCCCCAGGCTCTCGCGCACCTCGCGCAGCTCGGCGAGGAACGCACCGGCGTTCGCGGGCCGGGCCTCCGGATCGCGCCGCGTCGCGCGGTACACGAGGTTGTCGAGCGCGGGCGGCAGGTCGGCGCGGTGCGTGCTCGGCGCCGGGATGTCGTCGTTGACGTGGCGGTAGGCCACGGAGATCGGCGTGTCCCCGGTGTAGGGCACCTGCCCGGTGAGCATCTCGTAGAGCAGCACGCCCATCGAGTAGACGTCGCCCGCCTCGCCCGCCGAACCGGTCGTGACCTGCTCCGGAGACAGGTACGCGACGGTGCCGAGGATGACGCTGCCGGTGGTGTTGCCGCCCGCGGCGACCGCGCGCACCAGGCCGAAGTCGCCCACCTTCACCACGCCGCCGCCGGCCGGGCCGCCGCGGCCGATGAGCACGTTCTCCGGCTTGACGTCGCGGTGCACCAGGCCCGCCTCGTGGGCGGCGGCCAGGGCCGACAGCACGTTCTCGGCGATCGTGAACGCCACCGGCAGCGTGAGCGCGTCCCGCTGGTCGAGCAGGTCCCGCAGCGTGCCGCCGTCGACGAGCTCCATCACGAGGAACGCGCGTGCCTGCTGATCGCCGGGCGAACGGTCGAAGCCCTGGTCGTGCACGGCCACGACGTGCGGATGGTGCAGCTTCGCGGCCGAACGGGCCTCCCGTTCGAAGCGTTCGACGAAACTGCGGTCGTCGGCGAACCGCTCGTCCATGATCTTGATCGCGACCGGGCGGTCGAGGCGCGTGTCGAGGCCGCGGTAGACCGCGGACATGCCGCCGCGGGCGAGGAGCCCGTCGACCCGGTATCGCCGGTCGAGCAGGGCGCCCACGAGGGTGTCGTCCGTCCGTGTCACACCCCGGGATCCTACGGACGCGCCGAACATCACCCGTCCGGTGTCCCCGGTACGTCGTCCGCCGGCTGACCCCTGGCGCAGGGCCGGATATGGCACAGTAGTGCGCGTGAGTGCGATCCCCCTGGCTGACGATGTGCTCGGCGCCGATGTGGCGGTGCTTTCCGCGGCCGAGGTAGCGACGAGACTGAACGTTGCGCAGAACAAGGTCCGGCAGATGCTCCGCGACGGCCAGCTGATCGCCGTCCGCCGCGACGGCGAACTGATGATCCCCGAGGTGTTCTTCCGCGAGGACACCGTCGTGAAGGGCCTGTCCGGCACCATCACGGTGCTGTCCGACGCCGGATTCAGCCGCACCGAGATGCTGCGGTGGCTGTTCGACGAGGACGACACCCTGCCCGGCACCACCCCCATCAACGCGCTGCGCAGCAACCACGGCACCGAGGTCAAACGCCGCGCCCAAGCCATGGCGTTCTAACCAGCCGTGTCAGCACCCGACGTCGCCGTGTCAGCGTTTCGCGTCGCCGTGTTGGCATCCGGCGTCGCCGTGTTGGCGTTTCCGGGACGCAGCAGCAGGAACAGTGCGGTCGCCACGAGCTGAAACCCGGCCGAGACGAGCAGGCAGGTCAGCACGGACTGGGTCGCCAGCACGCCGGCGAGCGCGGTACCACCGGCCATAGCGGTGATCTTCAGGCTCGCGCCGAGGGTGAACACGCGGCCGCGCACGGCCGCGGGCGAGTCGCGGTGCCTGATCCTGATCAACGCCGTCAGCTGAGGACCCTGCCCCAGCCCGGACAGCAGGGCCGCCGCCACGACCCACCCCGCGCCGGGCAGGGCCGCGAGCGCCGTCGCGACCGCGAGGGCGACGGTCGTCGCTCCCAGCAGCGTGTCGGCGCCGATCGCGTCGGGCCTGCGAGCGAGGACGGCGTTCGCGCCCAGGCCGCTCGCCGCGACGGCCGCGAGCAACAGCGCACCGCGCCCCTCCGAGCCCAGCCACGCCGCGCCCAGCAACGGGCACGCCACGACGAACATGCCGACCCCGGCGAACGACACCATCGACACGACCGTCGCCCGCAACAGTGCCCGGGTCGTCACGATCGTCGACAGTCCTTCGGCGAGCGCCGTGCGCAGTCGCACGGGTGGTCCGGCGCGCGGACGGGCAGTCGCCACGCGGGGACCGTCGCGATCGCGACGAGCACGACCGCGGCCACCACGGCGGTCGCGCGCCCGCGACCTCGGCGAGCACGCCGGCCAGCGCGGGTCCTGCGAGCGCCGCGCCACCGAACGTCATCGCGTCGAGAGCAGTGGCCCGCGGCAGCGTCGCCGCCGGGACGGTGCCGGGCAGCTGGGCCGTCCAGGCGCCGCGACGGCGGGGGCGAACAGGCCCGCGGCGACCGCGACCGCGACGACGGCGACGAACGGGACGGCGAACGGGACGGCGAACGGGGCGCCGAGCAGACCGATGACCAGACCGAGTCCTGCTGCGTAGCCCGCCAACGTCGCCGCGAGCAGCCTGCCGGGTCGCGTGCTGCCGTCGAGCAGGGCGCCGAGGACCGGACCGCCGATCGCCGCGGACGCCGTCAGTCCCGTCACCAGCGCCGATGCTGCGCCGACCGAGTCCATGGCGGCCAGGCCCGCGAGCAGGATCGCGGGGGTGGCCATCTCGTCACCGGTACGGGCGGCCGTGGCCCCGGCGAGGTACCTCGGAAAGCTGTAACGCCCTCCCATCAATGAGACGTTACAATCAGCCTATGGGTGCGTTCAATGCCCGGTGATGCCATGCCGTTCGACGCGATCGCGCGTGCCGCCGACCTCCTCGTCGTCCTCGACGGGTCGCCGACCGTCGGCGACGTGACGGCCGTGCTGGTCGAACACGGCGAACGGGAGCCGTTCGAACTCACGGCCGACGACGTCGAGGCGATGCGCATGGTCGCCCCGCAGCTGCGCGAGGTGTTCGCCGCCCCGTCGACGCCTGCCGCCGTCGAACGGATCAACGCCCTGCTCGCGCGGCATGCCACCCCGCCGCGGCTCACGTCGCACGGCGGCCGGCATCCGTGGCACCTGCACGCCGACCGCGACGACGACGGCCCGATGGCCGAGTGGCTGTTGACGTCCACGGGGCTGGCGATGGCGTTCGTGGTGGCCCAGTGGCAACGCCGGCCCGGCGGGATCTGTGCTGCGGACCGCTGCGGACGGCCGTTCGCCGACACCGGCGGTGGCAGTCCGCGGCGCTTCTGCTCGCCGCGCTGCGCGACCCGCGCACGCGTGGCCGCACACCGCCGCAGCCGGCGACCGCGGTGACGCCGCCTCGGCATCGCCCGGACGTCAGCGGGTCTGTGCCTCGCGCCAACGTTGCGGTGTGCTGCCGTAGCGGGCGCGGAAACGGCGCACCAGGTACGACGCGTCCCGCAGGCCCGTACGCGCCGCGATGACGCCGAGCGGCAGGTCCGTCTCGCGCAGCATCCTGCGGACCTCGGTCAGCCGGCGTTCGGTGATCCATTCCAACAGCGGCCTGCCGGTGCGGCGGCGCAGCAGCGTCGTCAGATGGCCCGGGGTGTACCCCAGGGCGGCCGCGACGTCGGCCGCGGAGATCGGCTCCCGGAACGTCTCCTCGATGCGGTCGAAGACCCGCTCGACCAGGGCATCCCTGGCGTCCGGGCGGGGTGGGGCCAGGCGTGCCCCGTCGATCAGGACCCGCGTGAGCAGGCTTGCCACCGCCTCGCGCGCCCCGAGGCGTTCCGGCGCGGCGAGCTCGGCGGCCAGGTCGGCCAGATGCCGGGACCACCGGTCCCGGTCCCGTTCGGGGACGAGCACCGACTCGGCGTCCGGGGCGAACAGCGCCAGCAACGGATGCCGCGTCCACATCAACGGCGACACCGACGCCAACGCCGGCACCGCATCCGGCGTGAACGCCACCGACCAGCGCCCGGATGCTCGCCTCCCGACCCTGCCGCCGGCGGGGGACCCGGTGTGACGACCTGACCGGGCAGCAGGGCGTGCACCTCGCCGGCCCGCAGCGCACGGACCTCGCCATCGACCTCGATCGCCCCGACGTCCTGCTCGACGTAGGTCAGGACGAGGAAGTCGTGGGCATGACTGCGGGCCGGTGGGCCGGCCGCCCGCTCGGGTGCAGGGTTCTCGGGCATCGGGTACTCGGACGCCGCGGGTCCGCCGGTGCCACCGAACCGGGTCACCGTCACGGCGGGCATGCCCGTCGGCTGCGCGTACCGGTAGACCGGGGTGCCGTCCGGGCGGACCGTGCGCAGCTGCCGGACGCCGCCCTGCCGCGCAGCAACCGAAGAATGTGCCATGCCCACCAACGTATGTCCTGCGCGCCGGCCGGGGAATGTCCAATCCTGGAGTCAACAGGCACCGGCGACACCGAGCCGGTGACGTTCCGCCCAGGGGAGCAGCCCATGAACGAGGTACGCATCGTCGACGCACGCACCGACGAGGAACGCGACCGGCCGTTCCTGCCCGGCATGGGCAGGTCGTGGCTGATGCCGATCTACGACGTCTTCTCCCGCGTGCTGCGTGCCGGGCAGCTGCACCGGCGGGGCGTCGCCGCCGCGGGTGTCGCGCCGGGGGAGACGGTGCTCGACGTCGGCTGCGGCACCGGCAACCTCGCGCTGGCGCTCCTCGAGGAAACCCCGGACGCGCAGGTCACCGGGCTCGACCCGGACGGTGGCGCGCTGCGCACGGCTGCCGGCAAGGCGCGCAGCGTCGGCGGTCGCTCACCCTCGTGCAGGGCTACGCCGACCGGCTGCCCGCCGACGACGGCGCGTTCGACCACGTCGTCTCCGCCCTCGCCCTGCACCATCTCCCCGACGAGCAGCGCACGGCGTTCGCCCGCGAGGCCCGCCGGGTGCTCCGGCCCGGCGGCACCGTGACGATCGTCGACTTCGGCGGCCACGGCTACCTGACCGAGGCCGGTCACGAACACAACCACGGACACGGCCCCCATCACGGCCACCATCACGGCCGCCGGTGGCGCAGGAAAGCGGGGCACGAGAAGACGGCGAACAATGCCGGCGATGTGCTCGTCGAGCTGCTCTCCGGCGCCGGATTCGCCGACGCCGGCGAGCTCGGGCATATCGACCGTTCGTTCGGTCGCGTCAGTATCGTGCAGGCCCGTGCCTGAGCGGGCTCAGCCGTTCTGGGCGTCGCGCCAGGCGAGCCACTTCCGCAGCGTGCTCAGGTCGTAGTCCGGACCGCCCGCGTCGACGGTGAACAGCGTGATGCCGAGGTCGAGCAGGGCGTTGCCCGAATCGGCCGGGTCGCCCTTCACGCCGACGGACCGTTCGATCTCCGCGGGGTCGCGGCCGACGTCGGCGCAGTGCTGGTCGAGGATCGACAGCTTCCGCTTCGCCACCTCGACGTCGCCGAACCCGTGCCAGATGTTCGCGTGCTTGGCCACCAGCCGCAGCGTCTTCTTCTCGCCGCCACCGCCGATGAGCACCGGGATGTCGCGGGTCGCGCCGGGTTGAGCTTGGCGAGCCTGCTCTCGATCCGCGGCATGGCCTCGGCCAGGTCGGCGAGCCGGCCGCCCGCGGTGCCGAACTCGTAGCCGTACTCGTCGTAGTCCTTCTGGAACCATCCGGCGCCGATGCCGAGGATCAGCCGGCCCCCGGAGATGTGGTCGACCGTGCGAGCCATGTCGGCGAGCAGATCCGGGTTGCGGTAGCTGTTGCACGTGACGAGCGCGCCGATCTCGATGTCCGACGTCTGCTCGGCCCACGCGCCCAACATCGTCCAGCACTCGAAGTGCAGACCGTCGGGGTCGCCGTACAGCGGGTAGAAGTGGTCCCAGTTGAACAGGATGTCCACGCCGAGTTCCTCCGCCTCGGCTGCGGTGCGGCGCATCGTGTCGTAGTCGGCGTGCTGGGGCTGCAGCTGGAGTCCAATTCGGACGTTCCTGGAGGTCATGCTTCCAGCGTAGTCACGAATGCGCGGGCAGCAACGTGTGCGATCCGCCCGCCGGGCCGGTCCCTCAGTGGGTGCGCTGCGTGGCCTTCACGGCGAGCGCGGTGAGGCTCTTCGGCGCGGGGTCGGCCAGCTGCGCGTCGTCGAGCGCGGTGAGCGCGGAATCGGTGAGCGTGTCGATCCGCCGTTCCACCTCGGCCACGGCCCCGACGTCGGTGAGCAGTTCCCGCACGCGGTCGACGTGCTCGTCGGTCAGGTCGGGTGTGCCGAGGGCGGAGTCGAGCACGGCCGTGTCGGTGCCGCGTTCGCGGGCCAGCTGCAGGCCCAGCGCCACCAGCAGGGTGCGCTTGCCCTCGCGCAGGTCGTCGCCCGCGGGCTTGCCGGTGACCGACGGGTCACCGAACACGCCGAGCAGGTCGTCGCGCAGCTGGAACGCCACGCCGATGTCGCCGCCGAACGTCAGCAGCGGGCCGACGACGTCCTCGCCCGCACCGGCCAGCGACGCGCCCAGGTGCAACGGACGCTGCACCGTGTACGCGGCGGTCTTGAGCAGGTTGATGCGCAACGCCGCATCAACCGACTCGTCACCCGTGGCCTGCGTGCGCACGTCGAGATACTGACCGGCCATCAGCTCCGAACGCATCGACCGCCACGCGGGCCTGGCCCTGCGCAGCACGTCGGCGGGCAGCGGGGCGTCGGCGAACATGTCGTCGGCCCACGCGAGTGCGAGGTCGCCGATCAACACGGCCGCCGCCAACCCGAACTGGTCGGGCGAGCCCAGCCAGCTGCTGCGCGCGTGCTCGGCGGCGAACGCCACGTGCACCGTCGGCGATCCGCGCCGCGAGTCGGACGAGTCGAGCACGTCGTCGTGGATCAGCGCGCACGCCTGGATCAGCTCGAGACTCGACACCGCCTGCAGCACGCCCCGCGTGTCCTCACCGGCGGGGTCGCCGCCCGCGCCGCGCCACGCCCACCACGCGAACGTGGGACGCAGTCGTTTGCCGCCGCCGAGCACGAAATCGCGCAACGTGTCGGTGGCGCTGGTGAAGGCGGGTTCGGTGCGGACGATCGTCGCGGCCGCGCCGTCGAGGAAGTCGGTCAGCGCCTCGCCGATGCGCGCGGGCAGGTCGGCGTCGAAGTCGGGCTGGCTCATGGCCCCATCGTTCCAGGCATCGTTCGGGGCGGATGCGGTGCGCCTGCGAATCCGCCGCAAACCGCACGCGCACCGCCCCCGCGTCCGGGTAACGTCCGGCCCATGACCGTGCACGAGATTGAGAACCGATTCGTCGACGACTACGCGGCCGCCGATCCGGTCGAGGCCACGGCACTGGGGGTCGCCGGCTACGACGACCAGCTCACCGACTACTCGCCCGAGGGGCGGGCCAATCGTGCGGCGCTGACCCGGCGCGCGGTACGCGAGGTGGAGGCGACCGAACCCGCCGACGAGGGCGAACGCGTCGCGAAGGCGGTGTTCCTCGAACGCGGCACGATCGATCTCGAGATTCACGACGCGGGTCTGGACCTGGCGTCGCTGAACGTCATCGCGAGCCCGGTGCAGGAGATCCGCACCGTGTTCGACCTGATGCCGCAGGACACGCCCGAACAGTGGGAGACGATCGCCAAGCGCATGACGCGGGTGCCCGGCGCGCTCGACAGCGTCCGCGCCGCGCTGCTCGCCTCGGCCGACCGGGGCCGGGTGCCGGCGATCCGCCAGCTGAGCAAGGTCGCCGAGCAGGCCGAGACGTGGGCGGGCATGAGCGGCGACGGGTACTTCCGCACCCTGATTTCCGGGGCCTCGGGGGCCGGTGGGTCCGAGGCGTTGCGCGGGGACCTCGAACGCGCCGCGACGTCCGCTCAGGAGGCCTATGCCGAGTTCGCCGGTTTCCTGCGTGCCGAACTGGCCCCGCAGCGCCGGAGAAGGACGCCGTCGGTGAGGACGTCTACCGCACGTGGTCGCGCTACTTCACCGGCGCGACCTCGACCTGCGCGAGGCCTACGAATGGGGTTGGGCGGAGTTCACCCGCGTCGAACGGGAGGCCAAGGAGGTCGCCGAACGCATCAAGCCGGGCGCCACCCTGGCCGAGGCGGCCGCCGCGCTCGACGCCGACCCGCGCTACCGCGTCAGCGGCCAGGCCGCGTTCCGCGAGTGGATGCAGCAGCTCTCCGACGAGGCGCTCCGCTCGCTGCGCGGCACGCACTTCGACCTGCCGGACGCGTTGATGGCCCTCGAATGTCGCATCGCCCCGCCCGGCGGCGGCGTCGGCGCGTACTACCACGCGCCGAGCGAGGACTTCTCCCGTCCGGGCACGATGTGGTGGTCGGTGCCGCAGGACAAGACCGACTTCTCGACGTGGCGGGAGGTCACGACCGTCTACCACGAGGGTGTGCCCGGCCACCATCTGCAGATCGCGACGTCGGTGTACGAGCCCACGCTCAACCGGTTCCAGCGGCTCATGGCCCTGACCTCCGGGCACGCCGAGGGATGGGCGCTGTACGCCGAGCGGCTCATGCGCGACCTCGGCTACCTCGACGACGACGGCAACCTGCTCGGCATGCTCGACGCGCACCTGTTCCGCGCCGCCCGCGTGATCGTCGACATCGGCATGCACCTCGAACTCGAGATCCCCGCGGGCACCGGCTTCCACGAGGGCGAGCGGTGGACCCCGGACCTGGGGCTGGAATTCATGCTGACCCGCACGATCACCGACGCCGATCACGTGCGCGACGAGATCGACCGCTACCTCGGCTGGCCGGGCCAGGCACCGTCGTACAAGCTCGGCGAGAAGCTGTGGCTCGAGGCGCGTGACGAGGCCCGGCGCAGCGCGGGCGACGCCTTCGACCTGGCCGACTTCCACCGCACCGCCCTCCGCATGGGCGGCATGGGCCTGGGCACCCTCCGCGACCTTCTCGTCGGCTGACGTCCCTCCGAGCACCATGGCCTCGGGCGCATCCAGAGTGCCCCCAAGGGCCCCATGGTCGCGCCCACCCGTCGCCCAACCACCACCCCCCAACGACGCGCTGACGCGCGGCAGCGCCCGATGCGACGAATCTTCCCCTCGCGAGATCGGCGTGGAGCACCGCGAGATCGGCGTCAAAAACCCCGCGAGTGCTGCGTTCGTGGTCGCTAGGGTGGTCGGCATGCATCGGCTGTTCCCGATCACTCCACCGCCGCGCCCCCTCCGCGGGGCGTAGACGAGCAGGACCGCTCCGTGCGACCACCCGACACCACGGTGGCCGCACGGCGATCGGTGCTGCCGTGACAGTCGACAGCGCGACCAGCGCGACCACGTGAACAGCGCTGCCGGCGCGAGCAACGCAAGCAGCGCGACCAACGCTGCCGGCACCGTGATCGTCCGAAACGCCCCGCGTGAAGAAGTCCTGCACACCCTTCTTCCGACGCTGGAGTGTTTCTCGTGTCCATATCCACGAACGTGCCGGCGCGCCCGCGCGCCGGCACGGGAAGTCTCGTCCTGGCCGGAGTCCTGTGGGGCACCGGTGGTATCGCCGGGACGGTCCTGGCCTCGTCGTCCGACCTGTCCGCACTGTCGGTCGCGACCTACCGTCTGCTGCTGGGTGGCGTGTTCACCGTCGTTGCGGTCGGTCTCATCGGCCGGTTCCGGCCGGGTTCCGGCGAGCTCCTTCCCCGAACCGTCCCGGTGCTGCGGCGGGTGCTCGTCGCGGGCGTCCTGCTCGCCCTGTTCCAGGCGTGCTACTTCGCCGCGGTGTCGTTGACGTCCGTCAGCGTCGCGACGATGGCGACGATCGGCAGCGTGCCCGTGTTCGTCGCCGGCGCCACGGCCGTGCGCGAACGCCGGTGGCCGGATCCGCTCACGACGCTGTCGGTCGCCGGTGCCGTCGGCGGACTGGTCCTGCTCACCGGGACGCCGGACGGAGCCGTCGATCGGTGGCGCTTCACCGCCGGTCTGGTGGTGGCGTTGGTGTCCGGTGCGGGTTTCGCGACGTTGACGCTCGTGACCCGCATTCCCGTGCCCGGTCTCGACCCGCTGCGGACCACGGCGTTCGGTCTGCTGGCCGGCGGCGTGCTGTTGCTGCCGGCGGCTGCCTGGTCGGGGCTGGCGATCCCGTTGCACTGGGAGGCGCTGGCCGCGGCCGGCTACCTCGGGGCGGTGCCGACGGCGTTGGCCTACGCCGCGTACTTCCGGGGGCTGGCGGTGGCGCAGCCGGTGCTCGCGGCGTTGGCGGCACTGTTGGAACCGTTGACGGCCACGGTGCTGGCGGTCGTGTTGTTCGGAGACGCCCTCGGCGTGGCCGGCTGGTGCGGTGCCGCATTGCTGCTGTCGGCGGTGGCGGTGGGTTCGCTCCGCCGCTGACGGTCAGTCCAGGGGGAGGGTGCGGCCGAGCACGGCGAACGGACGGGGGTCGCCCGCGAAGCGGTACTGCCGCAGGACGTCGTCGAAGCCGATCCTGCGGTAGAGCTTCCACGCCCGGCTGTCGCCCTCCGGCGTGGACAGCAGCACACGGGAGTCGGGGACGCCGTCGAGGAGTCTGCGCAGCAGGTCCTCGCCGGTGCCTCGGCCCTGGCTGCCCGGCCGCACGTGGATCTCGGTGAGTTCGAAGTAGTCGTCCATCCACGCGGCGGCCACCTGTTCGCCCTCGCGGTCGGCGACGCCGCGGCGCACCTGCTCGTGCCACCACTGGCCGGGGCGGCCACGATAGCCGTAGGCAATGCCGACCAGCGCGCCCTCGTCGTCGAGCGCCGCGACGCAGCGCCACCCGTCGCGCAGCACGTGCGTGAGCCACATCGGGGCACGCTGTTCGGCGGTGCCGGCCGGGTAGCGCATCGCGGCCACGTACAGATCCAGCGCCTCGCGCAGCCGTGCCCGGAACTCCTCGTCGGAGAGCCGGACGTAACGCTGGGCGCTGGGCATCGCGGTCATCGTGGCCGCCCAGCTTCGGCTGCTGCGCTGACGTCGGCGGCGGTGCCCGACGTCGCGGCCAGCAGATCGTCGAACGTCGTGGGGTAGACCGACTTGGGGTGCCCCGCGGCCGCCCACACGACCGGGTGGCCGGCGAGGGCGGTGTCGACCAGGGTCAACAACCGCTGCGGGTGTCCGATCGGCGCGACCCCGCCGATCGCCTGGCCCGTGTGTTCCTTGACGAACTCCGGGTCGGCCCGGCCGACCTCGGTGGCGCCGACGAGCGCGGCGAGGGTGTCGGTGTTCGCCCGGTGCGCCCCGGAGGTCAGCGCGAGCAGCGCGCGGACCTCGGCGTCGGCGAACGTGGCGCGGAACACGAGGCTGTTGGCGATCGCGCCGACCTCGACACCGAGGGCCGCCGCGGCGAGCTCGGCGGTGCGGGCGTCCGCGGGAAGGATCCGGATTCCCTGGGCGGCGGCGTCCTGATCGGCCTCGGAGAGCGCTGCGGCGACCTTCGCGACCGACGGATGGTCGAGGGTGCTCATGACCTTATGAGATCACGGCCGCCCGCTCCGGTGCGACGCAGCCGGGCGCGGGCCTGCCCCTTGCCCCGGACGCGGGAGCGCGCTAACGTGGATGACGTCGAACGGTTGTTCGATCAAGGGGATTCGCGGAACACGGCCCTCGGGGTGGATCGAGGGCTGATCCGAGGGGTGAGGAGGCGGGTATGTCCGTCACGGCGACAACGTCGGGGGCGTCGAGAAGGGCGGCTTCGGCGGGCGTTCCGGAAGGGTCACGTGTGTCGAACACGGTGTCGACCGTCCGGTCGTCCGGCGGCAGTCCGCGGCAGCGGGCGTTGCCGTTCGAAGCCGGCCCGCCCGTCACGCCCGTGGCCGCGTCCCTGGTCGCGCAGGCGCGGCGCGGGGTCGCCGCGGCACGTGCGGAGTCCGACGTCGTGGAGCGGTTCACGGGTGCGTACATGTCGGCTCTGCGCGCTGCCGCGGCGGTCCTCGCCGCACGTGGCAGGCCACATCGTGGGCGTGCGAAGCCGCAGAGCGTGTGGTCGCTGCTCGAGTCGGCGGCACCCGAACTGTCCGGCTGGGCGGCCTACTTCGCCGCGCACTCGGCGCGGCACGCGGCGGCGCAATCCGGGTCCTCGCGCGGCGTGGACGAGTGGTCCGCCGAGGCGCTCGTCGAGCACGCCGGAACGTTCGTCGCGGTCGTGGACGTGGTCATCGCCGAATCCCTCGCCGAATCCGGTGCCGAACCAGGCTCCGAATCGGGTGTCGCACCGCGCTGTGCATCGGGGGCGCGGCCGGCCCGCATTCGGAGAAGGTGATGTCGAGGAAGATCACAATCGATCACGGTCGAATCGTTCGTGCGTTCGGGGACGAGGTCGAATTGTTGATCGACGCGGCGCGCTGTGTCCCGCCCGATACGCCGGTTCCGACCTGTCCCGGCTGGACGGTCGGCGACACGATGCGCCACGTCGGCAGCGTGTACCGAGCGGCGCAGGCGTGGCTCATCGACGGTCGACGGCCCGGTGACTGGCAGCGTGAGCCGGCACCGGGACAGAGTCAGGAGAGCTACGTCCGCCAGGGTTACGCCGACCTGAAGGAGGTCCTGGACTTCCACGACGCGCAGGCCGAAGCCCCGACGTGGTGGCCCGACGACCCGACGTACGGCTTCTGGCGGCGGCGCATGGCCCACGACACGGTCATCCACCGCGTCGACGTCGAGGGCGCCGGTGGGGCAATGCCCGTCGAGATCACCGGCTCCGGTGTCCCCGGTGGGGTCGGCGGGATGGCCGGGATCGCGGAACCGTCCGGGAACGGCGACGACATCGCCGTCGACGGTGTCGACGAGGCGTTGATGCTGTGGTTCGGCCACCGTCTGCCACGCCTGGGGTTGTGCGGAACCCGCGTCGGCGAGGTCGCCGTGGTCACCGGTGGCCGTGGATGGATCACCGTCGCCGGACCCGACCGGGTCTTTGCGCGGCGCTGCGATCCAGCCGAGGCGCAGAGCGTCCACACGGTGGTATCCGGGGAGCCCGTGGAGGTCTACCTCTGGTTGTGGGGTCGGCGCGGCCCCGGCGCTGTGACCATCGGCAGCCCTGCCGATGGCGCAGATGGTGCGCGGGCGCCGGGAATCCGGACGAAGCGGGTGAAACGGGCGAGGATGCAGGTGAGGCGGAGAAGGACGATGCCGTCGCGCAGCTGTGGGCGCTGATGCGGTTGGCGACGCGGTGACGGGCCGGGTGTCGGAGCGGAGAGGAGTGGCGTGATGAGCGGATTGTCCGCGGTGGTGTTCGAGGCGGAGCGACCACGGGACGCGGCGACGTTCTGGTCTGTGCTGCTCGGCGCCGAACGCAGCACGTCGGCGGACGGCGGGGAAGTCGTCCACCTCCGGAACGGTCCGGCCCTGCGACTGGTTCCCGCGAGCGCACCGAAAACCGTGAAGAACCGGATCCACCTCGACCTCGCCGGCGGCCGGGACGCCGGCGACCAACAGAACACTGTGGACAGAGCGATCCGGCTCGGTGCCACCACGATCGACATCGGTCAGCACGACGGCGGAGCAGTGCCGTGGGTGGTGCTGGCCGACCCCGCAGGCAACGAGTTCTGCGTGCTCGAACCGCGCGCGTCGTACGCCGACACCGGTCCGTTGGCCGCGGTCGTCGTCGACTCGGCCGATCCACGCCGATCCGCCGAGTTCTGGTCGGTCGCCGCGGGATGGCCCGTCGGACGGGAGGACCCTGTGTGCGTCGGCCTGCGCGCACCGCACGGCCGGGGGCCGTGGCTCGAACTGCTCCGGGTCGACGACCGGCCGCCGGCCGCACCGCGGTGCCGGGTCGAACTGTCCGTTCCCGACGGTCCCGCCGGCCTCACCGACGAGGCGGAACGTCTCACCCGGCTCGGCGCGCTCCGCCGGGGTGCGGGCCGGCTCACCGACCCCGACGGCGGGGTGATCGACCTGGTGAGTGTCACGTAGTTCCCTGTTTCCGTTTCGTTGCCTCTCGGTGGGCGGCTCTGACCAGGGCGAAACACCGGCGCCGCCGACGAGCAACACCGCTGCGGAACCGTGGACGGTATGAACCTCCGCCGCAGACACGTGCCCGCACGCTCGGACGTCCCTCGTGCGTGGCCCGGCGACGTGACCGACGGTGATCCGGTAACGGCCACGTGGCGCCTCCGAGTGCGCATGGACGACCGGCCGGGAACCCTGGCTAGGGTCGCGATTCGGCTGGCCGACCTCGAATGCAACATCCTCGGCGTCACAGTGCTGCCCGTGCCGGGCGGCGTGCTCGACGAGATCGTCGTGCGCCCCGCACCCGGCATCACCCGCGCCGACGTCATCGGGGCCCTCGACCACGAGGACTGCGAATGCGTCGGAGTCGCCGACGCGACGTGCGCGAACTCGTCGACCCTGCGGCCGCGAGCCTCGGCGCGGCCGGTCGGGTCGTCACCGCGCCCGAGGAACTCGCCGACGCCGTCCGGGACATTCTCGCCGCCGACGTCGTGACCGTCGTGCCCGACGAGGAGGCCAACCCGGACCGCGACGAAACGGGGCACCGCGGCGTCTTCGCCGTCGGCGACGGCCGCACGCTCGTCGCGCGCCGCCGCTGGGCACCGTTCCTGCATCAGGAACTCGCCAGGGCCGAGGCGCTGCTCGCCCTGCTCACAGCCGTGCGGACGAACCTCGCCGGCCCCACCGTCGTCACATGCGGCGACGGTGCCGAACTCGTCCTGCGGGTCGGCGCCGTCGCCGACACCGACGCGGTCGTCCTGCTCCACGAACACTGCTCGCCGGCGACACTGGCCGGCCGCTACCGCGACGGCATGCCCGGTGCCGCCGACACCGGACGCAGGGGAGTGCGCGACCTGCTGACCCCCGCCCACGGCACGAGCGTCGTCGCCGTCTGTGGACGCGAGATCGTCGCACTCGGCCAGCTGATCGACGAACCGGGCAGCCCGGCCGAGGTGACGTTGCTCGTCGAGGACGGTTGGCAGCGCAACGGTGTCGGCACGGCACTGCTGCGTCGACTCTCCGACGTCGCCTCCGCGCGCGGGCACGACGAACTCGTCGCCTCGGCCCGTGGCAACCACGACGTGCTCAGCCGCACCGCGGTCCGCGCCGGACTCGACCCGGCCGGCAGCACCGACGACGGCTACCTGCGCGTCACGATCAGCAGCTGACGTCGACCTCGGCTCCGGCCGCGAACGACACGTGCACGTGGTCGTAGTGGTTCGCGGTGTCGCTGCCGCGGTCCTCCATCATCGACCAGCCGCTGCCGTCGTTGTACTGCTGCGCCCAGATGACGTAGGTGACGCCGAACTCGGCCTGATTCGCCAGGACGTACTCGGCGATCCGGTCGCCGTTCTCGCCCGTCGTCATGAAGTCCAGCGCCAGCCCGCTCGGGTGGTCGCTCGCGCCGGAGCGGCTCGCGACGCCGCCGACCGAGTCGACGTCGAACTGCGTCAGCACATGGTTGCCGACCTGCGCCACATGCGGCTGCGTGCCTTCCAGATCCGTCGAGCACGGCTCCGGCGTCGGCGTCGGCGGCGGGGGTGGCGGCTGCTGCGAGGTGGTCGACGGCTGCTCCGACGAGGTCGACGGAGGTGCAGTGGAGGTGCTGCTGCTCGGGGTGGGGCTTGTCGTCGTCGGCCGCTCGGAGCTCGACTCGGCCGGCTGCGACGTGGCGCGGTCGGTGGCCGCGGGCATCGCCATCGCCGCCCGGTTCGGCTCGTCACCGGTCGTCAGGCCCTTGCTGGCCCACGCCGTGCCGCCCAACAGTGCCGCGGCCGCGAGGCCCAACGCCACGGGGGTCCGCCACCGCGACCGGGACGGTTGCCGCGCGGCGGACACCGCACCGGCCGTGACCGCGTGGACGCCCACCTCGGCGGCGGCGGTATCGCCAGTGCCAGTGGCAGTGGTGGCGTCGTCGGGGTCGGCGCCGATGGGGTTCGGGATCCCCTCGGTGCCGTTCTCGGGCGCCTCGCCGGCGGTGCCGATGGTGTGGAACGGGGATCTTCGGGGTGTGCGACGGGCGCGGTTGTCCGCGCGATGTCGACCTGCCATGGGGACGGTCCTCGGGGTTTCGCTCGGGGTGGGCCCGTTCGGGGGTGTCAGCTCATCGGGGGCTGGGCTGACCGGGCGTCGACAGGTTACGAACCGGCAAAGTTCCCGTCACGCTCGAGTGGCGATGCGCACAGCTGGTGCAGACCAGGCCCCGGCCCGCGTGCACGCCCGCAGGCCCGCTCACGCCCGCAGGCGAAGCCCCTTGGGGGTCGCGCGGAAACCGGCCTCGCGCAGCACGTCCGCGAGCTGGGAGGTCAGGGCCTGTTCGCCGTCGGCGCGCTGCACCTGCAGTTGGCCGAGCCAGCCGTCACGGACCGCGGCCGACAACGCCTGCGCCGCCTCGCGCAGCGCCGTCTCGTGCTCGGTGAACGACAACAGCGAGCGGCCGCCGCGTTCGACGTAGAGCACGGGTGCGCCGTCGACCAGCACGACGAGCGCGCCCGCCTTCCGCGCCGGCCGGTGCTTGGTGGTGCCGAGCGGGTCGGGCCACGACAGCGCCGCGCCGTAGGGCTGGGCGGGGTCGCTCGCCGCCAGCACCACGGCCGGTTGGGTGTCGCGCATGCCGGCGGTGTCGGACACGGCGCGGAGCCGGTCGACCGCGCCGCGCGCGGCGAACTGGGCGGCGCCCAGTCCGTCGACGACGTAGCCGCGAATCACCTGGCCGGAGTCCTCCATGCCGCGCAGCACCTTGTAGACGCCGGAGAATCCGCCGGTCAGCCGTTCGGTGTCGAGCGCGCCCCGCGTCAGCACGCCGTGCCGTTCGAGGAACACCTCGGTACGCGCGTGGGTGCGCCGCGTCGGATCGGGTTCCCGCGGCGGCGTCGGACCCCAGCGGCCCGCGACGGTGGGCGGTCCGGTCCGGGACGGCATCGCGGGCCGGCTGGCGCGCATGCGCGCGTAGCGGCCGCGCGGCGGCGACCGGCGTGCTCGGTGCGTCGCCCCGCGTCCGGAGACCTGGGCGCGCAGCGGGGCGAGCGTGTCGCCGGACACCAGTCCCGCCCACGTGAGATCCCACAGCGCAGCCACGACGTCCGCATCGGCGGGCCGCTCGTCGAGCTGCGGGGTGACGCGGTCGACGAGATCCCGGAAGAACAACGCCCCGTGCTGCACGGCCGCCGCGAGCTCGGCGTGCAGCGGGCTCGTCTCCGTGGCCGACTCGTCGGCGTCCGGCAACACCAGATCGGCGACGTCGGCCGGCGCGAGCGAGATCCACCCGTCGCCCCCGGCGAGCGCCCCGCAGCCCGCCCACACGACCTCGCCGGCCGTGGTGAGCTCGTCCAGCAGCGCCGGGTGATAGCCGGGCAGTCGTGCCGGCAGGATCAGCGATTCGAGCGCGCTCGCCGGCAGCGGTGCGCCGGCGAGCTGGTCGACGACCGCCAGCACGTCGTCTGCGGTCGGCGCCGACCGCAGACGTGCTCCGACGCCGTGCCACGCGGGCAGGAAGCGGCCCAGTGCCGCCGGTTCGACCGGTTCGACCTCCGCCCGCAACCGTGCCAGCGAGGCGCGGCGCAGCCGGCGCAACACCGCGGCGTCGCAGTACTCGGTCCCCGCACGCTCGCCGTGCTCGCCACCACCGGACTCGACACCTGCCAGCTCGAGGCCGACGGCACCCGGTGGTCGCAGTTCGCCCCGGACGAGCCGCCCCTCACCGGTCAACCGGTCGAGCACGCCGGTGACGACGGCGACGCCGAGCCCGAACCTGTGGGCCACGTCGGCGGCGGTGAACGGACCCCGGCTGCGCGCGTAGCGGGTGACGAGGTCGCCGAGCGGATCGTCGACCGGCTCGGTGAACACCTCGGGCACGCCGATGGGCAGCGCCGCACCCACGGCGTCCCGGACGCGACCGGCGTCCTCGATGGCCAGGTAGCGGTCCTGCCCGGCCAGACGCACCACGATGGCGCGGCGGGTCTCGACCAGCTCGGTCAACCACTCGGGCGCGGCCCCGCGCGCCCGTGCCTCGTCGACGGTCAGGTCGCCGAGGAAGCGCAACAGATCGGCGGTGTCCTCGAGGTCGCGGACGTGCCGGTCCTCGTCGAGGCGCTGCAACGAGCGTTCCACCGACGTCACGACCTCGGGGTCGAGCAGTTCTCGGATCGCCTCGGTGCCGAGCAGCTCGGCCAGCAACGTCGAGTCGAGCGACAACGCCGCGGCCCTGCGCTCGGCGAGCGGTGCGTCCGTCTCGTACAGGAACATGCCCACGTAGCCGAACAGCAGGCTGCGGGCGAACGGCGACGCCGCCAGGGTCTCGACCTCGACGAGGGACACGCTGCGGTTGCGGACGTCGGTCATCAGCTCGCGCAGCCCGCCGACGTCGTAGACGTCCTGCAGGCATTCCCGCATCGCCTCGAGCACGACGGGGAAGCGTTCGTACTTGGCGGCGACGCCGAGCAGCTGCGCCGCCCGTTGGCGTTGCTGCCAGAGCGGGGACCTGCGGCCGGGAGTGCGCCGCGGCAGCAGCAGCGACCGCGCGGCGCATTCGCGGAATCGCGCCGCGAACAACGCCGACCCGCCCACCTCGGCGACGATCAACGCCTCGACCTCGTCGGGGTCGAGCAGCACGTCCTCGGCGGTGATCGTGATCTCCTGGCCGTCGGCGTCGAGGGCCTCCGGCAGGCGCAGCACGATGCCGTCGTCGGAGTGCGCCACCTGGGCGTCGACGCCGCGGCTCTCGCGCAGCCGGGCGGCGACCGCCAGCGCCCACGGCGCGTTGACCTGCGCGCCGAACGGCGAGTGCACCACGACCCGCCAGTCGCCGAGCTCGTCGCGGAACCGCTCGAGCAGCAGCGTCCGGTCGCTGGGGACGTGCCGCGTGGCCTCCCGCTGCTCGCGCAGGTAGGCGACGAGGTTGGCGGCGGCGCGCTCGTCGAGCCCCGCGGCCTCGGCGCGGCGCAGCGCGGTCGCGTCCTTGGCGCCGGCCACCTCACGCAGGAACGCCCCGAGCGCCCTGCCGAGTTCGAGCGGCCTGCCCGGCGCGTCGCCCTTCCAGAACGGCATCCGCGCGGGCACCCCGGGAGCGGGCACGACGATCACCCGGTCGTGCGTGATGTCGGTGATCCGCCACGACGACGTGCCGAGCAGGATCGTGTCGCCGACGCGCGATTCGTAGACCATCTCCTCGTCGAGCTCACCGACCCGGCTCCCCGGTCTGCCGTCGTCGCCGGGGGTCATCACGGTGAACAGGCCGCGGTCGGGGATCGTGCCGCCGGAGGTGACGGCGAGGCGTTGCGCACCGGGCCTGCCGTGCAGCTCGCCGGTGACGCGGTCCCAGGTGATGCGGGCGCGCAGCTCGCCGAACTCCTCGCTCGGGTACCGCCCGGCGAGCATGTCGAGCACGGCGTGCAGCGCGTCGTCCGGCAGCGACGAGAACGGGGCGGCGCGGCGCACGGTCGCGGCGACGTCCTCGACGGTGCGGGGTTCGAGGGCGACCATCGCGACGATCTGCTGGGCCAGCACGTCCAGGGGATTGCGCGGGTAGCGGGTGCGTTCGATGGCGCCGGAGCTCATGCGTTCGGCGGTCACGGCACACGAGACGAGGTCGCCGCGGAACTTGGGGAACATCACCCCGGACGACGGGGCGCCCACGTGGTGCCCGGCGCGGCCGACGCGCTGCAGGCCCGACGCCACGGTCGGCGGCGCCTCGATCTGCACCACGAGGTCGACCGCACCCATGTCGATGCCGAGTTCCAGCGACGACGTCGCCACGACGCACGGCAACGTGCCCGACTTCAGCTCCTCCTCGACGCGGGTGCGCTGTTCGCGCGACATCGACCCGTGGTGCGCCTTCGCCACGGCCGCCTCGGCACCGGTCGTCAGCCCGGACTCGCCGATCGCCTCGGCGGGGAACTCGTCGCCGGCCTCCAGCTCGGTGCGTTCGGCCGCCAGTTCGTTGAGCCGGGCGGTGAGCCGTTCGGCCAGCCGCCGCGAGTTGGCGAACACGATCGTGGAGCGGTGCTCGCGCACCAGGTCGAGCACGCGTTGTTCGACCGACGGCCAGATCGACGGCTTCGGCGCCGCGGCGCCGGGGACCTCGTCCTCGAGCGAGCCCGGTTCGGCCGAACGCGCCGGGCCCTCGAGGGTCGCCATGTCGTCGACCGGCACCTCGACGCGGACCTCCAGGGTCTTCGGCGTCGCCGGCTGGACCACGGTCACCGGCCTGCCGCCGGCCAGCAACGAGGACACCTCGTCGACCGGGCGGACCGTGGCCGACAACCCGATCCGCTGCGCGGGCGCGGGCAGCAGCTCGTCCAGCCGTTCCAACGACAGCGCCAGATGCGCACCCCGTTTGCCGCCGGTCACGGCGTGCACCTCGTCGACGATCACCGTCTCGACACCGCGGAGCGACTCCCTGGCCGACGAGGTGAGCAGGAGGAACAGCGACTCCGGCGTCGTCACGAGCACGTCGGGCGGGGTGCGCAGGAACGACCGGCGCTCGGTCGCCGTGGTGTCGCCGGTTCGCATGCCGACCGTGATGTCGGGGACGGGCAGATCCCGCCGCCGGCAGGCCTGCGCGATGCCCGTGAGCGGGGAACGCAGGTTGCGCTGGACGTCCACCGCGAGCGCCTTGAGCGGCGAGACGTACAGCACGCGGCAGCGGCGCCTGCGGTCCTCCGGCGGCGGTGCGGTGGCGAGCCGGTCGAGGGCCCACAGGAACGCCGCGAGGGTCTTGCCGGAGCCGGTCGGCGCGATGACCAGTGCGTGCTCACCCGCGTGCGCGGCCAGCCACGCGCCCTCCTGCGCGGGCGTGGGCGCGGCGAACGCCCCCGTGAACCAGTCCCTGGTCGCGGGGGAGAACAGCTCGGTCGCCGACTCGGTCATCCCGTCATGATGCGTCGGGACACCGACAATCCCGGCGCGGAGCCAGGACGACGGGTCACTTCTTGCGGTTCCTTCGGATCTGCACCAGGAGGACGACGAGGGTGGCGGAGACGGCGGCGATCGAGGCCAGGGTCAGCGCCGTCGAGCCCAATCCAGCTTCGAGTTCCATGGCGCCCACGGTACGGGGCGGGCGCGTGGCTACGCTGGTGCCGATGCGGATCACGGTGTTCCGTCGGCTGATGGCCGACGAGTTCGGCGCCACCAGGGCCGAGATGCTCGCCAAGGACCATGTGCTGAGCGGTCTCGACGGTCGGACGGTCGAGGAGGCGCTCGAGGCGGGCGTGCCCGCGAAGGACGTCTGGCGCCAGGTCTGCGTCGAGTTCGAGGTTCCGGCCGAACGCCGGTGACCGCCCGTGTCGTCAGGGCAGTGATCAGGCACTGAGCAGGCATTGGGCACAGGCCCTGGCACAGGCCCTGGCACAGGCGCGGAGCACAGGACGGCGCGCGAAATCGTACCGCCTCGGTGTGTCAGTTTCGCGATCGAACAGATGTTCACTAGGATGTTGTCCACACCGGGGTCGGCTGTCCACAGATCTGACGACAGGCCTGGAACTGTCGGACCCCGCCCGTACCGTCGGGCCCCGGACGCAAGAACGACCGGACACAAGCAAACGTCAAGGCCAATGAGGTGGGTTCCATGGCAGCAGCAGCGGACAAGGGTGCACCGGACAAGAGCAAGGCACTCGACCTTGCCCTGGCCCAGATCGACAAGCAGTACGGCAAGGGCTCGGTGATGCGGCTGGGCGAGGACACCCGCCCGCCCGTCGAGGTCATCCCGACCGGTGCCATCGCGCTCGACGTCGCGCTGGGCATCGGCGGTCTGCCGCGGGGCAGGGTCGTCGAGGTCTACGGCCCCGAGTCCTCCGGTAAGACCACCGTGGCGCTGCACGCCGTGGCCAACGCGCAGAAGAACGGCGGGATCGCCGCCTTCATCGACGCCGAGCACGCGCTCGACCCCGAGTACGCCAAGGTCCTGGGCGTCGACACCGACGCCCTGCTGGTCTCGCAGCCCGACACCGGTGAGCAGGCGCTCGAGATCGCCGACATGCTGATCCGCTCGGGCGCGCTCGACATCGTCGTCATCGACTCGGTCGCGGCGCTCGTGCCGCGGGCGGAGATCGAGGGCGAGATGGGTGACTCCCACGTGGGTCTGCAGGCGCGGCTGATGAGCCAGGCGCTGCGGAAGATCACCGGTGCGCTGCACAACTCCGGCACGACCGCGATCTTCATCAACCAGCTGCGCGAGAAGGTCGGCGTCATGTTCGGCTCCCCGGAGACCACCACCGGTGGTAAGGCGCTGAAGTTCTACGCGTCGGTGCGGCTCGACGTGCGCCGGATCGAGACGCTGAAGGACGGCGGCGACCCGGTCGGCAACCGCACCCGCGTCAAGGTCGTCAAGAACAAGGTCGCGCCCCCCTTCAAGCAGGCCGAGTTCGACATCCTCTACGGGCACGGTGTGTCGCGGGAGGGTTCGCTCATCGACATGGGCGTCGACCAGGGGATCCTGCGCAAGTCGGGCGCCTGGTACACGTACGAGGGCGACCAGCTCGGCCAGGGCAAGGAGAACGCGCGCAAGTACCTGCGCGACAACCCCGACATCGCCAACGAGGTCGAGAAGAAGATCCTCGAGAAGCTCGGGGTCGGGGCCAAGGTCGACGCCGAGGAGACCGCGGCGGCCGAGCCGGCACCCGTCGAGTTCTGAGGGGACCGGGCGTGAGTGACCCGGACACGGCGGGCCCGCGCCGGTCGCGAGCCCGCACTCCGGTGTCGGAGCTGCCTCCCGAGGAGGCGAGGAGGAAGGCCAAGGAGATCTGCTTCGATCTCCTGGCCGCCCGACCCCGCACCAGGGAGGAGCTGCGTTCGGCGTTGACCCGCAAGGGTTTCGACGAGGACGTCAGCCGAGACCTGCTGCGCAAGCTCGACGACGCGGGGCTGATCGACGACGCCGCGTTCGCCGAGACGTGGGTGCGCTCCCGGCACAACAACCAGGGGCTCGCCCGGCGCGCGCTCGTCGCGGAACTGCGCCGCAAGGGCGTCGACGGCGAGGTCGCCGCCGAGGCGGCGGGCGAGATCGACTCGTCGGCCGAACAGGAGCGGGCACGGGAGCTCGTGCGCAAGAAGCTGCGCACCATGACGGGCGTGGACGAGCAGAAGGCGACCCGCCGTCTGCTCGGCATGCTCGCCCGCAAGGGCTACCCGCAGGGCCTGGCGTACGGAGTCGTGCGCGACGAACTGCGCAACGCAGGAGCCGAGTCGACCCCGCTCGACGACGCCACCCCGGACTGACCCCGGCGTGGCAGACTCTGTTGGGACGTCAGGGAGCCATGAGGAGTCGCTGTGACCACTGCACGTGACCATCGCGATCCGTCTCGCATGCCCGGCATGGATCGCTTGCTGACGATTGACGAGTATCTGGCACTGGGGGAGACCGAGCCCGGATACTCGGAGCTCATTGGGGGACGACTCTTGATGTCACCGAGCCCCGCGCCGGGGCACAACAAGGCGTCCTTCCGGCTGCTGGCGCAGCTTGAGCCGCAGTTGCCGCCCGATCTGGACGGAGTTCAGGACGTCGACGTGGATCTGGAGCTGGTGCCGCCGGACGAACCGGGTTACGCACGGCGGCCGGACATCGTCGTTGCCGATCGTGCTGCGTTCGAGCGTGTGAACGAGCACGGCGGAATGCTCCGGGCCTCCGAGGTGGCACTCGTCGTCGAGATCGTGTCCCCGGGGTCGAAACGGATCGACAACGTCGACAAGCGCGGCGAGTACGCGGACGCCGGCATCCCGGCGTACTGGATCGTCGATCTCACCGCACCCGTCTCCCTCGTCGCCTTCCATCGGGCAGGCGAGTTCGGGTACCAGGACAGCGGCGCGGTCACCGGTGTCCACACCAGCGTCGAGCCGTTTGCCGCGACGATCGACCTCACGGCGTTGGGCTGATCAGAAGCCGAAGTCGAAGTCTCCGCCGCCCATGTCTCCGCCGCCCATGTCTCCGCCGAAGTCGCTGTCGCCCATGTCGCCACCGTCACCGCCGTCGCCGGCGTCGGACATGGCGTCCTCCTGGCCCGCGTCGTAGCCGTCGGCCCACGCCTCACCGCTGGGGATGCCGGCCATGCCGGAGAACATCGCGCTGAACAGCATCATCGAGCCCAGGCCCCATGCGCCGCCGATGAGCGCGGGCTTCCACCACGGCGTGCTGTACCAGCCCTGCGGAACCGGCCGGCCCGCCACGCGGCCGCCCGGGTAGTAGTGCGGCGTGCCCGAGGTCGGCTGCGGTGAGGCCTCGTAGTGCTCGCCCTCGACGTCCACCGAGCGGTGTTCGGTGACCTTGCCCGCGGCCTGGCGCTCGCGGTCCTCGGGCAGCGCCGGGCCCGGGTCCATGCCCATCGCCTCGCGCGCGGCCCGCACGTAGTACAGGCCCTCGAGGGCCGTGTCCTTGACGAGCTTGGCCTGTTCCTCGGTCTCGGCCTGCTCCATCTGCGACCCGGCCGCGGTGTACCGCTCGCTCGCGTCGGCCAGCGCCTGCTGCGAGGCGAGGTCGGTGCCGGTCAGGCTGAGAACCTGGCCCCCGAGCCGCTCGACCCAGCGGCGGGCCTCGGCCTTCGCGTCGTCGACCCGCTTGCGTTTGGCCGCCTGCTGTGACTGCACCAGGTAGTACCCACCGCCGACGATGATCAGCAGCAGGACGGCGACGAAGATCAGATCCATGGGGAACTCCCGGGGACGGACACGTGGGGCACTCGCAGTATGCCCTGCGCCGGACATACTCCTTCGAACCGGACAACGTGGACGCCGCGCCGGGAGTTCCCCAGCTGGTCACAGGGTCGGGCGAACCGCTACCAGGCGCGGCCCACGTAGTAGGACCCCGTGTAGATGTGCTGCTTGCGCACGACGTCCCCGGTCTCCGGTGCCGCCCACACGTGATTGCCGCCCGCGTAGATGCCGACGTGGTACACGCTCCCTCCACTGTGGAAGAACACCAGGTCGCCCGGGACCTTCGCGTGCCTCGGGATCGACCGGGTGGCCCGGTGCTGGTCGCTCGACGTGCGCGGCAGGTTGATACCCACCGCGCGGTGCACGTGTTGCGCGAAGCCCGAGCAGTCGAACCGGGTGGGACCGCTCGCGCCGTACGCGTACGGCGACCCGGCGTGCGCCGCGGCAACCGCGACGATCCGTTGGCCGATCGGCGTCGACTGCTGCGACCCGCCCGGCTGCGGTCGCGGCGGGGGAGGCGGCGGTGGGGTTCGCACCTCGACCCGGGCGACCTCGGACGTGGCGCCGTCGCGGAAGGTGTCGCCGGCGTAGGTGATGCGCCACTGGGCCGTGGCGTGCGGCGCGCGGCGGAAGGTGACGCTCCCGTCGTCGCCGGTGTCGGCCGTGGCGACCCGGGTCCACTCCTGGCCGGTTCGCCGTTCGAGTGCGACCGGTTCGTCGGTCAGGGGCCGGTCGCGGGTTCCCGTGAGCGTGCCGGAGAGGGTCACGCTCGACCCCTTCATGATGCTGTCGGGAACGTCGTCGAGGGACTGGGTCGTCGGTGTGATCGCCCCGGCATTGCCGGCGAACGCCACCAGCGCCGTGCCGCCGACCAGTCCGATCACTGCTGTGCGCTTCCACGGTGTGGACACGCGAATCCTCCTGAAAGGATCGTGCACGTACGGCCCCCCGACCACGCCGAGGCTCTCGTGGCATCGGCGCCGTGCCGGCCGCCGAGTCGCCCCGTCGGCCGCCTCGACCGTAAACACGCGCTCGACGAGGTCCGCGACTCGACGGCACCCACAACGGTGATCAATGGGTGATGTCGGGTGATTCGGTCGCCCGGTATTCGCCCCCGCCGAACCCTGGCGCCGAAAACTAGAACAAGTTACTGTTTTGTCGTATGAGGTTCACACTGTCGGTGGCCCTGAGCCCGCTGGATCAGCTGACCGAACTGGCCGTCACCGCGGAGGAGTGCGGGTTCTCGTCGATCGCGCTGCCCGACTCACTTTTCTACTCCGAGCAGGTGTCGGCGGACTACCCGTACACCCCGGACGGCAGCCGCTTCTGGGACCGGAACACGCCCTGGGTCGACCCGCTCATCGCGGCCGCGTCGATGGGGGCGGCAACGAGCAGGATCACGTTCTACACCGCGGTGCTGAAACTCGGCTCGCGCCACCCGGTGCTGCTGGCGCGACAGGTGGGGTCGGTCGCGAACCTCACCGGCGACCGGTTCGGTCTCGGACTCGGCGTCGGCTGGGCGCCCGAGGAGTTCGAGTGGTGCGGCGTGCCCTATCGGCGCCGCGGCAAACGCGTCGACGAGGCGATCGACGTGCTGCGGTTGATCCTCGACGGCGGCCCGGTCGAGTATCACGGCGAGTTCTTCGATTTCGACACGCTCTCGATGAGTCCCGCGCCGCGCGAGCGCGTGCCGTTCTACATCGGCGGGCACACCGAGCCGGCGCTGCGCCGGGCCGCCCGCGTCGGCGATGGCTGGTCCTCGGCGATGATGAAACTCGACGACCTGCGCGACACGATCGACCAGCTGCACACGTTGCGCGCCGAGTACGGCCGCGCCGAGGAGCCGTTCGAGATCCAGGCCGTGTGCATCGACCGGTTCGGTCTCGACGGGTATCGCGAGCAGGCCGACGTCGGCGTCACCGACGTGATCACCGTGCCCTGGGTTTTCGAGGGTCTCGGTTTCGACGCGCCGATCGAGCAGAAGAAGGACTCCATCAAGAAGTTCGCCGACGAGATCATCCACCGCTTCTGAGAAGGGCAGGCGTATGAGTGTGACCGTGTGCTGGGACGTCGACGCCGAGCAGCCGCCGGCCCGGGTCGCGGCGTTGCGCTCCATGGAGGCCGTCACCGCGGGGGACAAGGAGAGCTGGCTCGAGCTGTTCGACCCCGTGACGGTCGTGGAGGACCCCGTCGGCCCGTCGGGGTTCGACGAGGAGGGCAAGGGGCATCACGGGCGGGACGGGATCTCCGCGTTCTGGGACATGACGATCGCGAACGTGCAGCGGTTCCAGTTCGTCGTCCGCGATTCGCACGCGGGTGGCGACGAGGTGGCGAACGTCGCCACGATCACGACGCTCTTCGACGGCGGGTATCGCGTCGACACCGACTGCGTGATCGTCTACAAGGCCGGGTCGGACGGGCGGATCCTGTCGGTGCGCGCCTTCTGGGAGGCCGATCGCGCGGCCGCGACCGCGCGGCAGGTGGAATAGCCGTTCACCCGGGGTTCGCCGCCCGCTCGTCCTCCGCTCTCCGCGGGGTCACACGACTACCCGACCGTGTGAACCCGACATAACGGAGAAGGAGTCACGTAGTGCGCGGTCGAATCGGTAGGTGGGCGGCGGGCGTTCCGGTCCTGGCAGGAGCGATGCTGGCGGCGGGGCTGCCCGCGGCGGCGTCCCCGGCGGCTCCGGGGCCCGGGGCGTTCCCGGGAGCGCCGGGTGTCCCGGGGGAGCGGCCCTCGTTCTGTGAGCACGATCAGCGGGGCGGCCTCGCCGCGGAGCTGTTCTGTGCCGAGGAGGGCGATCTCGTCGAGGTGCGGATCGGGGACCTGCGGCCGACGCAGCCCGCGATCGGCTACGACCAGATCTACTACAAGCAGGGCCGGTACACGCTCGGCAAGGACGACGTGAACAAGCGGTTCGACGACTGGTGCGAGGCCAACGGGCAGGGCGGCGTCGAGGACGCGGAGCCGGACGCGACGTTGCACGACCCGTCGACGTTCACGTGCGAGGTCGACCTGGGTGACGAGACCGACGACGACATCGCCGAGATGAAGACGTTCGTCGTGGGCCCGGGCGGTGTGCCGTACCTGACCGACGGGCACCACACGTTCACGTCGCTGTTGGAGGTCGCCGGTCCGGACGTGCGGGTACGGGTGCAGGTGCAGGACAACCTGTCCACGTTGCCGCCGAGCGCGTTCTGGCAGCGGATGAAGGACGAGGACCGGGTGTGGCTGCGTGACGCGGACGGTTCGACGATCACGCCCGCGCAGCTGCCGCGGCAGCTCGGCCTGGACACGATGAACAACGACGAGTTGCGGGCGTTGCTGTACTACACGCGTGACATCGGCTGGGAGTCGACCGACACGTTGTACGCCCAGTTCCGGTGGGGCAACTGGATCACCGCGAACCCGGACATCGACCTGTCCGACTGGGACCGCGCCGACTTCGACAGCTACCTCGACGCGGTGCGCACGGTGTCGGAGGCGCAGGTCGAGCTCGACCCGTCCGACGTGGTGGACGGCGAGTACACGGCAGGCGACCTCGGCGTCCTCGACGAGTGGAACGACGGCGACCCCGCCGACGAGGGTGAGTTCGCCGACCTGTCCACCCCCTACTCGGCCGACAAACCCGGCAAGCTCGCCTACGCCCTGGAGTACAAGAACACCCACAACCTCGACTGAGGTCGGGGCAGTCACGAGCAAGGGCCCCGGTCACGTCACGACGTGGCCAGGGCCCTTGTTTCGTACGGTCGGGGCGACAGGATGTGAACCGTGTTGTTGCCGTCAGTCTTCGGGCTGTGGCGTTCCATTCGGCCAGACGCAGGGTGAATCTCCCAGCAGGTAGAGTTCATTCAGTGGGTTGGTGCGGAGCCCGATTGTGAACTCGTCTTCGTCGCTGACAACACGTAGCGTGTCGGCGTCCTCACTGAGTACTCGATAGCCGTTCTTTCTCCACCAGTCCTTCAGTTGGAAGAATTGTTCCTTGATAGACTCTTCGGGTATGTTCTTTATTTGGTAGGCGAGGCTCGCGAACACGCGACCTTTGGGCCCCGGGTCTCCGGGGTCCTCGCAAGGACTTTCCTTGTGATGCGAGAACGTTTCGAAGCTCGCTTCTTCTGGAAGGGCTTCCCGGGTGCGCTGCATGTGTTCTTCGAGCTTCTCGTTTGCGCGCTGAATGGTGATGGTTTCTGCCATGGTGTCTCCGGATTCATCGGTGGGACTCCCACATGCTCCCAGGCAGAGCAGGAAGGTCGTGGCGACACATGCTGCCGCCCTTCTTGTGAAGTACTTCATCACGACTGCCCCGCGATTATCTTACCCATTTTTTCCAGGGCCGGGTTGTTGTAATCCCAATAGTCACTATGCGAGTCCAAGTTATAGCCACCTTGGTACCACTTTCCTTCGGAGTCGGAACTTGACCCGAACACATTCGCTCCAAATTCACGCTCGGTGGGGTCGATGTCGAACACGGGAGCCTCTGCCACCGGGTCGTTCTCGTCCGCAGTTGCCCACACGTGCCCTTCTGGGATCTGAAGATCACTGACATGTGGTGCATCTACCCCTGGCGACCCAACCAGGACCAGATCATCCACGGGCATTTCGTGATTCTGCGCAGTCTTACCGATCGTCGTTGCTCCGTAGCTATGTCCGACGAGTGTGTTATGGCGTTCTGATGCGTTCTCGTCTCGAGATTCAAGAAGCCCGTCTTGGAACTTGGCGAGTTTGGGCTCGGCTTCTTCGGCGTAGGTTCCGCTCGTGGCGTTTGCGAACTCGTCAGGTGCGTCGTAGCCGTGCCATGAGATTGTCGCAGTCGACTCTGCTCCCGCCCATCGAGCTTGTTCAGCCATGCGCTCGGAGCGGTCCATCGTCGAGTCGATGTTACCGAGCTCGGACCCCGTCCCCGGGACGAACGTCGAGACGTACTGTGCCGTATCGGGGTTTCCGCGTGACACAGCCGCGGTGCCGTCGCCTTCGCTGTCAACCTGAAGGATGAAGTACTTCTCGCTACTGTCATCGTCGAGGTCTTTGGTTTCGTTAACCTTGTTCTCGATGTCGTTCAGCCCTTTGATGCGGCCATCGATGTTCTCGATCTTCCTCTCGAGGCTGGACCTTTCAAGTTGGCCACCGGGTCCGTGCTTCGTGCCCATCTCCTCCTTCAGGGACTTTCGCTCGGCGCGAAGTTTCTCGCGTTCGTCGCGGAGGATGGTCATGTTCGCCGAACTTCTGGTGGTGGTGTCGAGTCCGTCGCGTGGTCCGACCAGGCGAGGGTAGTCCTGTGCGAACCGCTTTCGCTGAGCGTCGCTGAGTGTGGCCCACCATGCTGCGTTCTGCGCGGCGGTTGCGTCGTTGATCAGTGGTGGGGTTGGGATGCTGAGTGCGCCGAGTTTTGCGCCGGCGTGTCCTGCGGCCGACAGAGATGTCGCCGTACTGTCGGCATCGATCGTGTCAGACGACAGGACCTTGTCCAGGACGGCGCAGAGATCGCTGTCGATGTCCCGAGCGCTGCGTAGAACCTGGCTCACCCGCTCGTCCAGTTCGGACTTGATTTTGGCACGTTCTTCTGCGACGGCTTGTTGCTGGGCATCCGGTGTGTCCGCCGGTGGTCCCTGATCCCTGATCGCACCATCATCGGCGATGCTGAAGTTGTTGGCCTTCGCCAGTTCCTCGGCCTCGGTCACACCGTTCTTCACGCCGCCGATCGCATCGCTCGCCGCGCCGCACGCCTTGCGAACGGCTGCGATCTCAGCGGTCCATTCACCGAGGCTCTCCACGAGTTCGCCGCACCGGCTGCCGGCCGCTTGCGCGGCTTCGCCGGACCATCCCTCCGGGGTGCCAATCTTGCCGAGGTCTTCGCCGGCGGCGATGAGCTCGTTGTACTCGCGGTTCAGGGCCCCGACCGCTTCGCCGAGCGGATCACCGCTCCACTGGCGCACATCAGCCAGGTGACCATCAGATCGCCCGGGCGCGACCTGTCGAACCGCCCAGATCGATGCGAGCGGCCTCGTCCGAGCTGCGGTAATGGTCCGCGGCGGTGGACAGATCCTGTGCGTACTGATCCAATGCGCCCGCAGTCCTTGATCCCTTTCCCTGCCAGGACTCCTTAACCTGTGCAAGCTTTGCGGCCGACCGGGAGCCTTTCACGCCCGCGGGGCCATCTGGAAGCGCCTCGGCCGGTTTGACCGAGCGCACTCCTTCGGCCACTTCTCCAGCCGCAGTGCTAGCGCTTGTGATGGCCTCGATTTTCGCCTCGAACGCCATGGCGCCCCCTCAAATGTTTGCGGTGCTGTGATGGTGAAGTGTGGCACCGACGCCAGGGTGGTTCAACGTATTCAGGGAAGACCGCGTGGTGCTCGTCGCTTAATCGGACGATCGTGGCGTCAGTCGATGTGGACGGACCTGCGCTGGGATTACAGGAAAGTTCGGTCAATCAGGACATAATGTTCAAATGGAGTAGCAATGTCGACCGCTTGTAGTGATTTCCGGATTCGCGTCCGGATCCTTGGCTTCGGTGGCGGTTGGCGAGTTCGCATGACGCCAGGTCGCAACAGCAGGCTGAGCGGTGATCAACCTCGATGTTCACGCAGGGAGTTCGCGATGGCGATCGTCGAGCCCGCCGCTGAGTCGGCCCGGCTCCACATGCACACCGGTTACTGTTCGTGATCGTCCGCAGTCTCGGCGGTTCCCGCTGTGCCGCGGTGGCGGCTGTCATGGCCGATGGCAGCTGGACCGGCGAGGTGACCGTACAAATCCCACGTGTAGAGGGGTGGCGTGGCAGCCTCACGCTGTACCGGGATCGGCGAGTCAGGTGTCCTGAGGTGTCCAACGCATCGCTGGTCAGGGGCACATCTGGGGGCTCGTGAGGACGCCCCCAGATGTGTGACCCGCTGACCTGCATCTTCCCGGTCGGGGCGACAGGATTTGAACCTGCGACCCTTCGCTCCCAAAGCGAATGCGCTACCAAGCTGCGCCACGCCCCGTGTCACCACCCGCAGGGTGGTGTGCAAACACCATAGCGGGTACCGGTAGACTGCCTGCGCAGCCGGTCACCGGCCGCTGCGGGCGTAGCTCAATGGTAGAGCCCCAGTCTTCCAAACTGGTGGTGCGGGTTCGATTCCCGTCGCCCGCTCAGCGCATCGCGAACGCGCCCTCCGAGCACGGAGGGCGGCGTTCCTGCATTCAGCACCGCGAGGTCTGCGCTCCGACACGCGAGACCGGCGTTCGGCGCCGCCAGATCTGCCTTCGGGTCACTGGCGGGCCACTCAGCAGTTGGCCCAGCCTCGGCCGCTGCGGCCCCAGGAACACGAGTCCAACGCGCGTCCCCGCGCGTCCAACAGGGTGGCGCGGTCACCGGTGTTGTTCCAGACGTAACGCTTGAAACCCCGGCCCCAGTAGCGGTGCCACGGATTGTTCTTCCCCTTACCCGTGTGCACCGTGATCGACTTGCCCTGACTGGGCCCCGTTTGGTGGTCCAGTGGTTATGAGAGTGCGGGTTGGTTGGTGATCCACTGCTCGCGGAAGGTGGTCGGGGGTTGGCCGCCGAGCGAGCCGTGGGGTCTGTAGGTGTTGTACTCGATGCGCCAGTCCTCGGCCAGGACCTGGGCTTCGAGTAGCGTGTTGAACTGCTCGGTGGCCAGGAATTCGTCGCGGAATCGGCCGTTGAACGACTCGTTGTAGCCGTTCTGCCACGGCGCTCCGGGCTCGATGAACTCGGTCGACACGCCGCCGAAGCGGCACCAGTCGGCCAGAGCGGCGGAGGTCAGTTCTGGCCCGTTGTCCATCCGCAGATGCTGCGGCGTGCGCCCGGTCTCGGCGATGACCTTATCGAGCAGGGTTATCGTGTCATCAGCCGTGAACGAGCGAGCGGCCGTGGTGGCGAGGGCTTCGCGGGTGAACTCGTCGACGATGTTGCAGAACCGGATCTGC
>NZ_MKKE01000021.1 GCF_001942305.1 Saccharomonospora sp. CUA-673 | reverse complement strand
GCAGTCAGGGCGCAACCCAAAACGAAACCGCAGCGAAACCCGAAACCCTTGCGCCCTGACTGCAGTGTGATAAACGAAAACGAGAGGTCGACGGGATGACACTTCGCCCAGCGGCAAAGCCGCCCCACCATCCCGGAGACCTGCCCGCCGGCGAGCACCCCAACCCCAAAGCAACAAACCGGCACCGCGAAACACCAACACAACGCCGTAAACCGCCAACACAACGCCGCCAAGTGCTGACACGACGACGCAGGACGCTGACACGACGACGCGAGATGCTGACACGGCGGCACGAACTGCGAACACAGCGACGCGAGTTGCGAACACAGCGACGCGAGATGCTGACACGACGACGCGAGTTGCCAACACGGCGACGCGAGTTGCTGACACGGTGCCGCAGGGTGCCAATACGCCCCGGGGCCTCACCCCAAGGCGACCTCCCCGGCCTCGGCCCGGACAGCCTCCAACACGGCACTAACCGCCGGCCGTACAGGCCCGCCGTGCCGAACGACGGCCTCAACATTCCGAGCAACCCGAATCCCGGTCAACGGAAGCCGAACGACCCGGGTCGTATCAACCGTGTACCGAGGCAGCAACGCGATCCCGTGTCCGGCGGCGACGAGCGCCTCGGTGATGTGGAAGTCGTTGATCCGCTGAACAACCCGTGGCCGTACCCCGGTACGGGTGGCGAGGGAGAGCAACACATCGTCGACGGGAAACCCGACGTCGACGCTGATCCACGATTCGCCGGCGAGGTCGGCAAGCTCGAGGTGCTCGCGGTCCCCGAGGGGATGACCCTGGGGCAGCGCGACGTCGAGGGGTTCGCGCAACAGCGGCACGACGCGGAGGCGTTCGTTCTCGAACTCGGTGGCGTGTTCGTCACGGTGGGTGACGACGATGTCGAAGTCGGCGAGGAGACCGGGAACCTCGTCGGGGGTCATGTCGACGTCGCGGACGTCGACGTCGAGTCCGGTGAACTCGGCGAATCGGGTCAGCAGCCCGGGCAGGAGGAGCACGGCGGCGGAGGGGAAGATCGCGAGCCGGACGCGGCCGCGTGGCGATTCGCGGTAGGCGTCGAGTTCGGCCTCGGCGCGTTCGACGGCGCCGAGCACTTCGTCGGCCCTGGTGACGAGGGCGAGGCCGGCGTCGGTGAGGCGGAGTCCGCGGCCGGCGGGTTCGGTGAGCGCGACGCCCGCCTCGGCCTGCAGCGCCTTGAGCTGCTGCGACACCGCCGACGGCGTGCAATGCAGGGCCTGCGCGGTGGCGATGACGCTGCCCCGGTCGGCGAATTCCCTCAGCGTGCGCAACTTCCCCAGATCCACGCCTACCAGTCAACCAGACAGTGAAGCAGGCGCGGAAGGATGGTGAAAATAATATCGCTGGTACTTCATAGTTAGGCGCCGCAAGCTGGTGGCATGAGCGTGCGCGATCGGCTGCTGGCGGCCCTCACGGCCGTGCTGTGGGGCTGCAACTTCCTGGCGATCGACGCGACGCTGCAGCACTTCCCGCCGTTGTTCGCGGGTGCGCTGCGTTTCGCCGTGCTGGTGTTGCCGGTCGCGCTGCTGGTGCCGTGGCCGCGGGTGAAGCTGCGCTGGCTCATCGGGTACGGCCTGGGCTTCGGCACGTTGCAGTTCGCGTTCCTGTTCATCGCGATGGACACGGGCATGCCGACGGGCCTGGCGTCGCTGGTGTTGCAGGCGTCGGCGCCGTTCACCGTGTTGCTCGGATGGCTGCTGCTGCGGGAGAAGTTGTCGCCGTGGCAGATCGCGGGCATCGTCCTCGCGGTTGCCGGCATGTGCGCGATCGGCTGGCAACGGGCCGAGCACGCGGCGCTGCTACCGGTCGTGCTCACGGTGCTCGGTGCGTTGTCGTGGGCGGTCGGCAACCTGTGCCTGCGGCAGGCGCAGCCGGACAACCCACTGCACCTGACCCTGTGGATGTGCGTCGTACCACCGCTGCCGATGCTGGCGTTGTCGCTGGTGTTCGAGGGTCCGACGGCGGCCTGGAACAGCCTAGTGACGATCGACGATGCGACGGCGTGGCTGGCCGTCACGGGGATCGCGTACACGGCGATCCTGGGCACGGTCGTCGGCGCGGGCATCTGGTCGACGCTCATGCGCCGCAACCCGGCGAGCACGGTCGCCCCGTTCTCGCTGCTGGTCCCGGTCGTCGGCCTGACGCTGGCGTTCGTGATCCTCGGCGAACGGCCGACACCGATCGAGATCGCCGCGAGCGCCGTCGTGGTCACCGGCGTGGCCCTCGGCTCCGCAGGCGCCACCCTCGCCAACCGCCTCCGCCGCACCCGAGTCCCCGTCTAAAAGCTCCCAAGGGCCCCTTGGTCGCGTTCAACGGGACCAAAGTTCCCCTCGCCCCGCGTTGTGAAGCTGCTCGAGGTTCAGTACGGACCCTGCTCACGGTCTAGCAGGAACCCTGCTGGAAGTACAGTAGGGGGCTCTGACCAGCACCTTCCGCATGTCAGCGTGAAGGGCCCCATGGTCGCTCCCGCCCGTCTCCCACCACCACCCAACCGGACGCGCTGACGCGCGACAGTGCCCGATTCCACGCGACCAAAGGGCCCTCGGGGGCACTACTGGTTGGGCGGGATGGCGCCGGATTGGATGTCTTCGGCGTAGTGGCAGGCGACGCGGTGGCCGTTGCCGAGGTCGCGGAGCTCGGGGCGCTCGGTGGCGCACAAGGTGTCCTGCTTCCACGGGCACCGCGTGTGGAACCGGCAGCCGGTCGGCGGGTCGGCGGGTGACGGCAGGTCGCCGGTGAGCAGGATCTGCTCGCGCGCGTCCTCCACCGCCGGGTCGGGCACCGGGATCGCCGACAGCAGCGCCTTCGTGTACGGGTGCTGCGGCTCGGCGTACAGCGCGTCCGACGTGGCCTCCTCCACCAGCGAGCCCAGGTACATCACGCCGATGCGGTCCGAGATGTGCCGCACCACGGCGAGGTCGTGCGCGATCACCAGGTACGTCAACCCGAGCCGGTCCTGCAGCTGTTCCAACAGGTTCAGCACCTGCGCCTGCACCGACACGTCCAACGCCGACACCGGTTCGTCCGCCACGATCAGGTCCGGCTCCACCGCCAGTGCCCGTGCGATGCCGATCCGCTGCCGCTGCCCGCCCGAGAACTCGTGCGGATACTTGTGCAGCGCGCTCTCCGACAGGCCGACGGCGTCGAGCAGTTCCACCAGCCGCGCCCGCGTCGACTCCTTGCCGGAGTCGAGCCCGTGCGCGCGCATGCCCTCGACGATGATCGACTCCACGGACTGGCGCGGGTCCAAACTCGACAGCGGATCCTGGAAGATCATCTGCATCCGCCGGCGCGCCTTGCGCAACGTCTCGCCCTTGAGCGCCGACACGTCGGTGTCGTCGAACACGACCCGTCCGCCGGTCGGCTCCACCAGCCGCAGCAGGCCCCGGCCGAGCGTCGTCTTGCCGCAGCCCGACTCCCCTACCAGGCCGTACGTCTCGCCGCGCCGGATCGTCAGGTCCACCCCGTCGACGGCGTAGACGTGCCCGACGGTCCGTTCCAGCACGATGCCCCGCTTGATGGGGAAATGCACCTCGAGACCCTCGACGGTCACGAGCACCTCTTCGGAACTCACCGCGCTCCCTCCGGCACCGCGTCGTCGCTCGATTCGACCGGGTTGTGACACCGCAGCATGCCTCCGCGATCCTCGACCAGCGACGGCGGATCGCTCCAGCACGCGTCCGTCGCGTTCGGACACCGCGGCGCGAACGCACAGCCGTCGGCCCACGCGATGTTGTCGGACACCGAGCCCTTGATCGGCGTGAGCGCCTCCCCACGCGGCGAGTCGAGCCGCGGGATGGATTCCAGCAGTCCGTGCGTGTACGGATGCCGCGCGCCGCTGAACAGCGCGTGCCGTTCCGCGCGTTCCACGATCCGCCCGCCGTACATGACGTTGACCTCGTCGCACAGGCCCGCCACGACGCCGAGATCGTGCGTGATCATGATCAGTGCGGTGTCCGTTTCGGACACCAGCTCCGACAGCAACGACAGGATCTGCGCCTGGATCGTGACGTCGAGGGCGGTCGTCGGCTCGTCGGCGATGAGCAGTCTCGGCCGGCAGGCCAGCGCGATCGCGATGAGCACACGCTGGCGCATCCCGCCCGACAGCTGATGCGGATACTCGCCGAGCCTGCGCTGCGGATCGGGCAGGCCGACGTGGCCGAGCAGTTCGACCGCCTCGGAACGCGCCTCCTTGCGCGACATCCCGCGGTGCCGTTCCAGCACCTCCGCGATCTGCAGCCCGATGGTGATCACCGGGTTCAGCGACGACAGCGGGTCCTGGAACACCATGCCCAGGTCCCGCCCCCGCCGGTCGCGCAGCTGCCGGTCGGACAGGGTGAGCAACTCCGTGTCCTCGAACGTGACCGACCCCGTGACCTGCGCTCCCCTTTTCGGCAGCAGGCCCATGATCGCCAGCGAGGTCACCGACTTCCCGCTGCCCGATTCGCCGACCAGCCCCACCGTCTGTCCCGGCTCCACCGAGAAGCTGACGCCGTCGACGGCGGTGAACGGGCGGGTTCCCTTGCGCTTGAACACGACGCTGAGGTCGCGGACGTCGAGTAGTGCCATTGCCCTTACCGCCTGTTCTTCGGGTCGAGCGATTCCCGCATCGACTCGCCGAGCAGAGTGAAGCCGAGCGCCACGACGATGATCGCGATCGCCGGGTAGAACGCCAGCGACGGCTTGACCGCCAACAGGTCCTGCGCGTTGCCGAGCATCAGACCCCATTCGGCGCGCCGCCAGTCCGAGTCGCCGAGGCCGAGGAACGACAGCGCCGCCGCGTCGATGATCGCCGTGGCCAGCGTCAACGTGGCCTGCACGATCACCGGACCGATCGAGTTCGGCAGCATGTGCCGGAACACGATCGTCCGCCGTTTGACGCCCAGCGCGGTCGCGGCGAGCACGTGGTCGCTGTTGCGTTGCGCCATCATCGATCCGCGCAACAGCCGGGCGAACACCGGGACGCCGATCATCGCGACGGCGATGATCACCGTCCACTGGCTGCCCGGCAGCAGCGCCGCGATCGAGATCGCCAGCAGCAGCGACGGAATCGACAGCATGATGTCGGTCAGCCGCATGAGGACGGCGTCGACCCAACCACCGAACGCACCGGCCAACCCGCCGATGATCATGCCGATCGCGACGCCGATCAACGTCGCGAACACGCCGACGAACAACGTCTGCTGTGCGCCGACGAGAAGCCGCGAGAAGAAGTCGTACCCGTTCTGATCGCTGCCCAGCAGGAAGCCGGGCATCGGACCGGGGATGTGCGACGGCGTCAGCTCCGCCTGGAGCTCGGGATACGGGACGTAGGGGTCCTTCGGCGCGACGAACGGCGCGATCGCCGCGAGGACCACGAACAGCGACACGATGACGAGGCCGACGATCGCGACCGGACTGCGGAACGTGCGCCGCAGCGCGTCCATCGCCAGGCTGGTGCCGCCCTCGGCGAGGGCGTCGATCCGGTCGGCCCTCCGGGTGGAAAGAATGCTCATCGCACACGCACCCTCGGGTCGATGATTGCGTACGAAATGTCGACCAGCAGGTTGACCAGCACGAAGACACCCGCGAACAGCAGGATCAGACCTTGCAGCCGTGGATAGTCACGTTGCTGGATGGCCTGTTCGAGCAGCGTGCCGAGCCCGCCCCACGCGAACACCTTCTCCGTCAGCACCGCACCCGACATCAGCAGACCGGTCTGCAGGCCGATCGTCGTCGACACCGGCAGCAGCGCGTTCCGGAGCACGTGCCGCTTGCGCACGACCTTCGTGGTCAGGCCCTTCGAATCGGCCGTGCGGACGAAGTCCTCGCTCTGCACGTCCAACACGGACGCCCGCGTGATCCGCACGATCACGGCGAACGGGATGCTCGCCAGCGCCACCGACGGCAGGATCAGATGCAGGATCGCATCCCACGTGGCGTCGAACTCGCCGGTCAGCATCCCGTCGAGAGTGGCGATGCCGGTGACGCGCGTGGCGTCGATCAGCACGTCCTGCCTGCCCGACGGCGGCAGCACGCCGAGCTCCTGCGCGAAGACGTACTTGAGCAGGAAGCCGAGGAAGAACACCGGCACCGCGACGCCCACCAGCGTGGTGATGACGGTGGCGTTGTCGAGGAACCGGCCCCGGAACCGCGCAGCGACGTAGCCCATCGGGATGCCGAACAGCACCGCCAGGAACATCGCCGCGGCCGACAGCTCCAACGTCGCCGGGAAAGCCCGCGCGATCTCCTGCATCACCGGTTCGCTGGTGATCAGGGAGTTGCCGAAGTCGCCGGTGAGCACCCGGCCGAGGAAACGGAAGTACTGGACGAAGATCGGATCGTCCAGTCCCAGCACCGCGTTCAGCTGCGCGATGCGCTCGGGGGTCGCGCGGTCGCCGAGCAACGCCGACGCCGGCCCGCCGGGCAGCATCCGCAGCCACGCGAAGACCAGCACGGACAGTACGAACAGCGTCGGAATGGCCTGGAGCAACCGACGCACGGTGAACCTGAGCATGAATTACGTGCCTTTTCCCAGGGGAGCCCGGGAGACGGCGCCGCAGCGCCGCCTCCCGGGCCGATGACGGCCGAGCGTCAGCTCTCGCCCTTGTGGACCGTAGCGAACCGCTCGTCGGTCAGCGGGCTCGGAACGAGACCCTGGATGTCGGCGCCCACGACGATCGCCGGCGGGGACGAGGTCAACGGCACCGCGGGCACGTACTCGGAGATCTTCACCGACGCCTCCTCGTAGGCCTGCTTCTGCTCCTCGTCGTCGACCTTGGAGTCTGCTTCGGACAGTGCCGAGAAGATCTCCTGGTTGTTGAAGCCGAACTCGGCCTTGTACCGGCCGAAGAACGTGCCGATGAAGTTGCCGGCGTCGCCGTAGTCGCCGGTCCAGCCGAGCAGGTGCAGGTCGTGCTCGCCGGCCTGCTGGACGTCGTCGAGGAATCCGCCGTTCCACGGGCGCTGGCGCATCTCGACGTCGATGCCCACGGCCTTCAGGTCGTCGGACACGGCACCCGCGATGTCGACCGGGCTCGGCATGTACGGCCGGCTGACCTCGGTGGGCACGTAGAACTCGAGCGTCAGGTCCTCGGCGCCCGCCTCTGCCAGGAGCCGCTTGGCCTCCTCGACGTCGTACTCACGCGTCTCGACGTCGTCGGTGTAGCCGTCGGTCTCCTCCGGCAGGAACTGATCGCGTGCCGTGGCGCCCTCGGGCATCTGGTTCTGCGCGAGCTGTTCCTTGTTGATGGCGTGGTCGATGGCCTTGCGGACACGCACATCCTCGAGTTCCGGCGTGTTCTCCTGGTTGATGCCCAGGTACAGAATGTTGAACGTCGGCCGCACCATCACCTGCGCGCCGGAGTCCCGCAATTCCTGGTAGTCACCGGGATTCGGCAGGTCGTAGCCGTCGATCTGGCCGGAGATCATGTCCTGCTTACGCGTGTTCTCGTCCTCGATGATGCGGAAGACGATCCGCTCCATCTGGGCCTGGTCACCCCAGTAGTCGTCGTTACGCACGAGCGTGACCGTGTTCGCCGAACGGTCGTAGGACTCGAACTCGTACGGCCCGGTGCCCGTGGGGTGTTCGTCGGCGAATGCGGGGTAGTCGAACGAGCCGCCGCTCTGGGTGACCTCGTCGGCGTTGTGCTCCTGCAGGGCCTGCGGGCTGGCGATCGACAGCGACGTCAGGCCGAACGCGTCGGGGAACGCACCCTTGGCCTTGGTGAGGTTGAGGACGGCGGTGTGCTCGTCGGTCGCCTCGCACGAGTCGTACACCGGGTCGCCGGTGGCCGCGCCCTCGTTGTTGGCGAAGCCTCGAAGACGTCGCCGTAGTAGATCATCTGGCTCTGCGCCGCGCGCCCGGCATGTTGTACCAGCGATCGAAGTTGAAGCAGACGGCCTCGGCGTTGAAATCGGTGCCGTCGTGGAACTTCACGCCCTCGCGGAGGGTGAACGTCCAGGTCTTGCCGTCGTTGCTGGGCTCCCACTCGGTGGCGAGGCCAGGTTCCAGATCGGCGCTGCCCGGCTTGTACGCCACGAGCGTCTCGTACATCTGCCGGATCGGTCGGAACGATTCTCCGTCCTCGTTGAACGCGGGGTCGAAGTTCTTCGGCGCACCTGCCGCGCCGAAGACCAACGTGTCCGCATCACCGGCGCCTGGTCGCGTTCCGAGGCACAGGCCGACAGCACCAGCGCGCCTGCCAGCCCGATCAGGGCGAGGCGGCGCATGCGAGGCACTCGCGAGTGGAGCATGTTCGCACTCCTTGAAAAGATCAGTTCGGTGACGCCCAGGTGGGCGCAGATGGAGGCAGACCTTAGCGCTCGGTGGCCGTTTCCTTAAGTGGTTGAGGTTACGATCGGGATACTTGACCGAAAAACCGCGCCGGAACCAACGGTGCAGAATCGCATCCCCAGAACTGACCGGGTCCAAATCCCCGAGGATTCGCACACTTTTGTCTCAGCGATTAGGCCGTTCGGCCGAGTACGAAAGATGTGCCGCCTTCCACGGTTCGTCGACCGCGAACCACCCGGATTCGAACCGCTGCCATCGCCTCAGGTGCGGTCTGGACCATTCCCCGTCGCGCGCCACGGCGCGTTCGAGACGCACGCGCGGGTCGCCGACCTCGAGCCAGCACAGCAGCGAGACGACGTCGCGGACCGACCGGCGGCCGGCGGAGACCCCTTCGAGCACGAGCACGTCGGGCACGGGAACGTCCACCCACGCGCCCAGGTGCGGCCGGCCGTCGGGCGCCCATTCGGTACGCCGGTAGCGACCCGGCCGGCCGGCGGCGAGCGGGGTCAGCACGCCGGTGGCGAGCCGCGGCCACCACGACACGGGCTCGTCCCACGTCGCGAAGTCGTCCGTGCTCACCAATGCCGTGTCGACATGGCGAGCTGTCAACACGTCGACGATCTCGGCCGCCAGTCGGGTCTTGCCCGCGCCGGACCGGCCGTCGATCGCGAGCAACCGGACCGCGCCGAGTCGCGGCGCCGCAGCCGACAGCCGCGTCGCCACCTCCGCCGCGAACGCCGCGTGCTCGGGAGACACTGAGCCACCGGAAAACACTGCGGCACCGGGAGACACGTCCGGCACCGCGCTTACAGCGTGCGGCGGCCCGACAACGCGCGGCCGAGGGTGAGCTCGTCGGCGAACTCGAGGTCGCCGCCCATGGGCAGACCGGAGGCCAGGCGCGTGACGTTGAGCCCGGGGAAGTCGCGCAGCATCCGCACCAGGTACGTCGCGGTGGCCTCGCCCTCGGTGTTCGGGTCGGTCGCGATGATGACCTCGGTGATCTCCTCGGCACCGATCCGCGTCAGCAGGTCCTTGATACGCAGCTGGTCGGGGCCGATCCCGGACAGCGGGTCGAGCGCACCGCCCAGCACGTGGTAACGGCCGCGGAACTCGCGGGTGCGTTCCACCGCGAGCACGTCCTTGGGTTCCTCGACGACGCAGATCAACGACACGTCGCGGCGGACGTCGTTGCAGATCCGGCACCGCTCCGCCTCGGAGACGTTGCCGCAGACCTCGCAGAAGCGGACCCCTTCGGCGACCTTGCCCAGCACCTCACGCAGCCTGCCGATGTCCTGCGGATCGGAGGCCAGCAGGTGGAAGGCGATGCGCTGCGCGCTCTTCGGACCGACGCCGGGGAGCCTGCCCAGCTCGTCGATCAGGTCCTGAACGACACCTTCGTACACGCTTACATTCCGGGCAGACCGAGGTTGCCCATGCCGGGCAGACCCTCACCGCCGCCGAGTCCGCCCGCGATCGGGCCCAGCTTCTCCTGCTGCAACTGCTGCGCGTTGCTCGTCGCGTCGCGCACGGCCGCGACGACCAGGTCGGACAGCGTCTCGACGTCCTCGGGGTCCACGATCTTGGGGTCGATGTCGAGCTTCTTGAGCTCGAGCTCACCGCTGACCGTGGCGGTGACCATGCCACCGCCTGCCGTGCCGGTGACCTCCGCCTGCGCGATCTCCTGCTGGGCCTCCATCATCTGCTGCTGCATCTGCTGGGCCTGCTGCAGGATCTGCTGCATGTCGGGCATTCCGCCGCCGGGCTGCGCCATGATGGTCGATCCGATCTCGTCGCTGGGGTAGCTGTGCCGACCAGCCTAGTCGCCCCGGGTGTGGCACCGTGGAAGCCGTGCGAGGTTCGGGGGGTTCCGATTCGCTGCCGCGGCTGCGCGCGCACGCGCGACGGGTCGCGGCAGCGCTGTGCGCAGGAATCCTCCTCGCGTCGTGCTCGACCGCCGACCCGGCGCCGTCGACACCTCCCCCGAACGGGGCATCGCCCGCCGAACGCGGCGGGGAACACCGCGGGGGTGACGGTGGCTCACGGGACGACGGTCCGCCGCTCGTCGTGCTCGACCCCGGGCACAACGGCGCCAACGCCGAGCACCTCGACGAGATCGAACGTCGCGTGCCCAACGGGCGGGGCGAACACAAGCAGTGCAACTCCACCGGCACCAGCACCGACGACGGCTACGGCGAGCACGCGTTCAACTTCGCCGTCGCCGAGCAGGTGCGCGAGCGGTTGACCGCGCGCGGCGTGCGGGTGGAGCTGACCCGTGAGGACGACGAGGGCTACGGCCCGTGCGTCGACGAACGCGCGGCGATCGGCAACCGCGCAGGCGCCGACGCGGTCGTGTCCATCCACGCCGACGGCACCGCCCCCTCCGCGAGCGGTTTCCACGTCATCTACTCGGACCCGCCGCTCAACGAGGCCCAACGCGGCCCCGCGGTGCGCCTGGCCCACGCGATGGCCGAGGGCATGACCGACGCCGGCCTGCCGGTGGCCGACTACATCGCCTCCGACGAGGGGTTCGATCCGCGCGACGACCTCGCGGGGCTGAATTTGTCGACCGTGCCCGCCGTCCTCGTCGAATGCGGCAACATGCGCAACCCGGCCGAGGCCCGCGCCATGGCCTCCCCCGAGGGCCGCGCCCACTACGCCGACGCCATCACCCGAGGCATCACCCGCTACCTCGACCGGTAGCCGCGGCGGGTCAGTCGATGGGGCGGGCGCCAGGTGGTCGGAGAGCAGGCGTTCGGCCAGGGCTTCCGGGTCGTCCGGGGTCGATGCCGGGGCCCGGTTCGCCTGCGACGACTCCGCGCCTCCCGACTGCGTACCGCCCGACTGTGCCGAGCCCGCGTGCGATGACCCTGACTGAGCCGGGCCCGCCGACGACCCCGGCGTACCGGGGCCCGCTGCATCCGACCTCGGGGGTGCGGCTTCCGGGGCGCCGTACTCGTCGTCCTCGGGTTCCGGCGGCAACGGGATGTCGGGTTCCGTCGTCGTCACCTTCGGGCCCGCCGGACGCTCCGGCGCCGACTGCGACGACTCTGCCGACGCGGTTCCGCCGGCCGATCCCGCGGCCGGGGACTCCGATTCCGACGCCGGTCGCGGCGGCGCCTGCTGCGGGTCCGGCCGCGCGGGAGCCTCAGCACTCGCGGATCCGGCATTCGCCGCGCCGGTCGGGCCGTTCTGCGGCGGCTTCGGCGGTGCGCTCGGCGCCGCGGACTGTGCGGCCGCCTTCGCCGGGGCCGACCCCTGGACGGCACTCGTGTGCAGACAGCGGACCTGCCACTGCCCCCCGAGCAGCTCGCCCAACGCGGCCGCGATGCAGTCCGCATTCCGCGGTTCCGACAGCCTGCGCGCCAACGGCTCGGCGGTGTGCGTGAGCGTCACGCCGTTGCCCTCGACGCTGTGCACGGTCGCGTTGGTCAGCATCGCCTCGGTGCTGCGGCTGGCCTTGCGCACCGCACCGAGCAGCTGCGGCCAGTACTGCCGGAGCGCAGCCGCATCGACCGCACCCGGCTGACTCGACGACCCCTCCGAACCGGACTCCGGCGGCGGGTCGGCGGCCGCCGACCCCGCTGCGGCCGCGGCCGGCTGCGCCTCGGCAGCCGGCGGAGCCGCATTCACCGGAGCCGAAGTCGCCGGAGCCGCGTTCGCCGGAGCCGGGGCCGCACTCGCCGACTCGGCAGCGGCAGGCTCGTTCGCCGCCGCGGCCGGAGCAGCGGGCGCCGTCGCCCCGGCGGGCGCGGTCGCCTCCGAAGCAGCCACCGAACCCGAAGCAGCCGCCAGTCCCGGAGCTGCCTCGGGCGTCCGCTGCGAGGGCCGCTCGAACGTCCGCTCCGGTACGGCGCGGCAGCATCAGCACCAGCCGCACCGGCACCGCCACCGGACGGAGCCGCACCACCGGCGGTCATCCGCCGTTCGAGCCGTTCGACCCGCTGGAGCACGGCGCCCTCGTCGTCGGCGACCTCGGGCAGCAGCATGCGCGCGGCGAGGAGTTCGAGCAGCAGTCGCGGGGCGGTGGCGCCGCGCATCTCGAGCAGTCCGCCGTGCAGCAGCTCGGCGTAGCGGGTGAGCGTGCCGGGCCTGACCCGCTCGGCCTGCGCGACCATGCGGTTGAGTTCCTCCTCCGGCGCGGCGACCATGCCGCGGCTCGCGGCGTCGGGCACCGAGCGGAGCAGGATGAGGTCGCGGAACCGGTCGAGCAGGTCGCTGGCGAAGCGGCGCGGGTCGTGGCCCGCCTCGGCGAGCTGGTCGATGGTGCCGAACACGCCCTGGTGGTCGTCGGCGGCCAGGGCGTCGACCATCGCGTCGATCAGGGCGGAGTCGGTGACGCCGAGGAGCGCGACGGCGCGGTCGTAGGTGACGCCGTCGGGTCCGGCGCCGGCGAGCAGCTGGTCCAGCACGGACTGCGTGTCACGGGCCGATCCGCCGCCCGCGCGCACGACGAGGGGGTACACGGCCGGTTCGACCGCGATGCCCTCCGCGGCCACGTTGCGCTCGAGCAGCTCGCGCATCGACGTCGGCGGGATGAGCCGGAACGGGTAGTGGTGTGTCCGCGACCGGATCGTCGTGAGCACCTTGTCCGGCTCGGTCGTCGCGAAGATGAAGATGAGGTGTTCCGGCGGCTCCTCGACGATCTTCAGCAGGGCGTTGAAACCCTGCGTCGTGACCATGTGGGCCTCGTCGATGATGAACACGCGGTACCGCGACTCGGCGGGTGCGTAGAAGGCGCGGTCGCGCAGCTCACGGGCGTCGTCGACACCGCCGTGGCTGGCGGCGTCGAGTTCGGTGACGTCGACACTGCCGGGGCCTTCGGGGGCCAGCGCGCGGCACGGGCCGCACTCGCCGCACGGGTCGGCGGTCGGGCCCTGCTCGCAGTTGAGCGAGCGCGCCATGATGCGTGCGCTGGACGTCTTGCCGCAGCCGCGCGGACCCGAGAACAGGTAGGCGTGGTTGATCCGACCGGCCGCGAGGGCGGTGCGGAGCGGTTCGGTGACGTGCTCCTGCCCCACGACCTCCGCGAAGGTCGAGGGCCGGTACTTGCGGTACAGCGCGAGAGCCACGCAGCGAGCGTACCGATCCCCGCCGACACCGCACGCCGCCGCCGAGCCCCACCGCCGGAACCCGGCTACACCCACGAACGCGCGCGAACCAGACGGCTGCGACCAATACGCACAAAAGGGGGACATTCGCCGTGAGTCGTGTCACCTTCGACGCCGCCATCAGTGACGATCAATCGGAGGCAACGATGCCAACTCCGCTCGACGAAGCGCGGACCGGAGCCGCGCCCGCGGCGGGGCCACGCCCCGGCGCGGACGAGAGCCAACTGTCCCAACGCCGGATCTGGATCGGCCGGCTGCTCGGCCCGGCCCTGGGACTGGCGGTCTACCTGCTGCTGCCGCAGGACGAGGCCCTGTCCGACGCCGCACGGACGACCGCGGCGATCGCGATCGTCATGGCCGTGTGGTGGATGACCGAGGCGCTGCCGCTCGCGGTGACCTCGCTCGTGCCCCTTGTGGCGTTCCCCCTGGCGGGCATCCTCGAACTGGACGCCGCGACCGCGCCGTACGCGGCCGACACGGTGTTCCTGTTCCTGGGCGGGTTCGTCATCGCGCTCGCCATGCAGAAGTGGAACCTGCACAAACGCATCGCCCTGGTCGTCATGACGATCATCGGGACGAAGCCGCGGCAGCTCATCCTCGGCGCGATGGTGGCGACGGCGTTCCTGTCGATGTGGGTCAGCAACACGGCGACCACGCTGATGATGCTGCCGATCGGCATCAGCATCCTCGCGCTCGTCGCGGCCAAGGGATCGGCGTCCGGCGGTGATGAGGCCGATTCCGGCGGCGGCCCGGTGTCGGAGATGTTCGCCGACAAGGACACGAAGAACTTCGCGACCTGCCTGATGCTCGCGATCGCGTTCGCCGCCACCATCGGCGGACTCGCGACGTTGATCGGCAGCCCGCCGAACCTCATCCTCGCCGGATTCGTGGAGAACGCCTACGACAACGTGACGATCGGCTTCGCCGACTGGATGAAGATCGGCGTGCCGCTGTCGGCGGTGTTCCTGGTCATCGCGTGGCTGCTGCTGACGCGCGTCATCTACCCGACGAAGCTGACCGACGTGGTCGGCGGCAAGGACGTCATCCGGTCCGAATTGGACAAGCTCGGCCCGATGTCGCGCGGTGAGTGGACGGTGCTGATCGTCTTCGTGTGCACCGCGCTGTTGTGGGTGTTCCGGGAGCCGCTGACCGAATGGGAGGCGCTCACGTCGGTCCTGCCGTTCGTCGCGAACCTCGACGACGCCATCATCGCGATCGGCGCGGCCATCGCGCTGTTCATGATCCCGGTGTCGATGCGCAAGGACAGCCCGTCGATGGCGATGGACTGGCGCAGCGCGCAGTCCGGCGTGCCGTGGGGCGTGCTGTTGCTGTTCGGCGGCGGGTTGAGCCTCGCGGCCGCCGTGCAGGAGACCGAGCTCAGCGACTACATCGGCAGCCAGGTCGGCGGGCTCGGTGTGCTGCCGACGGTCGTGCTCGTGGCCGCCGTGTGCCTGATCGTGTTGCTGCTGACCGAACTGACCAGCAACACGGCGACCGCGGCGACGTTCCTGCCCGTGCTCGGCGGCGTCGCCGTGGGCATCGGCATCGACCCGCTGTTGCTGCTCGTGCCCGCCGCGTTCGCGGCGACCTGCAGTTTCATGATGCCGGTCGGCACTCCTCCGAACGCGATCGTGTTCGGTTCCGGCTACGTGACGATGGGCCAGATGGTGCGGGCCGGTGTCTGGCTGAACCTCGTCGCGTCGTGCTGATCACCGCCGCCGGGATGCTGCTGGGCGGCTGGGCGCTGGGCATCACGTTGTAGACCGACCACGACACGTCGAACGCGGCGTGGACCGTCCGGTATGGACGATCCACGCCGCGTTCGTGTGCGCAGGCGTCAGGGTCGGATGCCGATTCCCGGCCGCTTGCTCCACTTCTCCTCGCGTTCGGCGGTGAGCGCGGGCCAGGTGTGCCCGCCCGGGCGCGGGTACACCTTGTCGGCGTAGTCGCCGGGGCGGTAGTCGGGTTCGTAGAAGCAGCCGGTTCCGTAGGTCGCGTCGAAGGCGGGACACGTGTCCGCGATCAACCGTGCGGTGGGTTTGCGACCGGTGGTTGCCCAGGTCGACAGGGCCGCCATCGATGTGGCGTACTCGGCGTCGCTGAGTCCGCTGTGGTCGCTCTCGGAGGTGAACGTCTGCACGAGGTGCTGGTCGGTGCCCGCGCCCTCGAGGCCGGCGCGGTACGCCGATTCGTGCTCGACGTACACGGTCGGGTCGCCGATGGCGTGCAGGGTGAGCACGGGCATCGACACGGCGCCGGTGAGGTCGCTGTCGTAGGACAGGTCGCGGCGGGCCGATTCGTCGGCGGAGAACCGTTGGACGCCGATGTTGAGCGCCCTGTCGTCGCCGGATCCGCTGTACCGGACACCCCTGTTGCCGAAGGGGTTCCGTCCGTCAAGTCTGTTGTGGACGATGTCGCGGAACGTGAAGGTCGCCCAGTTGAGGTGGGCTGCCAGGGACTGCTCCGGGATGCGGGTCACGGCGAGGATGTCGTCGAGGCGCTGTTGTTGGTCGGCGGTGCGTTCGCCGGGTTCGGCTGCGTAGCCGGTGCATTCCCGGAGCCGGTCGCGGACGTCGTCGGACGTCAGGTCGGAGTCCTTGGGCAGGCCCATCCACAGTGGATACTGCGGTTCGGTGGGGCGCGGGTGGTTTCCGCAGTAGTACTGGTAGATCACGCGGAGGTCGACGCGGTAGTCGTAGCCGCGGGAGCGCCTGCGACGAGTCCGTTGGTGAGCAGGGCGCCGTCGTAGGCGGGTTGGGGTCGGGCGGCGTCGACCTCGGCGATCTTGGCGGCGATGTTGCCGCCCCAGGATTGGCCGTGGATGTAGGTCTGTCGTGGTTGGCCGACGTGGTCGAGGAACAGCTGACGGAGGTTCTCGGTGTCCTCGACGGCCATGCGGACGCCGTAGCCGCCGCGGCGGTAGGACGATCCGGCCCAGGCGTAGCCTCGTCGACCATGACGGTCCAGCGTTCGAGGTCGTCGGCGCTGCGTTGGGGGTCGGATTCGGCGGGTTCGAGGTCGGGGCCGCCGTGGGAGTGCATGACGAGTGCGCCGTTCCAGTCGTGGGGGACGGCGATCGTGTAGTAGGCCCCGTTGGTGTCCTTGCCCTGGTAGCACGTGGCGTGGGCGGCGATGTCGGCCGGACATTCGGTGGGTGCGGGTGGGTCCGTTGCCGCGGCGGCGGGTGTGGGCGCGATGACGGATCCGATGAGGACGGCGAGTGCGGTCCCGTATCGCAGTCCGTTGCGGCGAGTGGTCGGTGTGGTGGGGATTCGGCAGGCCGATGGTGTGGTCGGCATGGCAGCCTCCTGGGATCTGCGCACCGTTGCGCGGATCGGATGCTAAGCACCCCGAACCACGGACCCACCCTTTTAGTTCATAACGGTCACCCCGACCGCCAACACAGCGACGCAGATTGCTGACACGCCCGCGCAGATTGCTGACACAGCGACGTGGATTGCTGACACGGCACACGGGTGAAGGCGAAGCCCAAGACAAACAGGGGACCCCCGCACCCGTCAGAGCCTGCTTATCCTTGCTGCCTTCCGGCCCTGGGGAGGTTCACAGGGTGGACGCCGCGGGGGTCCGCTGTTCAGTCTACGGCCTGGCGGCCCCGGGCTCGAACCGGGGCCTCGAGCGGGGCCGGGTCATGTGGGCAGGTCGAATTGGCCTGCTTTGACGGCGGTCAGGAAGGCGCTCCATTCACCGCGGGTGAACATGAATACGGGGCTGTCGTCCAGCTTGGTGTCGCGGACACCCACATGGCCGTCACCGGTGCGGTCGCCGAAGTTCACTTCGACGCAGTTGCCTCCGTTGGGTTCGCTGGCGAAGGACTTCGTCCATCCGATCGGGTCGAACCTGCTCGACGCGGTTGCGGGGTCGTAATAATCCTCTTCAACTGTGTGGTCGGCCATCTCCACCTCCGTACCGCTCGCGGTGCAGGTCGGCACCCGTTGCCGGCTCCGATTCTGCCTTGCGTCTCCGGTTCTCACCTGTGTGTCGATGTCTGACCGACGGAAGCGTGCGTCCATCCGTGGGAACTTCACATCAGCCGGTCGACACCATGATTAATCCCCTCCTAGGATTATTCCTAACGCTGAACGGCGGGTCGACCCCGGGCCGTCAGCTTGCGAGGGACACCACAGGTCCAGAGCGAAACCGCAGCACAGGCGGGGGTGAGTGCAGATGGCCGTACGGCTGGAGATGACTCGAGCGCACGCGTCGGGTACGGAGCGGGGCACGGGCGGCGATGCCGCACCGAAGGTGCCCGTGCAGCGCAAACTGCGGCGCTTCGCCCCGGGTCTCGTCATCAGCAGGCCGGGCGCCGACTCCGACTCCGCCGCGGACGTCTCCGATCTGGCCGGGATGGCGATCGACGACCGCAGGCTCACCTCGCGCTACGTCGTCCGCCTCTGAGCGGACCCTCCGACGCCCCCGGTCCCCACCACAATGCTCCCGAGGATAGTCGCGTTGAACGCGACTATGGGGCCTCGGGAGCATTTCCACAGACCGATCCCCAGATCGGCACGGCGTGCCGGCGGTGGTGGTCAGGTGACGAGCTGGGAGCGGTACTCGGCGGCGAGGTCCTGGACGAACTCGCGCGTCTCGTTGCGTTCGAGTGCGGCGCCGCGCAGCCGGTCCCAGGAGTCGACGAAGATCTGGAAGTCCTTCATGTCGTCCAGGTAGATCCCGCCCGCGGAGTGCTCGACGTACACGAAGTCGCGGGTGCGGTCGGGGAAGCGCATGATCGTGAAGTCGTTGGGCACGGCGGCGAGCTTGGCGTCGAACGGCAGCACGTGGACGTACACGCGACTGCGCCGGTCCAGCTCGATGAGGTGTTCCATCTGGTCGAGCATCACGCCGGGTGCCCGGCCGCCCGGTGCCCTGCGCAGCGCCGCCTCGGAGAGGATGAACCGGTAGTACGGCGGCTGCTCCTGGTCGAAGACCGCCTTGCGGTCGAGGCGGTTGCGCACGAGCGAGGTGATGTCGCCCGCGCCGAACTCGGTGAACTGCTTGAGCATGTAGTGCTCGGACTGCAGCGGACCGGGGATGCGTTCACCGTGCCAGGTGAGGATCTCGGCCGCGGCGGGTTCGAGGTCGGTGAAGGTCCGGAACCAGTGCGGTACCACTGAGCGGTACCCGGACCAGTGGCCGCGCTGCCCGGCGGCGGCCCGGGCGAGATTCAGCAGCGTATCGGCCTCTTCGCCGGCCACGCCGTAGGCGTCGATCATCGTGCGCACGTCGCCGAGCTTGGCCCCGACGGCGCCCGATTCGATCTTGTTGACCTTGCCCTGGGTACAGCCGAGGATCTCCGCGACCTGCTGCTGCGTCATCCCTGAGCTGGTGCGCGCATGCCGCAACTCGTTACCGAGCTGCTTGCGGCGGGAGGTCACGGTACTGGCCATGGCGGCGCAAACGTTACCGTTTTCGTCCGCTGCCCCAAAACCCGAGGTCGGAGTAGGGTCCGTGACATGACGAAGAACGCCGACATCGGCGTGACCGGACTTGCCGTCATGGGTCGCAACCTGGCGCGCAATCTGGCCCGCCGCGGGCACACTGTCGCACTCCACAACAGGTCGGAAGCACGGACGAAAGAGCTGGTCGAGCAGTTCGGCGACGAGGGTGACTTCGTCCCGACGTACTCGGCCCAGCAGTTCGTCGACTCCCTGGAACGGCCGCGCAAGCTGGTCGTCATGGTCAAGGCGGGAGCGCCGACGGACGCGGTGATCGAGGAGTTCGCCCCGCTGCTCGAACCGGGTGACGTGATCGTCGACGCGGGCAACGCGCACTTCGCCGACACCCGGCGCAGGGAGGCGGCGCTGCGCGAACGCGGGCTGCACTTCGTCGGCACGGGCGTGTCCGGCGGCGAGGAGGGTGCGCTGCACGGGCCGAGCATCATGCCGGGTGGTTCGGCCGAGTCGTACGAATCGCTGGGGCCGTTGCTGGAGAGCATCTCCGCGCAGGTCGACGGGCAGCCGTGCTGTGCCCACATCGGACCGGACGGCGCGGGGCACTTCGTCAAGATGGTGCACAACGGCATCGAGTACGCCGACATGCAGCTGATCGCGGAGTCGTTCGACCTGCTCCGCGGGGCCGCGGGCTACGAACCGGCGCAGATCGCCGAGGTGTTCCGGACGTGGAACACGGGCCGGCTGGAGTCGTACCTCATCGAGATCACCGCCGACGTGCTCGGCCACGTCGACGCCGCGACCGGCAAACCGTTCGTCGACATCGTCGCCGACCAGGCCGAGCAGAAGGGCACCGGCCGGTGGACCGTGCAGATCGGTCTGGACCTCGGCCAGCCGATCACGGGCATCGCCGAGGCGACGTTCGCGCGGTCGCTGTCCGGGCACGCCGACCTGCGCGCGGCCGCCCGCGGACTCGAGGGCCCCGCTCGGGCGCCGAAGCTGTCCGGTTCGGACGCCGAGCGGTTCGCCGACGACGTCGAGCAGGCGCTGTACGCGTCCAAGGTGGTCGCCTACGCGCAGGGCTTCAACCAGATCCTCGCCGGCGGCGCCGAGTACGGCTGGGACATCGACCTCGGCACGGTCGCGTCGATCTGGCGCGACGGGTGCATCATCCGCGCCCGGTTCCTCGACGACATCCGCGCCGCGTACGCGGCCGAGCCGGGTCTGCAGACGCTGTTGACCAGCGGTGGTTTCCGCGCCGCGGTCGAGGAGGCGCAGGACGCGTGGCGTTCGGTGGTCTCGACCGCCGTCCGGCTCGGCATCCCCACGCCGGGCTTCTCGACGGCTCTCGCCTACTACGACGCGCTGCGCGCCGAGCGGCTGCCCGCGGCGTTGGTACAGGGTCAGCGCGACTTCTTCGGCGCCCACACGTACCGCCGCGTCGACACCGAGGGCACGTTCCACACCGAGTGGGCAGCCGAGGGGCGTCCCGAACACCGCGCCTGACGTGGTGCGCGCCGGCCTGCTGACGCGACTGTTGCCGACGTGGCGGCAGCCGGCGCGCATCGTCGTGCTCGGCTTCGCCGCGGCCGCCGCGTTCGGCACGCTGCTGCTGGCCCTGCCCGCATCGACCGAGGGCGACGATGCCGCCGGGCCGGTCACGGCGCTGTTCACGGCCGTCTCCGCGCTGTGCGTGACCGGGCTGATCGTCGTCGACACCCCGGAGTACTGGTCGACCTTCGGCGAGCTGGTGATCCTCGGGCTGATCCAGCTGGGCGGCCTCGGCATCATGACCACCGCGTCGCTGCTGGGCCTGCTCGTGTCGCGCCGGTTCGGACTGCGGATGCGCCTGACCGCGCAGACCGAGACCAAGGCGCTCGACCTCGGCGACGTGCGGCGCGTCGTCCGCGGCGTCATCACGGTGTCCCTGCTGATGGAGCTCGTCGTCGCGATCGTGCTGACCGTCCGGTTCGCGACCGGGTACGGCTACGACCTCGGACGCGCGATCTACCACGGGGTGTTCCACGCGATCTCGGCGTTCAACAACGCGGGATTCGCGCTGTACACCGACAGCCTCATGCCGTTCGCGACCGATCCGTGGATCTGCGTCCCGGTGATCCTCGCGATGACCGCGGGCGGTCTGGGCTTCCCGGTGTGGATCGAGCTGTGGCGGCACCGCCGCCGGCACGTGCGCTGGTCGATGCACACCAAGCTCACGCTCGTGACCAGCGCCGTGCTGCTGGTGGTCGGCGTGGTGGCGATCACCGCGGCCGAGTGGAACAACCCGGAGACACTCGGCGGCTTCGGCGTCGGCGGCAAGCTGATGGCCGGCGTCTTCCACGGGGCGATGCCGCGGACCGCGGGCTTCAACAGCGTCGACGTCGGCGAGATGGAATCCGGAACGCTGCTGGTCAACTGCATCCTGATGTTCATCGGCGGCGGCAGCGCCGGCACGGCGGGCGGCATCAAGGTGACGACGTTCGTCCTGCTGGCGTTCGTCATCTACTCCGAGGTCAAGGGCGAACCGTCGACGCACGCGTTCGGCCGCAAGATCCCCGTGCTGGTGCAGCGGCAGGCGCTGACGGTCGCGCTGCTCAGCGTCGGGGCGGTCATGCTCGGCACGCTCGCGCTGCTCACGCTCACGCCGTTCCGGCTCGAGCAGGTGCTGTTCGAGACGGTGTCGGCGTTCGCGACGGTCGGGCTGTCCACCGGCATCACGGCCGAGGTGGGCACGGCCGGGCACCTGTTGTTGGCGCTGCTGATGTTCCTGGGGCGCGTCGGGCCGATCACGCTGGCGTCGGCGCTGGCGTTGCGCGATCGTTCACGCAGGTACGAACTGCCGGAAGAGAGGCCCATCGTTGGCTAGGTCGAAGGACGTCAATCGCGTCGTGGTCGTCGGGCTCGGCCGGTTCGGGGCCTCGCTGGCGTTCGAACTCGTCGGCAGCGGATTCGAGGTGCTCGGCCTGGACCGCGACCCCAAGATCGTGCAGCGCTACGCCGACGACCTGACGCACGCCGCGGTCGCCGACACCACCGACCCCGAGGCGTTGACGCAGCTCGGCGTGCCGGAGTTCGAACGGGCGGTGGTGTGCATCGGCGACGACATCGAGGCGAGCATCCTCAGCACGTCGGTACTGGCCGACTTCGGCATCCCGACGATCTGGGCGAAGGCCACGAACCGGCGGCACCGGCGGATTCTCGAACGCGTCGGCGCGCACCACGTGGTGCTGCCCGAGCACGACATGGGCGAACGCGTCGCGCACCTGGTCACCGGTCGGATGCTTGATTACATCGAGTTCGAGGACGACTACGCGCTCGTCAAGACCACCGCACCGGACTTCGTGCTCGGCGTGCCGCTGGGGCAGACCGCGATCCGCAAGCGCTACGGCGTCACCGTCGTCGGCATCAAGCGGCCCGGGGAGAAGTTCACGTACGCCACGCAGGACAGCGTCGTCGAGCGCCACGACCTGCTCGTCGTCGCCGGCCGCCGCGAGCAGGTCGAAACCTTCGCCAACCTCACCTCCTCCCCACGCTGAGCAGCCACCGCGCCCGCCCGGAGGTGCTCCCGAGCGGTGCACCCGCTCACTGATGGTCACGCTGGGTCCTGTACTCTTTTCGGCGGAGGATTGGCCGAGCGGCCTAAGGCGCACGATTGGAAATCGTGTTGGGTTAACAGCCCTCACGGGTTCGAATCCCGTATCCTCCGCCAGCACGCGGACGCCGGGCGGCCCTACGGGGACGCCCGGCGTTTTCGCTGTTCGGACGGCCGCACACCCGGCCACGCCGCCACCCGCGCACCCACCCGCGCGCCGCCCACACCCGGCCTCGCGCGCGGCTACACCATGCAACCCGAATCGTCCAGACGGTGATCTTTCTCCCAGACGGCTCGTGTTCAGAGACCCGTTACGGCATAGACTGTGCGGCAGGCCGAGAGGCGTTGCAACGGGCCACCGATCGCCCGCCACGCTCGGCAAGTGCAACAAGGACGCCTTCCGACCAGGGAGGCACGGCGTGAGCCACATCCAGCCAGATCGCACCGACCAACTCGCCGCACTGCTGCGTGAGCGGATCCTGATCATCGACGGTGCGATGGGCACGATGATCCAGCAGCAGTCCCCCGGCGAGGCCGAGTTCCGCGGCGAACGGTTCGCCGACTGGGGCTGCGACGTCAAGGGCAACAGCGACCTGCTGACGCTGACCCAGCCCGACCTGATCAGCGGCATCACCCGCCAGTTCCTCGCGGCCGGCGCCGACATCGTCGAGACGAACACGTTCAGCGCGACGACCATCGCGCAGGCCGACTTCGAGATGGAAGAGCTGGTCTACGAGCTCAACTACGAGGGCGCGCGGCTGGCCCGCACGGCCGCCGACGAGCACTCGACGCCGGACCGTCCGCGGTTCGTGGCGGGTGCACTGGGGCCGACGAACCGGACGGCGTCGATCTCGCCGGACGTCAACGACCCCGGTGCCCGCAACGTCTCGTACGACGACCTGGTGACGGCCTACCTGCAGCAGGCCAACGGCCTCGTCGACGGTGGCGCCGACCTGCTGCTGATCGAGACGATCTTCGACACCCTCAACGCGAAGGCGTGCATCTTCGCCCTCGAGACGCTGTTCGAGGAGCGTGGCCGCCGCTGGCCGGTGATGGTGTCGGGCACCATCACCGACGCCTCCGGACGCACCCTGTCCGGCCAGACCACCGAGGCGTTCTGGAACTCGATCCGGCACGTCAACCCGCTGCTGGTCGGCCTCAACTGCGCGCTCGGCGCCGGCGAGATGCGCCAGTACGTCGCCGAGCTCAGCCGCATCGCGGACTGCTTCGTGCACTGCTACCCGAACGCCGGTCTGCCCAACGCGTTCGGCGAGTACGACGAGACGCCCGAGCAGATGTCCGCGGTGATCCGCGAGTTCGCCGAATCGGGCCTGGTCAACGTGCTCGGTGGCTGCTGCGGCACCACGCCCGAGCACATCGCCGCCGTCAAGGACGCGGCCGACGGCGTGCAGCCGCGCACGCCCGCCGAGCCCGCACCGGCGATGCGCCTGTCCGGCCTCGAGCCGTTCAACATCGACAACTCGTCGCTGTTCGTGAACGTCGGCGAGCGGACCAACATCACCGGTTCGGCCCGGTTCCGCAAGCTGATCAAGGACAGCGACTACGACACCGCCCTGTCGGTGGCCGTGCAGCAGGTCGAGAACGGCGCGCAGGTCATCGACGTCAACATGGACGAGGGCATGATCGACGGCGTCGCCGCGATGGACCGCTTCCTCAAGCTGATCGCGTCCGAGCCCGACATCAGCCGCGTGCCGATCATGGTCGACTCCTCCAAGTGGGAGGTCATCGAGGCCGGCCTGAAGAACGTCCAGGGCAAGCCGATCGTCAACTCGATCTCGCTCAAGGCGGGCGAGGAGGAGTTCGTCGAGCAGGCCCGGCTGTGCAAGAAGTACGGCGCGGCCGTGGTCGTGATGGCGTTCGACGAGGACGGGCAGGCCGACAACCTCGAACGGCGCAAGGAGATCTGCAAGCGCGCGTACGACATCCTCGTCGACCAGGTCGACTTCCCGCGCGAGGACATCGTCTTCGACCCGAACGTCTTCGCCGTCGCCACGGGCATCGAGGAGCACGCCACCTACGGCGTGGACTTCATCGAGGGCGCCCGCTGGATCAAGGAGAACCTGCCGGGCGCGAAGATCTCCGGCGGCATCTCCAACGTGTCGTTCTCCTTCCGCGGTAACAACACGGTGCGTGAGGCCATCCACGCGGTGTTCCTGTTCCACGCCATCGACGCGGGCCTGGACATGGGCATCGTCAACGCGGGTGCGCTGGCCGTGTACGACGAGGTCGACAAGGAGCTGCGCGACGCCATCGAGGACGTCGTGCTCAACCGCACCGACGACACGCAGGCCGCCACCGAGCGGCTGCTGGAGCTGGCCGAGCAGCACAAGGGCAACGGCTCGTCCTCGGAGGACACCCAGGACGAGTGGCGTTCGCTGCCCGTGGCCGAGCGGATCACGCACGCCCTGGTCAAGGGCATCGACGCACACGTCGAGGACGACACCGAGGAGCTGCGCGCGCAGATCGCCGACCGCGGCGGCCGGCCGATCGAGGTCATCGAGGGTCCGCTGATGGACGGCATGAACGTCGTCGGCGACCTGTTCGGCGCCGGCAAGATGTTCCTGCCGCAGGTGGTCAAGAGCGCCCGGGTGATGAAGAAGGCCGTGGCGTACCTGATCCCGTTCATCGAGCAGGAGAAGGCCGAGGCCGGCACCACCGGGGCCAAGGACACCAACGGCACCGTGGTGCTCGCGACCGTGAAGGGCGACGTCCACGACATCGGCAAGAACATCGTCGGCGTCGTGCTGCAGTGCAACAACTACGAGGTCATCGACCTCGGCGTGATGGTGCCGGCGCAGCAGATCCTGGACGCGGCCAAGGAGAACCAGGCCGACGTCATCGGGCTGTCCGGTCTGATCACCCCGTCGCTCGACGAGATGGTCAACTTCGCCTCCGAGATGCAGCGCCAGGAGCTGGACATGCCGCTGCTGCTCGGCGGTGCGACCACCTCGCGGGCGCACACCGCGGTCAAGGTCGACAAGAAGTACGACGGCCCCGTGGTGTGGGTGAAGGACGCCTCGCGTTCGGTGCCGGTGGTGGCCTCGCTGCTGCACGCCGAACAGCGCGAGACGCTGATGGCCGAGGTGCAGGCCGATTTCGACGCGCTGCGCGCCCGGCACGCCAACAAGCAGGACCGGCCGATGGTCACGCTCGAGCAGGCGCGCGAGAACCGCACGCCGATCGACTGGTCGAACTACACGCCGCCGGCGCCGGCCAAGCCGGGCGTGCACACGTTCGACGACTACGACCTCGCCGAGCTGCGCGACTACATCGACTGGCAGCCGTTCTTCAACGCGTGGGAGATGAAGGGCTCGTTCCCCGACATCCTCAACAACCCGGCGACCAGCGAGACCGCGCGCAAGCTCTACGACGACGCGCAGGCGATGCTCGACAAGATCATCGAGGAGAAGTGGCTGACCGCCAGCGGCGTCATCGGCTTCTTCCCCGCCAACGCGGTCGGTGACGACATCCAGCTCTACGGCGACGACGCGCGCAAGGAGAAGCTCGCGACGCTGTTCAACCTGCGTCAGCAGGGCGAGCACCGCGAGGGCGTGCCGAACCGCTCCATCGGTGACTTCGTGGCGCCCCAGGACACCGGCCTCGAGGACTGGGTCGGCGGTTTCGCCGTCACCGCGGGTCTCGGCTCGCAGCAGAAGGTCCAGGAGTTCAAGGACAAGCTCGACGACTACAACGCGATCCTGCTCGAGTCGCTGGCCGACCGGCTCGCCGAGGCGTTCGCCGAGCGGATGCACGAGCGGGTGCGCAAGGAGTTCTGGGGCTACGCCCCCGACGAGGAGCTGGACAACGTCGGCCTGATCAAGGAGAAGTACGACGGCATCCGGCCGGCGCCCGGTTACCCCGCGTGCCCGGAGCACACCGAGAAGCAGACCCTGTGGGACCTGCTCGACGTGGAGCGCACGACCGGCATCGAGCTCACCGAGTCGATGGCCATGTGGCCGGGTGCGGCCGTGTCCGGCTTCTACTTCAGCCACCCCGAGTCGCGCTACTTCGTGGTGGGCCGGCTGGGCCGCGACCAGGTCGAGGACTACGCCGAGCGCAAGGGCTGGACGCTCCAGCAGGCCGAGAAGTGGCTCTCGGCCAACCTCGGCTACGACCCCGAGGACTGATCACCCGCGGCACCGCCGCGGACGGCGCGACGCCGGGCTGCCCCTCGTGGGCCGCCCGGCGTCGCGCTGCCTGCGTGCCTACCGGAGCACGGACATCGTGGCGGCCGGCCTCACGGCCGGTCCCGGCCCGGCGTCTGCTCCGCGACGCCGTGGCGCAGCGGGCCGCTCGGTCGGGCTGCGCTGTCCGGCGAGACGGCCGATCCGTGCCGGGTGTCCGCCGGCTTTCCGCTCGCGCTCTGTTGGTCACCACCGGACGGCTCAGCGCCCTCGGCGAGGTCCTGTTGCCGCGCCCGCAGCAGCTCCAGCACGGGTACGCGGTTGGCGTGGGCCTCCTCGTGCTCGAGCAGGGTCCGGAGGTCCTCGGCCGGCAACGAGCGGATCCGGTGCTGCAGTGCGGTGATCGGCAGCTCGTCGTAGTCGGGAAGGGGCAGGACACTGTCGGAAGTCATGGTGTGCACCTCGCGAAACATGCGACGACCGTCGTCGACGGCCGCGGGATCGGTGGGCCGCTTCAGCGGATTCGGCGAGCCGATCCCGGTCGGGCGTTCTGCCGGGTCGTACCCGAGGCATCCGCGCGGCAAACCCGCCGTGGGTGCCGGTGTGTTCGACCCGTTCCTGCGAGGTCGGAGAGTCCGAATCCCTTTCGGCCCAGTCGCTCGCCACGGACGGTGATCGGATATCGCCCACCTCCACACACCCGCCACCGCCTGGTCACGCTAAGTTGAGACGCGACACGTACCGAGCTCGTCCCAAGGAGCCCGCCCCATGGCCGGAGTGGAAGAGATCCGCGCGGGGATCGCCGCCGCGAACGAGAAGGCTTCCGCCAGCATCGCCGCACTGCAGCAAGCCGCGCAGACCCTGGAGGAAGCGCAACAGACCCTCGCGATGGCGACCCAGGGCAGCGCGCAGGAGGACGTCAGCCAGGCCCACGGGCTGCTCGCCGAGGCCATCCAGGGCATCACCGGCACGCAGAGCACCATCCAGGCCTGCATCTCCTCGACCGAGGGCTACGCGGCGCGGCTGTAGAGCCGACGTCGAGGCAACCGTCATGTCGCTGGCTGAACTGCACGCCTCGCTGAACCTCGTCCGGTCGAGCCTGACCGACGCCGCCGCCGAGGCCGCCCGCGCCAAGGAACTGCTCGAGGAGTACCGGCGCGCGCTGCTGGACGTCCAGAGCGGCACCGCCGCCACCTCGGGCGATCCGTGGCTGCCCGCTCAGCTGCCCCGCGCGTTCGACCAGATCGACGAGCACAAGACCCAGCTCGGTGGGGTCGAGCAGGCTCTCGACCAATACGAAGCAAGGTTGTAGCGGGGTATGGGCAGGAGGGTCCAGGAGCAACGAGCCCGCGTCGTCAGCGCGCTCGACACGCTGCGCAGGCAGGTCGGCCTCGCACTCGGGGCCACCCGCAACGCCCGGGTGCAGGCCGAGCAGGACCTCGCCCAGCGGCGGCTCGAGCAGGACGTCGTGCGCGCCGGCATGGACCGCGCGGCCGCCGACCCCGAGTTGGCCGCGCGGATGTCCACCCCCGCCACCGCGGCGGTCGTGCACAAGCTGGCCAGCGTGCGCGAGCAGTTCTACGCCGACTGGGCGGCCGGTCCGCGGCGGCTGCGCGAGCTGGTCGCCGACACCGCGCCCGGCTCCGCGTCGGCGCCCGCCGGACAGTGGCTGGGCCGCGTCGGCACGGCGTCGGGGCTGACGACACCCCAGCTGTGGCGGATCGGCGAGGCCACAGTGGACGGCTCGGCCGACTCGACGTTCGACGTCGCCGTGCCGCTGCTGGACTCCTCGCACCTGGCGATCACGTCCGCCCCCAACACGCGTTCCACTGTGGACGGACTGGTCGAGACGATGCTGATGCGCGTGCTGTCGACGTTCGAACCGGGCGCGGTGAAGATCCACCTGTGGGACATCGGCCAGCTGACCGGGGTGCTGCCGAACTTCTACGCCCTGTCCCGCACCAGCGCCGTCACGGTGCACGACCCGACGCGACTGGCCGACCTGCTCGACGAGTTCGCGGGCCACATCCGGCGTATCCACGGGTACACGATGCAGGCCGGGCACGTGTCGCTGCGGGCGATGCGCGCCGCGACCGGCAAACGCCTCGAACCGTGGCGCATCGGCGTCCTCTACGGCAACGGCGAGGACCTGCAGCCCGAGCAGATCCGCGACATCAAACGCGTCGCCTCCGGCGCGATCGAGGCCGGCATGTCGCTGATCCTGGTGGACGTGCCCACGATGCTCGACGGCGCCGTCGAGAACGTCCACGTCACCGGCGACCGCACGGCCGTGACGAGCATGACCGGCCCGAACCTGCCCGTGCGCCTCGATCCGCCGCTGCCGGGCGGTCAGGTGTCGGCGGCCACGTCGCGGATCGCCGAGGCGCTGGTGACCAAACAGGGCGGACCGCGCACGTTCGCCGACCTGCTGCCGACCGAGTACGGCACCTCCTCGTCGGCCGAGGAACTGCGCGCACCCGTCGGCTTCCACGAGGGCGAGCCCGTCGACGTCGTCATCGGCGACGCGACGCCGCACGCGCTGATCGGCGGTCCGAGCGGGTCGGGCAAGACGAACTTCCTGTACGCGCTGCTCGGTTCGCTGTGCGCGCGCTACTCGCCGAACGAGCTCGCGCTGTACCTGCTCGACTTCAAGGAGGGCGTGTCGTTCGCGGGCCTTGCGCCCGGGCGCAAGGACGAGAGCTGGCTGCCGCACGCCCGGCTCGTCGGCGTCAACGTCAACACCGACCGCGAGTTCGGCCTGGCGCTGCTGCGGTTCCTCACCGACGAACTGCGCAGGCGTTCGGCCGCGGCGAAGGAACACGAGGTCACGACGCTGTCGGAGCTGCGCGAACAGGACCCCACGGGACACTGGCCGCGCATCGTGGCGGTGGTCGACGAGTTCCAATACCTGTTCGGCGAACGCGACACCGTCACCACGCTCGCGACATCGCTGCTCGAGGACGTCGCACGACGCGGCCGTTCGCAGGGCATCCACCTGATCCTCGCCAGTCAGGACATCGCGGGCATCGAGGCGTTCTGGGGCAAACCGGCGGTGTTCGAGCAGTGCACGCTGCGGATCGCGATGCCGAAGGCGCGCCGGGTGTTGGCCGAGGCCAACCAGGCCGCCGTCGCGGCGCCGCGCTGGCACGCCGTCGTCAACCACGACTCCGGAATCGGCCACGGCAACCAGTTGGCGCACGTGCCCGATGCCAGCTCCGGCGGCGTCTTCCCCGCCCTGCAACGGGAACTGTGGCAGCGCTACGGCGCGACGAGCGTGCCGCGGCTGTTCGACGGTGCGCATGCACCGCGGCTCGCCGAGTCGGCCGCGTTCACCTCACTGTCGCGTGTGGACCCGGGCGACCGGCCGCACGCCCTCGTGGGGCAGTCGATCGACGTCGCCGACGTGGCGCACGGCGTCGAACTGTCGACCTCCCCGGGCCGCAACCTCGCGGTGCTCGGCACGACGCAACGCGACGCGGTGTCGGTGCTCGACTCGGCCACGACGTCGCTGGCGCGCCAGTTCGCGCCCGGCGACGTCGAATTCGCCCTGGGTTGCCTCGTCGACCGGTGCGAACCCGCGGTGCGCGCCCTCGCCGAGCGACTGACGCCGAGGGTCACAAGGCCGACGTCGTCGCCGCGGACACCGTCGTCGAGCTCGTCACCGCGTGGGCGGGCGAACTGGCCGCCGCGGGCGCACCCCGCCGGATCGCGGTGCTGTACGGCGTCGACGCGGCCCTGCCCGCGTTGGAGGCCAAGGAACCGGGCAGGTCCAGCGGCCTCGACCACCTGCGGACCGTGCTGAAACAGGGACCCGCGCGCGGGGTGCACGTGCTGGGTTGGTGGCGCAGCATCGCACGGCTGAAGGACACGCTCGGGTTCGGCGGCACCGACGACATCGGCGCGTGGACCGCACTCGACGTCCAGGGCAACGAACTCGGCCCGCTCGCCGCCGGTCAGGTCGTGCACTGGTCGCCGCGCCCGGACCGCGCGCTGTTCTTCGACCGCACGACCCTCAGCGCCCCGGAGATCGTCATCCCGTTCCGCAGGGAGGAGGACGTCGATGACTGAGCACGTGGACGGCCCGAACGCCGGCGGCGCGAACGTGGACGCGGCCGCGCGGTACAAGGAGATCATCGGGCTCGCGCGGAAGGCGGCCGAGGACCTGCGCGCCTGGGAGCAGGCGCGGGAACAGCAGCTGCACGGCGAGATCGCGGCGGCGGAGGAGCACGTGCAGGCGGCGGCCGAGGCGGAGGAGGCGATGGCCGAACGCGCGCGCCGCTGGTGGACGATGGCGCGGGACAACGTGTCGCGGCTGTCGTGGCTCGACGTGGGCGAGGAACCGACGCCCGTCCCGACGGCCCGGGGCGACCACGCGAACCGCTACGCCGAGGACGTCCGCCCCGCGTACCACGAACTCACCCAAGCCGTCCTGAACCTCGGCTGGCGCGCCCGCAAGTAACTCCCGAGGCCCCATGGTCGCTCCCACCCGTCGCCCGACCGCCACCCCTCAAGGACGCGCTGACGCGCGGCAGCGCTCGATGGCGACTATGGGGCCCTCGGGAGCTTTTACAAGCGGGCTCAGGAACCGGTGGGCCAGCCGGCCGGGGTGGGGGCCGAGGGGCGGAAGCGAACGATCTGGGGGTCGTGGTCGCTGGCCTGCTCGGCGAACTCGGCGTTGATGTGCACCACGTCGTAGTCGACGCGCCGCAGCGAGTCGGACACCAGGATGTGGTCCAGCACCTGCGAGTTGCCCTCGAACACGTAGCTGTACTGCTCGTCGGCCGGCAACGTGTCCATCAGCGACGTCAGCGCACCGCCCTCGGTGAGCGTGCCCAGCGTCTCCGAGAACTGGAAGTCGTTGAGGTCGCCCGCGACCACGATGTTCGCGTTCGGCTGCACACCCTGCAGCTCGTCGACGAACCCGCGCAGTACCTGCGCCTGCTGCAGCCGCTGCTCCTCGGTCGACCGCGTCGGCGGCTGGAACCGGCCGTGCGTCGGCTCGTCCCCGCCCTTGGCCGCGAAGTGGTTCGCGACGACGAACACCGTGCGGCCGCGGAACTCGAACTCGCCGACGAGCGGCTTGCGGCTCTCCAGCCAGGCCTCGTTCTCCGGGTCGATCCGGCCGGGCGACACCGACAGCTGCGCCGTGCCGGACCGCGACTTCTCGACCTCCACGGGCGTCGTCGCGTCACCGCCCTCGCGGTCCACAAACGACACCCGGTCGGGGTTGTACAGGAAGCCGACGCGGATGTTGCCGCCCGGCTGGCCGCCGTCGGCGAGGTCCTCGGGGTCGATCTGGCGCCATTCGTACGTCGGCCCGCCCGCGGCGGCGATCGCCTCGACGAACCGGTCGAGCGTCTCGTCGGCCTCGACGACGCCGTCGCCGTTGCCGTCGGCGCCGTTGTTGTCCTGGATCTCCTCGAGCGTCACGACGTCCGGCGACCGCAGGTTGCGGACGACGCCCTCGGCGAGCGCGTCGAACTTGGCCTGCTCGTCGGTGGCGGCCAGGTTCTCCACGTTGTAGGTCGCCACGGACATGTCGGCACGGTTCTGCTTGGCCGTCACCTGCCGCTCGAGTCCGTTGTCGACGACCTCGCCGAGCTCGGTGGCCATCAGCGTGTAGCCGCCGTACTGGTCGTACTCCACCGGTCCGGTCGTGGTGCCGCTCAGCGTGTCGCCCGTGTTCGCCTCGGGGAACGGACGCTCGTCGAACGGGATCAGCGACTCGATCTTCAGCAGTCCCGTGTTCGGCCGGTCGTAGGCGCCGTACACGGCACCGCCCCGCGCGCTCGGGTTCTCGTCGGGCTTGGTGGTCACGTACAGCTCGTTGTACTGCGTGCTGGGGCTCACCAGCCGCGCGTCGCTGACGGTGACCCGCTCGCCCTCGCGCGACTCCCAGAAGTCTAGGGCGTACTTGTCCGGCTGGAGTTCCAGCTCGTCGAGGTTGCCCTCCGCCGGGGCGAGCGCGTCCGGGACGGTGTCGGGCGTGATCTCCTGCGCCGCAGGCAGTTCGTTGCCGGAGGAGGCGACCGTCCACTCGGCCTCGGACAGCTGGGTCGTCGACTGGTACGCCGAGTCCTCGCCGCCCGGTCGGTACTCGGTGACCTCGCCGCTGACCGACAGCTCGTCGCCCACGGCGACGTCGGCGCTCTCGTCTCCGGTGTAGACGAACAGGGCCGAGCTCGCCCGCTCGTCGGCGGGTTCGGGGTCGGGGTCCTGCACCCAGAAACCGCGCGCGCTGCCGAAGTCGCGTTTGGCCGTGACGATGCCCGGCACGGTGACGGCCTCGCCGACGAGCGGCGAGATGCGGCCGGTGCCCTGGACGTCGGTGATCCGGGTGTCGGCGGCGCTTCCGGTGGCGCGGTTGTCGGCCAGCGCGGGCGCGGCGGACACGAGCGAGGCGGTCATGAGCGTCGCGGCCAACGCCGAGACGGCACGGGTGCTTCTGCGGCTGAGTGCGGTCACGGACGCATCCTTGCCCATTCGGGTGAGCACGGGAAGTCAGTTGCCCAACGCGGAGGAGTCCGTTCGTCGCACCGCTGGGCCGATCGGGCGTGGCCGGAAATCAGGGCCTGTCCGGAGGGTGAACAGCCTGCAAACAGCGAACGGGCGGGTGCTCGCCGGGAAGTCCCGGTGAACACCCGCCCGTTTCGGCTGGCGGTAGCGGTGGGATTCGAACCCACGGAGGCTCTCACCTCACGCGATTTCGAGTCGCGCTCCTTCGGCCGCTCGGACACGCTACCGCTGAATAGGTTACGTCACCGGGGGTTCACCGATCGCACGGGGTCCGGCTCGGCCGTCGTCACCGCGATGCGCTGCGAAGAACTCCTCGAGCAGCGCGGCGCACTCGTCGGCGAGCACGCCGCCGACGACCTCGGGGCGGTGGTTCAACCTCCGGTCGCGCACGACGTCCCACAGCGAGCCGACGGCCCCGGTGCGCGGTTCCCACGCGCCGAACACGACCCGGTCGACGCGGGCGAGCACGAGCGCACCCGCGCACATCGTGCACGGTTCGACGGTCACCGCGAGGGTGCAGCCCGCGAGCCGCCACCCGTCGCCGTACTCGGCGGCCGCGGCGCGCAGCGCCAGCACCTCGGCGTGCGCGGTGGGGTCGCCGAGGTCCTCGCGCGCGTTGTGCGCGCCCGCGAGGAGCCGGCCGTCGGGCGCGAACACCGCCGCGCCGATGGGCACGTCCCGGGTGCCGCGGGCCCGCCGGGCGTATCCGAGTGCCTCGCGGACCGCGGCTTCGTCGGCGGCGGCCGGGTTCACAGTTCGTCGAGGACCTTGTTGAACTCCTCGCCGAACCCGCAGCGCTGGGCGATCATGCCCAGCTGCTCGTCCGGGTACAGCTCGGTCTCGCCCGCGATGACCTCGAGCTCCGGTGCGGGCATGCCGAGGTCGGCGAGGATCTCCAGGTCGCCCTCGGGCCAGATCGTGTCGTCGTCCTCGTCCGGCGGTTCCGCGCGCAGCAGGTCCAGCACGTCGGCGGCGATGTCGTAGTCGAGCGCCGCGGCCGCGTCGGACACCAACAGCTGGGCGCCGCTCGGCGTCGGCCGGACGACGACGAAGAACTCGTCGTCCACCGCCAACAGGCCGAACACCGCGCCCGTCGAACGCAGCTTGCGCAGCTCCGTGATCGCGGCGTCGAGCTCGGCGAGTGCAGCCTGATCCAGCGCGCTGCATCGCCACTGACCGTCCTCGCGCACCACGGCCACCGCTAGTCCCGTGATCGACTCGTCCACCGGCATAGAGCCCACCGTATACCCGCGTGACCTTCGGTGACGGCTCGAAAGCGACCTGTCCGTTTCGTACCCGGGAGCCGCGGCGCCCGCCCGCCGCGTGCCAGGATCGATCACATGACCGGACCCGAACAGCTCCCCTCCCTTCCTGACCTGGTGCTTCCACGGCTCGCCGAGGAGGCGAAGGCCCTGCAGCCGGACACCGTGGCGCTGCGCAGGCGGCTGCACCGGGAGCCCGAGATCGGTCTGCACCTGCCGCGTACGCAGGAGCTGATCCTCGAGGCGCTCGAGGGCCTGCCGCTGGAGGTCACCACGGGCCGCTCGTCGACGTCGGTCACCGCGGTGCTGCGCGGGGCGAAGCCGGGCCCGGCCGTGTTGCTGCGCGGGGACATGGACGCGCTGCCGCTCACGGAGGAGTCCGGGGAGGAGTTCGCCTCCGACAACGAGGGCGTCATGCACGCCTGCGGGCACGACACGCACGTCGCGATGCTCGTGTCGGCGGCGCGGCTGCTGTCGCGGCACGTCGACGACCTCGCCGGATCGGTCGTGTTCATGTTCCAGCCCGGCGAGGAGGGCCAGCACGGCGCGCGGCACATGATCCACGAGGGCGTGCTCGATGCGGCGGGCGAGCGCGTGACCAACGCGTTCGGGGTGCACATCTTCCCGACGCTGCCGAGCGGGCAGGTGTACACGCGGCCCGGACCGCTGATGGCGTCGGTCGACGACTTCCACCTGCGCGTCGTCGGCAAGGGCGGGCACGGGTCGGCGCCGGAGGGTGCGCGCGACCCGATCCCGGCGGCCGCGGAGATGGTCGGCGCGCTCAACACCATGCGCGCGCGGCGGTTCGCGGCGACCGAACCGGTGGTGGTGTCGGTGACCCACATCGAGGCGGGTACGACCACGAACATCATCCCCGAGACGGCGTTCCTCGAGGGCACGATGCGCACGCTGTCGGACGCGGCGCGGTCGAAGGTGCGCGCGGAACTCGAGTCGGTGTGCGAGGGCATCGCCGCGGCGCACGGCTGCCGCATCCACCTCGACCTCACGCCCGGCTACCCGACGACCGTCAACGACCCGGCCGAGGCGGCGCGCGTGCTCGACCTCGCCGCGACGGTGCTCGGCCAGGACAACGCGATGCTGCTGCCCGAGCCGATCATGGGCGGCGAGGACTTCTCGTACGTGCTCCAGCGCGTGCCCGGCGCGTTCGCGCTGCTCGGCGCGTGCCCGCCCGACGTCGACGAGGCCGATGCGCCCGGCAACCACTCGAACCGGGTCGTCCACCACGAGGACGCCATGTCCTCCGGCGTCGCCTCTACGCCGCCTACGCCCTCTCCCTGCTCCGCTGAGTAACCGACGGAAAAGCTCCCGAGGGCCCCATAGTCGCGTTGAATGCGACCAAAGGGCCCTCGGGAGCACCTAGGTGGCTGCGCGGGGTGACGCTCGGATGCAAGGATGTGTGCTGTGCGTGACGTGTGCGTGATCGGGTTGGGGCTCATCGGTGGGTCGGTGCTGCGTGCCGCGTCGGCGGCGGGGCGGACCGTGTGGGGTGCGTCGACGGCGCAGGCGGATGTCGACGCCGCGACCGCCGACGGGTTCGACGCCGGGACCGACGTCGCCGAGGCGCTGGGCCGCGCCGCGCAGCGCGACGCCCTCGTCGTCCTCGCGGTGCCGCTGACGGCGGTCGACGACGTCCTGCGCATCGTGGGCATGCACGCGCCGAACTGCCTGCTCACCGACGTCACGAGCGTCAAGGGCCCCGTCGCCGAGTCGGTCGCCCGACTGGCCCCGGAGGCGCGCTACGCCGGTGGACATCCGATGGCGGGCACCACGGAGTCCGGGTGGAAGGCCGGGACCGCGACCCTGTTCGAGGGAGCCACGTGGGTCGTGTGTCTCGAGGAGGACGACAGCGTCGCCCACGACGGAACCGGCGCCGCGTCCGCCGACCTCACGGCGTGGCGGGAGGCGGCCACGCTGGCCCTCGACGCCGGCGCCCGCGTCGTCGCGATCCCCGCGCTCGCCCACGACGCGACGGTCGCCCGGACGTCGCACCTGCCGCATCTGCTGGCCGCGATCCTCGCGAACGCCGCAGCCTCGGGCGGTCCGATCGCCGGCGCGCTCGCCGCGGGATCGCTGCGCGACGGCATCCGCGTCGCCGGCACCCGCCCGGAGCTCGTGCGCGCCATGACCGAGGGCAACCGCGCGGCACTGCTTCCCGTCCTCGACGAGGCGCTCGGCATGCTGGGTGCCGCACGCGGATCGCTCGCCTCGACAGGCGGACTGAAGGTGACCATCGACGCGGGTCACGACGCGCACGCCTCGCTGGCGGCGGCGCAGGACGGCCCCCGCACGCCGGTCACGCTCGATCTGAACGCTCCCGACGCCCGCGAGGGTCTCGTCTCGTTCGGGCTGCGCGGAGGGTGGTTCACCGCACTCGACGGCGACACCCTCCGCGGCGAGGTGGCCTGACTACCTCAGCGGCCGGTCGGACCCGAGGGTCCGTTCGGACCGTTCGTGCCGTTGGGACCGGAGGGCCCGTCGGGACCGGTCGAGCCGCCGGGACCGCCTTGGCCACCGTCGCCGCCGTCACCGCCGCCGGTCTGCTTGTGCAACGCGTCCTTGGCCTTCTGCGTCACGTTGTCGATCTTGTCGGCCTTGTCGCCGAACTTGGACTTGGCGAAGCCGCTCGCCTTGTCCAGGCCCTGTTCGACCTTCCCGCTGTTCTTGCTCAGCGCGTCCTGAGCCTTCTTCTTGATGTCGTCGAAATTGATGCCCATGTGACCAATCCACCAGCATCTGCGTCCCAGCGCAAACCCTGGTGAGAGCGCGTCGACCGAAACGTCACCGTCTGCGGCGGAATGGGAACTTCGAACGGGTGAGATTGGGTCCGCGGACGGCGTCGAAGGCCGTGTCGACCAGGTCGGCGACGCCGGCGAGCTGGTCGGTGTCGGGCAGGTCGACGTCGACCGGATCGCGCTGCTCGCGGACGGCCGCGGACAGTTCGGCGAGGGCGGCGGTGACGAGCCGGACGTCGGACGCGGCGGGCCGGTCCGCGCCGTGCGAGACGCTGACGGCGACGGCCGTGGCCGCGTCCGTCACCTGTTCGAGCGAAGCGATGGCGGGCCACCACGCGGCGGCCTGCCTGCCCGCGGGCGACGGTTCGACGACGAGTTGCTGGAACGCCGTCCGCAGGTCGGCCAGTCCGCGGTAGGCGTGCCGCCGGCAGCGGGAGCCCTCGACGCGGTCGGCGTCCGGTCCGAGGCTCACCTCGACGTACCGCGCGACCGTGTCGGCGACGTCGGCCAGCCGCCCGCCGACCTGCGGCCGCCGCGTGCCCGGCCACAGCAGGTAGCCGAACACGAGGACGATCGCGCAGCCGACGACCGTGTCGGCGAGGCGCGCGAGCACGACGCTCCAGTCGCCGCCGATGCTCAGGTCCATCTGCAGGATGATCAGCGGCGTGACGAACGCGCTGAAGATGCCGTAGTTGCGAACCTGGCCGAGCACGAGGCCGGCCGACAGGAACGCCACGACGGCCACGAGCGCGACGCTGTGCTGGGCGGCACCGAGTCCGAGCACGGCCGCGCCGATGCCGACCCCGGCGACCGTGCCGACACCTCGCAGCACGGCGCGGCCGAACACCGAGCCGAAGTCCGGTTTCAGCACCAGGCCGACGGTGAGGGTGATCCAGTACGAGTTGTCCAGCGGCACGGTCAGGCGAACGAGCTCGGCGACCGCGACGCACAACGTCAGGCGCGCGGCCGCCATCCATGTCAGCGGCCCGGAGGCGAGCGAGTCGGCCCAGTCGCGCACCCGGCGCACCCACGGCACACGACGGGGCCTGCTCCGCTCCTGCTCGGTGTCGATCTTCGTCAACGCGTGGTACAGCGCGGCCTCCGGCGAGTCCGCCGGATCGGGCCCGCCGGCACCGGAGTCGGCGGAGTCGGTGGCCGAGCGTGCGGTGGGCGGGGCGGGCAACGGTGCGTTGGCCAACACGGCCGCGGCGAGATCGGTGAAATGGGCGATGACCTCACGCGGTGCGCGTTGTCCCGCGTTGACCATCGCCACCGAGGCCTCCACCGCAGGCGTCGTCGCCGACAGCAGGTTGAGCAGCCTGCGGTACGTGGCGTCGCGGCCGGACAGCCAGGACCGCGCCGTCAGCAGCCGGTCGTAGGCGGTGTTCATCGCCGTCGTGAGCTGGTGCCGCGCGGTCAACGACGTCGCTTCGCCCTCGGCCGAGTGCATCGCGGCGAGTTCGATGTAGACCTGCGCGACGGCCTGTCGTTCGGGCGAGGTCGCGTGCACCGTCCACCCGGACAAGGCGAGCAGCAGACCCCACACCCCGCCGGTGACGACACACGCGAGCGCCACGAGGACGTCCGCGCCCGCCTCGGCCTGACCGGTGCCGAGCGTGACGAACACCAGCAACTGCAACGCCGCGAAGGACGCGTTGTTGCCGCCCGCGCTGATCAACGCCGACACGGCCGCCACCAGCACCACCGTCGGATGCGACAGCCACGGATCGGCCCCGGTGACCAGCCCGAGCCCGAAGCCGAACACCGCGGCGCACACCGTGATCCCGAGGCGCTTCGCCCGGTAGGCGTACGGCCACGAGCCGTCCCCCAGCACCGTCGGCAGCACGCCCGCCGAGACGAGCGCGCCGATGGCCGGTTCGCCGAGCAGATAGCCGACGGCGATCGGCACCGTGAACCCGACGACGGCCCGCACGATCCGGCTCCAGGGGATCGGCGCCGGGTCGGTGCGCAGCAACTGCACCAGCCAACGCGGCGCCGCCAGATCGGCTCGGGGTGATCTCACCCCTCCATCTTGGCGTACGCGCGCCCGGAATCGGCATTCTCGAGCGCGGTCTGGACCTTCTCGACGAGTCCGTCCGGCATGCGGTCGAGGTCGAACACGAACCGGCGCAGTTCGGCCACCGGCAGCGCAGCGGACCGCGCCGTCGCGGGCGAGGCCGGGTTCCCCGGGAAGACCGTTCCCGGGACGACGGCGCCTGTGCAGCAGCTCATGCCGGTCCGCTCCCGTCCCGTGTCCCGTCACCGCGTGGCCCGTCGACGAGGCGGTCCGCGGCGGAGACGTCCGGCGAGGTGTCCGGCCATGCGTCGGCGAACAGCGCCCGCAACCGCGCGAGACACCGGCTCCGGGTCGGGCCGATGCTGCCGTGCGGCATGCCGAGGACGTCCGCGACGTAGCGGTACTCGGCCCTGCCGGCCAGCACCGTCAGCCGCAACAACTCCTGGCACCGCCGCGACAACCCGCGGAACGCCTGCCACAACCTGCGGTCGCGTTCGGCGCGCAGCACCGTGTCCTCCGGCGCCGGCGGCGGCCCGGCGGTGTTGTCGACGAGCACCTCGGACAGGACCCCGGCCGGCACCACCGGCTCCCCGCGCCTGCGCGCGCGAACCGCCTCCCTGCGGGTCGTGGTGATCAGCCACGCCGCCAGCGCACGCGGGTCGTCCAACTCGTCGAGCCGGCGCACCAACGTCAGCCACACGGTCTGGACGACGTCCTCGGCTGCGTACGCATCGAGACCGTTGCCGCGCGCGACATGCCACACCAGCGGGCTCAGCTCGGCCACGAGCCGGTGCATCGCCCGGCGATCGCCGGCCTGCGCCGCGGTCATGCACGCGGCGTGCAGCTCGTGCCCCTCGAGCCCGTCCCAGGCCGTGGATCTCGACCCCGGATCGGCTTCCCTCTCCGACACTGCGGTTCCCCCTCCGAACGGCGCCCCTCACGCGCGTCCGCAGTATCGCCGGTCTACCCACCGTGGAACGGGCAGGTCCAGACCACCTCCAGCCTCACCCGTTCACCGTAGAGCTCCCTCGGGGCACGAGCCGCGCCCGGAACCGGCGCGGCCGCCTCCCTGCGGCTGCGCCGGCCGGCGCCCGATTCCCTGCGAGAGGCGCTTGGCCGGCACCCCCAGGTAGGCACGCACGGTGCGTACCGGTCGGCCAGTCGCTGTTCTCATCGGGAACACCCCTTCGACCGGCCCGACGTTCGCGCGGTTCCCTCGTTCGAGCTGCGATCGGGATCGTTCCCGCGTGCACACGAACCGCCCCGGGTGGTGGCCGACGGCCCCCTCGGCTGCCGGCCACCACGCGCCGGGCACAGCCCGACACCTCACAGGAGTCGACGGAGCGTCGCCAGATACATGCGGGGCACACTTTTCACCGAGCGCGTGACGTGGTCGTACGTCACACCGGGCCGGCTCGGGCGAGCACGCGCAGTACCGTCGATGTCGTGGCGACTGACGTGATCGAGTTCTACTGGCGGCCCGGCTGCCCCTTCTGCATGATGCTCGAGGCCGACCTGGACGCGAGCAACCTGCCCGTGCGCAAGGTCAACATCTGGGAGGAGACCGGCGCGGCCGACCGGGTCAAGGCGGCGGCGAACGGCAACGAGACCGTGCCGACCGTGTTCGTCGGCGACCGCGGACTGGTCAACCCGAGCATGGCCGAGCTGCTGGACGTCGTCCGCAGCGAGGCGCCCGCACTCCTCGACAGCTGACGCTTCACCCGAACGTGTGGTGGCCGGACTGGGTTTGACGGGGTCCAGATCCGGGTAATTCCCCCGCGATGGACGCAGGTTCACGTTCCGACGTCGCAGAGCTCCTTCGCTCGGCCGGTTTGCGAGTCACCGGTCCACGTCGACGCGTACTCTCCTGGCTCGAGCACCACCCGCACTCGACGGCCGACGCCGTCTGGGCCGGGGTGCGCGGGCAGCCCGCGTCGGTGTCCCGGCAGGCGATCTACGACGTCCTGCGTGCCTGCGAGGAGGCCGGGCTGGTGCGTTCCATCCAGCCGGCGGGGCACGCGGCGCGCTACGAACGCCGGGTGCACGACAACCATCACCACGTCGTCTGCCAGTCATGCGGGCGGACGGAAGACGTCGACTGCGCCGTCGGCGCGTCGCCGTGCCTGACACCGAGCGACCACCACGGTTTCGCCGTCGTGGCCGCCGAGGTCACGTTCTGGGGCCTGTGCCCGGCCTGTCGCATGCGGCAACGGGACGAACCGCGGCTCCAGCGCCTCGCCTCCAGGAGCGGTTGACCCCGGAGGAACGGGCACGGTGATGCGTGGGCGGCGCGCCGAGGAGGACGACGAGAACATGGCCGCACCCACCAACAAACACCCCGGCACGACAACCGATTCCGGCGCACCCGTCGAGAGCGACGAACATTCGCTCACCGTCGGCGCCGGCGGGCCGATTCTGCTCCAGGATTCGTATCTGATCGAGCAGATGGCCCAGTTCAACCGCGAACGCATTCCCGAACGGCAGCCGCATGCCAAGGGCAGCGGCGCGTACGGCCGGTTCGAGGTCACCGGCGACGTCAGCCGATACACCAAGGCCGCGCTGTTCCAGCCCGGCACGACGACGGAACTGGTCATCCGGTTCTCGACCGTCGCCGGTGAACGCGGCAGCCCCGACACGTGGCGGGACCGCGCGGGTTCGCCGTGAAGTTCTACACGTCCGAGGGCAACTACGACATGGTCGGCAACAACACGCCGGTGTTCTTCATCAAGGACCCGATGAAGTTCCAGCATTTCATCCGGTCGCAGAAACGTCGGGCCGACAACAATCTGCGCGACCACGACATGCAGTGGGATTTCTGGACGCTGTCCCCGGAATCGGCGCACCAGGTGACCTGGCTGATGGGTGACCGCGGAATCCCGCGCACGTGGCGGCACATGAACGGCTACACGTCCCACACCTACATGTGGATCAACGCCTCCGGCGAGCGGTTCTGGGTCAAGTACCACTTCAAGACCGACCAGGGCATCGAGACGTTCACCCAGCACGAGGCGGACCAGATGGCCGCGGCCGACACCGATTACCACACGCGCGACCTCTTCGAGCACATCGCGGCGGGCGACCATCCGAGTTGGACACTCTACGTGCAGGTGATGCCGTACGAGGAGGCGAAGACGTACCGGTTCAACCCGTTCGACCTGACGAAGGTGTGGCCGCACGGCGACTATCCGCTGATCGAGGTCGGCCGGATGACGCTCGACCGGAACCCGACCGACAACCACGCCGAGATCGAACAGGCCGCGTTCCAGCCGAACAACCTGGTACCGGGCATCGGCCCGAGCCCCGACCGGATGTTGTTGGCGCGACTGTTCTCCTACGCCGATGCGCACCGCGCCCGGATCGGTGTGAACTACCAGCAGATTCCGGTGAACGCGCCGACCGCGCCGACCCACTCGTACTCGAAGGACGGGGCGATGGCGTACCAGCTGACGCAGGACCCGGTGTACGCGCCGAACTCCAAGGGCGGACCGGCCGCGGACCCCGATCGGCACGCCCCGCCGTCGTGGTACGCCGACGGTGAGATCACGCGCGCCGCGTACGTCTCGCACGCCGAGGACGACGACTGGTCGCAGCCCGGCACGCTCGTCCGTGAGGTGATGGACGACGCCGCCCGCGACCGACTTGTCGACAACGTCGTCGGGCACCTGCTCAACGGCGTCACCGAACCGGTCCTGGAGCGGGCGTCGAGTACTGGCGCAACATCGATCCCGACGTCGGCAAGCGCATCGAGGACGGGGTGCGCTCGAAGCAGGACGAGAAGGATCCGAAGTCCAGGCAGCAGGCCAACCCGGCACGAACCACCATGCAGCAGAAGGCCTGACCTCTCGCTGACCTCTCGCCCGCGGGCCCGGATCGCCATGCGCGGTCCGGGCCCGGCGCGTCAGATGGCGGACGGGTGCCGCGTGAGCGCCGTGACGGTGACGTCCATATACGGGAACAGCGGCAGGTTCGACAGGATCTCGTGCAGCTCGTCGCCGGATTCGACGTCGAAGATCGACACGTTGGCATACCGGCCCACGACCCGCCACAGGTGCCGCCACGTGCCGGCCCGCTGCAGCTCCTGCGCCATGGCCTTCTCGTCGGCCTTGAGCGTCGCGGCGACGTCGGGGTGCATGTCGGTCGGCAGGTTCACGTGCATTTCCACGTGGAAGAGCATCGGAGCAAACTCCTCACCGGTCGGGAACTTGACAGCGTCGTCAGGCGCTCGCACAGTACCGAGCAGTCGGATAGCGAACAACTCATCCGCAATGCGTACACGAGGAGCTCGCGGTGCCGAAGCCTCCCGAGGACAAGGACCACGTCCAGTCGCTCGAACGCGGCCTGAGCGTGATCCTCGCGTTCGCCGACCACGGACCGCGCATGACGCTGTCGCGGACGGCGCAGGTCACGGGCCTGTCCCGGCCGACGGTGCGCCGCGTGCTGCTGACCCTCGAACGGCTCGGCTACGTCCGGTCCGACGACCGCGACTTCGCGCTCACCCCGCAGGTGCTCGCGCTCGGCCACGCGTACCTGTCGTCGCTGAACCTCACCCAGGTGGCCCAGCCGCACATGGAGCGCGTCACCGAGACCACCGGCCACACGTGTTCGCTGTCGGTGCTCGACGGCGACGACGCCGTGTTCGTCACGCGCGTGCCGTCGCGACAGGTCCTGCGGCACACGCTCACGACGGGCACGCGCCTGCCCGCCTACGCGACGTCGATGGGCCGCGTGCTGCTGGCGGGCCTGCCCGACCACGAGCTGTCGACGTACCTGGCCAAGGCCCCGTTCCCACGGCTGACCGCCCACACGCGCGTGACCGCCGACGAACTCGCCTCCGAACTGACCAACACGCGCGTGCGCGGCTGGGCGTTCGTGGACCAGGAGTTCGAGGAGGGCGTGCGCTCGCTGTCCACCCCGGTCCGCGACTCGCACGGCGCGACCATCGCGTCGCTGAGCACGTCGATCGCAGCCAGCGAGCTCGACGTCGACGAGATCCACCGGCACGTCCGCCCGGTCCTCGTCGACGCCGCCGCCGCGATCAGCACCGAGCTCGGCGCTGACCGCGTGTCAGGCGGCTGGGCTCGTCACGCGGCTGGGCTCGTCAGGCGGAAGACGGGGACTCCCGGCGCCGCGGCGAGCAGGTCGTCGTCGGGCGAGTTCTTGTCGATGCCGTCGAAGAACGCGCCGACCTCCCAGCCCCACCTGCGCAGATAGGCACGCAGGAGCGCGGGTTTGGCGCCGTCGTCCAGCTCCGTCGCGTGGAACGTCTCGACCCGGCTGCCCACGCGCAGCGTCCCCTCGCCGGCCGCGCGGAGGTTGCGCACCCACTGGGTGTGCCCGCGCGCCGCGACGAGGTAGCGCTCGCCGTCGACCGTCAGCACGTTCACCGGCACCGACCGCCACGCGCCGCTGCGGCGGCCGCGCACCGAGAGCACCCGGCTGCCCCACACGCTCAGTCCGGCCCTGGTCAACCGGGCCACGAACGCGTTGAACCACCGCGCCGCCCGGTCGGGCTCGAGGTATCGCACCTGCTCGGCCATGTCACTCTCCCCGCTCGTTCGAATCACCCTTGCGGATCATCGATCCGTTTCGAGAGCACTGCTCTCCCTTTGAGCATGCCCGACGCGTCGCCGAAATACAAGAGCGGCGCTCTCGATTTGGTGCGGCGATCACGTCGATGTCAGGATCACGGACATGCCCGCCCACCGCACCGCGCGCGAACGCGCCCGCGCCGAGCTCACCACCGCGATCAAGGACGAGGCGCGCACACAGCTCGCCGACAAGGGGGCGGCGGGCCTGTCGCTCCGCGCGGTCGCGCGGGAGTTGGAGATGGTGTCATCGGCGATCTACCGGTACTTCCCGAGCCGCGACGAGCTGCTGACCGCGCTGATCCTCGACGCGTACACGGCGCTCGGCGACGCGCTCGCCGAGGCGATCGCCGCCGTGGGAGACGGGCCGTTCGTCGAGCGGTGGCGGGCCGCGGCCCACGCACTCCGCGACTGGGCCCGCGCGCACCCGCACGAGTACGCGCTGCTGTACGGAACACCCGTACCCGGCTATCGCGCGCCCACCGACACCGTCGGCCCGGCGGGACGCATCCCCGGCGCGTTCCTGCGCATCGCCCACGAGGCCTGGCGGGCCGACGCCCTCGCGGACCCCGGCGGACCACTCCCGACGGAGACGCTGCAACCCGAGACGTTGCAACCCGAGACGTTGCAGGCGCAGACGGGCCGGGTGATCGACGTACTGGAGTTGCCCGGCATGCCGGCCGAGCTCGTGCTCGCGACGATCGATGCGTGGACGCAGCTGTTCGGCGCGGTGGCACTGGAGATCAACGGCCAGTTCGTGGGTTCGTTCGACCCGGCCGACGACTACTTCGTCCGCGCCGTCGAGCGGCAGACCCGGCTGGTGGGTCTCAGCTGACGAGCAGCACCTCGAGGGTTCGCGGCCCGTGCACACCCTCGACGCGGTCGAGCTCGATGTCGCTGGTCGCGGACGGTCCGCTGATGAACGTCAACGGCCGCTGCGGTTCCAGCGCCGCGATCGCCTCGGGGACGCTGCCCACGATCTGCTCGGCGCGCACGACGCACAGGTGATAGTCGGGCACGAGGGTCAGCATGCGCCTGCCCTGCGCGGCGCCCGCGTCGAGCACGATCGTGCCCGTCTCCGCGATCGCGAGCGCACACCCCGTGAGCACGCCGTCCGCGCTGTCCAGTTCGGACAGCCCCAGCCGCGGGTCGTCGGGCGCCCAGTCGACGCCGGGGACCCGCCACGCGCCGGGCACGTCGGCGGGCACGACGATCCGGCCGCGCGCGTCGAGCCGCTCGCCGATGCGGTACGGCAGTTCGCGGGCACCGACCCGGTGCACGTGGGCGCGGTAGTCGGTGATGCGTTCGTCGAACAAGGCCACGACGTCGGCGTAGCCGCGGTCGTGGTCGTAATCGCGCGGCACGTCGGGTGTCGCCGGTCGCGGGACACCACGAATCCGGCCGAGGATCTCCTCGCGCGCGTCAGCCACGGTTCCGCCTCCACCACGCCCGGAACGACTCCTTCGGCACCGCCGGCGCGTCACGGGTGTCGGTCCACTTCGAGCCCGGCCACGGCAGCGACGACAGCGTGCCGTCCCGCGCGACGAACCGGCTCAGCGAACCGGCCTTCTGCGCCGCCTCGTAGCGTTTCCGATCGCGGAACACCCACGCGGCGGCCGACATGGCCAGCGCCTCGCCGGTGCGCTTCCCCTTGGCCTCCACGACCTCCGCCCGTAGGTGGGTCAGCACCTCGGGGATGTTGATCCGAACAGGACAGACCTCGTAGCACGCCCCGCACAGCGACGAGGCGTACGGAAGCGACGCCGCCTGCGGATCGGTCAGGTCGCCGGACAGCTGCGGCGCGAGAATCGCGCCGATCGGCCCCGGGTACACCGATCCGTACGCCTGACCGCCCGTACGCTCGTACACCGGGCACACGTTCAGGCACGCCGAACAGCGGATGCACCGCAGCGCCTGCCGGCCCACCTCGTCGGCGAGGGTCTGCGTGCGGCCGTTGTCGAGCAGCACGAGGTGGAACTTCTGCGGGCCGTCGCCGGGCGTCACGCCGGACCAGATCGACGTGTACGGGTTCATCCGCTCGGCCGTCGACGAGCGCGGCAGCAACTGCAGGAACACCTCGAGGTCCCGCCAGCTGGGCAGCACCTTCTCGACGCCCATCACCGTGATCAGGGTTTCCGGCAGGGTCAGGCACATCCGGCCGTTGCCCTCGGACTCGACGACCACGACGGAGCCGGTGTCGGCGATGCCGAAGTTCGCCCCGGAGATCGCGACCTTGGCGGACAGGAACTTCCGGCGCAGGTAGCGACGCGCGGCCTCGGCGAGCGCGCGCGGTTCGTCGGACTCCGGCGGCTCGGGCATCGACGCGAAGATCTCCTTGATCTCCGCCCGGTTCCGGTGGATCGCGGGCACGAGGATGTGCGAGGGCCGGTCCTCGCCGAGCTGCACGATCACCTCGGCGAGGTCCGTCTCGATCGCGTGCACGCCGCCCTCGGCGAGCGCCTCGTTGAGGCCGATCTCGGCCGTCGCCATGGACTTGACCTTCACGACCTCGTCGGCGCTCTCCTGGCGGGCGAGGTCGAGCACGATCCGGTTGGCCTCGTCGGCGTCGCGCGCCCAGTGGACGACCCCGCCGCGTTCGGTCACCGCCGCCTCGAGCTGTTCGAGGTAGGTGTCCAAGTTGGACAGGACGTCGTCCTTGACCGCCTCACCGGCCAGGCGGAGCCGTTCCCAGTCGTCGAGTTCGGCCACGACCCCGGCGCGTTTGGTGCGGATCGTCGTCGTGGCCTTGCGCAGGTTGCCGCGCAGTTGCGTGTCGGAGAGCGCGGTGCGCGCGGCGTCCGGGAACGTCGGACTGCCCAGCCACGTCACGGGGTTTCGGCCCACGGCTCCTCCTCCGTACTCGCCAGGATCTCGGCCAGGTGCACCGCGCGCACGCCCGTGCGCAGGCGCGACAGACCGCCGCCGATGTGCATGAGACACGAGTTGTCGCCCGCGCTCACGACCTCCGCACCGGTGTCCTGCACATGGCGCATCTTGTCGGCCAGCATCGCGGTGGACGTCTCGGCGTTCTTCAACGCGAACGTGCCGCCGAAGCCGCAACACTGCTCGGCCTGCGGCAGCTCGCGCAGGTCCAGACCTGCGACGCCGCGCAGCAGCCGCAACGGCTTGTCGCCGACGCCGAGCATCCGCAGCGAGTGGCACGTCGGGTGGTAGGTGACGCGGTGGGGGAAGTAGGCACCGACGTCGGTCACGCCGAGGACGTCGACGAGGAACTCGCTGAGCTCGTAGGTGCGCCCAACGGCTGGACTATCCGCGTCGTGGAGATCGGGGTGGATCTCGCGGACCATGCCCGCGCACGAGCCCGACGGGGTGACCACGTAGTCGTAGCCGTCGAACACCGACGCGTACGCCTCGGCCAGGGGACGGGCGTGCTCGCGGTAGCCGGTGTTGAAGTGCATCTGCCCGCAGCACGTCTGGTCGAGCGGGAAGTCGACGTCGCAGCCGAGCCGTTCGAGCAGCCGGACGAGGGCCTTGCCGGTGTTCGGGTACAACGTGTCGGTCAGGCACGTCATGAACAGCGCCACGCTGGGGTTCCCGGTACGGGGCTCGTCGGCACCCGCCGCCACATGTCCGTCCTCAGTGGACTCCCGCGTGTCGTGTCCGTTCACCACGACCCCGAGCTTACGGCCGCGGACGCTTCTACGCGAGGATTGCGGACCGGGTCACCGAGGGCTACCGTCGAGGGCGTGACTACCGGGTCGGCCGCGTTGCGCGGCCATTCACGAGATCGGTTCCCGGTCACCACGTGACCGTGCGGCGGGCCAGGAGCCCGCCGATTCGCACTGCATTTCAGCTGGTCGGAACAACACCTTCTGGAGAAAGCAGTGCGGATGAACGAATTCAACAACTGGGTCATCGAGCAGTTTCGCGCGAACGGCGGCCGTGTCGACGGCCCGTTCGAGGGTGCGCGACTGCTCCTGCTCACCACGACCGGCGCTCGGAGCGGGCGCCGACACACCACGCCGCTCGGCTACCTGCCGGACGGCGAACGCGTCCTGGTCATCGGATCGGCGGGCGGGGCGGACTTCCATCCGGCGTGGTTCCACAACGTGCGGGCGGATCCGCGGGTCACGGTGGAGGACGGGGCGTTCACCTACGAGGCCGATGCCGTCGTGCTCGACCGGGCCGAGCGGGACGCCGTGTTCGCGCGCGCCGTGGCGGCCGAACCCGGATGGGACGAGTACCAACGGGCGACGTCGCGGATCCTCCCGGTCGTCGCACTCGTCCCGGCGGGCCCACCGGGCGCTGATTCGGCACCCGGCTCGGTGGCCGACATGCTGGTGCGGGTACACGCCGCGTTCCGCACCGAATTGCGGCGCCTCCGGTCGGAGCTGTCGGGGTCGGGGACGACGTTGGGGGCGCAGCTGCGGATCAACTGCCTCACGCTGTGCCAGGGTCTGCACAACCACCACGTCGGCGAGGACGCCGGACTGTTCGCGGCGATCATCGACCGCCACCCCGAGGCGTCCGACGTCGTCGCCAGGCTGACGGCCGAACACGAACGGATCGCGGAGACCGTCGAACAGCTCCGCCTGGCGGCCCGGGCCGAGTCCCGGGACCTCGCGCGCGCCGAGATCGACCGGCTCACCGCGGAGTTGGAGCAGCACCTCGACGACGAGGAGGAATGGCTCCTACCCCTCCTGCGCACCTGGTGACCCGAACCGCCGACACAGCAACGGGAGAGAAGAGGGGCGCCGGCCCTCGCTGGGGGTCCAAGGGCCGGCGCGGCGAACCCCCTGGGGGAGAGGAGGGTTCGTACTCAGAGGGAAGGGCTGCCCGGTTCGTCAATGACGCGCGACGTTCGAACTCACCCGCATGGGGGATGACGAGCGGTCGATATGCCCGAATCGACGGGCGCGGAGCCTGTCGATTTCCGTTCTGCCCGGTTCGTCCACACCGGACAACGGTGTTGGCGGAACTGTCCGACACACGGCCGTCGAAGCTGCGCACGGCGTGGCCGGCCCGTGCGCGGCGGGTTACGGTTTCGGCGAGCCGACGCCGTCCCCTGCCGGAGCCGCCGCATGTTCGAAGCCACCGTCGAGCCGACGCCCGACGCGGCGCGGGAAGCGGCCGACCAGCTCCTCGAGCTCGTGCTGTCGACCGTCGACCCCACGGTGCCCGTGCCGGCCACGCCGCCGTGGTCGATCACCGACGTCTTCGGGCACGTGGCGATGGAACCGGTGCGCTACCGCGACCTCGCCCTCGGCCGCGGGACGTGGCCGAAACGCGCCGCCGACCTGCCGGAGTTCAACGCCGACCAGGTCGCGGCGCTGCCGACACGGGACCTCCGCGAGCTCGCCGGAATCCTCCAGGCGGGCCTCGAGGACTTCCTCGCCACGATCGAGGCGCTGGGGCCGGACGCGCAGATGATGTTCGACGGCGATCAGCGGATCAGGGTCGACCGGGCGCTCGGCACGCTGATCGGCGAGTTGCTCGTGCACGGCCACGACATCGCGCGCGCCCGCGGGCGACGGTGGCGGATCGACCGCGAACACGTGCCGATGGTGCTCACCGGGATGCACCAGATCATGCCCGGCTGGGTCGACCCGGCCGGGGCATCGGGGCACACCGCGACGTATCACGTGCGGCTGCGGCGCGGGCCGATGCAGATCTATCGGTTCCGCGACGGTGCACTGACGATCGGCTCGAGCGGACGACCCGACGTGCGGATCTCCGCCGACCCCGCCACCTGGCTGCTGCTCGTGTACGGCCGCGCGAGTCCCACGCGCGCCGCACTCACCGGCCGGGTCATCGCCACGGGCCGCCGCCCCTGGCTCGCCCCAACCCTCCCCACCCGCTTCCTCCCGCCCTAACCGCCGTGTCAGCAGTTGGCGTCACCGTGTCAGCACCCCACGTCGCCGTGTCAGCGTCCCACGACGCCGTGTTGGCAACCCGCGTCACCGTGTCAGCACTTCACGGCGCCGTGTTGGCAGCTCGCGTCGCCGTGTTGCGCGCCCACGATCGAGGCGTGCGTTCGTGCGCGCGAGGCGGCAGGTGCGGTTCACAATTCAGGCGCCGCCGGCGACCAGCTCGATCTCGAATCCCGCACTGTTCTCGAGAAACGCGGCGTAATGCGCGACGCCGCCCGCGTAGGGATGCCGGTCGGCGAACATCAACCGCCAGCCGTGGGCCGGGGCGTCCGCGGTCAACCGATCGACGTCCTCGCGCGAGCCGGCCCAGAACGCGACGTGGTTGAGTCCCGCGCGCATGCGGTCGTGCCCTCCGGGGCGCCGGTCCGGTCCGGCCTCGAGCACGACGTAGCCGGAGGTCGGATGCCGCCAGGTCTGACCGCCGGGCCACCGGTCGGTGCAGTGGTAGCCGAGCTCGCCGAGGAGCCAGCCCCATTCCCATTCGGCGACGTCGAGGTCGTCGACCCACAGCTCCAGATGGTGCAGCGCCCCGCGAGCCCCGGATTCCATGCTCAACCCCAATCGCCGTGTCAGCACCCCACGTCGCCGTGTCAGCGTCCCACGACGCCGTGTTGGCAACCCGCGTCACCGTGTCAGCGTTCTCCGCCGTGTCAGCGTTCTCCGCCGTGTCAGCATTCTGCGTCGCCGTGTTGGCAGCTCACGATCAGCCGAAAACTGACGTCGAGTTCGGCCTGCTCGAGCAGGTCGGCGTGCCGGTTGCGCCAGGCGCCGGATTCGAGGTCATGCCTGGTCACATCAACAGCCTCCCTCGCCGGGGCCGGCGCCGCGACAATGGTGGGCATGGACGAGATTGCGATTCGCGCGGCGCGGGACGACGAGGTGACCCTACTGGCCGACATGCGCTGGCGGTGGGTGATCGACCGCGGTGACCAGCCCGCCGTCGGGCGCGACGCGTTCGTGGCCGCGTTCGTCGCGTGGGCCCGCGAGCACTCCGCCGCCCACCACCCGCTGGTCATGCTGCACGGCGACGACGTCATCGGCATGGCCTGGTTGGCCGTCCAGCCGCGGGTTCCGTCGCCGCTGTCGACGACACGCGCCGTCGGCGACCTGCAATGCGTCTACGTCGTGCCCGAGTATCGATCATCCGGCTACGGCGACCGGATGATCGCCGCCGCCCTCGACCTCGCGCGAGAACTGCAACTCGAATGGGTCACGGTGCATTCGAGTGAACGCGCCGTCCCCGCTTACGAACGCCGCGGATTCGGCATACCGGAGCGCCTGCTCCAGACAAAGCTCTGACGCGAATTGTCAACACGGCGACGCCGAATGCTGACACGGCGACGCGGGATGCTGACACGGCCGCGCCCAACGCCCACACGGTGACGCCTTATCGGCGGTTGACAACACCGCACATGATCACGGCTCCTTGACACGCGTTCCCGGGCCCACGCAGTATCGGCGCACGGAGCCGCCGGCAGCAAAGGAGCTGACCGATGACCGAATCGCCTGCCATGCGGGAACTTCTGGGCGACGACACACCGACAAATTGGGGCAAGTGGGGGCCGGACGACGAGGTCGGCTGCCTCAACTATCTCGACGCAGGCGAGGTGCTGCGGGGAATCCGCCACGTCAAGACCGGCGAGGTTTTCACCCTGCAGACCCAGATGGGACATCCGAAGGGCGATCCGGTTTTCCCCGGACGACAGAGCATCGAGCGTGAGAACATTCTCGATGAATCGACCTGGCATCCCGACAACCCCGACGCACCCGATTTCCCGGGCGGACTGCATTACGCCGACGACGTGGCGAAGATCTTCCTCCAGGGGTCGTCGCAGTACGACGCGCTCGGCCACGTCTGGTACGACGGCAAGATCTGGAACGGCTACGACGCCGAGACCACGATCGGCGGACTCGACAAGGCATCGGTGCTGCCCATCGCCGAGAAGGGCGTGGTCGGTCGCGGCGTGCTCATCGACATGGCGCGGTATCGGGGCAAGGACAACCTCGACAAGGGCGAGACGTTCGACCACAACGACCTGCTCGCCGCCGCGGCCGCGCAGGGCGTGACGATCGAGAAACACGACATTCTCGTGATTCGCACCGGTCACATCGGTTACTGGTACCGAACGACGCCGGAGGAGTTCTACGACGACTTCAACGAACCCGGTCTGACGTACTCCCGCGAACTCGTGGAATGGTTCCGGGACACGGAGATTCCGAATCTCGTCACCGACACGATCGCCAACGAGGTGACGAAGGAACCCGAAACGGGAGTCGCGCTTCCGCTGCACTGCGCGTTGATGCGCAATCTCGGCGTGACGCTGAGCGAGGTGATCTGGCTCGACGACCTCGCCGAGGCGTGCGCCCGCGACGGTCGGTGGACGTTCCTGTACGCGGCCGCACCGCTGAAAGTGGTTCAGGGAACGGGTTCCCCGGTCAACCCGATCGCGATCCGCTGACCATGAGCGCCTACGACGACAAACCCTGGCTCGCGCTGTACGAGCCGGGCACGCCGCACAGCATCACGCCGGAGTTCGACAACGTCGTGGACATGTTCGCCGCCACGGCCGCGGCGCGCCCGGACGCCGATGCGATCCGCTACTTCGACGGCCGCATCACCGCGCGTGAGCTGGCGGAACTGTCCGACGCGTTCGCCGCGGGCCTGCTCGACCGCGGTTTCCGCCGCGGCGACCGCGTCGCGATCTACGCCCAGAATGTGCCGCAGTTCGTGATCGCCCAGCTCGCGACGTGGAAGGCCGGCGGCATCGCGGTGTCGGTCAACCCGATGAACCGGGGGCGCGAACTCGAGCTGATCCTGCGTGATTCGGGCGCAACCGTGTTGGTGTGCCTGGAGAATCTGTACCGGGACGTCGCGGCGGACGTCGTCCCGCGCACAGACGTCCACACGGTCGTCACGACGTCGGAACTCGAGCACCAGACGCGGTGCGATCCGCGGTTGTTCGCCGGTGTCGAGCGGATCGAGTTCGCGGACACGGTCGATCTGGCGACGCTCATCGACGAGTTCCGCGGTACGCGCCCGCCCACGGTGTCGCTCGCGCCGGACGCCGTCGCGTTGCTGACGTACACGTCCGGCACCACCGGTCCACCGAAGGGCGCGATGAACACGCATCGCAACGTGGTGTTCAACGCGCAGACGTTCCGCGACTGGATCCACATCGACCACGACGACGTGTTGCTCGGTGCGGCGCCGCTGTTCCACATCACCGGGCTGATCGCGCACGTCGCGTTGTCGCTGCTCACGGGTTCGCCGCTGGTGCTGATGTACCGGTTCGACCCGGAGGTGACGATCGAGACGATCCGCGACGAGCGGGTGACGTTCGCGGGCGGTTCGATCACGGTGTTCATCGCGCTGATGAACGCGCCGAACGCGGAGAAGTCGGCGTTGGCGAGCCTCGAACGCGTGTACTCCGGCGGTGCGCCGATCCCGCCGAGCACGGTGCGCGCGTTCCAGGACGTGTTCGGCCACTACATCCACAACATCTACGGGTTGACGGAGACGACGTCGCCGTCGCACGCCGTGCCGCCGGGCGCCGACGCCCCGGTGGACCCGACGTCGGGCGCCCTGTCGGTGGGTGTTCCGGTGTTCGACACGGTGGTGCGTGTCGTGGGCGACGACGGGCGCGAGCTGCCGCCCGGCGAGGTCGGCGAGCTGGTCACGTCCGGTCCGGAGGTCGTGCCGGGGTACTGGAACAAGCCCGACGAGACGGCGAAGGCGTTGCCCGGCGGCGCGTTGCACACCGGCGACGTCGGCTACATGGACACCGACGGCTGGTTCTACCTGGTCGACCGCAAGAAGGACCAGATCAACGCGGGCGGGTACAAGGTGTGGCCGCGCGAGGTCGAGGACGTGCTGTACGAACACGACGCCGTGCGCGAGGCGGCCGTGGTCGGCGTGCCCGACGCGTACCGCGGCGAGACCGTGAAGGCGTTCGTCAGCCTGCGCCCTGGCCGGTCTGCGGACCCGGATGAGCTGATCGGGTTCTGCAAGGAGCGCATGGCGGCCTACAAGTATCCGCGGCAGGTCGAGATCCGCGACGAACTGCCGAAGACCGTCACCGGCAAGCTGCTGCGGCGCGAACTGCGCGAGTGAGCCGAGGTCGGGACGGGGCCGCCGGGTCCGTGCAGGCGGTGAAAATCGGAGGCGGCTGGTTGTCCGGCATTGTTACGTTGCGCTGGTGACCGAGACGACGGAGCTGCGCACCGCCATGCGAGCGGCGTTGAAGGATGCCATGAAGGCGCGGGACAAGGGTGCCATGGCCGCGTTGCGCTCGGCCCTCGGCGCCATCGACAACGCCGAGGCGGTGCAGGCGGAAGCGGCTCCGGATACGGCGTCGGAGAACGTCGCCGGCGCCGTGGCCGGCGTGGGCACGGCCGACGTGACGCGGCGGGAGCTCACGGCCGGCGACATGGCCGACATCGTGCGCGGGGCCGTCGACGAACGGCAGGCGACCGCGGCGGAGTACGACGAGCTCGGACAACGCGAGGCCGCCGACGCCATGCGGTACGAGGCGACGGTCCTGGCCCGCTTCGTCGACAGCTGACGGCCGCGCCCGGCGTGTGACGGGCGGCCGAACCGGACACGCGCACGTAGGGTGTCGACATGACGACCAGCGTGACCGACAACCCCGACGAGCAGCGGTTCGAGATCCACGTCGACGGCGTCCGCGCGGGCTTCGCCGAGTACCGGCGGCGTGACGACGTCATCGCGTTCACCCACACGGAGATCGATCCGGAGTACGCGGGCCAGGGCCTCGCGGGCAAGCTGATCCGCGGCGCGCTCGACGACGCACGGTCGGCCGGTCTCGCCGTGCACCCGCACTGCCCCTTCGTGCGCGGGTTCATCGTGAAGAACGCCGACTACCTCGACCTCGTCCCCGAGAACCAGCGCGCCCGCTTCGAACTCTGACCCCGAAGGCGCAACACGCCGACGCCAAGTGCCAACACAGTGACGCCAGATGCTGACACGCCCGCGCAGGGTGCTGACACGGCGACGCCAGGTGCTGACACGGCGGTCAGGTTCTGGGGCGGAGGCGGACGTTGGGGAGTTCGGGGGCGGGGATGGTCTTGCCCTCCCACTCCTGGGGGAAGGCGCCGAAGCGGGCGGGCGGGCCACCTGCGCGCGCTGCCTCCCATTCGGCGCGGAACCCGGCGACCTCGTCGTGGGAGCGGCCGACGAAGTTCCACCACATGACGACCTGTTCGCCGAGCGGTTCGCCGCCGAGCAGCAGCACGCGCGCGTCGGTGTGGGCGTGCAGCGTGAGTTCGGTGGCTCCGACGGGCCGGTGGACGAGCTGTCCGTCGGTGGCGGTGACGGCGGACGTCTCGACGGTGCCCTGGTCGACGAGCACGCCGTGTTCGTGGGCCGGGTCGACGTCGAGCCGTAGTTCGAGGCCGGCGGGCAGGGTGAGTTCTGCGCCGAGCAGCGGTGTGTACGTGTGCACGGGTGAGGTGTGCCCGGCGAGGCTGCCGAGGAACACGCGCAGTTGCGCGCCGTCGACGTCGGCGACCTCGGGTACGTAGTGCTCGAACCCGGGTGCGGTGAAGCGGTCGGATTCGGGGAGCGCGACCCACAGTTGCACGCCGTGCAGCGACGTCGTGGCCTCGGTGGAGTACTCGGAGTGGGCGATGCCGCTGCCCGCGGTCATCAGGTTGACCTCGCCGGGCCGGACGTAGGCGTGCGCGCCCGTGGTGTCGCGGTGTTCGACCTCGCCGCTGAACAGCCACGACACGGTCTGCAGCCCGGTGTGCGGGTGTCCGGCGACGCGCATGCCGCCGGTGTCGGACACGTCGTCGGGGCCGTAGTGGTCGACGAAGCACCAGGCGCCGATGAGCGACTGGGCGCGTTGCGGCAGGGTGCGTCGCACGGTCATCGCGCGCGGGCCGCCGAGCGGCACGTCCCGCGGTTCGAGCAGCCTGCCGCGGTCGTTCGGCTCCGCGGTGCAGGTCAGTTCCTCGGGCGTGGTTTCGAGGTTGCTCACGGCGGCCTCCGATGACTCCGATGCGTGATCACGACGTCGGAGTCCACGATGCCGCACGGCGAGCGACATCGCGAGCCACGGGGCGTCCCGTGCGGCGCGATGTCGCTCACCCGTGGAGACGGATCAGGCCGGGTCGCAGGAGCGCGGGTCGCCTGCAGGCCGGGTGCGTCCTCGTCGAGCCCGTGGAACGCTTCCTGTCCGGTGTGGACGAACGTGGTGCCGTGGACGGCGTACGTGGTGCGGACGCGTCGTAGGTGCCGTCGTCGCCGCGTTCGGCCTGCACGACGCGGAACGTGGAGTCGTCGGCGCCGGGTCCGTGGCAGCCGTAGGACACGCGCATGGTCGCGCCGCCACCGTCGTGGAACGTGAACGGCGTGCCGTCGGTGCCGGTGAGTTGCACGAAGCCCTGTTCGGGCACGTAGGTGAATGCGGTGAAGGTGATCGTGTTCGCGCCGGATTCGGTGGCGGTGACGATCTCCGCCTTGCCGTCCCGGTTCAGGTCGGCCGGCCGCGGTTCGATGGCGTACCGGGCCGTGGAATCCGCGGGATACGCCGATTCCACATAGGAATGATCGGCGAACCGTGCGGACACGACGTGTTCGCCGCTCGTGTCGTCGCCGCCGGCGCGGACGGTGACGAGTTCGGGTCCGCCGTCGCCGCTGATGTCGGCGGTGGTGGACGCGGACGGCGGTACCGGTTCGTCCGAACCGGTGGCCGGTGCGGCCGCTGCGGCCGGCGCGGAAATCGCACCGGCGCCCAACATTGCTGCCATCGTCACGCCGATGGCGGTGTTCCTGTTCTTGCTGACGGTGTTCATCGCAGCCCCCTCGCGATGTCCGAACCGCGTGCCTGTCACGCGGGCTTCGGTGTCAGGACGGGACGAACACCGCGGGGGGTTGCACGTGATTAACCCACACCTACACCGGATTTCGGCGATCGCCTCACAGCGGCCGGACGGTGAGGATCTGCTGGGCGTGGCCTACCTGGCCGCGGATGTCGTGCAGCACGCTGCTGGTGATGCCGCGTCCGTCGGGGCCGAAGGTGACGGTGGTGTCGAGGCCGGTCCAGCCGATCTCGGGGGTGCGGTGCAGGTGGATGGTGAGGTCGACGTTGGGGAACATCCACTCGGTGGGCGGGCGGCGCACGGCGATGCCGTTCGCGGCGTCCGTGTGGGTGACGAACGCGGCGACGGGTCCGACGTCCTCGCCCTGGACGAGGTTCACCTTCGACGAGATCCAGGCTGCGGTGCGGCCGGGTTGTGGTGGCGCGCAGGGACGGGTGTCGAGGGAGGCGATGTAGCCGCCGGGCCACAGGTCGCTGCCGGACCAGCGGTCGAGGTGGTCGGGCGGGGTGAGTGGTGGGAGTTCGCCGCCTTCGACGGTGGTGGTGTCGCCGAGGGTGAGCAGCCAGGCGCGGGCGCGGACGGCGGGGCGTCCGGCGATGACGGCGACGGCTTCGACGAGTTCGATGGTGCGGCCGGGGCGGATGACGTCGACCTGGATGTCGCACGTGTCGAGGGCGAGGGTGCCGAGGATGTCGAAGCTGAGGCGGGACACGACGAGGTCGCTGCCGCGTGCTTTGCGGTCGAGGTCGATGGCGTGGGTGATGAGGCCGCCGAGTGGGCTGAAGTGTTGTTCGGCGGGGTTCCACGCGCCGCTGGTGTGCGGGGTGGGTTTGTAGCGTGCCTCGTCGATCCGCTGGTAGTAGCTCTCGGTCACCGGTCTCCCTTCGTCACAGCGACTGCCACGCGGCGGCGAACGTCTGCGTCAGGTTGGCGGGGCTGCCGGGCAGGCAGCGGATCTCGCCGCGGGGGTCGGTGAAGGTGACGATACGGCCGTGGCCGCGGATGTCCAGGACGGTGAACGGTGCACTCCGGAAGCGGCCGTCGACGATGGCGCCTGCCCGGATGGCGTGGACGCCGAGCCGTGGGGCTTTCATGAGTTGGTCGAGTTGCTGTTCGGGTGCGGGGCGGGCGGCGAACATGTCGTGGTTGTCGCGCCGCTGGTCGTAGGCGGCTTGGGGCACGCGCAGTTCGGGGATGGTTGCGGGGCCGAAGTCGGGTAGTTCGGTGAGGAAGTCGTCGACGAACGTGTCGGGGTTGCAGCCGACGATGCGCACGATGTCGCCGCGCACGTGGACGGCGACGCTTCGCCACCGGCGGCGGCGACGGCGAACTGCCGGTTGCCGCCGGGGATTTCGGTGCGGCAGTACAGTTCACGGTTCGGTTGGGACAGCACGCGCAGCGCGACGCGGAGTTCGCGGGTGGGCATGTCGCCGTGGGCGACGCCCTGGTCCTGCAGCAGGCGGAAGAGTTCGGCGGCGTACTCGCCGGTTTCCTCCTGCGGGATGTACAGGTCGCGGGCGCCGAGGACCTGTGGGGCTTGGCCGAGGCCTTCGAGTTCCCACAGGTACAGCAGCAGTCCGCGCGGGATCTTGACCGCGCGGTCGAGTACCGCCATGGCGGGTTACTCGCCGATGGTCGGGGGAGTGACGACGCGACCGGTGGTGGGGTCGCGCAGCACTTCACCGTTCTCGGTCAGGGCGAACACCTCGTCGGTGTCGACCATGTATTTGCGCTGGTGGTCCTCGTCGCCGCCGCCTTGGCCGCCGCGGCTGCGCCGCCGCCACCCATGGTGGGTCGCGCAGCACTTCACCGTTCTCGGTCAGGGCGAACACCTCGTCGGTGTCGACCATGTATTTGCGCTGGTGGTCCTCGTCGCCGCCGCCTTGGCCG
>NZ_MKKE01000020.1 GCF_001942305.1 Saccharomonospora sp. CUA-673 | reverse complement strand
GCTTGGGCACAACAACATCCTTCCACGCCCACCTCTCGGCAAGCGAACTCAGATGTCACACACCCCTTCAGCAGCCCCAGGGTGTCCATTCGCGGCCAGGTTTGTCGCCGGCCGCTACACGGTCGATCCGGGAAGAACGGTAGATTGCTGCATCTTCCGCAATGGCCGCGAGGGCCACTTCAGCGCGAAGGTGTTCAGGGTCTCCCTGATCTTGTAGAAGAGTAGCGGCGTGTGTGTGGCCCGTCGGTCGTGCTGGCTGGGTTCCGACCGTGCTCGTCCGGCTACTCGTGGTTCAAAAGTACGACAGGAGGACTGCGTTGGCTGAGAACGTCCCGGACGCCGGAGCCGTGAGCGCGGCGGATGTCACTGAGGCGGCCACCCGGTTCGCCGGCGTGATCCAGCCGAGCCCGTTGCAGCGTAACGAGCGGCTGTCCCAACGGCACGGCCTCGAGGTGTGGCTCAAGCGCGAGGATCTCAACACGGTGCGCTCGTACAAGGGCCGCGGCGCGTACAACCTCATCGCCTCCCTCAGCGACGATGAGCGTTCGCGGGGCGTCGTGTGCGCCAGCGCAGGAAACCACGGACAGGGCGTCGCGTTCGCATGCGCCGCGCTTGGTGTCAGCGCGCGGGTGTACCTGCCGAGGACGACGCCGAGGCAGAAGCGTGACCGGGTCGGCCGGTTCGGCGGCCAGTATGTGCAGATCGTTGTTGAGGGCGAGACCTACGACGACTGCGCGGCGGCTGCACGTGAGTACGCCAAGAACACCGGCGCTGTTGTTATCCCGGCTTTCGACGACCCGCGCACCATCGCGGGCCAGGGCACTGTTGTGAAGGAGGTTGTCGAGCAGCTCGGCCGGGTTCCCGACGTGGTCGTGGTCCCGGTCGGCGGTGGCGGGCTGCTCGCTGGGACTTTCACGTGGCTGCGCGAGACGGATCCGGAGGTGAGGGTCGTCGGCGCCGAGCCGCAGGGCGCGGCGAGCATGGCACGTGCTCTCGCCGAGGACGGGCCGGTACCGCTCGAGGACGTCGACCCGTTTGTCGACGGTGCCGCGGTGCGGCAGGTCGGGCGGCACACGTTCGCCGTGGCGGCGGAGCAGCAGCCGCGGCTCGTGGCGGTGCCGGAGGGGCAGATCTGCGTAGAGATGCTCGACCTGTACCAGTCTGACGGGATCATCGCCGAGCCAGCTGGCGCGCTTGCGTCGGCGGCGTTGGGCCTCGACTTGGGTTTGCCCGAGGGCGCGACCGTGGTCTGCATCCTCTCAGGCGGCAATAATGACGTCAGCCGATACAACGAGATCGTCGAGCGGGCACTCGTCTTCCAGGGCCGCAAGCACTATTTCCTGGTCGAGTTCCCACAGGAGCCGGGCGCGCTGCGCCGGTTCCTCGACGACATCCTCGGCCCCGACGACGACATCACGCGCTTCGAGTACGTCAAGCGCAACAACCGTGAAACCGGCCCCGCGCTGGTCGGCGTCGAGCTGGGTGCCCCGGAGAATCTGGAGCCCATGCTCAAGCGGATGGATGCAGCCCCGCACCGCATCGAGCAGGTGTCACCGGACAGTCCCCTGTTCACCTTCCTGGTCTGACTTCCGCTCGGAAGGCGCCACTGTGGGGTCACGTTTCGTAACGGCATGCATGCCATTCGCCAGAGGCGCCGGTGAGACCGATGGAGCTGACGTCGTGACCAGGCGCGGTGCGACCTTGCTGGTCCTAGCCGGTCAGCCATCCGTAGACCAGCGGCGGATTGGCATCACCTATGCGTTCCAGCGCTGGGCGAGCTGTTTCGATGTCGCGCCATCGGACGTGGGCGGGGTTGCCGGTCGTAAGCACTCTGGCGTCGATGGCCGGCATGTCGCGAACCCCGTCAGCGCTGATCCCTTTCGCGTCAGCAGCATCGAACTACCGTCGGAAGGCCGGCGCATCGCCGTCATCGGCCAGCGTGATGATCGTGTCGATGAGGTCAGCTCGGCGCGGGTCCTCCACTTCTTCCGGTCGAGCAGATCGACGTGCATGTGGGACCAGAGCGTTTCGTCCGCGCTCCGGTCTATCGGCCCACTCCGGGGGACCGGTACCGAGAACACCGTCGCCAATGCCGTGGCGATGACCGCGCCGTCGGCGTGACACACCTGCTCAGGGACATCAAACCCCTGGACTACCGAGGCAGCGCGAACCTGCTCGGGCGCTACATCAACCAGGGCCGATCCCAACACGAGCGGGGGCTCGATCTCGCCGATGCCGTCCACGGCTTCCCGGAACTGCCGGCGGCCAGGCAACGCCACCCGGCTACGTGAGTGGATCACGTCGTCTCAGAGCCGGAGGAGTTCTCATCCGTTCTATGCGATCCGAGCTGCAAGCTGCTCTCGTCGGTGGCTTCGGCCTGGCGGTCGGTGCTTGTGGGCGTCGACAAATTGTCCAGCCGCTGAACGAGATCGTGACGCTGGAAATGATCTAGATACTCGCGGAACAGGCCCAGCATCGCTCGGTGTTTCGTGGGCGTGGTGGTTTCGATAAAGTTGATCAGGATGTGGGCGAACGAATCTTGCTCGCTCAGCTGTTCTGCTGTGCGATGCTTCCGCGCACTGTCCATTTTATCGAGCATCGCCTCGAACGACGAGGCTGATAGCACGGCCAACATATCGGGTCCCTGGTCTGCCCACCAAGACCACGCCATCCCATGATCTTCGAACAGGTCCTCCCGTGCGCGCGCTCGCGTTCGCTCCCGGTCGGCCCGGATGCGTTCGTCACGAAGGCTCGCAAGGTAGTCGTTGGTAGCGACTTCACTGTTTGTGGCTGGAGCGAGATTGACAAACCCGCCGATCATGGCATCGAGGGGTGCAGAGGACTTCTCCGGGACGGCCAGTTCAGCGTTGATGGCCAGCTCGACGGCCCTGACATGCGTAACCAACCGCACGGCAGCATGACGTTCCGTCACCTGCCTAACCCTGTTGAGGGCTGCGTTGCTGGCCTGGTGGTGCCAGTCGTTATCCAGCGCAGTTGTACCGGGATTGTCAGGATTTCGTTTGCCTGCCGGCGACCACCTTGGATGGAGCCATGCGTCGAAGTCGGCGCCGGGAACATAGCTGGTGATGACTGTGTGGACTACCAATGGGTCATCAGGGACTTGAGCACGGTGTTTCCGTCGGCTCATGCCTGTGTTTGCCTCTGCTGGCGGTGGTAAAGCATGAGGTCACGCATCACCTTTTGGTGCAACTTGTCTGACACGTGTTTGAAGACCAGCGTCGCTAGACTCAAGTCCGTATCCAGATGCAGCACAGGCATACAGATCGCGAGTACGGTGCCTTCGTCGAGTTTTCCAGCTTCGCTTGCACCGATCCATGTGTCCATAGCTCGTGCGCACGGCCCCGGTCCCAACGCTGTTAGCGACTCTTGCCAGCATTGCACTAACGTCGCACGCATCGCCTCGTCACTGTTGGCATCGCGTATCAGACGTGGAACAACCAAGGTGTCGTCCTGGTATGTGGCGATCTCCAAGAACATCTGCGCACCACTTCGCGGGTTGCTCGTCAGCATCGCCGTTACGGTCTCCATCACAGAAGGCCGGAGGTCGTCCCGCTCCGCAAGTGCTCCCAACGCCCGGCCAACCGTCCGCAGGACATCAAGTGAGGCGTGAGGGTTGGTGAGCACTCGGCCGAGTCGCGTCAGCGCGAGGTCTGTACGTTCGATACCGATCCTGCCGCCGCAAACGGCGGCAGCCAAGTCGAGTAGCAACGGGTCTTTGCTCGATGCCCATCCGGAAATGCGGTTTCGGACATAGGAACCGATACCAGGATCCAGAACGCTCTCGTTAAGAATCATGACAGCAAGCTCGCGATGGCCAACCTTCGCTTGGTTTCGGGCGAAATCAACCACATGCTGCGAGATTCCCCTGCGTATTCCCAAGCCTGCGATAACGGATGCAATCCTTTCGCGTCGTGCCCGTGATACCTTGTCAGCAGTGGCGAGTCGGACAAGCCAGTCCAGCAAGGTGGGATGCAGCTTGGGGCGCTGTCGCCACACATGATCGAGAACGGCAGTATCGAAGCCAGGGCGCTTGTCGTTCAGTGACACGAAGTGGTCAAGGCCGATATCTGCCCCCGTGCTGGCAAGGCGCTCCACGAGATCAGGGGCGCGAAGCGGGTTGCGAATCGTGTTCTCTTCGTTCGCGACCTCCAAGAGGTTATCGGCAGCATTCACGATTTCTTGGTCGAGCGCCCTCCCGAGCGCGGCGGCAGCGATAAGGATTGCGCGATCGTAGATATCCGTCTTCTCTCGGAACCATGTCCGGAGATGCTCAGACCAGTTGCGAAACTCATCAATCGCAATCTTCTGCGCACTGACGGTGCCGTCTTCTGACTGTTCGGCGCGCGAAATGGCTGACGCCAAACGTGTGGCATTGGTAGGAGATAATGATCCTTCAGTTAATGTGGTCGAGAACGGCGGCTCGTGGAGCCACTCGATACGGTCTTCACGTCGAAATCGGTTCCGGAGCGCAGCTATTGCGACATCGGTCGCACATGGCTTCTGCCATGACACAGTGATCGACTGAGCGGAGGTCTCACAGCGCTGCCAGACTTCCGGTGTGACAAGCACGACGAGGAATGATCCGAGTTTACTCAACTTCGCCGCATGTTCTTTCAAGCTCGCCCCGAACTGGCTTGACGGACGAGCGTCAACCTTCCCCGCAGGATCGAGCTTGTCCACGCTGTCTGAGAGGTCGAGAAGGTAACCGTAGCGAGCGAGGCGTGGAAGTGACTCGGCCTGGGGGCGAAGCCAACTTGGGCGCAAGCGGCGGAACTCCCGGATCGGGGATCCGTCACGGCGCACTTGTTCTTCAGCCGCAGCAAGGAGGTTGAGTGCCCCAGTGTGACGCCCTGTTCCCCGTGTGGCCGACAGCACTACAACATGACTTTCGAGAAACTTTTGCTGAATCTCGACATATCCACGAGGCTGCACGAAACCAAGTCGTGCTTCCTGGAGGTCCCAGTCCATTGGTTCGGAACCGATGCCGTTGTAATGATGGTGTTCAATGTTCTCAATAACATCGCGCCCGGCGACACGAGGATTGGATCCGCGATCAGCAAAGACCGTATTTACAATCGCATGTGACGTGGCTGGTGCCGAAGCTCGATCATTACGGCTCAGGTCGGTCACTGATCACTCTCCGCGCGGTAGGTGCACATTGACATCGCCGATACCGCTGGAGATGATCCGGCTGCCACCCATCGCGACGTTGCGGTTGACAACGCTTTGCGATGCAGCCGGGCTCGCGGAACCGTCGCCGTACTCGTAAGCCAGAGCGCGAAGTTCGTCAAAATGCTCCGGGTGCTCTTCGAGGAACTCCTGGAGCCGTATGGTCCACTTGGCGTCAACACGATTGGCGATGTCGGTGTTGCTGTCGTCCTGAGCTGCTAGAAGTCGATCCTTGTCCCGCTCCAATTGCTCCTCTTCACGCGCGGCATCGTCCTTGTTCCCGCGCCCAAGGACCCTGCCAAGCCCCTCCTTGAATCCCGCCCACGCGTCGGTCGTGAACGACCTCGCCAGCGCCGCGATCACTGAGGCAACGATCGTGGTTTCCGATGTCGGATCCATATACTTGTTCCTCCCCGAGAGCATGATGCGTTAGCTCTAGCGTAGAGATCGCTTCACGTTCTTGGTCGCGGAGTCGGGACCGATTCACTCGCGAATAGCAATTAGGGTGACACTGCGTCAGATCGCGCTGCGAGGCAGGCGCCTTCTATCACTCAAACGTCGGTTTAACAGCACCTCAGAACCGCCAGCAGCGCGGCACGTGTGGTCGCAACCACGAGGTCCGCCACTCGCGAGGTAAGGAAGCTGGCCGCGCCAATTACCAAAGGCCATAGTTGGAGCTAACCGCTGCTCGGTCCAGGTTCGGCGAGAGCGGCGGTACTTCACCTGGCCGGCCGACTGCCCCGACGTAGTCGTCTGCCTTGGGTTGCGGTAAGGCCCGATTCTGGTCGGGGTCCTGCGAGCCGGCCCTGGGCCATCCTGTCACCGAGATTTAGGCCGACGTGGTAGATATTGCTCGCGGCGCCGTAGAAGGCCAAGCCTCGGGGCAACAGTACCGTCAGGGCCAGGGGTTCGCCGTCGTCACACGTAGTGACGACGGCGCAGGGGTGCGTGCGGGGGACACGGTCCGGTGCCCGCCGGGCCAGCACCGGGACCGAGGTGCAGCCGAGACTCTGATGGCGCACTCGTCGGACTGATCGCGGGCCCGGCGGCGCGCCCTGGTTGGAACCGGTGACCGACGAGCAGTACCGAGCTGTGCACGACGGAGTCTGACGTGCGCAGCCGTATTGAGCCGGGGTGATGCCGCAGCCGTCGTGGACACTTGCCGAGGCCTGGGTGCGAGTTTGGGTGCGAAATGGTTGCTCGTGGTGCCTCGTTCGCACCCATCGTGACGTCCCGTGCAAGCGTTTCCACTGGTAAGAGCGCTGTGCGACGCCTGCCGGATGCCTCATAATCCCTTGGCCGTCGGTTCAAGTCCGACCCGGCCCACCACCAGGAACGATCGGGTCACGGCAGGCTGCGGGCGATGCCCTGCGCGGCGACGTGCAGGGCGGTCAGCAGCCGGGTGCGTTCCCGTTTGAGCGTCGGCACGACGATACCCAGGGCCGCCACCACCTCCGGGCCGCTCGGGGCGGTCCGCGTGATCGGCACGGCGATGGAGCAGGCGCCGAGCGTCATCTCGTCCTCCGTCGTCGCGTGCCCCTCCCGCCGGACGGCGGCCAGCTGCCTGCGCAACCGATCCGGCCGGGTGATCGTGTGGACGGTCGGCTTGCGCAGGTCGGCGGCCAGGTAGGCGTCCCGGAGCTGCTCCGGCGCGTGGGCCAGCAGCACCTTGCCCACCCCCGTGGCGTGCAGCGGGAGCCGCGAGCCGGGCCGGCTGACGACCGGCACCGACGCGCGCCCCGACAGCCGGTCGAGGTACAGCACCTCCATGCCGTCCCGCACGGCCAGGTGCACCGTCGCGCGGGTGGCCGCGTGGATGTCGCTGAGGAACGGCGAGGCGACCTGCTGCAGTTCGGTCTGCTCGGGGGCCAGCCGGCCCACGTCCCACAACCGCCTGCCGATCACGTACCTGCCGTCGTCGCCGCGGGTCAGAGCCTCGCCCGCCGCGAGCTCGCGCAGCAGGCGGTGCACCGTCGGCACCGGCAGGCCGGTGCGGCGCGCCACCTCGGAGACCCCGAGCCTGCGATGCCCGTTGTCGAACGCGTACAGCACCGCCAGCACCCGCGACACCACGGTGGCACCGGGCGTCGACACGTTGCCCGCCATGCTCACCCTCCGACTGTTTTCACTGAGTGAAAGTCAAGCCTAGCCCCCGTCGTGATCTCCGCGCACGATGTGACCCATGACGCCCGCAACGCAGCGGTCCATCTCCGACGAGATCACCCGGATCCACGCCGAGGCCGAACCCGGCGAGACCCGGACCCGGCTGGACTTCGCCCCGTACCGCAGTTCGACACTCCGCCACCCCACCCGGCTCCCGCTGGCCGTCGACCCCGAGGACGTCGAACTGTCGCGCCCGTGTTCGGTGAGTCCGATGTGGACCCCACCGAGGCGGATCTGACCCTGCACCCCCAGGGTGAACCGATCGGCGAACGGATGGTGGTCACGGGCCGGGTCCTCGACGCCGACGGTCGCCCCATACGCCACCAGTTGGTCGAGATCTGGCAGGCCAACGCCGCGGGGCGGTACGTGCACAAACGCGATCAGCACCCGGCGCCCCTCGACCCGCACTTCCACGGCGCGGGCCGGTGCCTGACCGACGACGACGGCCGCTACCGGTTCACCACCGTCAAACCCGGTCCGTATCCGTGGCGCAACCACCACAACGCCTGGCGGCCCGCCCACATCCACTTCTCGCTGTTCGGTCACGAGTTCACCCAGCGACTCGTGACACAGATGTACTTCCCCGGCGACCCGCTGTTCCCGTTCGACCCCATCTACCAGTCGATCACCGACGGGAAGGCCCGCGACCGACTCGTCGCCGCGTACGACCACGACCTGACGACCCACGAGTGGGCCACCGGATACCGCTGGGACATCGTGCTCACCGGCACGCACGCGACGCCGATGGAGGACGAGCATGTCTGAACTCGCCCCGACGCCGGGCCAGACCGTCGGCCCGTTCTTCCACTACGCACTCCCCTACGACGACGGCCCGCGGCTGTCCCCTCTCGGAGCCGCAGACAGCATCCGGCTGCACGGCAGGGTCTACGACGGTGCCGGCGAACCGGTTCCGGATGCGCTCCTCGAGATCCGCCAGGCCGACGCCGCAGGCCGCATTGCCCGGTCGGAGGGGTCGCTGCGCCGGGACGGCCGGTTCACCGGCTGGGGCCGGGCGGCCACCGACTCTGCCGGCCGCTACGACTTCACGACCGTCGAACCGGCGCCCGCGCGCGAGGGCGCCGCCGCGTACGTCGCCGTCACGGTCTTCGCCCGCGGGCTGCTCGACCGGCTGTTCACCCGCATCTACGTGCCCGCACCCGGTCTCGAGTCCGACCCCGTGCTCGGCACACTGCCCGACGAGCGCCGCGCCACTCTGATCGCCGAGCGCGACGCCGACGGCAATCTGCGCCACGACATCCGGCTGCAGGGCGACCGCGAGACCGTGTTCCTGACCTTCCCCGGACACGACCGATGAGCGGCCTGCTCGAACCGGGTGCGCATCGCGGCGCCGAACTCACCGACGACGCCGCGGTGGCCGAAGCGCTGCGGCGGGTCGCGATCGCGTGGGTGCGTGCCCTGGCCGCGACCGGCGACCTGGATGGGGACGAGGCCGAGCGCATCACGCGGGCTCTCACCGCCGCACGCCTCGACGTCGACGAGCTGGCCCGCGACGCGGAGTCCTCGGGAAACCCGGTCGTGCCGCTCGTGGCGGCCCTGCGGCGCGCCGTGGACGACGACCGGCTCAACCGCACCGTCCATCGTGGACTGACCAGTCAGGACGTGCTCGACACCGCGCTCATGTTGGTGTCCGGTGCCGCGTTCCACCGGATCGGCGACGACCTCACCACGGCGGCCGGCCACCTGGCGGCACTCGCGGCGCGGTACCGCGACGACGTCATGCCGGGCCGCACCCTCACCCAGCACGCCGTCCCGGTGACGTTCGGGCTGACCGCGGCGCAGTGGCTGGCGGGCGTGCTCGACGCCCGCGACGCCGCGGCCGCGCGCGCGAGCACCCTTCCGGTGCAGTGCGGCGGCGCGGCGGGAACGCTGTCCCTGACGGCCGACCTGGCCGCAGATCCGATCGCGACGGCCCGGGCGTTCGCCGGCGAACTCGACCTCCGGTGGCCCGGCCTGCCCTGGCACTCCCGCCGCCGCCCGATCACCGACGTCGGTGACGCGCTGGTCGGCGTGTGCGATGCGGCCGGAGTGATCGCCACCGACGTCACCGTGCTCGGCAGGCCGGAGATCGGCGAGGTCAGGGAGGGCACCGCAGATGGACACGGCGGTTCGTCGACCATGCCGCACAAGCGGAACCCGGTGCTGTCGGTCCTGATCCGCGGTGCGGCGCTGCAGGCCCCGCAGCTCGGCGCCACCCTGCACCTGGCCGCGGCGCAGGCCGTCGACCAACGTCCCGACGGCGCATGGCACGCCGAATGGCCGGCACTGCGCCGGCTGCTGGAGCTGACCACCACGGCCGCCTCGCAGACGGCCGGTCTCGTCGGCGGCCTCGAGGTCGACGTCGCCGCGATGCGCGCCCACGCCGACGCCGCGGCGGACGAGCTGCTCGCCGAACGCGGCGGAACCGGGACTCCCGGCGACTACGTCGGTGCCGCGGGCCGTTTCGTCGACGCCGTGCTCGACCGGTACCGCGGCTGAGCCCGGCCCGCCGACGACACGAGCACTCCACCACGACGACTCCGACGGGAGATGCGATGAGCGACCGCTACGACGACGGGATGCGCGTGCGCCGCGACGTACTCGGCGACGACCACGTCGACCGGGCCGAGGCGGCCAAGGACGCCTTCACCGAGGACTTCCAGGACCTGATCACGCGGTACGCGTGGGGCAGTGTGTGGACCCGCCCCGGACTCGACCGGCGGATGCGCAGCGTCGCGGTGCTCACCGCACTGCTCGCCCGCGGCCATTGGGACGAGTTCGCCATGCACGTGCGCGCGGCCCTGCGCAACGGCCTGAGCCGCGAGGAGATCGGCGAGGTCATCCTGCAGAGCGCGGTGTACTGCGGCGTTCCCACCGCCAACCACGGATTCGCGGTCGCGCGCCGGGTCCTCGCCGAGAGCGAGCAGGAATGACCGCACGGGAGATCACCACGACGCGGGTGGGGATCGTCGGCGGCGGTCCGGCCGGGCTCATGCTGTCGCACCTGCTCGCCCGCCGCGGCATCGACTCGGTCGTCGTCGACCACCGCGAGCGCACCGAGATCGAACGCACCGCCAGGGCGGGCATCCTGGAGGCCGACAGCGTCCGGCTGCTCAGCGAGACCGGCGTCTCGCGGCGGGTGCTGACCGAGGGCGATCAGCACCACGGCACGTGCCTCGCCTTCGGCGGCGAGATCCACCGCATCGACTTCCAGGAGCTGGCCGGCGCGTCGGTGTGGCTGTACCCGCAGACCGAGGTGTTCGTCGATCTCGCCGACGCGCGGGCCGCTGACGGGGCGGACGTGCGGTTCGGGGTCCGCGACACGACCGTGCACGACGTCACCACCGCGCGTCCTGCGATCCGGTTCACCGGCGCCGACGGCCGCGCCCACGAGGTCCGGTGCCGTTACCTCGTCGGCGCCGACGGCTCGCACAGTCTGTGCCGGCACGAGGTCCCGGAGTCCGAGATCCGGCAGTACCGCAAGGAGTATCCGTACGCCTGGTTCGGGATTCTGTGCGAGGCACCGAAAAGCGCTCCGGAACTGATCTACAACCATTCCGATCGCGGGTTCGCGTTGATCAGCCAACGCACCGAGACCACGCAGCGGATGTACTTCCAGTGCGATCCGGACACCGACGTCGCCGACTGGTCGGACGATCGCATCTGGACGGAGCTGCAGGCGCGGGTCGGTGCGAACGGGCACGAGCTCGTCGAGGGGCCGATCGTCGACCGGTCGGTACTGCGCTTTCGCAGCAACGTCGTCGAGCCGATGCGCCACGGCGCCATGGTGCTGGCCGGGGACGCCGCGCACACCGTTCCGCCCACGGGAGCGAAAGGCCTCAACCTCGCGCTCGCCGACGCCGCCGTGCTCGCCGAGGTGCTCGAACAGGCTCTCGCCGCGGATGACGACGACGTGCTCGATGAGTACACGCGGCGCGCGCTGGATCGGGTGTGGCGTTCCCAGCACTTCTCGTACTGGATGACCGCGATGCTGCACCGCGGCCCGGGAGCCGACGAGTTCGACCTCCGCCGCCAGGTCGCCGAGCTGCGCTCGGTGGTCCGGTCCACCGCCGGTGCGACCTACCTCGCCGAGGCCTACACGGGCTGGCCCGCGCCCTGAACCGGCGCACCGGCCGGCCCGTCACCGGAGCCGGCCACCGGTGTCACGGCTTGTAGCCGACGACGGCGAACACACCGGACAGTTCCGGCTTCTCGCCCACGTCCTCCGGGGAGTCCGGGTGCCATTCCGGGGTGAACACGATGCCGGGGTCGACCAGGTCGAAACCCGACATCAGTTCCCGGACCTCCTCGCGGCTGCGCAGGTGGATGGGCTCGCTCGTGCCCTTGCTCAGCTCGACCGCCCGGAACATCTCCTCGTCCTGGTGGTCGCCGGTGAAGCTCGACAGCGCCAGATAGCTACCAGGGGCGAGTACGTTGCGGTAGCGGGTGATCATCGTGGCGGCGTCCCGCTCGCCGGGCGGGAAGTAGTGCACGAGCGCGGACATCAGGACCATCACCGGCTGGTCGAAATCGAGCAGCCGCCGCGTCGTGGGATGTCCGAGGACCTCGTCGACCCGCTCGGCGTCGGCGCCGATCATCTCGGCGCGGTCGTTGTCCTCCAACACGATCGCGCTGTGCGCCACGGCGATGCGCTCGTTGTCGACGTAGACGACCTTCGACTCCGGGTCGAATTCCTGGGCGATCTCGTGCACCTGCCCCACCGTCGGCATGCCCGATCCCAGGTCGAGGAACTGCCGGATCCCCTGGCGTGCGCCGTAACGCACGGCGCGGCGCAGCCAGTACCGGTTCAGCAGGGCCGTGTCGCGGGCACGCGGCATCGCGGTCATGACCTCGTCCACGAGCTGGCGGTCCATCGCGTAGTTGAGGTCCCCGCCCAGCACGTAGTCGTACATCCGCGCCGGATTCGGCTTGTCGAGCTCGAGATCCTTGCCCGCGAACCTGTCCGCGTCGTTGCCACCGGCCGTCATCGCACTCCCCAGTCCTTCGCATCCGGCATGTCGTCAAGATCCATCGTAGGGATACCACCCGGCGAGCGATCGCACAGCCACGTCCACGCAGTCACGCCACGCGCCGTGCGTTCGGATTTCTCCTCCCGGGACAGGCGCGTGGAATCATACGGACCGTGAGTGACCACATCGCAGGACAGCACGGCGGCGCACCGGACGGTGAGCCCACGCCGCCGTTGACGCTCTACCTCGTCAAACGACTGGAGCTGGCCATCCGCGCGCTGATGGACGACGCGTTGCGGCCGTTCGGGCTGACGACGCTGCAGTACACGGCGCTGACGGTGCTCCGGGCGCGCGGTGGGACGTCGTCGGCACAGTTGGCGAGGCGCGCGTTCCTGCGTCCGCAGACGATGCACGAAATGGTCCTCACCCTCGAGAAGCGCGGCTATCTGCGCCGCGAGGCCGATCCTGCCAACAAGCGGGTGCTGCTCGCCACCCTCACCGAGGACGGACAGGATCTGCTCGACCGCTGCTCCCCCGCAATCCACGAACTGGAGTCGGCACTCACCGCGGGACTGTCGAGCGGCCAGCGCGAGATCTTCCGTGAAGGGCTCGAACACGGCATCACCACGCTCACCGCACTGACCGGCGATCCCTCCCGCACGACCGAGGCCTGACTTTTCGGACCTGACCGGCCCGAACACCTTGCATCCGAACTCTACACCCATCATCATCAGGGAACCTGACATAAAGATGGGGAGTGAGCAATGCGGCTACTCGACAGCACCTCGTGGCAGGGACGGGTGTCCAGCGACGGCTGGACGGCCGCCGAGGGTGGCACCTATCCGGCCACGGAGCCGGCCACCGGGTCGGCGCTGGCCGACGTCGGACACGCCACCGCCGGCCAGGCCACCCGCGCAGCACAGCGAGCCGGTGAGGCGCAGCGCGACTGGGCGGCGACCTCCGCCTTCGAACGGGCCGCGGTGCTGTCCCGCGCCGCGACCCTGTTCGCCGAGAACGCCGACGAGATCGCCGAATGGATCGTGCGGGAAGCGGGTTCCACGCGGTTCAAGGCCGACATCGAGGTGCAGGCCGCCGTGGCCGAATGCACCGAGGCCGCCGCACTGGCCACCGCCCCGTACGGGCAGCTGCTGCACTCGCCGATGCCGCGCATCAGCGTCGAACGCCACGTGCCCGCGGGCGTCGTCACGGTCATCGCGCCGTTCAACTTCCCGCTGATCCTCGCGATCCGCTCGGTCGCGCCGGCACTCGCGCTCGGCAACAGTGTTCTGGTGAAGCCGGATCCGCGTACCGCGGTGTGCGGAGGTGTCGTTCTCGCCCGGATCTTCGAGGAGGCCGGGGTCCCCAGCGGAGTCCTGCACATGCTGCCCGGCGACGCGGACGTGGGCGGCGCGCTGATCGACGCCCCTCAGGTCCGCGTGGTGTCGTTCACCGGGTCCACGCCCGCGGGCCGGGCGATCGGTGCACGAGCCGCGGAAACGCTGACGAGGAGCCATCTCGAACTGGGCGGCAACAGCGCCCTCGTGGTGCTCGACGACGTCGACCTCGAGGCCGCCGCGTCCTGCGGCGCGTTCGGCAACTTCGTCCACTCCGGACAGGTGTGCATGGCGATCGGCAGGCACCTGGTCCACGAGTCGGTCTACGACGACTACGTCGCACTGCTCGGCAAGAAGGCCGACGCACTGACCGTCGGCGACGGCTTCCGGGAGGACGTCGCACTCGGGCCCGTCATCGACGACAAGCAGCTCCGGCACGTCACGGGCCTGGTGGAGGCCAGCGTCGCAGCAGGCGCACGGCTGGTCTCGGGCGGCACGCACGAGGGTCTGTTCCACCGTCCGACCGTGCTGGCGGACTGCACCGCCGACACCCCGGCCTACCGCGAGGAGGTGTTCGGCCCCGTCGCGTGCGTCCGGCCGTTCTCCGATGTGGACGAAGCGGCCCAGCTGGCCGCCGACAGCGAGTTCGGCCTCGCACTCGGGATTCTCACCAACGACCTCGCGCGCGCGACCGCGATCGCCGACCGGGTGCCGACCGGCCTGGTGCACATCAACGACCAGACGTTCAACGACGACCCGAACGCTCCCTTCGGCGGCGTCGGCGCGTCGGGCTCGTCCCGCGTCGGCGGGCAGCGCGCCAACCTCGAGTCGTTCACCGAGACCCAGTGGATGACCCTGCGCGCCACCGCACCGCAATACCCGTTCTGACAGGGGAACCCTGACACTCAGGGTTCCGAAGACAAAAGGCCGGGGCAGCCCCGTGGACCTGCCCCGGCCTTCCGTCGTCGTCAGCGGTAGCGCCGCCGCAACTCGCCCTTGCGCACCTTGCCCGATCCGGTCACCGGCAGCGCTTCGGCGAACTCGACCGTTTTCGGGATCTTGTAGGACGCCAGCCTGCCGCGCAGTCCGTCGAGCAGCGTGGGGGCGTCGGGCGCTGCGCCCGGCTCGAGGACGACGACCGCCTTGCCGACCTCGCCCCATTTCGCGTCGGGCACGCCGATCACGGCACAGGCCTGGACGCCGGCCAACTCGTGGAGTTCGTTCTCCACCTCGGCGGGGTAGATGTTCTCGCCGCCCGAGATGATCACGTCCTTGACCCGGTCGACGACGAACACGTAGCCGTCCTCGTCCACTGTGGCCACATCGCCGGAGTGAAACCACCCGTCCCGCAACGCGGCCGCTGTCTCGTCCGGCCTGTCCCAGTAGCCGCGCATCACGTTGGGACCGCTGACCACGACCTCGCCGCGCTGCCCCGCGGCCACCGGAACGCCCGCCGAATCCACGACCCGTACGTCGGTGAAGAACGACGGGACGCCCGCCGAGCCGATCTTGTCGGTGACGTGGTTCCGGTCGAGCAGGAGCGCGCCGGGGGCCGTCTCGGTCATGCCGTATCCCTGCACGAAGCTCAGTCCGCGCTCGAGGTAGCGCCGGATCGTCGCGATCGGCACCGGGGCGCCGCCGCACAACAACGTGCGAACACTGGACAGGTCCGCCGTCTCCCATCCGGGGTCGGCAGCCACCGCGTCGTACATCGTCGGGACGCCGAACATCACGGTGATCCGTTCCCGTTCGACCGCCCGGAGGACCTCCGCCGGATCGAAGCCCGACTGCAGCACCACCCGGCCGCCTTTGAGCAGGGTCGGCAGGCACACCATGCCCAGCGCCGCGGTGTGGAACAGCGGTGCGACGACGAGTGTCCGCTCGTCGCTCGCGATGTCGGATTCGACGATCACGTTGATGCTGTTCCAGGTGAGGTTGCCGTGGGTCAGCATCGCGCCCTTCGGCCGTCCCGTGCTGCCGGAGGTGTACATGATCAGGCACACCTCGTCGAGTTCGACGGGGACGTCGCGATCGTCCGGGGCCGATGCGGCGAGCAGCTCCTCGTACGCCGGGCCGGTCTCGATGACCGTCAGGCGGTCGAGCGCGGCCAGCTCGGCGACCACGCCCGACCGGTCCGCGGTGTGGACGAGCACGGTCGCACCCGAGTCGGCGAGCGTGAAATCCACCTCCGAGGCGGTGAGCCGGCTGTTGACGGGGACGAAGACCGCGCCCAGAACCCCGCAGGCGAACAGCGTCTCCAGATACGCGGGGTGGTTGGGCCCGAGATACGCCACCCGGTCGCCCGCCCGGACACCACGTTCGGCGAGCACCGAGGCCAGGCGTCGCACCCGGTCCCGCAGTTCGCCGTAGGTCAGTTCCCGCCCTTCGTGAACGACGGCCACCGCGGTGGGGGTCATCCGCGCACGCCGGTCGGGCCAGGACCCCAGGCCCTGATTACGCATGGGGCTCACCTCCGTGCCGCCGGATGGTCACCTGTCGGGATCGAAGGTGCTCAATCCGGGTCGGTAGGACTTGTCGTCGAGGAACTGGGTCAGCCCCTTCGCCCGCGCTCCCGCCTGGTCGGCGAATTGCGACTGGTCGAGCTTGGCGTAGAGGTAGTCCTCGGCCTGTTCCCACGGCATCTCCTGCGCGAGTTTGTACCCGGTCTTCGCCGAGTGCAGGATGACCTGGTTCATCGAGGCGAGCTTCAGCGCGACCTCACGCGTCCGCGCGCGCAGCCGGTCGGCGGGCAACGCCTCGTTCACCAGCCGCATCCGGGCGGCCTCGCGTCCGTCGAACGGCTCGCCGGTCATGATGTGGAACAGCGCGTCCCGCTGCGGAACGGTCGCGGCGAGCGCCCTGCTGACGACGCCGCCCGGCGGGATCCCCCAGTTGACCTCGGACAGGCCGAACTGCGCCGACTCGTCGGCGAACGCCAGGTCGCAGGCCACGAGCGGCGTGAACGCTCCGCCGAAGCACCAGCCGTTGACCATCGCGACGGTCGGCTTGGACCAGTTGGCCAACCGCTTCCACTGCCATTCCGCACTCGCGCGGCGCACCTTGATCTGCACGGCCGTACTTCCGGTCGCGTCGACCTCGCGGAAGTACTCCTTGAGGTCCATCCCGGCCGAGAACGACTCCCCCGCGCCGGTCAGCACCAGGACGCGGCATCGATCGTCAGCCTCGAGATGGTCGAGCACGCGCACCATCTCGTCGTTGAGCGTGGGGTTCATCGCGTTGCGCTTGTCCGGCCGGTTGAGCGTCACCCAGGCGATGCCCTCGTCGAACTCCACCAGCACGGTGTCGCCCCACGGCTCGCCACTCGCTCCCGTCGCGTTCTGCACAGCAGCACTCATCATCAGCCAATCTCTCAGGATTCCTGATACGTTGATAGCAGCGCGGGATCGCGACCGTCAATGCGACAGCCGAAGGACAGTGAGCTGCTGTGCCACTACGCGATCCGCGACGGGTTCGACGAGATCCCTTGCAGGGCCCGAAAACTGGGCTACACGCGGGTGGTCATGACGGCGGCGAGGGGCCAGCCGTTCGTGCTCAGGCTTCGAGTTCGTCGACCAGGGTGAAGCCGTCGGCGATCCACGCCAGTTCGCTCCGGGCACGCGCGATCAGTCCGTCGTAGGCGTAGACCTTGCAGCGGACGGCCAGTTCGGCCTCACGGTCGTCGAGCTTCTCGATGCGCGCGGCGAGGATGGGATGCGTGCGGTCGACGAGGCTCGCCCGCGTGCGTTCGAGCATCGCCAGATGCTCCTCCCAGTACTCCTGCTGCTGGCGCAGTTGCTCGCGCACGGCCGCCGGATCGGCGAAGTCGAAGTACGCGGCCTTCAGGTAGGCCGGATCCCGCTGCCGCTGAGGCACCTGGGGCGAATCCATCCACGTCCGGAACTCGGCCAGCCCCTCGTCGGTGACGTGGTACTCCTTCTTCGTCCCCTTCTTCCCCCAGGGGATCTCGACCGACCGCAGCAGACCGTCCCGCTCCATCCGGTTGAGCTCGGGGTAGATCTGCGAGTCGGGTGCGTGCCACACGTGCGCGACCGACCGACTGAAGCCCTTCGAGATGTCGTACCCGGTCATCGGACGACCCGTCAGCAGCGCGATCAGCGCCCATCGCAGCGACACAATCCCCTCCTCTCCCCGACTTCTCACCGTATCCACCCTTGCCAACTCACTATATAGATAGATACTTTGTGACCTGTCCAACACATACCTACCTTCATAGGGAGTTGGCCAATGACGCTCACCTCTCCCCTCCCCACGTCCGCCACGGAACCCGCTGAGTCCACGAGCTCCACGGGCTCAGCGGCGGACCCGGCGCCGGCCAAGATCTTCAACCACCCGCGCAACACCTGGTACGTCGCGGCGTGGGACCACGAGGTCACCGGCAAGCAGCCGTTGGCACGCACCGTCGCCGGCGTCCCGCTCGCGCTGTGGCGCAACAGCGAAGGCCGGGCCGTCGCGCTCGCCGACGCCTGCTGGCACCGATTGGCGCCGCTGTCCCAGGGAAAGATCCTCGGCAACGAACTGCAGTGCCCGTACCACGGTCTGCGCTACAACTCGACCGGCCGCTGCACCGCCATGCCCGCACAGGAGACGATCAACCCGAGCGCGGTCGTGCCGTCGTATCCCGTCGTCGAGCGCTACCGGTACGTCTGGGTCTGGATGGGCGATCCCGACCTGGCCGACCCGAGCACCGTCCCGGACATGTACCAGATGGACGATCCGGAGTGGGCGGGCGACGGCGAGACCATCCACGCCGACTGCAACTACCAGCTCGTGCTCGACAACCTGATGGACCTCACGCACGAGGAGTTCGTGCACTCCTCGAGCATCGGCCAGGACGAACTCTCCGAGGCCGAGTTCGACGTGACGCACGACGAGCACACGGTCACCGTCACCCGCTGGATGCGCGACATCGACCCGCCGCCGTTCTGGCTGAAGAACCTGCGCGACAAGTTCCCCGGATTCGAGGGCAGGGTCGACCGCTGGCAGATCATCACGTTCCAGGCGCCGAGCACGATCTGCATCGACGTCGGTGTCGCCAAGGCCGGCACCGGCGCCCCCGAGGGCGACCGCAGCCAGGGCGTCAACGGGTTCGTCATGAACACGATCACCCCCGAGACCGACCGCACGTGCCACTACTTCTGGGCCTTCATGCGCAACTACTGCCTGGGCAGCCAGAGCATCACCACGCAACTGCGGCAGGCCGTGCACGGCGTCTTCCGTGAGGACGAGGACATGCTGCGGGCCCAGCAGCGCGCGATCGACGCCAACCCGGGACATCAGTTCTACAGCCTCAACATCGACGCCGGCGGGATGTGGGTACGCCGGATCCTCGAACGGATGTTGACCGCCGAAGGGCGACCGTTGGCGGCCCCCGCACCGGGGCGGGCCGTCTGATGGCGATCCAGGACCGGTCCCGCCGCCAACGGGCGCGCGTCGCCGAGACCGAGGAGATCGCCGAGAACGTCCGCCGGATCGTGCTCGAACTCGAGCAGGCCGCACCCGCGGCCCCCGGCACGCATGTGGACGTCGACGTGCCGGTACCCGGCGAGCGCCGCTCCCACCCTGTCGTGCGGTCCTACTCCGTCGTGCGGTCCGCCGGCGACGGCCGCAGGCTCACCCTCAGCGTGCAGCTCTCCCCCACCTCCCGCGGTGGTTCGGCGGCCATGCACGCACTGACCGTGGGCGACGAGCTCACCGTGACGGGACCGTTGCAGAGTTTCCCGCTCTCGGTCGGCGCGAGCCGGTACGTCCTTGTCGCCGGCGGCATCGGCGTCACCGCGCTGGCCGCCATGGCCACCGCGCTACGCCGCCGGGGCGCCGGCTACGAACTCGTGCTCGTCGGCCGCAGCCGCCGGGTCATGGCCTACGTCGACGAGCTCTGCGCCGAACACGACGACCGCGTCCGCGTGCACGTCAGTGACGAGGGCACGCCGTTGTCGATCCCCGATCTCGTGGCAGGCATCGCCGCGGACTCCCGATCGACCGAGCTCTACATGTGCGGCCCGATCCGGCTGATGGACGCGATCCGGACCAGCTGGACCGAGCACGCACTGCCGGAGACCGACCTGCGGTTCGAGACCTTCGGCTCCAGCGGCCGGTTCGCCGCCGAGGAGTTCCGGGTGCGCCTTCCCCAATGGGATCGCGAGGTCGTCGTCGCACCCGACACCTCGATCCTGGATGCACTGAACGCAGCGGGAATCGACACGCTCTCCGACTGCCGCAAGGGCGAATGCGGACTCTGCCTGGCCAAGGTCGTCGACACGGACGGAACCATCGACCACCGCGACGTCTTCCTCAGCCAGGAGCAGAAGGCACGGTCGGCCGACCTGTGCCTGTGCGTCTCGCGAGCGGTCGCCGACCGCCCCGGCGGCAACGCCACCGTCACCCTCCACCTCACCTGACCCGCCCCGCGGGCCCTCTCACATCGGGATGTTTCCATGAACATCGCTGAACGCACCGCCGCGGCGCCGATGTCCGGATACCAATGGCTGATCGTCGCCCTGTGCGCCTTCATCAACTGTCTCGACGGCTTCGACATCATGGCCGTGTCCTTCACCGGCCCCGCCGTGACCGACGAGTTCGGACTGACCGGTTCCGAATTCGGGCTCCTCGTCTCGGCCGGGCTCATCGGCATGGCCCTGGGCTCCATGCTGCTCGCCCCCTTCGGCGACCTCATCGGACGCCGGCCGATCATCGTCATCAGCCTCGTCCTCGGCACGGTCGGCATGCTCGGCGCCGCCATGGCCCCGAACATGCCGGTGATGGCGGGTTTCCGGTTCGTCACCGGCATCAGCGTGGGCGGAATCCTGGCCAGCGCCAACGTGATCGCCAGCGAGTTCTCCAACGCCAAGAACCGGGGACTCGCCATCGGTATCTACACGGCCGGCTACGGCGTCGGCGCCACCGCGGCGAGCCTGGTCGCGCAGACCGCCGTCGGCGGTGACTGGCGGATCGTGTTCTACGCAGGCGGATTCGCCAATCTGATCGCACTCGTCGTCATCCTCCTGCTGCTGCCCGAGTCGGTCGCCTATCTCGAACAGCGCCGCCCGCGGAATGCGCTGGAACGCATCAACCGCACGCTGGGCCGGATGGGCATGAACTCCGTCAGCTGGGCCGAACTCGACCAGGTCCGGTCCACTGTGGACGTCGACGGGCGCACCGGTTCGGGGTGGCTCCGGCGGTTGTTGACGCCCACGATCCTGCTCTGGGCGGCCTTCATCACGATCATGTTCGGCTTCTACTTCGTCAACAGCTGGACGCCCACGCTGTTGGTCGAGGACGGACTGTCCGAGAGCGCCGCGGTCACCGCCGGCATGGCGATCTCGATCGGCGGCACGGTCGGTTCGGTGCTCTACGGCCTCGCCGCGCGGATGCGCACGCCACGGGTCGTGCTGATCGGATTCTCGTTGCTGTCGGCCGTGATGATGGTCGTCTTCATCGTCAGCACCTCCGTCCTGTGGCTGGGTTTCTGCATCGGCGTCGTCGTCGGCGCGCTGATCAACGGCTGCATCGCCGGTCTCTACACGGTCGGGCCGACGCTGTATCCGGCGCAGCTGCGCAGTGTCGGCATGGGATGGGCCCTGGGCATGGGCCGCATCGGGGCCATCCTGTCCCCCACCGTCGCGGGAATGCTCAGGGACGCCGGCGCCACAGCGACCCAGCTCTACGTCGGCGCGGCCGCGGTGGTCGCGCTCTGCGCGATCGTCCTGGTCGGACTACGCCGCCACGACCCGGAATCCACCCCGACGGCGAAGGACGCGAAGGAGGCCAGCACCGCCTGACCCGACCCGGCACCCGAGTTCGTCCGGCACACCGTTGCTCGGTGTGCCGGACGAACCGGCCCACTCCGGCCTCAGGCGAGCGAATCCAGGAACGCGTCGATCATGCGCAGTTGCGCGGCCTCGCCGGTCCCGTCCTGATCGAGCAGGGCCAATGCCTGCAAGCCGATGAGCATCGCGAGCAGTTGGTCGGCGAGCACGTCGTCCGGGGTGGAGGCCCGCACCGTGCCTTCCGCCCTCGCCTGCTGCAGGAACTCGACGATGTGGGCACGCAAGAGCGTGACCGAGTCGGTGTGGAGCCGTTCCAGATCCGGGTCGGACAGCGCACGCTGCCAGAACGGCAGAACGACACGGGCTTCGAGCTTCGTCAGCTCCGTCAGCGGAGCCATCTCCACGCAGAAGGCCCGGAGCGCCGCGAGTCCCGTCGCCTCGCCGACACGCTCCCGGACACGCGCGTTGGTGGCGGCGACAACGTGCTCGAAAGCGGCGCGAATGATCGAGTTCTTGTCCGGGAAGTAGTACTTGAGCGCACCGTTCGCCATGTCGAGCGACTCGGAGATCGCCCGCATCGTGGCTTCCTCGATGCCCCGCTCGGCGATCAACCGCCACGTCGCCTCGACGATCTCCGTCCGGCGACCCTCGTGGTCAACGTACTTCGGCACAACCGCACCTCGACGAGCGCATGACCACATCGTAGGCGACCGGCGTCCGATCCGGCCCCGCCGCGGATTTCACCAGCCCCTTGCGCGACGTCAGCCGATCACCCACCCTTTTATCTACACGCGGAGAAAAACGGGAGGCCACGATGCCGGCACCATCCGCGACCACGATCGCGCACCCGCTCACCCCTCTGTCCGCCGACGAGATCGCCGCCGCCCGCACCATTCTCGACCGCGCCGGCCTGCTTCCCGAGACCGCACGCGTGGTCTACCTGGGACTGGTGGAGCCGCCCAAGGACGCGCTCTACGACAGTGACGCACCCTCCCCTGACCGCGCGGTGCGCGTGCAGATCCACGACGTGGCAGCAGTGGGTGGCCGGGACGTGCTGGTGTCCCTCTCCCGCAGCTCCGTGCTCTCCGAAAGCATGATCGATCCGTCCGAACACGGCCAACTCCCGGTCCTCGACGAGGAGTTCGAGCTCGTCGAGCAGATCCTGGCCCAGGACGAACAGTGGCTCGCGGCGTTGGAAAGCCGTGGTTTGGACGTCGAGAAGGTCCGCGTCGCCCCGCTGTCGGCCGGCGTGTACGACTACCCGGAGGAAGAGGGGCGCCGCATCCTGCGCGGTCTCGCCTTCGTGCAGGAACATCCCGGCGACCACGCCTGGGCCCACCCCGTCGACGGCCTGGTCGGCTACGTGGACGTGATCGACCGGTCCGCCACCCGGATCATCGACCTCGGACCGGTGCCCGTCCCCGCCGAATCCGGGAACTTCGACGATCCCGAGGTGACGGGTCCGCTCCGCACGTCGCAGCGGCCCATCGAGATCACCCAACCCGAGGCCCGAGCTTCACCCTCGACGGCAATGCACTGACGTGGGAGAGCTGGTCCCTGCGCATCGGGTTCGATCCGCGCGAAGGACTCGTCCTGCATCAGATTTCGTTCCGCGACGGGGAACGCGACCGTCCGGTCGTGCACCGTGCCTCGATCTCGGAGATGGTCGTTCCCTACGCCGACCCGTCCCCGGTCCGATCGTGGCAGAACTACTTCGACACCGGCGAGTACATGATCGGCCGGTACGCCAACGCCCTCGAACTCGGTTGCGACTGTCTCGGCGACATCACCTATCTCGACGCCGTCATCGCCGACGAGTTCGGGCATCCCCGTGTCCTCCCGAACGCCATCTGCATGCACGAGGAGGACTACGGCGTTCTCTGGAAACACACCGATCTGTGGGCCGGTTCGTCCGAGACCCGGCGGCAGCGGCGCATGGTGATCTCGTTCTTCACGACGATCGGCAACTACGACTACGGCTTCTACTGGTACCTCTATCTCGACGGCACGATCGAGTGCGAGGTCAAGGCGACAGGCGTGGTGTTCACCGCCGCCTACCCGGGCCCCGGATACGAGGACGTCAATCCGTACGCCTCGCACCTCGCACCGGGGCTCGGTGCGCCGTATCACCAGCACCTGTTCTCGGCGCGGCTCGACATGATGGTGGACGGTCACCACAACACCGTCGACGAGGTCGACGTGCGCCGCGTGCCCGTCGGCCCGGACAATCCGCGCGGCAACGCCTTCACCAAGCACCACACCCCGCTGCGCACCGAGTCACAGGCCACCCGGCTGGCGGACAACCGTGCCGGTCGCGTCTGGCACATCACCAACCCCGGCTCGGCCAACCGACTCGGCGACCCCGTCGCCTACGCCCTGTTCCCCGAAGGCAACCCCGAACTGCTCGCCGACGACAGCTCGTCCATCCACCGTCGTGCCACGTTCGCGACCAAACACCTCTGGGTCACCCGGTACGACGCGGCCGAGCGCTACGCGGCCGGCGATTTCGTCAACCAGCACCCGGGAGGCGGCGGGCTTCCCGCCTACGTGGCCGCCGACCGCAGCATCGACAACGAGGACATCGTCGTGTGGCACACCTTCGGACTCACGCATTTCCCGCGTCCCGAGGACTGGCCGATCATGCCCGTCGACTACACCGGCTTCACGCTCAAACCCGTGGGATTCTTCGACCGCAACCCGGCGCTGAACGTCCCACCGAACGCCAGCACCCACTGCCGGTCCCGCACCACCGACCCCTCGGACGGCTGCTGCCACGACTGAGCCGGGTGAACATCCAGGTCACACACGTGGGCCGAGTCGGACTTGAACCGCGACCGGCGGCCACATCGTCGCACCTGAGGCGCCTGACGGAACCAGTCCACGGAGCGGACCCCACAGAGGTCAACGAGGACGCACTACGGCCTGCCCGGCGGGGCCACGGCATTTCGCGCGACGCACATAACGCACCTATCGAACTGCTCGACGGCGGTCATTCCCTCCTGGAATCCCGCTTCGACGAGGTCGCGCTGATCATCCGAGACTGGTCCACCGCCGTACGATCCCGCCGGTGAGGGCCTCGGAGCATGAGACCAGGAGCCACGGTATGACAGCAGAGGCATCAGCACTGATGCCTCTGCTGCGCCGCTGAGTACGCCACAACGTAGACGCCCGCGGCCGCTCACTCACAGCCTTGTAGGACCAGTCTGACCAGCGGAGCCGGGGTCGGCAGCACACCGCGCTCGCGGTCGGCTCGCAGCGACTCGATCACGAGCGCCGCATGGCGCCGGGCGGCCCGTTCGCGTTCCTCGGCCGGCAGGCCGGTCAGCCCACGGGCTCCCAGCTGGATCAGCACGAAGTCGTCGAGCACGAAATCGGCGCGCAGCCCGCCGGCCGCTCGCGCGCGAGCGGCCAGGTCGCCGAGCATCGGCACCAACCTCCGACGATGCTCGGCGAACGCGCCGTCGTAACGGCCGTTCGCGAGGAACGCGTCCACGAAGCCTTGGTTGCGCACAGTCAACACGCTCATCCGCTCGATCATCGAGCAGAACCCGCGCCACGGATTCGGATCGTCGCAGCCCTCGGCGAGGATGTCGACACACGCCTGGAGTTCCTGGGCGAAGGCCTCTTCGACGAGCAGTTGCTTGGCGGGAAACCGCCGATACAGCGTGGCCGGTCCCACGCCGGCTCGGCGCGCGATCTGGCGCATCGTCACGTCAAGACCGCGTTCGGCGAACAGCGAGCGGGCCGCGTCGAGCACGCGGTCGCGGTTCTCGCGCGCATCGGATCGCAGGTTGTGAGTGAGTTGCTCGGTCATGACTCTCACTTCGCTATGTGGACGGGGGCGTCCCATTACCGTTCACCACGGTAGCGCGGACACACCGCGACGACGAGATCGGCGAACGGAGCATGCAGGTGCGGGCTGTGGCGATCACGAAACCCGGTAATCCCGACGGAATGGAGGTGATCGACGCACCCGACCCGTCCCCGGGGCCGGGCGAGGTTGCCATCGAGACGGAGGCCATCGGCGTCGGCGGGGTCGACATCGTGGTCCGCCGCGGCGAGATCGCGACACCGCCGGACGGCTGGATCCCCGGCGGCGAGGTGGTCGGGAGAATCGTCTCCGTCGGCAGGACCGTCGACCCGACCTGGCTCGGCACGCGGGTGTGGGCCTACACCGGGATCACCGCGGAACATCCCGACGCGGGCGTGCTACTTCCCGAGGCTTCTCCTCGATCGACGGAGGAGGCTACGCCGAGCTCGCCGTGGCACCGGCGAACGAGCTGACCGTGGTTCCGGACGAACTGTCCTCGGTGGACGCCGCGGCGCTCGGAAGTCCGTTGCCCGTCGGGCACTTCGCCCTCGCGCATGCACGTTTCCGGTGCGGCGACTCGATCCTGGTACGCGGGGCCGCGGGCAGTATCGGCATCGCGACGGTCGAACTCGCAGCTCGCGCCGGCGCGAGCAGTATCGCCGTGACGACGTCGTCGAACGATCGCGGCGCACGCCTGCGCGAGCTCGGTGCCACGCACGTTCTCGATCGTGAGGGACGTGGCGACACCTCGGCGTCGGACTCGTACGACGTGATCGTCGACATCGCGGGCGGATCCGCCGTACCCGCGTTCGTCGACCGCCTGGCACCCAACGGACGGTACGTCATCGTCGGCATCGTCGCCGGGATGCCGCCACTGGACTTCGGGCGCTCGCTCATCACCGCCTTCCAGCGGTCCCGTTCGGTCGCGACGTTCAGTCTCGACACGGTGCCCGTCGAGGACCGCAACCGCGTTCGCGCCGAACTCTTCGACGCCGCGACGCGCGATGAGGTGCGCGCCATCGTTCACGACGTGATCGGACTGGACCACGCGGTCGACGCGCACCGGAGAATGGAAGCCGGCGAGGTCTTCGGACGCATCGTCCTCACCCCGTGAGGACGATGCCGAGCCCGCTCCGGTCACCACGGTGGTCTCGTCGGGCAGCGCAGGGCTGTTGAGCGGACCGTCGGCGGACGTGCGTCTGCACTGAGCGTTTCTTCCACGCGCAGCGACGAACGTGCCCAAACCCGGTTCACGCGTCCCCGGTAGCCGCCTCCCGCAGGGCCGCCACCACAGCACGCTGTCCTGCGGTTGGCTCCGGCGCGGTCACGGCCAGGGCGGCTCGCCCCTGCCACGAGGGGTCGTGCACCTCCACGGTGGCGACCTCTGAAGGCAAGCCGGGAACGGCGAGCTCGGGAACGGTCGTGATGCCGAGTCCCGCCGCGACGAAACCGAGCCGGGCGTTCCAGTCGCGGATACGGTAGGCGATCCGGGGTTGCGGCACCGTGGGCCACGGGCCGAACTGCGGATCGCCCCGCAGACCCGCACCGGCTATCCACGACTCGCCCGCCAGGTCGTCGACCGTGACACTCGGCCGTCGAGCCAGCCGGTGGCCGCGTGGTACGGCAACGACACCGCCACCGCCGATCGTCAGGCGCACGGTCCGCAGTCCGTCCAGGTCGTAGACGGGCAACCCTTGGCCCACGGCGACGACCGCGACGTCCACCCCTCCGGCCCGAACCTGACGCACGAGCGCAGGGGTGGATGCCTCGTGCAACTCGACGACCAAGGCAGGGTGCTCGCTGTGGAGCGTCGCCACCGCTGTGGGCACGAGCGACCAGGTGGCGGTCGGGAAGGCACCGAGGGTCACCTGCTCGGCGACGGTGTCGGACAGTGCGGCGAGCTCACGGTCCGTCGCATCTAGCTCGGCGAGCACGGCGGCCGCCCGTCGAGCGACAGCCTCGCCGGCACGGGTCGCCGTAACACCACGGGCCTTGCGTACGAACAACGGCATTCCGGCGGCCGTCTCCGCAGCCGACACCTGCCGCGAGATCGCCGACTGGGTGTACCCGAGAAGCTCGGCCGCGGCGGTGAACGACCCGGCTCCGACGACAGCATGGACCACGCGCAGGGCGGGAACGGTGAACTCGGCCATGCGGCCACCCTAGGCATGAGTTAATCGCATGTCTTCCATGTCAGAGAGTCGTTTGTGGAATACCTGGGCCTCCGCGAAGCTGGAAGCACAAGGCAACACCACGAAAGGAACGCGGATGTCCGCTCCGGACAGCAAGATCTGGTTCATCACCGGTGCCTCACGCGGATTCGGCCGACTCTGGACCGAAGCCGCCCTCGAGCGCGGCGACCGGGTCGCGGCGACGGCCCGCGACCGCGCCACGCTCGAGTCGTTGACGGAGCGATTCGGGGACGCGATCCTGCCACTGACACTCGACGTCACCGACCGCAACGCTGTGAGCCGCGCCGTGGAGGACGCCGTGGAGCGGTTCGGTCGCATCGACGTCGTCGTCAACAACGCCGGCTACGGACTCTTCGGCATGGTCGAGGAAGCCACCGAGGCCGAGCTGCGCGAGCAGATGGAGACCAACTTCTTCGGCACAGTCTGGGTGACCCAGTCGGTGCTGCCCGTGCTGCGGGCGCAGCGGTCCGGCCGCATCCTGCAGGTCACGAGCGAGGGTGGCGTACGCGCCTATCCCGGTATCGGCGCCTATCACGCCTCCAAGTGGGCGGTGGAAGGCCTGTCCGACTCGCTCGCTCAGGAGGTCGCCTCGTTCGGCATCCACGTGACCGCGGTGGAGCCGGGCCCATACGCCACGGAGTTCGCCGGTAGCACGAGCCTGCGGACCACCGACCCCCATCCCGATTACGCCGGCGTCCGCGAGGCGACCGCCAAGGAGTGGGTCCTCGGCGACCCGGAGGCCACCGCGGAGGCGATCTTCACGATCGTTGACGCCGAGAACCCTCCTCGACGGATCGTCCTCGGACACACCCTCCCCGAGATCGAGGAGATCTACGCCGAACGCCTACGGGTGTGGCAGGAATGGGCACCGATCACCAAGGCCGCCTTCGGCACGAGAGGCGTTCCCGGCGCGGCGTGATCGGATCGCACTCCACCTGTGCCGCACCACGCGATCCCGTTGAACCATTCGCCATCTACCGGTGTTCGCCGTCGGGCATCCCGCCGATGTCCGTCAGGCAGGTGGTGCGTGGCGGTACCGCCGGCGACCGACGGTCCGCTGGACGATCCGTGATCGTCAAATTTGTAGGTCGAACGACCTGGTCATCTGACCTAAACCGTGGCTACCATGGTGTTCCACTTCTTGGCACGCAGAGGAGACACCATGGTCACCGTCACGCCTGCCGCACCCGTTCATGTCGAAGAAGCAGCGCAGGTCCTCGCCGGCGCACTCCGTGACGACGCCATGATGTCGGCGTTCGTCGGCGAGCGGCCGAACGACCGCGAGAAGCGGCTTACGCACTTGTACGAAGTGTTCGTCCGCGAGGGTCTCCGCCATGGGGCGGTCGATCTGGCCCGGGCAGAGGGTGAGTCGGACGTACTGGGAGTAGCCGTGTGGTCGGCCCCCGGCCGGACAAGGGGAACCAGGACGCAACAGCTGCGCGATCTCAGGTCCTATGCACGAGCATTCGGCCTGCGGCACCTGCTCGGCGCGCGAAGGCTCGAAAGCACACTCCACGCCGCGCGTCCAGGTGAGCCCCACTGGTACCTGGCGGTGATCGGAGTACACCCGGCCGGACACGGCCGCGGAGTGGGGTCCACCCTGCTCCGAACGCGACTGAGCACGATCGACCGGGCCGGGACTCCCACCTATCTCGAGGCGTCGACCGAGCGCAGCGCCGCCCTGTATGCACGTTTCGGATTCACCTCCATCGGCTCGGTGGCAGGCTTTCCACCTCCGGTCGAGCCGATCGCCATGTGGCGTACGGGCGCCGGTGACCGGAACGCGGCACCGAGACGCTGACCCCGACGCGGGAGACCACCCATGACATCCAAGACGCGAGAGCACAGGCCGACAGCCGAGCGCCGGGAGCAGCTCCTCGACGCCGCTGTGGCGGTGATGCGCGACGGTGGCATCCGAGCAGCCACCACCCGGGCGGTGGCCGACCGGGCCGGGCTACCGCAGGGAGCGTTCCACTACTGCTTCCACTCCAAGGATGAGATGTTCAGCGCACTGCTCGAGCGCGAGCTGGATGCGTCGCTCGGCAACGCCTGGGAGGCCGTCGCCCAAACCCGAGACCTCGGCACCGGTATCGCCGCCGCACTGCGCGCTATTCTCGATCGGGTCCGCTCGGACCCCGAGTACCACCTCCTGACCGCCGAGCTGGTGGACGTGGCGGCACGCACGCCTGAATTCGCCCACATAGCCAGCCGGGAGCACACCGCCTATGTGGACCACACCGATCGCATACTCCGCCGATGGCAGGAATCCGTCGGCACTCTGCTGTCCGTCGACTCCAAGCTGCTGGCCCAGGTGCTTGTCGCTGCCTCCAGCGGAATAACATCCGCCTGGTTGAGCGCACGTGACGACGACGCCGCACACGAATCCATCACGCTCCTGTCCTCGGCGCTGGCACTCAAGGCCGCACAACAGGACGTCCGGGCATGAGCAACCCCACGTCGGAAACCCGCGCCCCGATCCGCGAAAGCTCATGCCGAGAACCGCATCGACGATGCGCAGCCGAACCGAATCCGTGCACGGGTCGGCACGGGTTCTGCGTTTAGGTTGGTGCTATGCGAATTCTGTTCAGCGCAACACCCGCCTACGGACACATCCTGCCCTTGGCCCCCTTGATGCACGCGGCCGGGGAGGCAGGACATGCCGTGGCGCTGACCACCAGCCCCGGCATCAGGAGCAAGATCGGCCCCGAACTCGCGACCGAGTTGGAGTTCCTGACTGCCGGCGCCATGCCGATGGAGTTCTCCGAGGATGCCGCTCGACGAACGGGTGCCGACCCGTTCCACCCGAGTCCAGAACTCATCGGGGAGATCTTCGGTGGTTCGCGCGTGGACCTGGGCGGCGTCGACACGATCGCACTGGCTAGCACGTGGGCCCCCGACCTTGTCGTGTCCGAGGCGTTCGACGCGATCGGCCCGATGGTCGCCGCTGATCGTGGAATCGCTTGGTACCGCGCGGGGTTCGGCCCAGCGACCCCCACCGTACTCGCCGAGATCGAGCGTGCCGCGGCCACCCGCTACCACGACGCAGAACTGAATGTCGCTGCACCACACGGATACCTCGACCCGTGCCCGGCTCCGATGCAGGATCCCGAGTGGTCCAGCGATGTGCCGGTGCTGCCGCTGCGCGCACAAGCGCATCGACGCCGCCGCGACATGGCTGTCGAACTGCGACCTTCGACGACCCGACCAAACCCACCGCACTGGTCACCCTGGGCACCATCTTCTCCGATCCCGAGGTGCTCGCCGAGACGGTGGGCGCGCTCGCGGGCCACGACATCAACGTGATCGCCACGCTGGGTTCGTCGTTGAAGAATCCGCACGCAGGCACTGAGCGTCCGAATCCGCGTCCGGACGACACCGAGGTGCGTTTCGTACCGTTCGTGCCACTCGGCCAGCTCCTCGACCGAGCAGACCTCGTCGTCGGCTCCGGCGGAGCGGGCACCGTCCTCGGAACCCTGGCGCACGGCCTGCCCATGGTGCTCTGGCCGCAGGGCGCCGATCAGCCGATCAACGCCGCCCGCGCCGCCGCTGCCGGCACCGCGATCACCGTCGACAACGCGGCCAGCGTCTCCCCCGCGGTACGAAAAATGCTGACCGACAGCGAGTTCCGCAGCCGCGCCGAAACCGTGGCCGCGGAGAACAACCGCCGGTTGAGCCCCGCCGACGTGATCGCGAGGATCGCCGCAGCGTAGCCGGCGCTGCGGCGATCGACGCTCAGCCCTCGGCGCCGGTGGCCCTGCGCTTGCGCAGGTACGCCCGCCAGGTCATGGCCCAGCGTGTGGGATCCCCCATCGCCTCGTGGTCGATGCGGTGCACCGCCTGATTGTGCGGCGCGGTCCTGACGACCTCGGGATCGGAGTAGGCCTCGTCGGAGATTCGAGCGAGGACCGCGATCCACGTGTCGAGCGCTTCCTTGCCGTACATCTCCCCGGCCTCGGGTGTGAACGGCTCGGGAACGAGCCAGGGCTCGTGACTCGTCCACATGGGGTCGACGCCGAAGTCGCTCATGCGGTTCTGGACGTCGTGGACGTCCACCCCTGTCTCCTCCTTCATCCGCGCAAGGCTGTAGCGCGTCATCTCCAGACGCGGGCTGGTCGCGTCGGGGTGCGAACGGGTGACGCCGCGGATGGCCAGTAGGCCCTGCTCCATGTAGTTGTTGGCCAGGACGGAGATATCGGAGGCCTCGGCCACACCCTCCGCCCCCATGGCGCGGACCCAGGCGTAGGCCTTCACCACCACGGGCACGTTTCCCCAGAACTCGCGGATCTTGCCGCAGCTCTTCGGCCGGTCGTGATCGAGGTAGTACCGCTCACCGTCGTGGGCAACGACCGGAGTCGGCACGAACGGCGCCAGTTCCGCCGAGCAACCGTAAGCGCCGACAGCCGGCCCCCCAACTCCACTCTTGGGAGCACCGAAAGTCTTGTGGAGCATGAACATGCAGGCGTCGAAGCCGATCTCGCGAGCACGAATCTTGCCCATCATGCCGTTGAAGTTGGCGCTGTCGTAGAAGCACAGGCCACCGGCCTCGTGTACCACCCGAACCCACTCCCGCATCTGCGGGTTGTAGACGCCCATGTCGTCGGGGTTGTTGACCATGAGCGCGGCCGTCCGTTCGGATACCGCGGCCTTCACAGCGTCCAACGAAGGGTAGCCATCCTCGTCGAGCATCAGCGTGATGACCTTGAAGCCCGCTGCCGCGGCTGTCGCGGCGTTCGAAGGGTGGGTCTGGATCGTGGTGATGATCTCGTCGCGCTGGTGCAGTTCTCCGCGGGAAGCGTGATAGGCACGCGTCACGGCGCAACTGGTGTACGCGGCGTCGGCACCACCGCCGGCCTGGAAGACGAACTGATCCATGCCGGACATCTCGCGCAGAATCGTGTCGAACCGGTGTACGAGCTCGAGCGTGCCCTGGAGGGTGTCGTCGTCCTGGTGCGGATGTGCCTCCGTGACCTCGGGACGCCATGCGATCGCCTCGTTCACCTGCGGGTTGTATTTCATCGTGCAGGTGCCGAAAAGGCTGATGCCCATCATGCCGAGTGTCTGCTGCGACAGCCGCAGGTAGTGGTATAGGGCCTCCGGTTCCGAGACCTCGGGAAGTGCCGGCCTGTCGCGTCGCCGCACCGCCTCGGGAATCAGGTCGGCGACGTCGTCGACCTCGGCTCGCACCTCCGCCTCGGCTTCGGGCACGGCGAGGCCTCGACGGCCGGGGTACCCCATCTCCAGGACGACCGGTTCGTTCCACACCGGGGCGTGGTAATCGCGGAGCTCGGTGCTCATCGTGCTACTACCTCCGAAAGTGCGTCGACGAGACGCAGTAGGTCTGCCTGGGTGTGGACTTCGGTGACGCAGTAGAGGGCGCTCTGTCCGAACTCGGGGAAGTCGCGGGAGAGGTCCTTGCCTCCGAAGATCCCGTAGTCGCGTAGGGCCCTGTTGATGTCGGCGACGCTGCGGCCCGTTTCGGTGAAGTCCACGACGAATTCCTTGAAGAATCCGGACGGGAAAGCGACCCGCACGCCGTCGATGGTGGCGATCCGCCGCGCCGCGTAATGGGCACGCCGCAGTATGAGCTCACCCACGTCCGTGAAGCCCTGTGGGCCCATCAGTGCCATGTAGACCGCGTTGGCGATGGCCCACAGGTAGACCGAGTGGCCGGTCCAATCCCTGCCCTGTTCGCGCAGTCCGTAGGAGGTCTGCTCGAACAGCGCCAGACCGAAACCGTACTCACCCTCCCGCGTCGTGTCCGCGATGCTGATGAACAGCGTCGGGTACTGATACGCGTAACGTTCCTCGTCGCGCGATGCGATGAAACCGCCCACGCCGCCGCCGGTGTTCATGTGGACACCCAGGGGTTGCGTGGTTCCGACGACGATGTCGGCGCCGTAGTCGACGGGTGCCGACAGCACACCGAGCGAGATCGGATCGACCCCGACGATCGTCTCAGCCCCCGCGGCGCGGGCGATGGCGGCGATCTCCGCCCCCTGGTGCTCGATCACCCCGAGGTACGACGCGTCTCGAAGTACACCGCGGCCGTCCGCTCGCCGACGATGCCGCGTAGGTCGTCGAGGTCCATCAGTCCCGTCCCGGGGTCGAAATCGACCATGCGAACCGTGATGTGGCTCGGCATCTCGACCGGTTCGCAGTAGTTGCCGATGACCGACAGCCGTTCCGGATCGATCGCCCGGACCACCGCCACCTCGTTTCTGCCGGTGATTCGGGAGGCCATGCGGATCGCGTGCCCCGCGGCCACGCCCCAGCTCCGTACTGGCATGCCGACCAGGTCCATCGCGAGGAGCTCGCCGAGTTGACTGCAGAACTCGAACCACGCCTGATTGCGTCCGTGATCGGAACTCGGTTCGCCGGACACCGAGGTGAGCCATTCGTTGCGGCGCACCACTTCGTCGCCGGCTGCCGGCACGTGGTGCTGCCAGCAGCCGGCGCCGAGGAAGTTGAGATACTGCTCGGTGGTCCGGTTCTTCGACAGCGTTTCGACGAGATGCCGACGGAGCTCACTCTCGGACAGTGCCGGAGGGAGTTCGAGCGGATACGCGAGCCGGTGCTCGGCCGGGACCTGCTCGAACAGTTCTTCCACGGAACCGGCGCCGATCGCGTCCAGCATCTCCTGTTTGATCGCCGGCACGGAATTGGCCATGTAGCGATGGGCGACATGTCGGGTCACCAGATTTCTCCCTGGTATCGGTTGTTGTGGGAAAGCGGGCCGTTCCGGTGACGTCCGGCGCCGGAACGGTCGGTCAGGACAGCACTTCGACGAGGACGGCTCGGTCCGGTGCGGTGTGCACTCGTAGATGGCCGGCGAGCATCGCGTCGACCTCGGCGTCACCGGTGTCGACACGCAGCTTCGCCGGCTCGAGGGCGAGGAGCTTGTGCGTCGGAGCGACCACGACGATGCCCTCGCGGCCGACCCTCCTGATCACCTCCGCGCTGATCTGCTGATTACCACGCCCGAACAGGTAGCCCTGGCCACCCAGCACCCCGACCACAATGCGGGTCTCTCGCCCCTCCATGAGCCCGAGCAAACCCCGTTCGTCGAGGTCGGCTCCGACGAGAACGCCGTCCAGCACGGCGTCGACGCCGAGCAATGTCGACGGCACACCGAGCGCGTCCGTGACCTTCCGCATCGTGGTTCCCGGGCCCAGGATGTAAAGGACTCCTTCCCGCATCCGTGCGGCGACCGATCGACAGGCCGCCTCCAGCGCCGCATCGCCGCCCACCCGGGTTCCCGCCTTGGCGTTCTGCGCGAGACGCCGCGCGTAGGGACTGCGGGCGAAGCCGTACAGGTGCGCCGAGAGCCGGTCGTCACGCACGGCCGCCTCGTCGAGATCCATGACCTCGGCCTCCCGTGACCGGACCGCGGAACTGCCCTCGAGGAACAGGGCGGCAAGTTCGCCCGCGGCCTCGGGAGTCGCACCGAACACCGCCGAGTGCATCTTCACTCCCGCCGGGATGCCGAGCACCGGAACGCGGTCACCGACCACGTCGACGATGTCCCGCGCGGTTCCATCCCCGCCCGCGAACAGGAGGAGATCGACCGCCGAGGCCATCGCCTCCGCTGCCGCCCGTGTATCGGCCGCCCCGCGGGCGCCTCGCTCCACCCGAAGCACGACGACCGGGTCAAGACCGGCGGCCAGCGCACTCCGCTCACCCAGCGCACCGGCGCCGGTGACGACGTCAAAGCGCGTGCTCGATGCCGCGAGCCGGGTGAGCGCACGAACAGCGCGCCCACCGGACAACGGGCGTGCACCCCGACGCTTCGCCTCCGCGACGACGTCCGGTCCGTCGGTGCCCTTGAGGCCCACGCTGCCGCCCATGCCGGCGAGCGGATTGACGATCAGGCCGAACGTCCTTCCCTTCCGACACCTACCGACCTGACGGGCCGTGGTGCCGTGTGGCGGGCGAGTCGGCATGCGCGCGAGCTCCTACTCGTGTAGGGCGGGAGGGTTCCCGGATCGTCGCTTGTGAGCCAATCACCCCGAATACGGTGCCGTGAAACAAAACCTGGGCCGACATTCACGCCTGTGAGTTGTCAATCGGCTCATGTGAACGCGGAGGCCTGCGCCGCGTCAGGCGTCGGCGGGCGCGCTCAGAACTCCTCGGGATCTCCGGTCGCGGCCTCGATCCGCGAGACGAGGTGCGTCTCCCGTTCCTGGACCTCGACCGCCGTGGCCCGGAACGCTTCGATCAGAGGCGTCGCCGGCCCCCGCCACGCCAGGACCAGCTCGGAGCCGGCGACGTCGGTGATCGGCAGATACACGACCGACGGACGAGGAGCGAACCGGGACATGCTGACCGCGGTGACCGTGATCGCTTCTCCGGACGTGACTTTCTCCAGCTCGGCCTCCATCGAACCGACGGCGGGCCCGATACGCGGCAACGACCGTTCGTCCAGCCCGGTGTCGCGCAGTGTCCAGAACCTCGACCATGCCGCGTCGTCGGTGCGCGGCGCGAGAATCCGCTCGCCGGCAAGATCGGCCAGGGTCACGGAACCGGCGGCTGCCAGGGGGTGGCTCCGGTCGACGCCGACGGCGCGGGGTTCGACGAACATCCGCTCCACGTGGACGTCGGGGCATTCGATGGGCGTCCGCACGAACGCGACGTCGGTGGTGTTCGAGCTCAGGCCACAGGACGGGTCGTCCCACTGGAACGATTCCAATTCGACGGAGACACGGGGGTAACGCGTGCGAAAGGACCGGAGAATCGGCGCGTTCAGCTCAAGCAGCGAGGACACACTGAATCCGATGCGGAGCGGTTGCCGGAACCCGTCACACGTGGCACGAGCGGCCGACGTCCCCTCGTGCAGAGCGCTCAGTGCCACGCGAACACCGGTGAGAAAGTGCTCTCCTGCCTCGGTCAGGGCCACCGAGCGGGTGGTGCGCACCAGAAGCGGGACCCCGACCTGCGCCTCCAATTCGGCGATACTGCGACTGAGCCCCTGCTGCGAAATATGCAGGATCGCTGCCGCGCGCGTGAAATTAAGCTCATCGGCGAGAGTCGCGAAGTGCGACAACCGACGCGTGTTGACATCCACACCGGCAAACTATGGCCCCGACATCTGTTCCACAACCAGATCCGCACCGGCGCTGTATCGTCGGTGACAGGCACCCACCCTACTCGGGACTCATCACCCGAACCGTGCATCACGCACGTCGCGTGCCGCCGATCCACTCCCGCATGGCAGGATGCCTTTTCCCGTGCTCACGGCCATCTGCCGTGGAGCTCATATGCTGGCACGCCAGTCCCGGATGATCTGTGTGACCTCGTCCAGGTGCGACTCGAGGAGGAAGTGGCCACCGTCGAGCAGCTCGACCTGCGCACCCTCGGCATCGCGCGCGAACGCTGCAGCACCGGCCGGGCCGAAGATCTGATCGTTCTTCCCCCAGACGGCCAGTACAGGGACGCCGGAAACCCTCAGCCACTCATGGACCTGCGGGTACAGGGTGCGGTTGCTGCCGTAGTCGGCGAACAGCGCCAGCTGTGCACGATCGACACCCGGGCGGGCCAGCAGCGCGATGTCATGCTCCCATGCCTCGGGAGCAATCGTGGTGGGGTCAGGGACCCCATGGGTGTATTGCCATTTCACGGCCTCCCGCTCCAAGGCCGGCCGCAAGGCCACCTCGTTGGCCACCGTCGGGCTGCTGCCATAGGCCCAGATGGGCTCCCAAAACTCAGGGACGAACCCATCCTCGTAGGCGTTGCCGTTCTGGGAGATCACACCCTCAACAGCGTCCGGCTCCGCCAGAGCCAGGCGCCAGGCGATCGGGGCCCCGTAGTCCTGAACGTACACGGTGTACTTCATGACCCCTACGGTGCGCAGGAATGCCGATGTGACGTCCGCGAGGGCATCGAAGGTGTAGGGGAACTCCTCTGCGGAGGGAAGCGAGGAGCGGCCGAACCCGATGTGGTCGGGCGCGATCACACGGTACTGATCGGCCAACGCCGGGATCAGGTGGCGAAACATATGGGAACTGGTGGGGTACCCATGGAGCAAGAGGATCACCGGAGCCTCCCGGGCTCCCGCTTCACGGTAGAACACCTCCAGTCCGTGGACAGCGACGGTGCGGTGGTGGACGGCAACCATGAATAACCTCTTAAACTATTTTAACTGGTTACCCGAAGCTAGCATGGTCGTTCATGCGGGACAAGGCATCATGCGATGGGACCGAGCACGAGGAGGAATCCGGTGATCGAGGACGAGGAGCTGCTGATGACCGTGCTGAACAGCACCCCCGTGATCAACGGCCGCCGCACCGATCTGCTGGAGGGCACGGCAGGATCCGAGCTGGTCGGACGGTTCGGGGGCACTGGCACCAGCACCGAGCTTCGACACCTGAGGGAAACGCGAGACGCGATACAGGGCATCATCCGCCGGGAAGCCGACGCCGCTCAACGCCTCGCTGCGACGATCGACAGAACGGCCCTGCTGCCAGACGTCACCCCCGAGGGCATTCAATGGCACCTCGACGCGCCGACAGCCCAGCGACTCGCAGCCCGGACGGCGCTCGCCTGGTCACAGACGCTCCACGAACTTCCGGGCCGCCTACGTGCTTGCGCCAACACCGAATGCAATCTCTTTCTCATCGACCGCAGCCGGCCAGGCACCGCGAAGTGGTGCTCCATGTCAGCCTGCGGGAACCGGATGAAGGCGCGAGCCCACGCCGAACGCGCCCGGCAGCAGCGATGAGGTTGGCGATCGCCGGATCCGGGACTGCACGGTGAGCGGTGTATTTGGTCCGACACGCCGAGCTCGGCTCGATCAACAGCAGCTTGCGCAGCAACTCGTGAATTCTGCCCGTGACGACGGGGTGGAGCTGGTTTGCCCGGACGGGGCGCTGACCGGGCTGACCAAGCAGGTGCTCGAGACCGCTCTGGAAGCGGAGATGACCGAGCGGTCCCAACGCCCTCGGACACGACATAGGCCGCGTTGCCCGGAACAGCGGACCAGGAAGCCCCGGAAGCGGCGTCAAGGATCACACCGCCCCGTTCTTGGCTCTTGGTGTTGATGTGTGGGTAGCTGGTGGACCAGAGGGGGTGTGCCACTCACAGGGTGTGGTGCGTCCTTCCTCGCCGCGTCGGGTCCGCAAGAGCATGGGGACATGCCGAACACCTGTCCCGCTTTCACCGCTGACGGGCTGACCGCTGTGGTCGCCCGAACCGATCGGCCGTTGCTGTTGACCAACGCGACCGTGCACACCTTCGATCCGCTGATCGGCACCATGCACGGCGCCGACGTCCTGGTCGGCGGGGGTCGGATCGTCGGCGTCGGTCCCGGCCTCGTCACCGCGGCCGAGGACGACGGCGCGGTGGTCGTCGACGCGAGCGACACCGCGGTTCTGCCGGCGCGACTCGACGTGAATGCCGCTGTCGGCACCGCTCCGCGCGGCACCGGCAGCGGAACGCTCACGCCCGGCTGCGACGCCGACATCGCCGTGGTGCCCTCCCGACACGCACCCGACCTGGCCGCTGCCGTCCACGCGGCCTTCGTCCGAGACGATCTCCTGCTCGCCGTGTTCGAGAACGGCAGGCCCACGTACTGGGCCGGCGACCACGTCGGCGGTGTGCCGACGACACCGCTCCGACCGGAGCAGCTCGCGGTGGACCCGCATCGGGTGGGGGTCTGGGTGGACACCGAGGACTTCCTGCATCAGGAACTCCGCGCCGACGGGCGCTACGACGAGACGCGCGGCGGACGGCCGCACGCGTTCCAGGGGCGCTACTGGGTGGACGGTGATCGCATCGACTACCTCGACGACCTGGGCTTCTGGGCCTTCGGACACTTCGACGGCGACACCCTGCACCACGCCGGGTACACGATGCACCGGGGAGCGAGCCGATGACCGCCCGCACGACCCTGGACGCGCTGACCGCCGCCTGCGACTCCGACCGGACCGTCCTGATCCGCGGCGGGACCGTCGTGACCATGGATGCCGAACTGGGCATCGTCGACGGCGGCGACGTCCTGCTCCGCGGCGCGCGGATCGCGGAGGTCGGGCGCGGGCTGTCGGCGCCGGACGCCATCGTGGTCGACGCGAGCGGCAGCATCGTGGCCCCCGGCATGGTGGACACGCACCGGCACGCCTGGCAGGCGCAGCTGCGCCGAACGATCCCCGACGTCGACGACCTCGCCGGATACCTGCGATCCACCCTCATGCAGGTGGCGCCGGCCTACACCCCGCACGACGTCTACGTCGGTACCCGTCTGGCGGCGCTGACGGCACTCGACGGTGGCATCACCACGATGCTCGACTTCTCCCACAACGCGCGAACGATCGCTCACGCCGATGCCGCGATCACAGCGCTGATCGACTCCGGCATCCGCGGCGTGCACGCTTCCATGGCTCCGCACTTCGGCGGCTGGGACGGGCAGTGGCCCGCCGATCTGGCCCGGCTGCGCTCCACCTACGTCCCGAACGACGACCGGCTGGTCACCTTGCGGATGGCCGCCCTGGCCACCCCGGACATCGCCCCGCACGTGGCCTACGGCCCCGAACTGGCCGCGGTCGCCGCCGAGCTGGACATCGGGGTCAGCCTGGACGTGATGTTCGGGCAGGGGGCATCGCTGGCCGTCATGGAATGGCAGCGGCAGGGCTTGCTCGGCCCACATCTGGAGTCGATTCACTCCACCGCGCTGTCGGCCGACGCGTGGGCCGCGATGCGCGATCACGGTGTCACCGTCGCGCTGGCTCCGACCGCGGACGCGCAGATCGGCCTCGAGGACGCGGTCCCGCCGGTCGACGAAGCGCTCGCCCACAGGATCAGACCCGGACTGTCGGTCGACGTCGAGGTCGCGCTGGCCTCCGACATGTTCACGCAGATGCGGGCGCTGCTGACCCTCCAGCGCATGCGGGCCGTCAATGCCGTGTACGGCACGGAGCGGGAGGCCGCTCGCATCACGACCCGCGACGTCCTCGACTTCGCGACGCTCTCCGGCGCGCGCACGCTACGCCTCGACGACCGCAGCGGCTCGATCACACCGGGAAAGCAGGCCGACCTCGTCGTGGTGGATGCCGAGGCGATCAACACCATGCCGCTGCACGATGCGGTCGGCACGCTGGTGCTCGGGGCCGATCGCTCGAACGTCACCTCGGTGTGGGTGGCCGGCCAGGTCCGCAAGTGGGACGGCGAACTCGTCGGAGTGGACGTCGACGCGCTGCGTGCCGAGGTGCACGAGTCGGTAGCTGCGATCACCGACCGGGTCCGGACGGAGCCGGGGTGAGTCAGGGCCTGGTTCCCGGCATCGGCGGCTTCTACGGTCGAGATGTGAACACGTCCGCTCTCGGCACGTTCCTCAAAGCCCGCCGGGCCCACGTCCGGCCGGACGATGTCGGGCTGACCAGGGACACCCGCGCGCGGGTACCCGGACTGCGCAGGGAAGAGGTCTCGACGCTGGCCGGGATCAGCGTCGACTACTACGCCCGCCTCGAGCAGGGCCGCGAACGCAGCCCGTCGCCGTCGGTGCTCAACGCGATCGGCAGCGCATTGTGCCTGGACGCCGACCAACGCGGACACCTCTTCCGCCTCGCCGGGCTCGCTCCGAGCGCCCTGGCACCGCTGCCCGATCCACCCGACCGGTCGCTGCTGGATCTGCTCGACACCTGGTCGCACACCCCCGCTCTGATCATCAACCGCAGGCTCGACATCCTTGCGTACAACGCGCTGGCGGGCGCGCTGTACGCGGACTTCAGCCGCATCGACAACCTGGCACGAATGACCTTCCTCGCCCCGGTCGCCACCGCGTTCTACATCCGGTGGGACCGCGCCGCGGAAGCCTGCGTGGCCAATCTGCGTCTCGCGATGGGGCACATCGACTCCGCCGACGCCGTCCGCCGGCTGGTCGTGGAGCTCTCGCACGCGAGCTCACCGTTCCGGGAGCTGTGGGCCCGACACGACGTGCGCGGCAAGACGCAGGAATCCAAGGCGTTCCGGCACCGCGGCGTCGGCGATCTCGAACTGCGCCACCACGCGTTCGATGTCACGGGATCGCCGGGCCGGCAGCTGATCGTCTATCACGCCGAGCCCGGCTCGGCGAATGCGGAGAAGCTGCAGTTGTTGGCGTCGTTGCACGTGACGCCCCCGGCGACGGTCGCCGAGCCGCGCGAGCGGTAGCCGAGCGCTCGGGCCGTCAGCGCGTGGTCAGTTCCGCTTCGAGCACCGCCCGCAACGAGCGCGCCGGGCGGCCGGTGACCTTCTCCACCGCGTCGGTCACCCGATCCTCGGCGCCGCCGGCGATGGCACGGTCCATCCGGCCGAGTATGGCGGCGAATTCCGCCGGAACCTCGGCCTCCAGTCGGTTCCGGAGCTGGTCGTAGGACAGTCGCCGGTGAGCGATCGGGCGGCCCGACACGTGCCCCACGAGCGAGGCGACGTCGTCGTAGCTCAGCGACTCCGGTCCGGTGAGGATCAGATCCGCGTTCGGAGCATCGTCGTCGGTCAGCACGCGGGCGGCGACGGCTGCGATGTCACCGGCGTCGACGAAGCCCACTCGTCCGTCCTCTGTGGCGGTTCGCACGACGCCTTCGTCCCGGATGCTGCGGGCGTGGACGTGGTCGCCGGTGAAGTTCTGCATGAACCAGGACGGTCGCAGCACCGCCCACTCCTCGAACAGGCCGGGAAGCGCCTGATGAATCACGCCCGCGGCCGGGCCACCGGAAGGAATGGCCGAGGAACTCAGCAATGCCACCCGGCGCACGCCGGCGGCACGCGCCTGTTCGAGAAACGGCACGACGACGGCGGCCGGATCCGGGTCACCGATCGGTGGGATCAGGTACATCCGATCCACCTCGTCGAACACGGCCGCATGCGTGTCCGGGTCGTGCCAGTCGAATCGAACCGCCTCGCCGCCGACCGCGGGGTGCGCCCGGCGGCCGGCGGCCTTCACGCACGCTCCGGCCCTGTTCAGCGCGCCGACGGTTCGACTGCCGGTGGTTCCGGTGGCCCCGATGACCAGGACTGCCCCGGCGCTCATCGCTCACCGCCGACGAACGCGACCGCAGGATCGGCGGTGACGAGCGGATTCCAGTAGTCGCGATAGGAGGTGAACTGTCCATTCTCGACGGTCACCACCGCGATGTAGGACATGTCGAAGGGAGCGCCGGTCTGCACCAGCCGGCCCACGCCTCGCATCTCGACCACGATCGTCTCCGCCCTGGTGGTCCGGTGGATCTCCACGGCAGGGAAATCGTGGAGGTCGATGTGGTCGGGGTAGTGCCGCATGTAGTCGGCGATCGCGCTCCTGCCCTCCAATCGCGTCGGCCAACCGTCGGGTGCGAACGGGAACTCCATCCACCCGTCCCGGGTCCACAGGGAGGTCCAGCCATCCGTGTCCTTGTCGAGCAGGAGGCGAAGACTGTGGCGAAACAGCTCCTCCGGTGCAGTGGGAGGGGTCGCTGACATTGAGGGTCCTCCTGGGAGTAGATTCCGGACCGTCGGTCCGGAATCGACAATACGGACCGGCGGTCCGCTTTGCAAGGAGGGTGCGATGACCGAGCGGAAGACACGCAAGGACGCGGTCCGCAACCGCGAGGCACTGTTGGCGGCCGCCGCAGCTCTGTACGCCCGGAGCGACAGCCCCGACGAGGTGACGATGGCGAGGGTTGCCGACGAGGCAGGTGTCGGTAAGGGGACGCTGTTCCGCGCCTTCGGCGACCGCGCCGGATTGTTGCGGGCGTTGTACGAAGCACGTCTCGAGCCGGTGGCGCGGACACTGGAAGCCGGTTCGCCGGAGTCGAGGAGATCGCCCGAGGCCCGGATCCGGGAACTGCTCGACGCCGTCGCGTGTTTCAAACTCGACAACCGGCGGCTCGCCGCGGCGATCGAGGCGGGTGGCGGCAGCTCGAGTCCGTACGAGTCCGACCACTACCGGCGTTGGCACGAGCACCTGTGCGACCTTCTTGCTCAGGCCCTTCCGCGGGAGGACGTCAGCTTCGTGGCCCACACACTGCTGGCCGCGACGCGTGCAGATCTCGTCGAGCATCTGGTGGGGCGGCAGGGCATGTCGCGCGACGAGCTGAGGACCCGGCTGGCGACGTTGATCGACAGGATCATTCGGCCTGAGGACGACCCGACTCGGAACGGGCCGTGACGTCGGGCCGACGCTGCTCGACGTCGGCCTCCTGCGCATGGGCCACCAGGAGCTCCAGCGCGTGGGCCGAGGGGGACCCGGGGTCGGTGCTGTAGATGATCAGCGTTTGGTCGGGATCGTCGCCGGGCGTGAGCGCCTGATAGGTGACCGTCAGGTCGCCGACCAGCGGGTGGTGGTATCGCTTGGTGCCGGTGCTTCGCCGGTGCACGCGGTGGCGCGCCCAGAGACGACCGAACTCCGGACTGTTGATCGACAGGTCGCCGACGAGACGGCCCAGCCCGGGATCGTCGGGCCGCGCACCCGCGTCCATGCGCAGCATCGCCACCGTGTCGGCGGCCACCTGCTCCCACTCGGCGTAGAGCTCACGGGCGTGCGGATCCAGGAAGACGAAGCGTGCCTGGTTCCGTTCGGCCGCCGGCATGGCGTCGAAGTCCGCGATGAGCAGCGCGGCGAGCCTGTTCTGCGCGAGGACGTCGAGGCAGCGTCCCAGCACGAAGGCCGGCTGCGCGGCGTCGTCGAGCGTGTCCAGCAGCGCCCGCGTCGCCGGATGCAGTTGTTGCGGCTTGACGTTCCGGCGACGACGGGTAGGGGCCTGCCGGGCGATGGCGTGCAGATGGGTCCGCTCGGCGTCGTCGAGCTGCAGGGCCTCACCGATGGCGTCGAGCACCTGCACCGAGGCGCTCTTGCTACGTCCCTGCTCCAGTCGGGTGTAGTAGTCGACGCTGACCCCGGCGAGCATCGCCAGTTCTTCTCGGCGCAGGCCGTCGACCCGCCGCCGTCCGTCCTCGGCGATACCCGCGGCCGCCGGGGTGATCCGCGCACGCGCGGCACGCAGGAAGTCGGCCAGGCGTGGCTCCAGCTGCTCGGGCATGCCTTCACCATCCCCGACCTGCCGCGCGCCGGCCAGCGTCCTGGGGTGCCCAAACTGTCCCAGGACACCGGCCGATCACACCTGTGGTCACGCACGCGCCCGACTCGGCGGAGCCGTCACGCTCGATGGTCGAGGACGTCGTCCAGCCAGTCGTAGATGCGGGCGTTGGCGAGGAAGAGGGCACCCGCATGACAGTGGGCGCCGGCACCCTCGTCCTCACCGAAGGCCAGGTACGTCTTGTTCTGCGTGGTGAGGTGGTCGAAGAGCGTCCGCGCCTGGCCGACGAAGAGCGGCGCCTGGTCCTCGACCACCAGGATCGGGCAATCGATCTTCTCCGCCACACCGCCGGCCAGGGAGAACTCGCCAACCTTCTCGACGAACTCCTGCGGACTGCCGGCCCCCATCACCCACATTCCGTGCGGAACGGCCCAGCGACCCTGCCCGGTCCGGGCGAACACGTCCGCCCCGGTCTCGCCGTCCTCGGCGTGGGCACCCAACGCCTCGACGACATTTCCGATCACCGTGCCGAAATCGTAGAGACCGTCGTGGGCGACCACCGCGGCGATCCGCGACTCGAACGCGGCGGCTCGCGGTGCGAGGTAACCGCCGAGACTCAGGCCGGTGTAGCCGATCTTCCCCGCATCGACGTCGGGCCGCTCGACCAGCCAGTCGACGACCGGACCGATGACGTTCTCCCAGTCATGACGGAACGGGATGCCTTGGCGCAGAATGACCTTGCCCTGCCCGGGACCCTCGAACGAGAGCACGTTGTAGCCGCGGTCCCACGCCGCCGTGGCACTCCAGAAGTGTTGCTCCTCCGCGGTGGAATCGAACCCGCCGTGCATGATGATCGTCGGGCGGGGACCCGAGCCGTACCGCGCCGGGTACCAGTAGCCCGGCAACGTCGTGTCCTCGTACGGAATCTCGACGGCCTCGATGACCGGATCGAACAGCGATGCCGCCTGCTCGAAGTAGGCGATGCTGCGTTCGGCGGCATGGGTGACGCGCGGGCCGGTCGCCTCGGCGTGCAGAACGAAGTGGGCCTGGCGGTAGTAGTTGGAGGCGCGCAAGGACGCGTTACGAGCGCTGACGCGATGTCCGCCGGCGAGACTGCGGTCGGCCCCTCCCGCGATGCGATCGGCGAGTCGCAGCCATTCGTTGTACCAGGCCTCGAAGTCGCCGTCCGGGATCCTCGACGCCGTCGTGATGACTTCTCCGCTGTCGGCGCCTCCGGCGGTGGCATGACTGAGGCAGCGATTCGTCTGCTCCCAGAATGTGTCGTCGTTCTCGAACAAGATCCTGCGCATGGGCATCCTTTCGGGTCCGAGGTCCTGTGGCAGATCCTGCCGAACGTTCGTTTGGCTGTCAACGACGAACCGGACGGAACCGGCACGCCGAACCCCGCTCTGTCCTGCGCTCCCGGGCTGGACCGGCGAAGCTGGAGCGTGTCGTACAATCACGCACGTTTGATTGGCGACAGGTCTGCGAGTGGCCTGGTGGAGGCCGGTTACGACGTTCGAACCGGAGGCGACATGACTGAGGGAGCGGGAAGGGTCCGCCGAGGCAAGACGCCCATCCACGACGCGGCGATCCGCCTGTTCAAGTCACGCGGTTACCACGGCACGTCCATGCGCGACATCGCTCGCGAGGCCGGCATCAACGTCGCGTCCATCTACCACCACTTCGGTTCCAAGCAGGAGATCCTGCAGGAGGTGATGGTGCGGATGATGACCGACGTCATCTCGGTCACCAGGGCCGCGGTCCTCGCCGCCGATCCGGAGCCGGACAAGCAACTCGCGGCCTTGGTCCATGCGTGGGTCCTGTTTCATGCCGACCATCAACAGGAGGCGATGATCGGCGGTTCGGAACTGCGGAGCCTCGACGACGACGGCCGGCAACGCGTCGTCGCGTTGCGCGACGAACAGCAACGCCTGTTCGACGAGGTCATCGCGCGCGGAGTGGATCAGCGAACGTTCCACACCGCCCACCCCAAGGAAGCCTCGCGTGCCGTGATCAACATGGGCCATGCCGTGGCCTCGTGGTACTCGAGCGACGGCGAGATTCCGCCCGAGCACATGGCGCAGCGCTATGTCGAACTGGCGCTGGCCACCGTGGGCTGCATGAAGCAGGAGTGACCGGGGCCGGTTCGATCTCGATGACCCCGGTTCGATCTCGATGACCGTGCCGATGGACCGCCCGGCCCACCGCTGAGGCGAGCGTTCGGGGAGTCGGCGGTTCCGCCGGGGGGGTCCTCGTTGTCCCGGGATACCGCGGACCTTCTTCGCCGCCGCGTCCTCGACCACGCTCGAGGAGCCGCGGCAAACGCGGCGTGACCTTCACGAACTCTCCCGAGGATGGCCTCAATGTCTGTATGGATGATCACCGGCGCCGGACGCGGCATGGGACTCGAGATCGCACGCGTGGCCCTGGCCGGCGGAGAGGAGGTGGCACTGGCCGCTCGACGACCTTCCCTGCTGCCCGACGACGTGCGCACTCACCCGAAAGCGTTGCCCGTCGCCCTGGACGTGACCGACGAACCGCAGATCACCACCGCCGTGCACGAGGTCCTCGACCGGTTCGGCACCATCGACGTCCTGGTCAACAACGCCGGCAGAGCTCTGCTCGGCGCACTGGAGGAGGTCACCGACGCCGAAGCGCGCGCACTGTTCGACGTCAACGTCTTCGGCCTGATCAACACGACCAGAGCCGTGCTGCCGACCATGCGCGCCGCGGGCGGCGGCAAGCTCGTCCACATCGGATCCCGCTCGGGCTTCGAAGGCGAACCGGGCGTGAGCATGTACTCGGCATCGAAGTTCGCCGTCGCCGGAATCGGCGAAGCCCTCGCCGCCGAACTCGAGCCCTTCGGGATCCAGAGCATGGTCGTCGAACCGGGCGTGTTCCGCACCGACTTCCTCGACGCATCCTCGGCGCAGTGGGCCGACAACACCATCGCCGCATACGACGACACCCCGGCGCACATCACCGTCGACTGGGCGGGCAAGGCCAACCACACCCAACTCGGGGATCCCGCCAAGGGAGCCGCGTTCATCCATCGCATCGCCTCGGGCGACCGGCTCCCCCTGCACCTACCCGTCGGCCAGGACGCACTCGACCGCCGCACAGTGATGAACGAGCGCATCGAACGCGACATCGCCCCACTGCGCGACGCATCGGCCGCCACCGCACACGCCGACATCGCCTGATCCGACATCGCCTGATCCGACATCGAGTAGCCGCGCGGGCAGCACGCCGGGGCGACCTCGCTGGATTCCGGCTACTCCGTATGGTCTACTTCCCGGCGTGTGTGGACCACGGAGGACGGATGGGGTGACCGGGGTTTTTATTCCGAGATTCATGGACGTTGTGCATGACCCGAGAACGCGGTCACCCCATCCGTCCGACCAGGACTCCGCATGACGACAGGAGTGACGGTCCCGCCCATTCCGTTCGCCATCGCCGGGCTGTTTCTGGTCGCATTTCTGGTAAGTTTCGTGCGGGACCGACGCAAACTCCGCAACGGGTTCTACCTGTTCTTCGCCCTCGCGTTCCTCGCGCTCGGAATTCTGTTCGTCGTCGCGTCCGTGTCCGGGCGGGCGGTCGCGTACATCATGCTCGCGGGCGTCGTACTGGTCTCGTTGTCCATGTTGGCCCTCGCGGTCTTCCTGATCTGGAACGGCGTGACCATGCTCCGCCGCGAGGGATGCCGGCCGGCGAACCTGTTGTCCTTGGTGGCAGGGATCGGCATGGTGGCGTTCGTCCCGGTGAACTTCCTCATCGGTCAGATCGGGTGGAAGCCGCTCTGGCTCACGGCGGCCTCGATCAACAGCGTGTTGGCCTACATGTCGTTCCTGTTCGTCTGCTTCCTGCTGTATGCGTTCGTCTACGGCCGGATTCGTGTTCGCCGTCCCGTCGACTTCGTCGTCGTGCTCGGCGCGGGACTGCTCGAAGGCCGTCGGGTCCCGCCGCTGCTGGCCAGCCGACTCGATCGCGGGCGTCAGGTACTCGACGCCGAGCGGGCGAAGGGAAGGCACACGATGATGGTCACCTCCGGCGGTCAGGGACCGAACGAGGACGTGCCCGAAGCCCAGGCCATGGCCGACTATCTGATCTCCCACGGCGTGCGCCGCGACAGCATTCTGCTGGAGGACCGCTCACGTACCACGTGGGAGAACCTCACCTACAGCAAGACCTTGATGCAGGAACACCGGCCCGATTTCCGATGCGTGGTCGTCACGAACAACTACCACGTCATGCGCGCCGCACTCATCGCCCGCAAGGCGAAGCTCAACGGCCACGTCATCGGATCACCCACGGCGTGGTACTTCTGGCCGAGCGCCACCATCCGCGAGTTCATCGCCGTGTTCATCGACCACCGCGTCGTCAACTTCACGGTATGCGGCCTGATCGTCGGAGGACAGGTTCTGTCGGCATTGTGAACAGGACGGCGACGCGATCGGCCCCCCTCGAATTCCCGGACGTGCCGACGATCAGAGCGCGAGCCCGCCGTCGACGATGCGGCGAGCTACAAAGCCCCTTCCCGCATCGAAGTCTTCGCGCAGCCGGATATCCCACTTACGGATACCGGCAAGTTCAACAAACGACTCCTCCGCGACAAGCTCTCCGGCGGTACCCGTGACCGCCGAGACCCTGCGGGAGTTCATGGCCGGCCGCGGGCCGTTCGTGGCCAAACCCACCCCGGAGGTCCGCAGGCTCACCGAACTGATCGTGGGCACCCCGGCCCTGCGCGACTACTCACGCAAAACTGCCGATCCCAGCAGCCACTTCCCTGACATTGATCGCCGAACCCCGGGTCGCAGCCGTCAGCAGCCGCTCCGAGTTGGCAGTGAAGGAGCGATTCACCTGGGACGAGCTCGCCGAGCACCCCATCATCATCAACACCGTCAGCGGCAGCACCAGGCTCGAGCAGTGGAGCACCGATCGACGCCGCTGAGCTGGCTCCCCCATCGCGCCGGTGTCCTTGTCCGGCGGTTCCTCCAAGCCGCAACGGTTGTAGCGCGCCCGAGCTGACGGACAGAGTTCGTTAAGGCCGAGCGGGCCGCCGCCTCGACGGACGCACCCTCTGGTCCCGCCGGGTCGACGGCGGATTCCCGGAATTGTCGGACCTCAAGCGTAGGGTCCGCGACATCGTCGACCCCACCCGCGACCTCGGACACAGCGACACCAAGACCGGCGAGACCACCGGTCGCGGGCGGGACGACGACCAGCGAGGGAGCTGACGACCGCACGCATCGGTCACCCACGTCGAACCGCGCACCTGGTGAACAACCAGCATGATCTTGCTCGTCAGATGCGCGATTGTTTTTGACAAGTGACCGGGGTTACAGTCCCCTCGACCGACTCGAGAAGGGGACTTGAGACATGACCGGCGTACGCGTACTCGTGGGCACCCGCAAGGCGCCTTCCTGCTCACCTCCGACGGCACCCGCCGCGACTGGAACATCGAGGGCCCGCTGTTCGCGGGCTGGGAGCTCTACCACCTCAACGGCTCACCGCAGAACCCCGACCGCATCTACGCCTCGGCCTCACTCGGCTGGTTCGGGCAGCAGATCCACCGCAGCGACGACGGCGGCCGCACCTGGAACCCCGTCGGCAACGAATTCACCTACGACGGCGACGTCGGCACCCACCAGTGGTACGACGGATCCCAACGACCCTGGGAATTCACCCGCGCCTGGCACCTCGAACCGTCACTGTCCGAACCGGACACCGTCTACGCCGGGGTCGAGGACGCCGCCCTGTTCCGCTCCGACGACGCCGGCGCCACCTGGCAGGAACTCCGCGGCCTGCGCACCCACAAATCCGGCCCCGACTGGCAACCCGGCGCCGGCGGCATGTGCCTGCACACCATCATCCAGGACCCGCGCGACGCCGACAGCCTCCACGTAGCCATCTCCGCAGCCGGCGTGTTCCGCACCACCGACGGCGGCAAGAGCTGGGAACCCACCAACCGCGGCCTGAAATCCGGCGAAATCCCGCAACAAGAGGCCGAGGTCGGCCACTGCGTGCACAACCTCGCCCGCCACCCGGCCCGGCCGGACACCCTGTACATGCAAAAACACTGGGACGTCATGCGCAGCGACGACAACGGCGGCACCTGGTACGACATCGGCGACGGACTGCCCACCGACTTCGGCTTCCCCATCGACGTCCACACCCACGACCCCGACACCGTCTACATCATCCCCATCACCAGCGACGAACAGCACTACGTCCCCGACGGCAAGCTCCGCGTCTACCGCAGCCGCACCGGCGGCGGCGACTGGGAACCCCTCACCCGCGGCCTGCCGCAGGAACACTGCTACGTCAACGTGCTGCGCGACGCGATGGCCGTCGACACCCTCGACGACTGCGGCATCTACTTCGGCACCACCGGCGGCCAGGTGTACGCCTCCCCCGACGGCGGCGACAACTGGCAACCCATCGTCCGCGACCTGCCGTCCGTCCTGTCCGTCGAAGTCCAAACCCTCCCGTGACACCGGGGCCAGCCATGACCGACGACACCGGAACCACCGGAACCACCGCGATCCGCGTGCACCTGCCCACGCACCTGCGCAAACTCGCCCACCTCGACGGCGAACTGACCCTCGACGTGCCCGGCGCCGTCACCATCGGCGCCGCACTCGACGCCCTCGAAACCCGATATCCCGTATTGAAAGGGACAATTCGCCAGCACGGCGGTGGAAAACGCCGCGCGTTCGTACGATTCTTCGCCTGCGAACAGGACCTGTCCCACGAACCGCAGGACACCCCACTACCCGAACCCGTCATCCGCGGCACCGAACCGCTCATGGTCATCGGCGCCATGGCAGGCGGATAGACCCGGCGCGCACCCGCGCCACCCCGTCAGGACAACCGCACCGTCAGGACAACCGGACCGGCAGACGCTCCACACCGAACACGATCGACGTCTGCCGGAACTCCAACTCGCCCGGATCCACCGCGAGCGTCAAATCCGGGAAACGGCGCACCAACGCGGCATACGCCGCACGCAACTCCAACCGCGCCAACTCCGCACCCACACAACGATGGGCGCCGTAGCCGAACGCCAGATGCTGCGTCGGCTCACGGCGCGCATCGAAACGCTCCATGCCCTCCCCCAGCACCTCGTCGCGATCCGCACCCGACAACGACACCGCGACCATGTCGCCCTTGCCGATCGTCACACCGCCGACCTCGACGTCCTCGCGCGCGAACCGCGGGAACGCCACCTGCACCACCGACAGATAGCGCAACGCCTCCTCCACGAACAGACGCACCGCCTCGTCGTCCTCACGCACCCGGCGGAACGTCTCCCGGTCCCGCAACAACACGAACGCGCCCAACGACAACATGCTCGCCGTCGTCTCGAACCCGCCCGTCAACACACCGTCGGCCAGGCCCGCCAACTCACGGTCGTCGATGTCGTCACCGTGCTCCCGGATGATCGTGCCGATCAGGCCGTCACCCGGATCGTCCCGCTGCGCCTTCACCACCCGCAGCAGATACTCCAGCGACTCCGAAATCGCCCCCACCGCAGCGCCCGCGCCGGCGAACAAATCGAACCGCGCCACCGCGAGATGCTGAAACTCGTCACGCTCCGAATACGGAACACCCAAGAGTTCGCAAATCACCAACGACGGAATCGGCAGGGCGAACTCCTCGACCAGATCGACCGGCTCCCCCGACCGCGCCTTCTCCTCGATCGCGTCCAGCCGGTCGGCGACGATCTGCTCGATTCCTGGCCGCAGCCGCGACAACCTGCGCATCGTGAACTCGGGCGTCAACAGCTTCCGCAGTCGCGTATGTGCCGGCGGATCCGCAAAACCCAATCCGCCCGGATCGTCCGAAGGAGCCATCCCCAGCTCCGACATCAAATTACTGAAATCGTTACTGAACGATTTCCCGTCCCCCAGGACGGCCTTCGCCTCGGCGTAGCCGCTGACCAGCCACACGTTCACGTCGAACGGCAAAGCCAATTTCTGCACCGGCTCGGTCCGCCGTGCCTCGGCCAGCTCCGGAACCGGGTCGAGCACGTCCCGGCGAAGCGCCGTCAACGCCGTGTCGGGAAGCACCTTCTGCAAGTCCAGGCCACCCCTGCGCTGGGCCCGCGCGAGATACCACCGCGTGACCCAACCGGTGATTCGCGATCGAAATGTCCCCACACCCGAACGGTATCAACTCACCCGCCCCGGGGACCTGTCGGCAGACGTGAACACACGCTGTCTACCTGCAACGCCGCGGTGAACCCGTCCAAATCGGACAGGTTGTATACCGTACGGTAACGATTCGTGAGATTCGGTGTGTTTCTGCTCGGTGCCGCGTTCGACGACCAGGACCCCGGCGACGCCCTGCGCGCCGCCGCCGACACCGTCGTCGCCGCCGAGGCGGCCGGCTTCGACGAGGCGTGGATCGCCGAGCACCACTTCATGACCTACGGCACCTGTCCGTCGGCGATCACGTTCGCCGGCCACGCCCTCGGCGCCACCGAGCGCATCACCGTCGGCACCGCCGTCAGCGTGCTCTCGACCGCCCATCCCGTGGCCGTCGCCGAGCAGACCCGCATGCTCGACCAACTCTCCGGCGGCCGCTTCGCCCTCGGGGTCGGACGCGGTGGCCCGTGGGTCGACCTCGAGGTGTTCGGCACCGGCGCAGGCCGCTACGACCACGGCTTCGGCGAGAGCCTCGACCTGCTCCTGCGCAGCCTCACCGCCGACACCGTCCGCGGCGAAGGGCCCACGTTCGCCTTCCGCGACGTCCCGCTGGTCCCGCCCCCACGGTCACGGCCGGGCCCGCCCGTGACCGTGGCCTGCACCTCCGACGACACCGCGGCCCTGGCCGCCGCACACGGACTGCCGATGCTGCTCGGCATGCACACCGGGCCCGACGAGAAGAAACGCATGGTCGACGTCCACGACCACGCCGCCCGCGCCGCCGGCCTCGAACCCGTCGGCGGACACACGTCCGTGGTCCTGACCCACGTCGCCGACGACCGCGACACCGCGATCCGGCACCTGCGCCGATCCCTGCACCGCTGGCTCACCCCGGGCCTCGCCGGCTACGTCCCCGTCGACGACCGGCCGCGCACCCGGCGCGACCCCGTCGAGTACGCCGAGACGCTGTGCACACTGCACCCCGTCGGCGCCCCGGCCGACATCGCGGTGCAGCTGGGCGAGGACATCGCCGCCACCGGCGTCGACCGCGTGCTGATGATGGTCGAGGGAGGCGGCTCCCGCGCGCACACCTTGGAGACCGTGCAGCGCATCGGCGCCGAGGTGCTGCCCACGCTTCGGGCCCTGCGGCCCGTGTTCGGCGAGTGATCGAAAACGATAACGTGGGCGTGTGACTCCGCCCGCAGACGACCGCGCGCCCACACCCGCGCCGCCGACGACGATCGACCCGACCACGCCCAGTGTCGCCCGCGTCTACGACGCCTTCCTCGGCGGCACCGACCACTACGCCTCCGACGTCGCGGTGTTCGAACAGGTCAACGCCGTGGCGCCGCAGATGGCCGACCTGGCCAGATCCACGCGCGACTGGCTGGTCCGGGCCGTGCGCTACCTCGCGGGAACAGCCGGCATGGATCAGTTCCTCGACCTCGGCGCCGGCCTGCCGTCGGCGGAGAACACCCACCAGGTCGCCCAGCGCTACAACGGTGACGCGCGGGTCGCCTACGTCGACATCGACCCGGTCGTCGCCGCCCACGGACGCGCACTGCTGGAGGAGAACCAGCAGACCCGGCTCGTGCAGGCCGACCTCACCCGGCCCGACGACATCTGGGCCCACCCGGAGATCAGCGGATTCCTCGAACTCGATCAGCCGCTGGTGCTGATGCAGTCCGGCACCATCCATCACGTGCCCGACTCCGAGGGCCCGCAGGAGATCATGGAGCGCTACATCGAGCTGCTCCCGTCCGGCTCGTACATCGCGTTCATGCACTTCCACGACCCGGAGGACGACGGCCCCGGCACCGAACTGGCCCGGTTCGTCGAGCAGGTCTTCGCCCAGGGCGACATGGGCTCGGGATTCTTCCGGACCCGCGAACAGCTCACCCGGTTCCTGCACGGCACGGAGCTGCTCGACCCCGGACTCGTGCGGCTCGAGGACTGGTGGCCCAACGGGCCGCACCTGCAGCCGCTCACCGTCGCCGACCAGGTGGCACTCGCGGGCGTCGCCCGCAAGCCCTGAGCAGCCCGAGGACGGGTGGCTCCCGCACCACGCGCGGGAGCCACCGACACCCTCGGGATGCTCAGCAGTCGCGCAGTTCGGGACTCTGGTTCAGCAGCTGACCGCGCACCGAGACGAACTCGCGGTACTCCCGGCCGTCGACGGCCGCCGGCCGGAACGCGGCCACCCGGTGGCAGTTCTGGAACGCCAGGCGCACCCCGAAGTGCCGCTCGAGGCCGCCCCGGATCGAATCCGACGCGAGTGCACGCAGCAACTGTCCCCGCTCGACCTCGCTCGGCGGCGGCGTCTCGTGGTCGGCGAACGGTCCGCCCTCGGTCTCCAGGTCCGCGACCACACCCGTGATGACGTCCCAGGCGTACGGCAGCGACTCCCGCACACACGCCACGAACTCGGCATCGTCGACGTCTCCCCGCTCGGCACGCTCCAGCAGATCAGTGGGCACATTCAGCGACATGGGTCGGCCTCCAGCCTTCCTCGCACTCGGAATTCGACAGGTCGCCGCACCCTGGACCAGCGGTGGGCGACCTTCCCAGTGCTACTGAAATCGATCTTCATGTGCAACACCCGGGTGCGGGGGCCACCGGGTCGGACCAGCAGCACCACTCGGCCGGGCGCCGGGCGTGCACAGCCCGCCACCACCGGGGTTCACACTCGGCCGAGCCGTCCGGTCACCGCACCGTCGCCGGTTCGTTCGCCGGATCGTTTGCCGGTTCGGGGTCCGTGTCGCGTTGCTCCGGCACCGACTCCACGGCGAGCAACGCCGCCTCCTCCTCACTGGGCTCGGTCAAGTCTCCGACCGCGACGAGGATCTCCTTGGTCTCGCGCAACTGCGCCAGCAGCGTGTTCTGGACATCGGTGAGCTCGTTGACGCGCGCCGTCGCTCGCGCGACCATCTCGGCCGCGCGCTCCTGGGCGGTCGCGACCATGGCCGCGGCACGGTCGGCCGCCTCGGCCTCGCGCTGCTGCACCGATCGCTCCGATTCCGCCCGGCGCGCCGCCAGCGCCGCCGCGAGCTCCTGCTCGGTCTTCTGCCGCCGCCGCGCGGACTGTTCGTCCCGGTTGCGTCGCTCCTGCTCGGCGAGGCGCTCACGCCGGTCGAACTCCTCCTGGTTGACCCGCATCCGCTCGGCGAACTCGGCCTCGTGCTGCGCCCGCCGCTGGTCCAGTTCCGCGAGCTTCCGCTCGTGCCGACGACGGAGCCGCCGCGCCTCCTCGTCGGCCGCCGTACGCGTGTGCTCGGCGCGGGTGCGCGCGTCCTGGGTGATCTCGGACGCCTCGACGTGGGCCAACTCCACCAGTCGCAGCATGCGTTCGGACAGCCCGTCGGCCTCGATCGGCGTCCGGCAGGCGCGGTCGAACTTGCGCTTGAGCGCGTCGTGCGCCTCGCGCAGCTCGGCGAGTTCCGCCGCCAACGTATGCGCGCGGCGCGCCTGCCGTTCCAGATCCGTTGCCATGGCGCGGTTTTGCTCTTCGAGCGCGGAGACATGACGATCAACGGCACCCCGGTCGTAGCCCGCGACCGTCCTCGGGAACCGGTTCTGCGCGTTACCCATGTGCCCAACCTCCGCTATGCACCAGCAATTGTCCGCCGGGTGGATTCGTCCCACACCGGCGCCACGCCTCCCCCACTGGGAGGCATCGTGTGGACGGATCGGTTCGCCCGGCGTACCAAGGGAAAGTGACCGACGACGCGGCGAGCGTCGGCTGCTGGCAGCCGGCGATCACCGACAACGTCGACAGTACCCGATCTCTCCGACCGCCCGCCGCCGGCAATTCCGGTGGCATCACGCCACATTCCGACAACGTGGAGTAGTCCGGATCCCGCCGTCCGCGCGGCGGCATCCGTCCGGGAGGGAGCGAGCATGGAGCCGACGAACCTGACCCATCGCGATTGCGTGTGGTTGATCGGCCGACACCCCCGTCGCGTTATCGCGACGATCTCGGTGGAGGGCGCGGCGGTCATACCGCTGACCGCGTTCGTCTGCCCCGGCGGTGACGTGCTCGTGCCGACGGGACCGGACCGCACGCTCTCGCGCGCCGCGGTCAACCGTCCCGTGCGGATCGAGTTCACCGGCGCCGGTACCCACGGACACGGCGATACCGACGAGACCGACGACGGTGGGTGGACGATCACCGGCACGGGCCTGGCCCGTCCGCTCACGGCCGCCGACCGGCCGGCAGGCGGCGCCGCCCATGCGATGCGCGACGCCTTCGAGGGCGGTATCCACGTGCTCATGGCGCGGCTCAGCGGCTACCGGCCGGCGCCGACGCCCGTCCCGGCCCAGCGGACGGGTTCACCCGAACCGCTACCGCCGGAGACGGTCGCGGTTGAGCAGCGGCGGGTGTGGGTACCTGTGGGAGCGGCGACGGAGAGCGCGAAAAATCCCGGGCTGTCCGGTGACGGGTGTCATCGGACCAGCCCGGGATCATCGGGGGCTGAGCAGCGAGGTCAGCGCAGCGGCGAATAGTGATCCAACATCTCGGCGAACACCTCGAACGCCGGCTTGGACACGCCGTAGGGCACCTCGAGGTGGATGCTGATGTCGAAACCGAGGTCGACGACCTGGTCGACGACCCGCTTGTACAGGTCGACGAGCTCGCGCTTCTTGTCCTCGAACGACATCTCGGCCAGGCGAGCGACGTACTCCTGCTCCTGCTTGACGACCTCGTTGCCGGGGTCCTGGATCAGCCAGTCGATCAGGCCGAGCTTCGTCTCGACCTTCGGCACGAAGCCGAACGAGAGCTGGATGTCGGGCCGGTGCTCCGTCGTCACCGCGAACTCGCGCAGGAAGCCGACGATGGCGTCGGAGTACAGCAGCTGGGTCATGCCGTAGGTGGCGCCGCGGTCGCACTTGAAGCCGAATCGGCCCTGTTCCCCGTCCCTGGTCGGGATGAGGATCGCACCGCGGTTGGGCACGACGTCGGTGAACTCGGCCAGGGCGTCGGTCGGCGCCATGCCGGAACCCTCGCCGTCGGCCATCGTGCGGGGCACACCGACGAACACGATGCCGTCCATCCCTGCACTGCGCAGGGCACCGAGCCGCTCGGTGAGCTGGGGCTTGTCGTGGAACGCCGTGACCTGGGTGCACAGACCCCGCACGCCGTCCAGTTCGCCGCTGACCGTGTTCCAGAAGTCCAGGACGTCCATCCGCGGCTTCAGCTCGACGGGACGGTCGGACTCCTCCTCGATCATGCCCGGGATCATCAGGTGCTTGATCGCGCCGTCCAGACCGGTTTCCTTCGCGACGCGGGCGACCTTCTGTCCCTCGTCGACCGCGGCCTGGGTGCCGCCGTCGAGTTCGGGCGGAACCAGCTCAAGAGCAATGGTCTTCATGTCGAATCGCCTTCTGTCCTTGGACGTGCACGGACGGTGACTGCGTGAGCGTGTGATGGGGCGGTGGTGGCTCCGCCATGGGCAGGACGGAGCCACCACACGCACCTCACCGGGACGCCATCAGTACCGGTAGTGCTCCGGCTTGTACGGACCCTCGACGTCGACGCCGATGTACTCCGCCTGCGCCTTGGTGAGCTTGGTCAGCTTCACGCCGAGCGCGTCGAGGTGCAGACGCGCGACCTTCTCGTCCAGGTGCTTCGGCAGCAGGTAGACGTCCTTGGCGTACTCGCCCGGCTTCGTCCACAGCTCGATCTGCGCCAGCACCTGGTTGGTGAAGCTGTTCGACATCACGAAGCTCGGGTGGCCCGTCGCGTTGCCCAGGTTCAGCAGACGACCCTCGGACAGCACGATGATCGAGTGGCCGTCGGTGAAGGTGAACTCGTGCACCTGCGGCTTGATCTCGACCTTCTTGATGCCCGGGGTGGCCTCGAGGCCGGCCATGTCGATCTCGTTGTCGAAGTGGCCGATGTTGCCCACGATCGCCTGGTGCTTCATCTTCGACATGTGCTCGGCGGTGATGATGTCGAAGTTGCCGGTCGTGGTGATGAAGATGTCGGCGGTCTCGATGACCTCGTCCAGGGTCGTGACCTGGTAACCGTCCATCGCCGCCTGCAGGGCGCAGATCGGGTCGATCTCGGTGATGATGACCCGCGCACCCTGGCCGCGCAGCGACTCGGCCGAGCCCTTGCCGACGTCACCGTAACCGGCGACCACGGCGACCTTGCCGCCGATGAGCACGTCGGTGGCACGCATGATGCCGTCCGGCAGCGAGTGCCGGCAGCCGTACTTGTTGTCGAACTTCGACTTGGTGACCGAGTCGTTGACGTTGATCGCCGGGAAGGGCAGGTCGCCCGTCTTCACCAGCTCGTAGAGCTTGTGAACACCGGTCGTCGTCTCCTCGGTGACGCCCTTGATCTCCTGGACCAGCTTGGTGAAGCGGCCCTTGTCGGCGGCCAGCGACTTGCGCAGCGTCTCGAGGACGACCTTGAACTCGGCGGGATCCTCGGCGGTCGGCTGCGGCACGGCGCCGGCGGCCTCGAACTCGGCGCCCTTCTGCACCAGCATGGTGGCGTCGCCACCGTCGTCCAGGATCATGTTGGCGAGCTTGCCGTCGCCGAAGTCCCAGAGCTGGTCGGTGCACCACCAGTAGTCCTCGAGCGTCTCGCCCTTCCAGGCGAAGACCGCGACGCCCTCGGGCTTCTCGGGAGTGCCGTTCGGGCCCACGACGACGGCCGCAGCGGCCTCGTCCTGGGTGGAGAAGATGTTGCAGGACACCCAGCGCACCTCGCGCCGAGCTCCACCAGCGTCTCGATCAGCACAGCGGTCTGCACGGTCATGTGCAACGAGCCCGCGATCCGAGCACCCTTGAGGGGCTTGGAGCCGGCGAACTCGCGACGCGTGGCCATCAGACCCGGCATCTCGTGCTCGGCCAGGCGGAGCTGGTGCCGCCCGGCCTCGGCGAGGCTCAGGTCGGCGACGGCGAACTCCAGGCCGTTCACCTTCTGCAACTTGATACTCATGACTTCCTTTCTGATCGGCGACCGTCGCCTGTTACCGGCACACCTGCACGTCGACGCGCTGCATCGACGTGATCGTGGGCTGGGAATCCGGCATTCGCGACGGCCTCCTTGAACAGAGGCGCCCTTCCATTGCCAGGGAATGCGGCCGAGCGTGGCGGAGGATTCTCCGCTGCAGCGCCTCTCGGCCAGCTCTTGTCGAGTTTCCCAGGCTCATCGTTGCACGGTCAAACACGGCTGCCCGCACCACAGCGTGGTGTGTGGTCAGCCTCGAAGGGAGGTCACACCCGCAGCTTCGATTCGATCTCGGCTGCGACATCGTTGCCGTAGGCCTTGGCGGCCCGGTTGGAGAACTCCGAACGGTCCAGCGCGTACTCCTGCGGACCGACCGTCTCGAGGACGATGCTGGCGAACACGCAGCGACCTGCGCCGCGCGCTCCAGCGACATGTTGCACCCGAGGGCCCACAGGAAGCCGGCGCGGAAGGCGTCGCCCACACCGGTGGGCTCGGCCGGCTTGACGTCCGGGATCGCCGGGATCTCGACGGGATCGTGATCGTTGCTGACGATACGCACGCCCTTGCCGCCGAGGGTCACGACCCAGCTGCCGACACGCTCGAGCACCTCGGCCTCGGTCCAGCCGGTGTGCTTGAGCAGCAGGGTCGACTCGTACTCGTTGGTGAACAGGTACTTCGCCCCGTCGACCAGGTTGCGCACGTCGTCGCCCGACATGATCGCGAGCTGCTGCGAGATGTCGGCGGCGAACGGCAGGCCCAGCGAGCGGCACTCGGCGGTGTGCTGCAGCATCGCGCCCGGGTCGTTGGCGCCGATGAGCACCAGGTCGAGCTCGCCGACCCGGTCGGCCACCGACTTGACCGAGATCTCGCCGACCTCGCTCATCGCGCCGGCGTAGAACGAGGCGATCTGGTTCTGCGACTCGTCGGTCGTGCAGAGGAACCGCGAGGTGTGCTGGGTCTCGGAGACGTGCACCGACTTGGTGTCGACGCCGTTCTGCTCGAGGAAGGTGCGGTAATCGCCGAAGTCCTGCCCGACGGCGCCGACCAGGACCGGGTTGAGTCCGAGGCGGCCCAGCCCGAGCGTGATGTTCCCGGCCACTCCCCCACGGCGGATGTCGAGGTGTTCGACGAGGAACGACAGGGACACGTTCTCGAGCGAGTCGGCGACCAGCTGGTCGGCGATCTTGCCGGAGAACGACATCAGATGGTCGGTCGCGATCGAGCCGATGACGGCGATGCGCATAACGGGGTCCACTCCCTATGGATCGGGTGAAAGCTGGTGCGGCACGGAACGTCGGCGGAGGAGCACGTGGTCGTAGTGTCCTCCGCGACGTTCCTGCCGTCACGGGTGTCGGCGGCGGAGGCTCAGGCCTTGGCCGCGTCCTTCAGCGCCGCGGCGCGGTTGGTGTTTTCCCAGGGCAGGTCCGCGTCCGGGCGGCCGAAGTGGCCATAGGCCGCGGTCTGGGCGTAGATCGGACGCAGCAGGTCCATGTCCCGGATGATCGCGGCCGGACGCAGATCGAACACCTCGTCGATCGCGGCCTGGATCTTCGTCGGCGACACCGTCTCCGTACCGAAGGTCTCCACGAACAGACCCACCGGAGCAGCCTTACCGATCGCATACGCCACCTGCACCTCGGCGCGCTCGGCCAAACCGGCAGCCACCACGTTCTTGGCCACCCACCGCATCGCGTAGGCCGCGGACCGGTCAACCTTCGACGGGTCCTTGCCCGAGAACGCGCCACCACCATGACGGGCCATACCGCCGTAGGTGTCAACGATGATCTTCCGACCCGTCAGACCCGCATCACCCATCGGACCACCGACCACGAACCGGCCCGTCGGGTTGATCAACACCTTCGGGTCCTCGGCCTCC
>NZ_MKKE01000019.1 GCF_001942305.1 Saccharomonospora sp. CUA-673 | reverse complement strand
CTGCAGTCAGGGCGCAAGGTTTTCGGGGTTGGTTCCGGTTGCGTTGTTGGTTGCGCCCTGACTGCAGTGTGATGGTTCCGGTTTAGGTCGACGGGATGACACTTCACGGGGCGGTTCTGTGGGTGGGGTGGTTGGCGGGGGTGCCTTGCTTCGCTTCGGCTGTGTCGATTCCCGGGGGCATTTCGCTCACTTTGAGTAGTGGTTCTTTGTCATGCCTGTGGGTGGTTATTGTCGATCTTATGTTCGGTATTATGGGTTTCGTGAGAGATGCTGGAGAGGTTGTCGACGAGGCCCGTTCGGTGCTTGCGCTTCGGGCTCGGGCTGATGCTACTGAGGTGGTGTTTCTTGCTTCACTCGACTCCGGGTCGTCGTCGGATTAGATGGAGCGGCGGTCACTGGCTGAGGCGTTGGCGCCCGAGCTTCGACTGTCGCCGCAGGGCGTGTTGGATCGGATTCACACCGCGCTGGCTTTGACTTATCGGATGCCTCGGCTGCTTTCCGCTATGCGGGAGGGGCAGGTGGATCGATATGGCGCCGAGCGGGTGTTGAATACTGTTGCGCCGGTTTCTGATGCTGATGCGCTTGAGGTTGATCGACTACTTGAGGAAAAACGCTCGCGGTTGTCGATTACTGCTTGGCAGCCTCGGAATATGGCTTGGCATGCTTCGCAGATCGTCAAGCAGGTTGATCCCGGTGCCGAGACCGCTGCGGCTCGCATGGCCCACGAGGGGCGCAAGGTCACGCTCGATCACGGGGTCTATGCCCAGTCGCGCCTATCGGCCGACCTGCCTTCTGACGTTGCCTCGGCCTGCTACGCCCGTGTGGATGCGATGGCTCGCAAGCTTCGGCTGGGCGACTCGTCGCGGAACCTCGACCAGCTTCGGGCCGACGTGTTCGCCGATCTGCTCCTGGGCAACGATCCCGGCGTCCAGGTTCCGCAGTCGGCGGCGATGGTCTACCTCCACATGCCCATCGACACCGCACTCTCCATGTCCGAGACCGGCGCCTCGATCGACGGCATCGGGCCAGTCCCAGCCGCGTACGCCCGCGAGATCATGACCGACCCGAAGTCGATCTGGCGCAAAGTCCTCTGCGACCCCGCCACCGGCAACCCCGTCGACCTGGGGCGCACCTCGTATCGTCCGAATTCGACGATCCGCAAGCTCGTTGAGGCCCGCGACCGGATGTGCGTCGTCCCCTGGTGCCGACGACCAGCTCGGCACTGCGACTTCGACCACCAGAAACAGTGGGCCAAAGACGGCGGCTCAACCTCCACCGCCAACGCCGCACCCCGCTGCCGCAAACACCACGGGCTCAAGAACGCACCCGGCTGGATCCACCACTACGACCCCATCCACGGCACGTCCTCGATCACCACACCCCTCGGCGTCACCTACGAAACCGAACGCGAAACCGTCCTCCCACCACGATCGTCACCAACCGACAGCGCTTCCGAGCTCGACCCGCCACCGTTCTGACCACAGCCGACCCGCCCGTCCTCGACCTCAACGGACTACGCCGTGGGGAGTCACCGCCTGCCTGGGGACCCGATGGTTGTCCGCCGTGAGCAACTCGCCGACCCGCCCCAGCTCGACCGCCGGGACGACCAGGCTCTCCCACGGCCAACGGTCGCGCGTCGCCGCCAGGTGGTCGATGGCCTGGCGCAGATGGCGCGGTTCGTAGTTGTGGACACCGGTGATCGTCAGCCAACGCCGCACCACCTGCTCCGGGTCGACGGCCAACGGCGCCACCGGCGCCACTGCGCCGGCCAACACCAGGCGGCCGCCGACGTCCAGGGCGGCCAACGCGGTCGCCGCGGCGCTGCTCGCGCCCGACAACTCCACTGCCACATCCACCGTGTGCGGCACGTCGGCCGCGTGCAACGTGTCGGTGGCGCCGAACCCGGTGGCCAGTGCGCGTCGGGCCGGGTCGACATCGGTGACGACGACCGAGTCGGCGCCGCGGTCGGTGGCGACCGCGGCGGCCGTCAGCCCGAGCATGCCGGCACCGCAGATCAACACGCGCGCGCCCGCCAACGACCCCGCCGCCTCGAGCGCCGCCATGACCGTCGCCGTGGCACACGTGCAGGCGCGGCCAACGTGTCCGGCAGACCGTCCGGCACCGAAACCACCGTCGCACCCGCCGGCAACACGACGTGCCCCGCGAAACCCCCGGACAACGGCCACCCCGCGTCGAACGGCTCATGCCCGATCTTGCGAACCCTGCGGCACTTCGCCGTACGCCCACCACGGCACAGATCGCACGCACCGCAGCTCACCGTCACCGCCCACACCACACGCTCACCGACCGCGGCCGGCGCACCCGCACCCGCCGCGACGACACGCCCCACCGCCTCATGCCCCAACACACTCGGACACGGCGCGCTCCGTCGCCCGCCCACCGTGTGCCGATCACTGCCACACACCGTCGCCAGATCGACCGCCACCACCAACTCGCCGACATCCGCGCCGGCAACGGCACCTCCTCGAGACCCACCTCCGAGCCACCACGCCACACGGCCGCCACCGTCGTGGCCGGAACCGAAGCCGTCGAACCGTTCAGATGACCTGGGAGCGGATCCATCCCGCGAGCCTTTCGATGAGATAAACGATGGCGAAAATAATCAGAATGATCGCGCCCGCGAATTCGAAATTCAGCGTGCGCACAGCCTCGTACAACAGGAAACCGACACCGCCCGCGCCCACGATCCCCAGCACCGTCGACTGCCGGATATTGACGTCGAGCATGTACAACGACGAACCGACGAGATTCGGCACCGCCTGCGGTAACACCGCCGAGAACAACACCTGCCACCAGCCGCCGCCCACCGCGCGCACCGCCTCGACGCGGCCGACGTCGATCTCCTCGGCCGCGTCGGCGACCAGCTTGCCGAGGAACCCGATCGACCCGATACACAACGCGCACACACCCGCGACCGGCCCGAGGCCCACCGCCGCGACGAACACCACCGCCAGGATCAACTCCGGCACACTCCGAACCGCGAGCATCACGCTCCGCGCGGCCCACGCCACCGTCGGATGGGCGCCACCGTCCGCGCCGCCAACAACCCGACCGGAATCGACACCGCGATCCCACCCGCCGTCGCGAGCACGCCGATGGCGATGGTCTGCAGCACCGCCTCCCACAGCTCGTCGCCCACCCGGCCGAAATCCGGCGGGACGAGCCGCGCCGCCGCGTCGACGATCTCCGGCACCGACATGACCACCGTGAACGGATTGATCCCGAGATCGACGAACGCATACGCCGTGGCCGCAACGAGTCCGAGGCCGAAGATCCACCGGGTACGCCGTTCCCGCTGCGGCCGGTCCGGCGACGGCTGCAACAACAACCGGCGCACCAACACCGTCGCCAGCTCCATCGCGGCGAGCACCACGAACACGGCCAGGATCATGCCGAGCGCCGAATCGTAGGACAGGCTCCGCAAACTGCTCTGCAACGCGAACCCGATGCCGCCCGCGCCGACGAACCCCAACACCACCGACATGCGCAGGTTGATGTCCACGCGGTGGATGAACGTGCCGATCCACGACGGCACCACCTGCGGCACGACACCGCTGATCAACACCCGCAACCTGCCCGCACCCGTACTGCGCACCGCCTCGCGCGGACCCTCGTCGATCTCCTCGATCGCGTCGGCGAACAACTTGCCGAGCATGCCGATCGAATGCAGCGCCAACGCCAGCACACCGGCGAGCACGCCGATGCCCATCGCCCGCACGAACACCACCGCGAACACCAGATCCGGCACCGCGCGGCAGAACGTGATCACACCCCGCGCGGCCGCCATGACCGCCGGGTGCGGCGACGTGTTCCGCGCCGCCAGGAACGCCAACGGGATCGACATCGCGGTGGCCAGCACCGTGCCCAGCAACGCCATCAACAGCGTCTCGACGACCAGGTCGACCGTCCGGCCCGGATCGTCGACCACCGGCGGCAACATCCGCTCGAGCAAGTTGCCGACCGAGTCGGCGCCCTCGACCAGCAACGCGGGGGAAAAGCCAGGTACCACCACGAGGAGACCGTGGCGAGCACACCGACCCCGGCGACGACGCCCAGCAACCACCGGCGCCGGCCCTCCGGACTCCGGCGCCTCGCCGGTTCCCCGGACGTGCCGGGACGGAACGGAGTGAGAGTCGACATCACGCGACGGCGACCTCGTCGGCCGCCGGTTCGAGCCGGCGGTAGACGTCCATCACCTCGCCGCGCGAGACGTCGGCCGCGGCCCGGTCCAGCACCTTGTGCCCACCGCGCAGGCCCACCAGCCGGTCGCCCCAACCGAGCGCCAACTCCACCTGATGCAGGCTGACCAGCACGGTCAACCGGTCCTCGCGGCACACCCGGCGCAGCAGATCCATCACGACGTCCGAGTTCTCCGGATCCAGCGAGGCGACCGGTTCGTCCGCCAGCACCACCCGCGGGCCCTGCATCAACGTCCGCGCCAACGCCACCCGCTGCTGCTGGCCACCGGACAACGTGTCCGCACGCTGGTACGCCTGATCGGCCAGGCCCACCCGGTCCAGATGACCCATCGCCTCACGCTTGAGCCGCCCCGACCACGTCAACAACCCGTACCGCGGACCGCGCACCCGGCCGAGCGCCCCGATGAGCACGTTCTCCAGGCACGTCAACCGGCCCAGCAGGTTGAACTGCTGGAACACGAACCCGACGTCCGTGCGCAGCCGCCGCAACCGGGCGGGCCCGCACTCGTGCACGGCGACGTCGCCGACGACGACCTCGCCCTCCGACACCGGATGCAGACCGTTCAGGCACCGCAACAACGTCGACTTGCCCGACCCCGACAGTCCGAGCAGGACGACCAGCTCGCCCGCCTCGACGTCGAGATCCACCCCGTCGACCGCGGTCGTGTCGCCGAACCGCTTGACCAGACCACGCGTGCGCACGACTGTGCGGTCACCGCCTGCCTCAGCCACGGCAGGCCTCCGCCTCGGTCAGGTCGCAGACCTCGCGCACACCGTCGTAATCGGCGTCGGTGGCCGGCTTGACGCCCCACGCGTCCTCGCCGGTGAGCAGGCACTCGCCCTCGCAGTAACCCTGGGAGCGCAGGTAGTCGGCGTTGGCCTTCTCGGTCATCAACTTCGTGAGCCGTTCGACGACGTCCCGGCCGAGTCCGTCGCGGGCGACGAACAACGAACCGGAGATCTTCGGCGACTCCCAGACCTGCTCGAGCTCGCCGCGTTGCAGCTCGCCGTTCTCGACCAGGGTGCGGTCGACCATGCTCTGCATCGAGAAACCGGCGTCGCAGTCGCCGTTCTTCACCGCCAGGGCCGACGCGTCGTGCCCACCGGCGTAGACCGGCTTGAGCGAACGGGACATCTCGTTCTCCGACGCCGAGTCGATCACCCCGGCCTCGACGAGGCCCGCAGCCGGGTAGAGGTAGCCCGACGTGGAACTCGGGTCGACGAAACAGATGTCCTTGCCCGCGAAGTCCTTCAGGTCGTCGATCCCGTTGTCGCCTGCGCGCGTGATGCCCAGCGCGTGGTAACCGGGGTCGTCGTCCTCCGACTCCGTCACCGCGCCCAGCGGAGTGATCTCCGCACCGTTCTCCGTGCCGATCACGTAGCCGAACGAACCGAGGAACGCCATGTCGACGTTGCCCGCCATCAGCCCTTCGATGACGCCGGCGTAGTCGGACGCCTGGCTCAGCTCCACCGTCGCGCCCGTCTCCTCCTCGAGCATCTCGACGATCGGGTCGTAACCGGAGGCCAGGTTGGTCGAATTCTCGTTGGGGATCGCGCCGAGCACGATCGTCGACGGATAACCCTCGGCCGTCGTGGCGTTCTCGTCGGCGGAACCGCCGCAGCCGGCAAGCACCAGGCCGGTCGCGGACAACGCCGCGAGCACTCGGGTGGTCGGGGTGGTGGTCATGGTGGGGACCTCGAATCTGGTGGGGAAGGGGTCAGGAGGCGAGCAGGGCGGGCAGGTCGGCGACGGAGGCCAGCACGTCGGTGTGCGGGACGGTCGCGAAATCGGACGCGGTGTGGGCGCCGGTGAGGACGCCGGCGACGACGCCCGCGCCGGCGCGGTGCCCGGTGAGCAGGTCGGACGTCGTGTCCCCGGCGACCGCGACGTCGTGCACGTCGTCCACGGCCAACCGCAGGACGGCGGTCAGGACCAGGTCCGGGTACGGCCTGCCGCGGCCGGCGTCGGACGGCGACAGCACCAGGTCGGCGATGTCGTGCCAACCGAGCGCGTCGAGGAGTGCATCGCGGGTGTCGGCGGAGAATCCGGTGGTCAGCGCCACCTTCGTGCCCGCGGCGCGCATCGCCGCGATCGCGTCGGCGGCGCCGTCGATCGCGGTGACCCCACCGGAGCGGATCGCGTCGAGGTAGGCCGCCTCGAACGCGGCGTTGGCGCGGTGCGCGGACGTCTCGTCGCCGGTGACGGCGCGGAAGACCTCGATCTTCGACTGGCCCATCGTCTCGACCGTGTAGTCGACGGCCTTCTGCCGTTCCGGCGTTCCGTCGGCGAACCCGACGGCATCGAGCGCCGCGGCGAAGGCCGTCAGCACCGCCCCGTCGTCGCCGACCGTCGTCCCGGCCATGTCGAGGCAGGCCAGGCGGCATCGCGGTGCGGTCATGTCAGGTCCCTTCGCTCGGGCCGACGGACCGGCCGTCGGACGCGACCCCGACTGTCCGCCGCCCGGGGGAACGCCTCACCCGTGCGAGGTGAACCCGAGGAGAACCGTCGTTCATCTTCCGGACGACCTGTCCGGACAGGCTCGGTGGAATGTCTCCCTGGCTGCTCACCACACCCGCCGATTACGACCTGGGGCACGTCCGCGCCGTGCTGCCCGACCGGGTGGTCGACGACGCGCGGATCGTCGTGCGCTCCGGGGTGATCGTCGACGTCGGACCGCACCCGCCCGGCGCGTCGGCCGACGTCGACGGCGGCGGGCTGCACCTGCTGCCCGGGTTGATCGACGTGCACAGCGACTCGTTGAACACCGAATGCCACCCACGTCCCGGCGCCTCCCTCGACCCCGGCCTCGCCCTCGCGTCGACGAGCGCCCGGCTCCGCGGCGCCGGCATCACCACCGCGTTCCACGGGCTTGCCTACCAACAGCGCAGTGCCGTCGGCCTGCCGATCGACTCACCGGCCGCCGACGAACTCGCTCCGACGATCGACGCCGCCGAATCCGGCGGGCTCGTGGAACACCGCGTGCTGCACCGGCTGGACATCCGCTGCCCGTCCGGCCGTCGGCAGCTGGAACAGCGACTGGCCGAGCTCGACGGGTCCCGGCCGGTGGCCGGTGATCGTCCGGTGGTGTCGCACGAGGACCACACGCCGGGCCAGGGTCAGTACGCCGATCCCGCGACGATGCGCCGCTGGCTCGAGGTGGGCGAGGGGATGACGGCGGACCGCGCGGCCGAGCACGTCGCGTGGTGGCAGCGGAGCCGGGAGCAGGATCGGCACGTCCGCGCCGAGACCCTCACGTGGCTCGGCGACCTGCGCGCGCGGACCGGATCCGGTTGTGGGGACACGACCCCGACAGCCCGAAGGAGGTCGACGCCCTGCTCGACCGTGGTGGCCGGGTCGCGGAGTTCCCCACCACGCGCGCGGCCGCGGAACGCGCCCGTGAGGTGGGAGCGCTGGTCGTGGCCGGGGCGCCGAACGTCGTCCGGGGCGGTTCGCATGCCGGCAACGTCTCGGCCGCCGAACTCGCGGCCGCCGGTCTCGTCGACGCGCTCGCCTCCGACTACCTGCCCACGGCGCTGCTGCCCGCGGCCGTCCGGCTCGCCGAACACGGCGTGCGCAGCCTGCCCGAGGCGGTCGCGTTGGTGACGAGCGGACCGGCGAGCGCCGTGGGGTTGGCCGACCGCGGCCGGATCGCCGCCGGCATGCGCGCCGACCTGGTGCTGGCGGACCTGTCCGGCCCGCATCCGCTCGTTCGGTGGGTCGCACGGGGACAGGGCTTCATCGAGCCCTCTACAGGACTCTAGGAACAGTCGTAGAGACCGATATGCGGACCTAGCGGAGATTCTCACCCGGATGGACGACCCTTCGAACGTAACGCTTGCCGTGGATCGTCCGGAAGGTAAGCCAGCTCACCGAAGATTCGGTGGCGGACACCGCGAAGGGCGCGGATAATAAGTGACGTAAGCGTAAAAGTCGATAGCTCCATGAAGGAGATGCCACACCACTGATGTCGAACCTCGCCGCCCGCCTCCGCGTCCGTCGAGCCCACTCCCGCACCCGCCGCGCCGTCACCAAGGCGATCGACACCGCCGCCGCCACGACCGTGCGCGACGAGCTGATCACCATCGCGCAGAAGCACGGCTATCAGAAGCCGAAGGCGCGTGTCTGAACCACACGATCTGTGAGCTGAATTACACTGGGGTTCAGGTGTAACGCTGCCCGTACCGGTGGCGATACCCCTCATGACCCCGTGATGCTGGCGGACCCCCGACCTGGCAGCATCACGGGGTTTCCATATGTCTGGACCTGGGATTTCTCCGATATCGACGGCAAAATCCCCCACGTCCGACGTCGCGAGTGGACACAACCCGCGCCGCGTCGTCGATCTTGCGAAGATCGACGATCACGGCCGCCGGAAGATCGATGTCGGCCATCCGCACCACGACTGTCGACCCCATGGGTTCACTCGATAGAGTGACGCCGTGTCTGGCTCCGGGCGAATCGCACTGGCCGTGTCCGCACTCGCGGCCGCCCTCGTACTGGCCGGCTGTGCCGACCCCACGAGCGGACTCGCCGAACCCGACCTCGCGCGCGCCACCGACGCACCCGACGCACCCCAGCTCGACGACCTGCCGAACGAACCGGCGCACAAGGCCGCCGCCCGGACGATCGTCGCCGGCACGGGGGAGTGCCTCGACTCGCAGCACCCCGGCCCCGTCGACTGCGCCGAACCGCACACCGTCGAGGTGACGAAGGAAGGCACGTTCGGCGGCGACCTCGCCGGCGCGCTCACCGACACCCCGCCCGACGACGCGGCCGTGTTCAACCAGATCTTCCCGCAGTGCCGGCAGGCCGCCGCCGACTACCTCGGCAGCGACGCCTACGACGCCTCGACGCTCGGCGCCTGGCTCGTGTGGGCCGACGCCGACGACTGGAAGGCCGGCAACCGCTGGTACCGCTGCGGCGTCGCCGAACTCGACGGTGACGGCCAGGCGCAGACGCGCAGCGGTTCGGTCCGCGGCGCGCTGGCCGAGGACTTCGGCGACTACCGCCTCTGCTCGACCACCCGCCCGTCCGCCGAGCTGCCCCGACCCGTCCCGTGCGAGGAGTCGCACGTGGCCGAGGCTGTCGGGGTCGTCGGGGTCGGCGCCCCCGACAGCCCGCCGCCCTCGGAACGCGAATTCGACGCGAAGGCCCGCAACGCGTGTGGCACGAAAGTCACCGAATACGTCGGCGAGGAGCGGCGCGACGTGGCACCTTCGTGGCGTTGGCCGGACGAGATCAACTGGCGAAACGGATTCACGAACATCACCTGCTACGCCGAATTTCAGCGCCCGACCTCGGGATCTGCGCAGAACCCAGGGTCGCCCACTTCGCCCAATTAGGACGTTCGGACCCTGTCAACCCCGAATTTGATCCGACTTCCGGCCGGTTGATCCCGGCACGGCCTCCCAGCTTGAATGACCTCGATCATTTCACCGATTGAGGGTTCATGACGGACAAGACACTGCGTTCAGGGCTGCGGCGTTCGAGGCTGGGCGGATCGAGGCTGCGTCGTGCGGTGGTCGCGAGCGCGCTGGCGGGCACGATGGTCGCGACGATCGCGCCGGCCGCCGCCGCGGAGACCGAACCGCCGCGCCAGCAGGAGACCGCCGCGTCGACCGGGGCGAACGAGACGACGCGGGCCCAGCCGGAGGTCGTCGACGAGGTCCCGGCGCGCTACACCGAGCAACAGCTGGACTGGCATCCGTGCACCGAGGAGGAGCTCGACTCGACTCCGCCGCCGGAGCATCCGATGGAGTGCGCCACCTACGTGACGCCGCAGGACTGGAACAACCCCGACGCCGGTGAGGACATCACCATCGCGGTCAGCCGCCTCGCGGCCACCGGCGAGTCCACGGCCAGCGTGCTCACCAACCCCGGCGGTCCGGCGCGCCCGGACGGGACTTCCCGTTGCGGTTCGCCGACCAGGACCGGCTGCGGCAGAACCAGGACGTCATCGGGTTCGACCCGCGCGGCACGGGCCGCAGCACCAACATCACGTGCGGCGGCGCGATCGGCACGGGCGACTCGCTCGACCCGCGTGACCGCAGTCGGGACAACCTCAACCTGATCCTCGACGCCACGGAGTACGCGGCCGATTCGTGCCAGCTCAAGTCCGGCGAACTGGGACCGCTGATCAACACGTTCCAGACCACGCACGACATGGATCTGCTGCGCACGCTGCTGAACCGGGACACGATCAACTGGGTCGGCTACTCGGCGGGCACGTGGCTCGGCGCGCACTACGCGCAGCGGTTCCCCGAGCACACCGGACGGTTCGTGCTCGACTCGGCGACCGAGTTCACGACCACGTGGCAGCGTTCGTTCGACTGGCAGCCGCTCGGGTTCGAACGCCGCTGGCGCGAGGACTTCCTGCCGTGGATCGCGCAGTACGACGAGCGCTACGGCTTCGGCACCACCGGCGAGCAGGCCCGGCAGACCTACGAGGACGTGCGGGCGGCGCTGGCCGAGGAGCCGGTCGAGCTCGACGGGCAGACCGTCGGGCCGAACGAGCTCGACTCGGCGATCGCCGGCATGCTCTACAGCAAGTCGTCGTTCCCGACACTGGCCGAGAACCTGTCCTCGCTGCGCGAGCTGACCGGCGAGGCGCGGACCTCGTCGACCCGCATGCTCGACGCCGTCCGCAGTCTCGTCGACGAGACGAAGTCCCGCGGTCCGCAGCCGCTCGTCGTGGATGGCGGAGTGGACGGCGGGGTCGACGGGGCTGCCGGCCAGGCCGACGACGCCTACGACGCGAGCTTCTGGACGATCCCGTGCAACGAGGGTCCGTGGCACGGCAACCGGACCACCGCCACGATGCAGTCCGAGCTGATGGGCCGGCAGTGGCCGCTGCTCGGCTGGGGTTGGCTGATCCAGCCGTGCATCTTCTGGGAGGGCAAGCCGATCGAGCTGCAGGAGATGGACGGCGAAGGCGTTCCGCCGACGTTGATCGTCCAGTCGGAGAACGACCCGGCGACGCCGCTCGAGGGTGCGCAGCGGGCGCACGAGAACTTCGCCGGCTCGCGGATGATCACCGTGACCGACGAGGGTGACCACGGCATCTACGCGGGCGACAACCCGGCGGTCGACCGGGTCGTCGAGGACTACCTCGTCGACGGCGTCGTGCCCGAGGACCAGAGCCTCCCCGGAGCGCCCCTGCCGACGCCGGACGCACCGCAGGCCGCGAACGGCTGACGCGCGTCCGGCCGACCACGGCCGGGCATCGCAGGACACGGGCCGCCTTCCCCACCGGGGAGGGCGGCCCGTTCCCTGTGCGGACCCCGACGTCCACAGTCGGGGGCGCGGGGTGCACAGGGGTTGTGCACAACTTGCCGCGGGTTTCCACAGAGTTATCCACAGGGTGGAGCGGGTGGGTGGGGACACGGGCGATCGGTATTACTATTGGTGCCATGGTCCGAGTGCCGCTGAGTGACGCCGAACGTGAACGGGGCGAACGCCTGGGCGCCGCCCTCCGGGAGCGCGGGGCGAGCGCAGCATGGTCAGCGTCGCCACCGAAGCGGGCATTTCGGTCGAAACGTTGAGAAAAATCGAAACAGGTCGAATTCCGACACCGGCGTTCTTCACGGTTCTGACCATCGCCGACGCCGTGAATCTGCCTCTCGACAGGCTCCGCGGCACGCTCGACGCCGACGTTTCCACTGGTGACGAGCCCGGCGAAGGGTCGGGGCCACACCTGGTCGCCGGCTGAATCACGCCGACCGCCGACGCGATGAAATACCCTCTATCCGCGTCGGGCCCATTCCTTTACATTGCTCCGCATGTCCCGCGATTCTGATCATGACAATGGTGTCTCCGGAGCCGCCGACCCGTCGGACGCGTCCGATGCCACGTCGTCCGGTGCTGCATCCTCCGGTGCTGCCTCCTCCGGCGCACCGACCGGCACGGCCGAACCGGCGGTTCCGGTCGGTTGGCGGGCGAAGCTCCGCCAGATCGGCCCCGGCATCATGGCCGCGGCCACGGGCGTCGGTGCCGGTGACCTCGTGGCGACGATGGTGGCCGGATCGCGCTTCGGCTACACGCTGCTGTGGGCGGTGATCGTCGGGACGATCTTCAAGATCGCGCTCGGGGAGGCGGTCGGCCGCTGGCACCTGACGTCGGGCAGCACGATGCTGTCGGGCTGGCGCGTGCTGGGCCGGTGGGTGCTGGTCTACTTCGGCGCGTACGCCGTCATCTGGGGTTTCGTGTACGGCGCGACGGCGATGTCGGCGAGCGCGCTGCCGCTGAACGCGTTGTTCCCGGTGCTCGACGTCCGCTACTGGGCGATGTTGGCGGGCGTGTTCGGGTTCGTGCTCGTGTGGTTCGGCCGCTACGCGGTGATCGAGAAGGTCATGACCGTGCTGGTCGGGGTCATGTTCCTGACGGTCGTCGGCACGGCGGTCCTGGTGACGCCGAACCTCGTCGAGACCGCGCAGGGCTTCGTGCCGCGACTGCCGGACGGTTCGTTCGTCTACGTGCTCGGGCTGATCGGCGGCGTCGGCGGAACGATCACCATGGCCGCGTACGGCTACTGGACCCTGGCCAAGGGGTGGCGTTCGGCGCGGTGGCTGTCGATGATGCGCCTCGACAACACCGCGGGCTACGTGACGACGGCGATCTTCGTGCTGGCGATGCTGATCGTCGGTGCCGAACTGCTGATGGGCCAGAACGTCGTCGACGGCGACGAGGGTCTGTTGCTGCTCGGCGACACCCTCGCCGCGGACTACGGCCACTGGGCGCGGATCCCGTTCCTGGTCGGCTTCTTCGCCGTGTCGTTCAGCTCGCTGATCGGTGTGTGGAACGGCGTGAGCCTGCTGTTCGCCGACTGGTGGCGCACGTGGCGACTGCCGCGCTACCGGGCCGGTGAGGCCGACTCGCTCAGCGATTACGACCACCGCGCGGGCATCGGCAGCCCGGTGTTCCGCGGCTACCTCGTGTGGCTGACGTTCCCGCCGATGGCACTGTTGTTCCTGGACAGGCCGTTCCAGCTGACCGTGACGTACGGCGTGCTCGGCGCGCTGTTCATGCCGTTCCTCGCGGGCACGTTGCTGGTGCTGCTGAACTCCAACCGCGTCAGCCGCGAAGGCCGCTCCGGCTGGCTGTCGAACTCCCTGCTGACGATCTGCCTCGCCCTGTTCGCCTACCTCGCCGTCAACGAAATCGTCGGCCTCTTCTGAGGAACCGTTCAGCGCACGATCGCCCAGACCACGCCGAGCACGGCGACCACGAACGCCGCACCGGTCGACATCGCCGCCGTCACGGCAGCGACGAGGACGAGGTCCGGACCACGCAGCAGCTGCGCACCCAGGTGTACCGGCGCCTGGCCGAACGGCGTGTCCGTGACGCCCGGCGTCGAGTAGTCGACAGGTGGGCGAGTCGCTGTCCGGACCACCGCCGCAGCGACGACCACCAACACCGGCCACGTCGTCGTCGGCACCGCACCACCGACGACGCCCACAACACCCGACAGCACCGCACCCCACGCCGCAGCGACCACGACCAGCGCGGCCAGGTGCCACGCCCGCAGCACGGAGTCCGGTTCGTCGAGCCAGCGCCGCAGCCCCGGGGACCGCCACAGCCACCCCGCTCCGCCTCCGAACGGCACCAACGCCGCGTACCCAAGCGCCGCGACGATCACCGGCGTGGGGACCGCAGGCAGGAGCGGGCCGGCCAGGCCGGCGACGGCCGCCAGCAACACGGCGACCGGTGCGAACCGCGCCCGCCCGCGGATGCCCGCGATGACCAACGAGCGCACGGACCGCACGCGCACGGCTACGGGTTTCGCGGCCGGCATCAGCATTCCGGGGTCGAGGAAGGTCACCGACACGGTACGGACGACACGTTCACGCCAGCCGTCGACCAGCCGGTCCCGCCGCGCGGCGGCGGTGACCGGCAGTCGCCACGGCACGCCGATGCCGGCGGCCGCGGGCAACGCGAGCATCCCGCCGCCCACGACCACGGCGGTCAACGCCTGCCACGTCGACGTCGGGACGCTCCACAACGCACCGAGCAACGCGGCGACGTAGGCGAGCGCGACCAGCCGGATCACCCAGTGTGTCCACACGCGACCGCTGATGACGACCGCGCGGTCGCGGCTACGCGTGAAGTCGCGCCACATCAGCTCCGCCGGGTCGGCCCACAGGAACCGCCTGTGCAGCATCGAGGCCCACGTTCCCGCCGCCACTACCGCAACCATCGCCGTCACAAGGACGTCCGCGGTGCCGTGGACATGGAAGACTTCGCGCCAATCGTCGAGCCGGTAGAACACGCTGATCAGCCAGCTGACGACGAACAGGCTCACCAGCGTCGACGTGCCACCGCCGAAGAGTGTCCGCAGGGTCATGACGCCGCGGCGAGGTCGAGCACGTGATCGGCGGCGTCGAGCAGCAGTGGGTGGTGCGTCGCGAGGACGATGACGGCGCCGTCGCCGGTCGCGCGGGTGATGAGCTCGGTCAGCCACTGCCGGCCGTCGGCGTCGAGGGCGCGTTCGGGTTCGTCGAGCAGCAGCACGTCGAACGGACGGGCCGTCGCACCGAGGAGCAGCAACCGCCGGCGTTGTCCCGCCGACAGCGAGCCCGCGGCGACGCCCGCGCGATCGTCGAGGGCGGCGTCGGTAAGCAGGGCGTCGATATCGAGGTCGACGTCGAACGAGCCGGCAAGCAGCTCCAGGTGCTGTGCCGGGGTGAGCTCGGCGAAGAAGTCGGAGTCATCCAGCAGCACGGACACCCGGCGGCGGAAGGCACGGTCGCGTTCGTCCGGACGCTCTCCGCCGACGGTCACGCGGCCTTCGGCGGGTTCCTGCGTGCCATGCACGAGGTTCAGGAAGGTCGACTTGCCGCTGCCGTTCGGCCCGGTCAGTACGAGGCATTCGCCCGGCCGCACATGCTCATCGATGCCGCGGAACAGCCACACGTCGCCGGCCCGCACGCCGAGCCCGTCGGCGACGACCTCCGTCAACACAGCTCCTTCAACGCAGCTCCTCGATGACCTTCGCGAAGGCGTCCAGGTCCTTGTCCATCACCGTGATGTAGGTGAATCCGAACCGTGCACGGTGGGCGCGCAGCTGGTCGGCGAGCTGCCGCTCGGTGCCGACGAGTAACACCGGTGCCTCGCCGAGCTCGGCGGCCGGTCGATCGGGGGCGTACCGGCGGAGGTTCTCCAATGCGGCGGTCCGGTCGCCGGTGATCTCGACATGCTGGATCAGCAGGTTCAGTTCGGGATCGCGGTCACCCGCCTCGGCACGGACGAACGCCACTCGTTCGTCCAGTTCGGACGGGCCGACGAGCGTGGCCGCGGCACCGTCGCGATCGAACCGCACGCCGGTGAAGCCGACGACGTCCGCCTCCCTGGCTGCGATCCGCAGCATGCGGTCGCGCTGTCCACCGAGGACGATCGGCGGCAACCTGCGCTCAGCGTAGTGCTCCCGCAACACGGCAAGGCACCGTTCCAGGTGGTCGAGACGGGAGCCGGGGCCGGGGAACGGCAACCCCGCCGCGTCGAACTCCTCCCTGGCGTATCCGGTGCCGAGGCCGAGTTCCAGCCTGCCGTCGAGGAGCAGGTCGGTGGTGCCGACGTCGCGGGCGAGCAGCGTCGGGTTGTGGAACGCCGTGTTGACGACGAACGTCCCCAGCCGCACCCGTTCGGTCGCCTCGGCTGCCGCGACCAGCGAGGGAAACGGCGCGGGCATACCGATGTGGTCGGGTACGGCGACGACGTCGAACCCGAGGTCCTCGGCTCTGCGGCACCTGTCCTGCCAGTGAGTCCGCTCCCCCGAGGCGAGCATGTTCACGCCGAATCGGAACCCCATGCCCGCACGCTACCGAAAATCGGTCGCCGGGACGGGTCGGTGGATCTACCGTGCCCGGTATGCCCGATGCGATCTTCGCCGACCCCCGGCTCGCGCCGCTGTACGACACGTTCGACGGCGAGCGCGACGACCTCGAGCTCTACCGCGGCATCGTGGCCGAGGTCGGGGCGCGGCGCGTGCTCGACGTCGGGTGCGGGACGGGCGCGCTGGCCGTTCTCCTGGCCGGCGAGGGGTACGACGTCGTCGGCGTCGACCCGGCGGCGGCCTCCCTGGACATCGCCCGCGGCAAGAGCGCCGACGTCGTGTGGGTCCACGGCGACGCGGCCGCACTCACCGACACGGCGCAGACCGGCACTGTCCTGACCGACACCGCGCCGACCGGTACCGCCGAGACCTGTGTCCCGTCGGACTGGCGCGCCGATGTCGCCGTGATGACCGGGAACGTTGCGCAGGTGTTCCTCACCGACGACGACTGGCACGCGACGCTCGGCGCGATCCATGCGGCGCTCCGGCCCGGCGGATGGTTCGTGTTCGAGACGCGGCGGCCCGAGGCGCGCGCCTGGGAGCGGTGGTCGGACGCCGAACCCGGGACGGCCACCGTGCCCGGCGTCGGCGACGTCACCCAGGACCGGACGGTGACCGACGTCGACCTGCCGTTCGTGTCCTTCCGGCACACGTACCGATTTCCGGACGGGACCGTGCTGACATCCGACTCGACGTTGCGGTTCCGCGACCACGACGAGGTCGTCGCGAGCCTGCACGCGGCCGGGTTCGACGTCACCGACGTCCGCGACGCCCCCGACCGCCCAGGCCTGGAACGCGTCTACCTGGCCCGAAGCACCCCGCGCACGTCCCGCACATGACGACGGCTCCCCGCGGAAGTCCCGCGGGGAGCCGTTGTCACGACAGAACGGTCAGCCGAGGCGCTGCTTGAGGGCCTCGAGCTCGTCCTTCAGGGCGGACGGGATCTTGTCCTCACCGATGGAGGCGAACCACTCCTCGATGAGCGGGATCTCCTTCTTCCACTCGTCGACGTCGACGTCCAGGGCGGCCTGGATGTCCTCGAGCGGCTCGGACAGGCCCGACGTCTCGATGTCGTCGGCGCTCGGCACCAGGCCCACCGGGGTCTCGCGGGCGCCTGCCTTGCCCTCGAGACGCTCGACGATCCACTTGAGAACGCGGGTGTTCTCGCCGAAGCCCGGCCACAGGAACCGGCCGTCGTCGCCGCGGCGGAACCAGTTCACGTAGAAGATCTTCGGCAGCTTGGCCTCGTCGGCGTTCTTGCCGGTGTCCAGCCAGTGCTGGAAGTAGTCACCGGCGTGGTAGCCGAGGAACGGCAGCATCGCCATCGGGTCGCGGCGCACCTCGCCGACCTTGCCTGCCGCGGCCGCCGTCTTCTCCGACGACATCGTGGCGCCGAGGAACACGCCCTGCTGCCAGTCGCGCGACTCGTTGACCAGCGGCACCGTCGTCTTGCGGCGGCCACCGAACAGGATCGCCGAGATCGGCACGCCCTTCGGGTCGTCCCACTCGGGCGCGAGCGTCGGGATCTGCGAGATCGGCGCGCAGAAGCGCGAGTTCGGGTGGGCGGCCGGCTCGTCGGAGTCCGGCGTCCAGTCGCGGCCCTTCCAGTCGGTCAGGTGGGCGGGCGCCTCCTTGGACATGCCCTCCCACCAGACGTCGCCGTCGTCGGTCAGGGCGACGTTGGTGTAGACCGTGTTGCCCTTCTCGATCGTCTTCACGGCCACCGGGTTGGTCTTCTCGCCGGTGCCCGGCGCGACACCGAAGAGGCCGAACTCGGGGTTGATCGCGTACAGCCGGCCGTCCTCGCCGAACCGCATCCACGCGATGTCGTCACCGACCGTCTCGGCGCGCCAGCCCGGCAGGGTCGGCTGCAGCATCGCGAGGTTCGTCTTGCCGCAGGCGCTCGGGAACGCGGCCGCCACGTAGTAGGCCTTGTTCTCCGGCGAGATCAGCTTGAGGATCAGCATGTGCTCGGCGAGCCAGCCCTCGTCGCGGGCCATCGCCGAGGCGATGCGCAGCGAGTAGCACTTCTTGCCGAGCAGCGAGTTGCCGCCGTAACCCGAGCCGTAGCTCCAGATCGTGCGCGACTCCGGGAAGTGCGTGATGTACTTCGTGTCGTTGCACGGCCAGGGAACGTCCTGCTCACCGGGCTCGAGCGGCTTGCCGACCGAGTGCAGCGCGGGCACGAAGTCGCGTTCGGTTCCGTCCTCGGTGATGAACTTGTCCAGCGCCTTCTGACCCATGCGGGTCATGACCCCCATGGACGAGACGACGTAGGCGAAGTCGGTCACCTCGATGCCGAGCTTCGGGTTGTCGTCACCGAGCGGACCCATGCAGAAGGGGATGACGTACATCGTCCGCCCACGCATGCAGCCCCGGTAGAGCTCGGTCATGGTGGCCTTCATCTGGTCCGGGTGCATCCAGTTGTTGGTGGGCCCGGCGTCCTCTTCACGCTCCGAGCAGATGAAGGTGCGCTCCTCGACCCGCGCGACGTCGGTCGGGTCGGATGCGGCCCAGAAGGAGTTCGGCCGCTTGTCGAGCTTGACGAACGTGCCAGCCTCGACCAGTTCCTGGTTGATCCGCTCGGCTTCTTCCTCGGAACCGTCCACCCAGACCACACGGTCCGGCGTCGTCAGTTCCGCCACCTCGCGCACCCAAGACAGCACGCCACTGTGCGTGGTCGGTGCGTCGTCCAGCCCTGGGATGGCTACTGCAGTCATCTCTTCTCCTGTCTTCGACGACAAGAGCCCACACCGAACTTCCTCGTTGGGTGCGGGCTCCGTTGCCGGCGACCGAAATGGCTTCACGCACCGCGGCCAAGCGGTGCGTGCGTTTCTTGGGGATTCCCTGAGACTAACGGCCGGATTGCGAACTCAGGCAGGTCAGCTCTGTCGGTTCTCTCACAAGAACGATCAGGGAATCGATTCAGACGCCTAGCGGGAGCTGGTGACGGGCGGATTTCCAGCAGGTGGAAACGACAATTCGACCACCCGAACAGAGCAGAGCCCCGAGGACCTCTGCGGTCCCCGGGGCTCGGTCGTTCGGTACTGGCTGCTCAGTTCTGGCTGATCCACTGGCCGGTGGCCGAGTCGATCTTCGCGACGCCCTCGACGCCGGCGCCCACAGGCTGGGTGCCGTCGCCCCATTCGGCGCCGGCCGAACCGGCCTGGGCCATCGGCGCCGCCGCGGACTCACCGGCGGGCGCACCGGTGCCGGTCGTCTCGGTCCACTCGCCGTCGCCGTCGGTCTCGAGCACCGTCTGGTTGCCGTTCTCGTCGATGACCACGGCGACATCGGCCTGGCCGTCACCGTCGGCGTCGGTGAACGCGATGGTCGTGCCGTCCTCGGTCTCGACGATCGCGGTGTCGTTGGTGCCGTCCTCGTTGGTGTCGATCGTCGCCGGCCCGACCTCCATGTCCCCGTCGCCGAGGTCGGCGGTGATCGTGCCGCCCGCGCCCGCGTCCCGCTCGGGCGCATCCGACGACGGCCCGTCCTCGGACATCTCCACCCACGCGCCGCGCTCGGCGTTGTACTCGGCCTCGACGACGATGTTGCCGCCCGAATCGGCCTGCGCGTAGAGGTCCGCCTCCCCGTCGCCGTTGCTGTCGGCGAACAGCTGCGCGCTGCCGTCGTCGTGCTCGACGACGGCGGCGTCGTACACCCCGTCGCCGCTCAGATCGGTGTTGAGCTCGGCCGTGTATTCCTCGCCCTCCACGGTCACCGTGATGTCTTCCGCGGTGCTCGTGGTGTCAGCGGTTCCGTCGTCGACCCACACTGCTAACTCCCCCTCAACAGGGCTACTGGCTCACATCTACCAATGGGACTCACGTTAGGCCCGTTCGGTTCCCTGCACCAGCTCACTGTTCGGTGCGAGGGCGGTCACGCAGGCCGCGCATCCGGGCGAGCAACGTCTCGGCGCGGTCCCGGCCGTCGGCGAGGTCGGTGACCCGCTTGGTCGCCACGGCGAGGGAGCGCTTGCGTTCCTGCTCGTCCATCCTGATCGTCTTGTCGACCTCTTTGAGCTCGGCCTCGATGGCCTCGATCCGCCTGCTCAGGGCGTCGTCGAGCGCGATGGACAGCTGCTGTTCGGCCTCGATGAGCTGTTCCGACACGAGCTGCTCGAGCGTCGAGCGGGCGTCGGCGATCGACTCGACCAGCCACTGCTTCATGTGCTGCTTGTCGGCCGAGTGCCGCCGCGTGCGCCCGACCCACCAGCCTGCGCCGAGGCCGACGACGATCGTCGCGGGCAGCACCACCGGGTTGAACAGCGCGACCCCGGCCAGCGGCGCCGCGGCGAGCTTGGCCGCGGCCGTTCCGCTGGTCAGACCCATGAACACGAGCAGTTTGTCCTCGGCCGACGACGGCCGTTTGTCCTGCGGCCGGAGCACCACGGGCGGGGTGCCGCCGCGCAGGAACTGGCCGCGGATGACGTCGAGCTCCTCCGGCGAGAACAGGTCGGCCAACGTCGCGTCGGCGACCTCGTTGAGCCGCTGCGCCAACAGCGCCGACACCTGCTGCGACGTCGCCTGCAGCGCGGCGTCGACCTGGGCGGGCAGCTCCTTGAGGGCCTGCCGGTCGGCGCCGTCGACCTGCTGGCGGAAGTGGGCCTGCGCGTCGCGCATGCGCCGCGCGGACTCGTGCGTGACGTCGACCCGCGCCCGCTGCACCTCGCCGCGGAGCTTGAGCTGCCAGCCGCGGGTCGACGAGCGGCGCGCGGTGGTCAGTTCGTCGCGCCGCGCGCGCAGGCTCGCGGCCTCGTCCTCTCCCGAGGTCAACGCACGCTGATCGACGAGCGCCTTCGCGTGCTGTTCGGCCAGCGCCGTGGACAGGGCCCGCATCGTGTTGGCCTCGGCGAGCATCGCGGCCCGGCCCACCAACGTCTCCTGCAGGGCGCCCTGCAGTTCGGCGACGCCGGACTTCTCGCGCAGCGTCGCCGCGGCCTGTTCGCCGGACGCCTTCGCCGCCATCTCGAACATGCGCGCCGACACGGGGTGGAACACCGCCTCGGCGAACCGGGGCGCGTGCTCGGCCAGCAGCGCGCGGTCGGCGTCGAGCACCTCGCGCCAGCCGCGGAACTGGTCGGTCTTGGCCAGCGCGAACAACACGGTCTCGACGCGGTCGCTCATGTCGGCCAGGAACCGCAGCTCCGTCGACGTGAACGGGGCGGACGCGTCGACCACGAACAGCAACGCCGTCGCATTGGCGGCCGCCTCCATGGCCAGTTCGCCGTGCCCCGCGTCGAGCCCGCCCACCCCGGGGGTGTCGACGACGGCGATGCGCTCCAACAGCGGGCACGGCCCGTCGACCTGCACGTACCGCGGCGGGAGCTGCCCCTCGGGCAGTTCGTGCGACGCCGACGCCCACCGCACGAGCTCGTCCATCGGGAAACCCACGGGCGCCAACTGCCCCGGATAGCAGGCCTGCGCCTGCCATTCGGCGGCGTGGTCGAACACCAGATACGTCGACGTCGCGACCTCCGCGTCCACCGGCGACAGCCCCGGTTCGGCCAACAATGCGTTGACCAGCGAACTCTTACCGCGGTTCGTCTCGCCGACCACCACGACGGTCGGTTTCGACGCCGAGGCCCGGCGCTGCTGCTCGACCCACGCGGCCGCCTCCGGGTCCTGACCGCGCAACAACGTCAGCAGCGTCGTCCGCGCCTGTTTGACCTGCGCGGGCAGGCTGACCTTGCCGAGCGAACCAGTCGATGCGGACACACCCGAACCCTAGAACGTCGCCCCGGTCACCTCTACCGGCGCGTGTACACGGTGACGATCGGTGCGCGCAGCAGCCGGTCGTGGTCGGTGAAGCCGGGAACCTCGGTCTCGGCGACGACCCCCTCCAGGCCGGGATCGGTGGTGGGCACGGCGCCGCCCGCCTCGTGTCTGGCCGGGTCGAACCGCACCCCGTCGGGCCGCACCGCGTGCACGCCGACGGCGGCCAGGCTCTGCTCGATGCGTTCGGCGACGCCCTCGCTGTGCGCCCGGTCCAGGGCGTACAGGCAGAGCTGGATCAGCGCCTGCCGGTCGGCCAGCGCCTGGTCGCGGGAGATGCCGCTCGCGAGTGCTACGGGGTCCACATCGGTTTCGGACGCGCTACCCGCCGGTACGGTTCCCTTCCCGGCCGATCCGATGTCGACGGATTCGGTGTCGCTCCGCGAGTCGGACACGTTCACCGGCGCACGCCCTGGTGCGCGGGCGGGGCCGGGTTCTGCCCGCCGCGGCCCTTCAGCCGCTGCCAGAGCAGGAAGTACGCCCGGTGGACGACGTGCGCGACCCGCGCCTGACCCGGCGTCGCGCCGAACGACGCGAACGACCGCCACCAGCCGGCCCGTTCCAGCGCGTAGGCGGCCAACTGGTCGGCGGGCGCGCCGGGCATGCCGAGCTGCGCGGCGACGTCGGCGTTGCTGCCGACGCGCAGCACCTCCTCGGTCAGGTCGTCGGGCATCTCGACCGCACCCGACGTGACCAGGGTCAACGTCTCGAGCAGCCGCAGCTGGTGCGCCTCGGGCCGCGCCAGCAGCATCTCGATGGCGTCGTGCACGCGCTGCTTCTCGGCCCTGTCGCCGGAGTCGTGGGCGAACGCCGTGATCGACGCCAGCGCGGCCGCGGCCTTGATCCCGTCGGCCCTGGCGGCGAACACCTCGGCCAGCCGCGTCCGCACCGCGGCCAACCCGGAGACGTCGAGCAGCTTGCGGTGCAGCGCCCCGACCGTCACACCCGGCTCGGCGCGGATCACGTCGACCGCGTGCCGGATGCCGAACAGGTCCAGCTTCTCCAGCAGCCGCACGCGGACGCCGGCGGGCACGTCGCACTCCCAGCTGGTGAAGATGTCGGCCGAGACGAGCATGACCTCCAGGTCACCGTCGTCGAGCCCGGCCAGCGTGCGCAGCGCCTCCGCCTCGGTCGGGGTGAACGCACCGGTCTCGGTCGATTCGGCGAGCAGGCCGATCACCGGCAGCACGTCCGCCACCCGCGGACGCAGCACCGCGGCCTGCTTGCGCGCGAGCAGCGACGCCGCCGTCCACACGTCACCGTCGGCACCGTCGACCGACTCCGGCGGGATCGTGTCGGCCTTGTTCAGCACGGCGATGGCGTTCACCGGACCGGCCTCGCGGGCGGCCGTCGCGGCCGTGAACGCGGCGAGCGCCTGGTGGTCGTCCGACCGCACGCCCTGCGTGACGACGTACAGCACCGCCTCGGCACCCACGAGCGCACCGCGGGAGTTGTCGTCGAGCGTGTCGTCCTCGGCCGAGGTGTCACCGGTGCTGTCGTCGTCGCCGTCCAGGGAGCCGCTGAGCCGGGTCGCGCCGAGCAGCTTCTGGGTGCGGGCGACCGACGACGAGTCCAGCGACCCGAGCCCCGGGGTGTCGATGACGGTCATGTCTCGCAGCACCGCGTTCGTCAGATACGCCTCGACGTGCGACACCCGATCGATGTCCACCCCCAGCTCGGCCGGGATGCCGCCGTCGGGCGCAAACGGTTGCACCTGCTTCGTCCCGTCGGTGAACACGACCTCGATGCGGTCGACCGTGCCGTACTGGAACCGGGTGACCAGCCGCGTGCACTCGCCGACGGCCGTCGGCGCGACCCGGCGTCCGATCAGGCGTTGACCAGCGTCGACTTCCCCGACTTGATCCGCCCGGCGACGGCGACCTGCAACGGAGCCTCCAGGCGCGTGAGCACCTCGGTGAAACCCGCCGCGGTGCGCCGGCCGACCTGACCGCGCAGCCGGGTGCACAGATCGGCCACCAGCGCCGCGAGCGGCCCGAGCGATCTGCCGCCGTCGGCGTGCCCTGCGTTCACTCCCCGCCCCCTCCGAGTCCTTGCGGTCCGGGACGCATCTTCCCACCCCCGGCCGACATTCCGTAATTCCCCGGCCGCCCGCCCACCCGGGTCATCCTGCGAGGCCACCCGGATGAGACCTCAGACGGACGCGCGCACGCGTGCGAGCCGCCTACCGTGGGTGAGTGCGCCGGATCAGTCTCTGGATGAGAGCCCGCCCCGTCGTGGGCGACAGCCTCATCGCCGTCGTGCTGTTCCTCGTCGACGCGCTGTTCATCATGCTGCTCAACGCGTTCCCGACGCCGGAGACCGAAACCCCTCGCTGGTACGTGGGCCTGCCGCTGGCCGTCGGCCTGCTCGCCGCGATGCCGGCCCGCCGTTCGCACCCGGTGCTCATGGCCTACTGGGTACTCGGCTGGAGCATCCCGCACGTCGCGCTCGGGCTCATGGACGCGCCGCTCAGCGTCGCCGCGGCCAGCTGCATCGCCCTCTACACGCTCGTCGTCTACACCACGCGCAGGACGGCCGCCGTGTACACGGCGTTGACCGTCGGCGTCAGCATGTCGCAGCAGCTCATCGAATTCCCCGACGACGTGCTGGTCAACATGATCACCATCGTGCTGTCCCTGGCGTTGTGCTGGGTGCTCGGCGAGTTCGTGGGCGCGCGCCGGGCGTACCAGGCCGAGGTCGAGGCGCGCCTGGCGTTGCTGGAGAACGAACGCCACCAGTCCACGCGCATCGCCGTCGCCGAGGAACGCGAACGCATCGCCCGCGAACTGCACGACGTCGTCGCGCACTCGGTGAGCGTCATCGTCGTGCACGCCGACGGCGCCTCCTACGCCGTCCGCAAGGACCCCGACCTCGCCGAACGCGCCATCGGCACGATCTCCGAGACCGGCCGCAGCGCCCTCGCCGAACTCCGCGGACTGCTGGCGATCCTGCGCGACAACCGGGACGAGGGGGAGGGCTCCGATTCCGGTTCCGACGGTGCTGACTCCGAGGGTTCCGGGGGCGGAGCCGGTTCGGGCTCCGCCCCCGCGCGGACGCCGCAGCCGACGACCGCCGACCTCGACGAACTCGCCGACCGGATGCGCGGCGCCGGGCTGCTCGTGCGGCTCGAGACCGAGGGCGCGCTCGACGACCTGCCCGCGGGCGTCGCACTCGGCACCTATCGGATCGTGCAGGAGGCGTTGACCAACAGCCTCAAGCACGCGGGCGTGGGCGCGCGGACGCACGTGCGCGTACGCCGCGCCGACGAGGGCGCGGCGGTGAGCATCGACGTCGAGGACGACGGCGCCGGACGCGCCCATCCCGTGCTGGCCGGCCGGGCCGACGTGGACGGAACCGGTGCTGCGGGTGCCGGTGTGGCGGCCGGCGCTTCCGGCTCGGGTTCGTCGGGCGCGGGTGCTGCGGGTGCGGCTGTTCCGGCGAGCGGGAACGGGCTGATCGGAATGCGGGAACGGGTCAACGTCCACGGAGGCACCCTCAAGGCCGGACCGGCTCCGGGCGGCGGCTGGCGGGTGCGTGCGGTGCTGCCCGTGCCCGCCGACCCCCACGGCCCGGGCGGATCGACCGGTGCGAGCGCCGGTGGTGCCGAGTCGCGGGACGCGGACTCCCTAGGGTGGCGTTCATGATCCGGGTGGTGCTGGTCGACGATCAGGAACTGATGCGCGTCGGCTTCCGCATGGTGCTCGGCGCGTCGGACGACCTGGAGGTCGTGGGGGAGGCGGCCAACGGCGACGAGGCGGTGCGGCTCGCGGCGGAGCTCGAACCCGACGTCGTGCTGATGGACGTGCGGATGCCCGTGCTCGACGGAGTGGAGGCGACGCGGCGAATCGTCGCGGCGGCGAGTTCGCGCGTGCTGGTGATGACGACGTTCGACCTCGACGAGTACGTCTACTCGGCGTTGCAGGCCGGGGCGTCGGGGTTCCTGCTGAAGGACACGCCGCCGGACGACCTGCTGTCGGCGCTGCGGTCGGTGGCGCGGGGCGATGCGGTCGTCTCACCTGCGGTGACGCGCCGGCTGCTCGACCGGTTCGTCGACAACGGCCGCATGGCGCCGCGCGACGCGAGCGCGCTCGACGTGCTCACCGACCGCGAACGCGAGGTGCTCGCCCAGGTGGCGCGCGGCCTGTCGAACACGGAGATCGCGGCCGAACTGTTCCTGTCGGAGGCGACCGTGAAGACGCACGTCGGCCGCATCCTCGCGAAACTCGACCTCCGCGACCGCGTCCAAGCCGTCGTCCTCGCCTACGAAACCGGCCTCACCGCCCCCGGCAGTTAAATGCTCCCGAGGGCCCCGTGGTCGCGCCCACCCGTCGCCCGACCACCGCCCCCCCAAGGACGCGCTGGCGCGCGGCTGCGCTCAATGCAACCAATCTTCCCTTCGCGACTCGCGGCCGCCCGCTACTCGCGGCCGACGCCGGCGCGGGCCTATCGGTAGGCCGTCATGTCGACATCGCGGGGGTCGAGGCCGGCGGCGTGGACCTCGGTGAGGAACCGGCCGAAGTCCGGACGGCTGCCGTCGACGTCGGTCACGCCGTAGGTGCGGCCGAGCGTCCACGAGGCGAGCGTCGCGCCGGCGAACCGGCGCACGTCGGGGTCGGTCGCCAACGCCGTCACGCCGCGCGCCAGGTACGTCGCGTCTCGGAGATCGCGAACTCGGGACGTTCGTCGGTGACGGCGTCGCGCCAGGTGTCCTCCGTGACGCCGAACAGGTCGAGCATCGCCTCCGACCGCAGGAACCCCGGTGCGACCGACAACCCGGTGCAGTCGTGTTTCGCCAGCTCGGCGCCCAGTGCCCGCCCGATCGCCCGCACCCCTGACTTCACGAGGTAGTACGGCACGCCCGCGCCGTGGTACTCGTCGTCGTCCCCGTCGGTCACCTCGACGACGAGCCCGCCCGGCGCCGCGACCACGAACGGCAGCAACCGGTGCAGCGCGATCAGGTGCGTCTCCAACCCGCCGCGCACCATCGTCAGGGCACTGTCCAACGACGACTCCCAGTACGCGTGCTCGAAGTCGGCGTACGGATCGCCGCCCCACACGTCGTCGACGAGCACGTCGATGCGCCCGCCCGCCTCGGCGATGCGTGCCGCGAGAGCGTCCACATCGGTCACGTCGGAGAAGTCGCACCGGACGGGGATGCCGTGACCGCCCGCGGCGTCGACGAGGTCGGCGGTCTCCTCGATGGTCTCCCTCCGACCCATCGGTGACGCGTGCTCGCGGGTCGTCCTTCCGGTGACGTACACGGTCGCGCCGGCCCGGCCGAGTTCGACGGCGATCGCCCTGCCGCACCCCCGCGTCGCGCCCGTCACCACGGCGACCTTGCCGGCCAGTCCACCCATCCGTGCCACCCCTTCGCTCGCGCCGCCCCCTCGCCGAACCGCTCGGCCCACCGAGTAACTCACATGCCCCCGACAAAACCGCACCCGCGAGGGGAACGTGCGGTGGGAACTTTGGTCGCGTTCAACGCACCCAACGGCCCCATGGCTGCGTTCAACGCGACTATGGGGCCCTCGGGAGCACCCCTGGGGTGGGGATTCAGGGGGAACTCAGGGTTGTCACGGATCGCCGGGTCGTCCGAAATGCGCGAAGCTATCTGTGCACCGCAGCCAGGACGCCGGAGCACTGTCGAACCCGCAGCCGAACGGCCATCGCGTGTACGACCAGGGGCTGGGGCGAAGTTCGGTCTACAGGATGACGCGCGAGGCGCCGGTTCCCGGCGAAGATGACAGCCACACAGGCACAGCAACACCCGCCACACCACAGGCACCGAGCCGACCAGGGGATTCAGCGGCGGCCCGCCGTAACGGCCGGTGCCGCCACAGGAGGGAATCATGATCGAGGCACAGGGCCTCACCAAGAAGTACGGGGACAAGGTCGCCGTCGAAGACCTCTCGTTCACGGTCAAGGAGGGCAAGGTCACCGGCTTCCTCGGCCCGAACGGTGCGGGTAAGTCCACGACGATGCGCATGATGCTCGGGCTCGACAACCCGACGAGCGGATCGGTGACCATCGGGGGCAAGCGTTACACCGAGCTGCACCATCCACTCCGGACGGTCGGCGCCCTGCTGGAGGCCGGCTGGGTGCATCCGAACCGGTCGGCCCGCGCCCACCTGGCGTGGATGGCGAAGTCGAACAGGATCTCGCCGAAGCGCGTCGACGAGGTCCTCGACATCGTCGGGTTGAGCGAAGTCGCCAACAAGCGCGCGGGCGGGTTCTCGCTGGGCATGTCGCAGCGGCTCGGCATCGCGAGCGCGTTGCTCGGCGACCCCGAGGTGCTGCTGTTCGACGAGCCGGTGAACGGTCTCGACCCGGAGGGCATCCTCTGGATCCGCAAGTTCATGCAGCGCCTCGCCGACGAGGGCCGCACGGTGTTCGTCTCGAGCCACCTGCTCTCGGAGATGGCGTTGACGGCCACCGAGCTCGTCGTCATCGGCAAGGGCAAGCTGATCTCCCAGAGCAGCACCGAGGAGTTCGTCGCCCGTGCCACCGAGAGCACCGTGAAGGTGCGCAGCCCGCATCTCGACCGGCTCCGGCCCGCGCTCGAGCGTGTCGGCGCGGCGGTGACCAGTGCCGACGACGGCCTGCTCGTCTCCGGTGCCAGCAGCGACAAGATCGGCGAGCTGGCCATGGAGAACCAGGTGACGTTGCACGAGCTCGCGCCGCAGCAGGGATCGCTGGAGCAGGCGTTCATGCAGATCACGGGCGACTCGGTCGAGTACCACACCGACGTCGAAGCAGGCTCCGCGACCACAGCCACCGCGGCGAACTGATCAGGGGGATCGAAGAGACATGACACTTCTCGCAGTCGAACGCATCAAGCTCCTCAGCACCCGTTCGCCGTGGTGGTGCGCCATCGCGGCGCTGGCGCTCACGGGCGGGTTCACGGCCCTGGTGGTCGGCTTCTCCACCGAGGAATTCCCGGCGACGGTGGCCTCGACCCAACTCTCGTACAGCTTCGGCATGGCCGTGATCATGGTGTTGGCGGCGCTGGCGGTCACCACGGAGTACCGCTTCGGCACCATGCGCACCACGTTCCAGGCGGTGCCCAACCGCGCTGCGGCGTTGTTGGCCAAGACGGCGGTCGTCGCGCTCGTCGGCCTGGTCATCGGCCTGGCCATGGCCTTCGGCTCGTGGGCCCTCGGCTGGCTCCTCGCGCCCGCCGGTTCCGACCTGGCGCTGAACAGCACGGCGGACTGGCTGAACGTGGCCGGCGTCGGCCCGGCCAGCGCGCTGGCCGCGGTGGTCGCGGTGGCCGTCGGCATCCTCGTGCGGCACAGCGCGGGCGCGTCTCGCTGGTGATGATCTACTTCCTGGCCGTCGAGGGCCTGGTGAATTTCATCCCGAACATCGGGTCGGACATCTACGAGTGGATGCCGTTCAACGTCCTGCACAAGTTCGTCGCCGGTGACGGCGGGGGCGTGCCCGGCGAGCCGGTCTCGACGGCGACGCTGAGCCCGTGGTGGTCGCTGGCCTACTTCGCGGCCTTCGCGGCGGTGCTGCTGGCCATCGCGATCGGCACGGCCCGCAAGCGGGACGCGTAACAGCACCACAGGAACCACACCGGGGGAGCTCCGTCCGCGGGGACAGCGGGGGCTGTCGGACGGAATCCGGGGTAGGGGGAGACCCGGCCGGGCCGCATTCGGGGGCGGCCCGGGCCGGGTCTTTTCGGTTCACTCGTCGGAATCGCCGAGAACAAGATCGACTCGCCGCTCGACCCGCGGCTGCTCCATCCGAATTAAGAATCGGTTAATTGCCTGTGAGTACCCCCACGGCGGCCCACATTTCGCGGCAATTTGGGGGATGCTGGGTGTCAGCCCGTCAGGACTCTACGGAGGTGACCCTTGACGGTGTTCAGTATCTCGCAGGAACCACGCGGCAGCGATGCCCACGACGGTGTCGCGCCCGGCGACGCCCGGAACGACGCACCACCCAGTCTCGAGCCGATGATGGGCCTCGAATGGTCGCAGGCCATCGAGCTGCCGCTCGCCACCGGCGACGCCGCGACGCCCACCGATCTGCGCATGGCGTGGGTGCACCGCGGACCGCTGAGCCAGGTGCTCTCGCTGTACCGCGCCGCGTCCCGATCCGACGAGCCCGTGCCGGCACCGTGGTGGTTGCGCGCACTGTCGGCGGGTCAGCTCGAATCGCGGGACGCCGGATTCCGCGTCGAGGACCGAGTGCACAAATTGCTCAGTAAGCGTCCGGGTTGGGAATTCGTCCCGTGGCCCGAGGACGGGGAATCCGGATACTGGGAATTCATCCCGTCCGAGGGAACGGGCGGCGACCGACGCATCCCCACGACCGTCGTCAACACCGCCCGGCACACCGGCTGGATCGACGTGCTGCCCGCGCACTGCGTCGCGCAGCAGAACGCATCCCCGCCCGCGCCGCTCGCGATCGACGGACTCGCCGGACTACGTGCACGCCTGGGGGAGATCGAAGCGGTCCGCTGACCCGCGGCTATCGTCGACGTTCGTGGAAAGCGAAGGACAGCCGCGGTTGCGCAGCGTCGTCAGCTACGTCAAACGCGGCGGGCGGATGACCGTCGGCCAGCAGCGCGCCTGGGACACGAGGTGGCCCGAACTGGGACGCACCGTGTCCGAGCTCGAACCCGGCGCCATCGACGTCGAGGGCTGGTTCGGCAGGTCGGCGCCCGTGGTGCTCGAGATCGGCTCGGGCATGGGCGAGGCGACGGCGCAGCTCGCGGCCGCCGCGCCCGAGGTCAACTACATCGCCATCGAGGTGTACGAGGCCGGCCTCGGCCAGCTGATGCTGCGGGCGGACAAGCTCGGCGTGGACAACCTGCGCCTGCTGCACGGCGACACGGTGCCGCTGCTGCGCGACCACCTGGCCCCCGAGTCGCTGGCCGGGGTGCGGATCTTCTTCCCGGACCCGTGGCCGAAGAAGCGCCACCACAAGCGCCGGCTGGTCCAGCCCGATTTCGTGGCGTTGGTCGCCTCGCGCATCGCCGCCGGCGGCACGCTGCACCTGGCGACCGACTGGCAGGACTACGCCGACCAGATGCTCGAGGTCTGCTCGGCCGAACCGTCGCTGACCAACCGCTTCGACGGCTGGGCCCCGCGTCCCGAATGGCGTCCGGTGACGAAGTTCGAGCAGCGCGCCGAGGAGGAGGGCCGCATCTCCCACGACCTGATCTTCGAGAAGCGCGCCTGACCGCGCGGGTGGGCTGGGCGTTCCCCCGACGAAACGCCCAGCCCACGTCGCTTCCCCCAGTCACCTCCAGGGGTGCCTCCCCTCCCGTGTAACGCGTTGTGCCCTCGACTTATTCGTCGGCGAGGGGTTCTTGTCGGACGCGGTTGAGGGCCGGGCGGCACACCGACGAGGCGATCAGCGCGACCGCGACACCGAGTACCAGCGGCGCCGCCAGCCACGGGGAGAAGACCACGACCGGATTGTCGGCGTCGTCGACGAGGTTGATGAACCCGACGCCGACGAGCACCCCGGCGACGCCCGCACCGGCCGTGGCGATGAACGCGGGCAGTCCCGACTCGGCGCGCAGCGCCCTGGTCAGCACCCGCACCGGGGTGCCTGCGGCGATGAGCGCGCCGAACGTGCGACGCCGGTCGAGCACCGAGCCCGCCGTCGTGATCGCCGCGCTGCACCCGCCGAGCAGCGCCGCGACGGACAGGCCGATCACCGTCACGCGGCGCAGGTCGGCGAGCTGGTTCTCCTGTCCGGCCAGGCGCACCTCGCGGCTCTGCACCTGCTCCCCGCCGGACCCGGCAACCAACGCGGTCCGGACGATGTCGCCGTTCGCCGCCGTCGACGGCACGGCCACGGTCACCAACGCCTCGTCCGACCCGACACCCGAGCCTGCGTCCGGTCCATCCGGCAGGAGGCGCGAGTCGACGACCACGGTCGATGCGGTGTCCCTCCCATCAGCACTGCCACCGTCACTGCCGCCGCCGAGCGCCTCGACCTGGCGGACCGGGACGTCCCCGAGCGGGGTGCCGGCGTCGGCCATGGGGTCGGCCACGAGCGACAGCGGGCCCTCGCGCAGCGGGTAGGTCGAGTACACGGCGGGTTCGTCGGCGCAGACGTCGCCGAGGTCGAGCGGCAGCACCCGGTTCGCGTCGCCGCAGTCGGCGACGGTGACGACCTGTTCGGCGTCCCGGGAGTCGCCCACCCGCAGGTAGGCGCTGTGGAGCACGGCGGCACGTTCGGTCTGCCCGTACTGCGCCAGCCGCGCGTCGGTCCCGTCGGCGATGCGCTCGGCCTCGGCTCCGGTCGTGTCGACGTACTGCACGCCGTCGCGGAACGACTGCGGTGCGCCGGCCGAGGCCTCCAGGCTCGGCATCAGCGTCAACGCCATCGCCCCGGTGAACACGGCGAGCACGACCCCGGCGGTCGCGCGGTAGGCGCCGCGCGGGTCGTCGGTCAGGCGGCTGCCGGCGAGCAGTCCCGACGGGCGGCGCCAGCTGCGGCGGAACATCCGCCCGACGAGCGCGGTGATCCACGGTCCGGTCAGGTTGATCGAGACGACGATCAACGCCATCGACAGCAGGATCACCGACGCGTCGACGCCGCGCTCCTGGGCGGCGGCGATGAGGTACGCGAACACCAGGCCCGACAGCGGCAGGGGCAGCAGTCGCCACCAGTGCAGTCGTTTCGGGGTGTGCCCGCCGACCGCGCCGAGCGGGGTCGACAGCACCCGGTTCAGCCCCAGCACCGCGGCGACGAGCACCAGGTACGGGACGCCGACCAGGACGGCCAACGTCGTCGGGACGCCGGGGCCGAAGTCGGACAGGTGCCACGTGCCGCCGTCCCACGGCACGAACGTGGCCGCGTAGTACAGCAGCGGACTCGCCGCCAGGCCGAGCAGCGCACCGGCCGCGGCGGCCAGCACGGTCTCGGCGGCGACCATGGAGACCACCTGGCGTGGCGTCGCGCCGGCGAGCCGGAACACCGCGAGTCGCTGTTCCCTGCGGGCGGCGATCAGCCGCGCGGCCGAGGCGATGAGCACGAGGCTCGGCACCGTCAGCACGACCACGCCGACGCCCGCGAGCAGTGACAGCATCGGGTCGACGGTGCCGGTGTCGCCGAACCCGGCCAGCGACGTCGCGGCGGCCGGCATGTCCCCCTGTTCGTGGCCGACGAGCACCACGAGCTGCTCCGGGTAGGCGAGTGCGTCCTGGCCGAGCGTGCCGGTGACCTCGCCGTAGCGGTCGCCGAGTTGCGATCCGGGCGCGCGGTCGAGCAGCGCCGCCAATTCGGGCGACACGAGCGCCTCGCCGGGCGCGGGCAGCCGGTCGATGCCCGCGGGCAGCGGGACGTCGGCCGGGTCGACCAGGGCCGCGACGTCGACGCGCTGGATCTCCCTGCCGTCGGGGGTGACGTCGACGCCGGCGGCGTGCTCGACGGTCCCGCCCTCACCGGTGACCTCGGCGGAGGTGTGCCCGGCGGGCAGCTGCCACGCCGCGCGGTCGGCGCGTTCCTGGGTGGCCCCCGGCAGCGACACCAGCAGCAGGACCAACGCGGTCGCGAACGCCACGCCCACCGCGATGAGCAGTGCGGACGTCCGGGTGCGGGCGTCGGTGCGCAGCACCCGCAGCGCGATCCGGAAGGAGCTCACGGCGCCGTACCCCCTGCCGCCGGGACCGACGCGGCCTGGCACGTGTCGGACTCGATCCGTCCGTCGCGAAGGGACACCGTCCGGGGCAGTCCGGCGGCCAGTTCGCGGTCGTGCGTGACGACCACGACCGCGGATCCGCATTCGGCCGCGGACGCCAGCAGTGCGCCCATCGTGTCGCGGCCGGTGCGGGTGTCGAGGGCGCCGGTCGGCTCGTCGGCGAAGATGACGCTCGGCCGGTGCGCGAGCGCCCGCGCGATCGCGACCCGCTGGGCCTGCCCGCCGGACAGTTCGCCCGGCCGGTTGCGTTCCTTGCCGCCCAGCCCGAGCTCGCTCAGCCGGCTGCGCGCCTCGCCCAGCGCACGCGCGCGGTCGACCCCGGCCAGCAGTGACGGGAGCGCGGCGTTCTCCTCGGCCGTCAGCTCGGCGACGAGCATGCCGCTCTGGAACACGAAGCCGAACTCGCTGCGGCGCAGTTCGCTGCGCGCCGACTCCCCGAGCGTGTCGACGCGCCTGCCGCCGAGCCACACCTCCCCGGAATCCGCGGGCAGGATGCCGGCGAGCACGTGCAGCAGCGTCGACTTGCCCGAACCGGAGGGCCCGACGATCGCCACCGCCTCGCCCGGCGTGATGTCGATGTCCACTCCGGACAGTGCGGTTTCCGAGCCGTAGCGCTTCACGAGGCCACGTCCCCCGAGCGCGGGCCGTGCCTCCGATTCCGCCCGGTGCGGGGCGGTCGAGATCCGTGTCGTCATGGCTGTTGAGCCTGGCCGAACGGCGGCGCCGGCCACTTCGGACGGAAGGCCGGACCTCGGGGCCGCGACATCGGCCGATCGGCCGATGCAGCACCGACCTTCCGGCCGGGTCGCGCCGGCGGTGGTCTGGACTACCGTTCGCCCCATGCACGACACGTCGCCCGGCAGCGGGTCCGCACCCGGTGGTCCGGTGCGGTCCCCTCGCGCTCTCGAACACCGCGTGACCCGGCTGCTGCAGACCGGCGGGCTGTCGGGCATCGTCCTGGCCGCCGCCGTGCTGGTCGACGTCGCCATGATCGCGCCGAGGGCGCTGGACGGCAGCCGGGACGGTGGGGACCTCGTCCTACTGCCGGGCATCGTCGCGTTCGCCGCGTGCGCGATGTGGGCGCGCCGCCGGTCGGTCGTGGCGGGGCTGACCGGCGCCGCCGTGCTCGTCATGAGCTCCGTGCTGACCGCGTCGACCGGCGCGATGCCGTCCATGACGCTGCTGGTCACGATGTCGCTCGCGGAATGCGTCGCGGGCACCCTGCTCGTCTACTACTGCGTCCGGTCGGCGGCGGCGATCCCCGGCGCGGTGACGGTGGTGCTCCTGCTCGTCGCGCAGCTGGGCAGCATGGAAGTCCGCGGCATGTCCGTCCGTGGGCTCGGTCTGGGGGGACTGCTGCTCGGGGCGGCGCTGGTGACGGGAGCGATCGCGTTCGGCACCCTCCATCGCACCGTCAGGGCCCGGAGCCCGTTCGGGGAACTGCTGCGCCACCAGTGGTTGCTCGTCGGCATGCTCGCGCTGACCCTGTTCCTCGACGGGTCCATGATCCTGGGTGGCGACCGGACCTACGTCGTCATGGCCCTGCCCGCGGCGGCGAGTGCGCTGGCCGCGCTGCACGCGACACGCAGGCCGATCCGGGCCGTCGGCGCGCTCGTCGTGATCTACATCCTCAGCAATGTCCTCATGCGGACGGCCGGGCTCGAGGCGTACACCGGGTTCGGCGGCCTGACCACCACCGCGGTGGTCGCGGGCATGATCACGGTCGCCCTCGTCGTGCGGACGCAACCGCCCCTGCGGGCGACCGTCGCCGTCGCGACCCTCAGTGCCGTCGTCGGCAGCGGCGCGATCATCCAGGTGCTGCTGACGAGCCGGGTCGCCGGCACGTCGATGCTGCCGGGGCTGGTCATCTCCGCGTCGCTGCTGCTCGGGATGTCCATCGCGATCGGCATGTTCCTGCGGGCCCGCGACTCGGAACGCACGACCTCGGTCGAAGCGGCCGTCACCGAGGCCCAGACCGCCGAGCGGATGGCGTTGGCGCGCGAACTGCACGACATCGTCGCCCACTACGTCACGGGCATCGTCGTGCAGGCGCAGGCGGCGAAGATCGTCGCGAAGCGCGATCCCGACGTCGTGCCGGACTCGCTCGACCAGATCGAGAACGCCGGCACCGAGGCGCTCGTCGCCATGCGCAGGCTCGTGCGCAGCATGCGCGGCGACGGGGACGGCGTCGTCGACGAGTCGGCCACCACCGACCTCGCGGCCGACCTGCAGGCCCTCGCGACCTCAGGTGCGCACGGGGTGCGGATCGAGCTCGACGCCGACGTCCCGGACGACCTGCCGCAGGAACTCGCGCGGTCGGCCCTGCGGATCGTGCAGGAATCGCTCACCAACGTCAGCAAGCACGCCGCCGGCGCGACGACCGCGTGGGTTTCCGTGCGGCCGGATCCCGATTCCGATGGGGATCCCGAGGATTGCGCCGGGTTGCGCGTTCGGGTGGCCGACGACGGATCGTCCGGTGGTGCGGGGCCGTTGTCGGTGCCGGGCGGCTACGGTCTCGTCGGCATGCGCGAGCGGGTGGCACTGTTGAACGGCACACTGCGCACGGGCCGCGGTGCCGGCGGCTGGGTGGTCGAGGCGTGGCTGCCGCTCGCCGGCGAACCCGCGGGGGACGAGGAGAACGAGTGATCCGGGTGTTGATCGCCGACGATCAGGACATGGTGCGGACCGGGTTCCGCATGATCGTCGACGCGCAGGACGACATGGAGGTCGTCGCCGACGTCGCGGACGGCGTCGACGCGGTGCGCACAGCCCGGGAGCTGCGGCCGGACGTGTGCCTGCTCGACATCCGCATGCCGGGGCTCGACGGGCTCCAGGTGACACGGCAGCTCGCGGGGCCCGACGTGGCCGATCCGCTCAAGGTGGTCGTGGTGACGACGTTCGACCTAGACGAGTACGTGCACAGCGCGCTCACCGGGGGCGCGTCGGGATTCCTGCTCAAGGACGCCGGCCCGGCACTGCTGCTGGAGGCGATCCGCGCGGCGCACCGCGGGGACGCGCTCGTGTCGCCGCAGATCACGGTCCGCCTGCTGGAGCACTTCGCCGACGCGCCGGCGGCCGAGCCCGTGGTGGCCGAGCAGCCGTCGGAACCGTTGACCGCGCGGGAACTGGACGTCGTCCGCGCGACCGCGCAGGGCCGGACGAACACCGAGATCGGCGAGGAGCTGTACCTGTCCCTGTCGACGGTCAAGACGCACCTGGCATCGGTGCAGGCCAAGGTCGGTGCTCGCAACCGCGTCGAGATCGCCGCCTGGGCCTGGCGAAACAACATCCTCGGCTGACTCGGTTGCTCCGGGCCTTGCGCGCGACTCGTTAGAGTGGCCGGCATGGTGTCGCGTGCTCACATCCACCGTCTGACCGCTCCCGTGGTGCTGCCCGCCGACCCGGCGTGTTCCGTGGTCCGCGACGGCGCGGTCGACATCGACGAGTCCGGACGCATCGTCTACTGCGGACCGGCATCCGCGGCACCCGGCGAGGCCGACCGCACCACGGCGAAGGACGGCATCCTCCTGCCCGGCCTGGTCAACACGCACGCCCACAGTCCGATGGTGCTGATGCGCGGCATGGGCGGCGACCTTCCGCTGCTGCGCTGGCTGCGCGAGGTGATCTTCCCGCTCGAGGCGAAACTCCAGCCGTCCGACGTGCGCGCGGGCATGCTGCTCGGCTCGGTCGAGATGCTCCGCCGCGGCGTGACGACCAGCTCCGAGATGTACTTCCACGCCGAGCAGATGGCCGACGCGGTCCTGACCACGGGTGCCCGCGCCGTCATCGGCGGTCCGATCATCGACCTGCCGGGACTGGACTGGCGCACACTCCTCGCCGCCGCCAATTCGTGGATCGACGCCGACGGACTGCGCTCCGGCCCCGGCGAGCGGATCGAACTGTCGTACGCGGGACATTCGGCCTACATGCTGCCGCCCGAAGCACTCGAGGCGATCGCCGACGAGGCCCGCGGCCGCGGTGCGCTCGTGCAGATCCACGTCGCCGAGACCGCCGACGAGGACGCCGAGCAGCGCGCCGCGCACGGCTCGGTTCCCCGGCTGCTCGACAAGGTCGGCCTGCTCGACGGCAGGCTCATCGCGGCCCACTCGGTGCATCTGTCCGATGAGGACATCGCACTGTTCGCCGCCCGCGGCACCGGTGTGGCGCACTGTCCCGGTTCCAACGCCAAGCTCGCCTCCGGCCAGGCCCGACTGGCCGACCTCCGCGCGGCGACATCCATGTCGGGCTGGGCACCGACGGTCCGGCCAGCAACGACGACCTCGACCTGTGGGAGGAGGTCCAGCTGTCGGCGATGCTGGCCCGACTGTCCACACAGGACGCTACCAGGGTGACCGCGGCGGATGCGCTGCTGCTGGCCACCCGTGGTGGCGCCGAGGCTCTCGGCCGCGATGACATCGGGGCGCTCGAACCCGGCCGGTGGGCCGACGTGGTCCACGTCGACGTCGACGATCCCGCGTTCGCCACCGGACTCGACGTTCCCGATCTGCAGCTGCTCGGCAACCTCGTGTGGGCGGCGGGTTCGCGGCGGGTCAGTGACGTCTGGGTCGCCGGCGAACAGGTCGTCGCCGGCGGCGAATCGTCCCGTGTGGACCGCAGCGAAGCGCAGGCGAACGTCGCCGTAGCGGCCGCTCGCCTGCGCTCCACCTGATCCGGCCCGGCCCCCGAACGCCGGGCCGATTCCCCCGTTACCCCACGGCCCTGCGCGAGGTCGCGTAGGTCGCGGCCGCGAACACCACGGCGATCACCGTGGGGTACACGCCCAGCAGCACGACCGTCGGCGTGTCCGTGAAGAACGAGCCGACCGACGACCACCAGTCCTGCCAGCCCACCACTGCGGTCGCCCCGACCAACACCGCTGCGAACGACAGGATCCATACCCACACGCCGAGCTGGCCCCACCGCTGGAAGACGATTCCCGCCCACAAGCCGCAGAACGAGACGAACAGGAACGGTGCGGCGAAAACCAGAATCTGCGTGAGTGGGTTGGCCGTCTCCATGAACGCCAGGTCGAACATCGCGACGTTGACGCCCCAGCCGCCCGTCGCTCGTTCGAGCAAGCGCATTACCCACAACACGACGCCGTACAACAGCGCCTGCCCGACGACCACCGCTCCCGCCGCGAACACGAAGTCCCGTCGCGTGATGCTCATGCCCAAGGCGAAGGGGAGCGTCTGCGACATCGTCTGGACGTGCACGATCGCGGTCGCGATGTAGATGGAGATCACCGCGCCGGTCATCGCCATCCCGTCCTCCGGCTCCGGGAACGGGACGGCGAGGAACAGCGCCAGGTTCACGGCAAACACGCAGAGCAGGATGAACAGCGGAAGCCCGATCACCATGACCTTGTTGACGAGCTGGATCCGTGCGACGTTCAGGATCCGGTTGCCGACAGTCATCACGCTGCCCCCTTCCCGTTGGCCGCACCGGCCGGTGCGGAGTCGGACATCTGCGCGGTGCGCACGACGAGCTGCTGCAACGAGACCGGTTCGACCTGGAGGCTCGTGGTGTCGCGACCTTCGGGAACGCCGGAGACCAACAGACGCGCGAAGCCGCCGACGTCCTCACGGTGCAGCACCCGGTGACCCTCGGCGAAGCGTTCGACCGCCTTCGTCGGACCGCTGACGGTCACGGCCTGGCTGCGCAGGTTGTCGGACAGGTCGTCCATGACGATCCGGCCGCGGTCGATCACGACGACGTGCTCGATCAGGTCCGCGACCTCGTCGATCAGGTGCGTGGACAGCACGATCGTGCGCGGGTGCTCGGCGTAGTCGGCGATCAGGTGGTCGTAGAACGCCTGCCGGGCGACCGCGTCGAGGCCGAGGTACGGCTCGTCGAACAGCGTGATCGGCGCCCGCGCGGCGAGTCCGATGATCACCCCGACCGCCGACAACTGACCGCGCGACAGCTTCTTCGCACGCGTATTCAACGGCAGCCGGAATTCGTCGACGAGCTGCTCGGCGAATTCGGCGTCCCAGTTCGGGAACACCAGGCTCGCGGCTTTCAGCGCATGCTTGGCGACGAAAACGTCCGGGAATTTCTGCGATTCCTTGATGAAGCACACCTGACGCAACACGTCGCGTTCTCGTACGGGTTCTCACCGTGCACGCGAATCTGGCCCGCAGTGGGCACGTCCTGCCCGGTGATCATGCGCATCACCGTGCTCTTGCCCGCGCCGTTGCGGCCGAGCAGGCCGTGGATGCGGTTCTCGTGCAGGTCGAACGACACGTCCTCGACCGCCGTGGTGCGGCGGTAGCGCCTCGTCACCCCCCGCAGGTCGCCACGCTCATTCTTCGTCCCTCCAGTTTTCGATCATCTTCTTGACGTCGTCGGCGTCCATTTCGAGCCGCTTGGCCTCGGCAAGCAGCGGGGCGATGTAGGTCTCGCCGAAGGCGTCTCGGCGGCGTTGCACGAGCTTGTCCCTCGCGCCGGCGGTGACGAACATTCCGACCCCCCGTTTCTTGTAGAGCAGTCCGTCGGCGACGAGTTTGTTGATGCCGTTCGCCGCGGTGGCCTGGTTGATCCGATGGAACGCCGCGAGCTCGTTCGTCGACGCGCCCTGGTCTCCTCGGGCAGCGAGCCGTCGATGATCGACTCCTCGATCTGCTCCGCGATCTGCTGGAACAGCGGCCGCGTGTCGTCCATCAGCCCCACCATCCCCCGAACCACTGGGGTTCCTTAGTCATGTGGGTAACCATGACACCAGTCGACTAATGGTGTCAACTCGGAACGCGAAAAAACCCCGAGGCAGGCGGAACGTCGCTGCGGGCGGCCGCCACCGTTAGAGTCCGCAGGTGTGGAACCGGTGGTCGCAGCCGCGGCGGAGTTCTCCCAGTACGGGCCGTCGCACTGGCTGGCCGTGGGAGTCTTCGCGGTCGGCGCAACGCTGCTCGTCCACCTGGGCCGCAACCAGCGGACAACGGCGCGGGCGCAACGCTTCAGCCGATTCTTCGCGGCGACGCTCCTCGTCGTCAGCGCGGTGGACCTGGTGTACGACGCGGTGCCTCCGAGCCTCGAACGCTCCGTGCCGCTACACCTGTCCGACCTGGTACCGCTGGTCGCCGCGTACGCCCTGCTCTTCCGGCGCCCGTGGGCCCACGCCCTCGCCTACTACTGGGGCTTGGCACTGAGCACCCAGGCGCTGATCTCACCCGCGTTGACAGGGCCGGACTTCCCGCACCCCAACTACCTGCTGTTCTGGGGCGGCCACCTGCTGGCCGTGCTGGCCGCGATCTACCTCACCTGGGGACTGGGCATGCGCGTCGACTGGCGCAGCTACCGACTCGCGATCGCCGTCACGGTGGGATGGGCGGCCGTGACGATGACCTTCAATACCGTCGCCGGCACCAACTACGGCTTCCTCAACGGGACGTCGGACACGGCGTCGATACTGGACGTGCTCGGCCCGTGGCCTGGTACCTCCTGCCGGTCGCCGCACTGTTGCTCGCGGTGTGGGCACTGATGACCTGGCCGTGGGTACGGCTCCGCGACCGCGACCACGCCACGTGAGACGCCACGAGGCCGGGCCGCGACGCGGATGCCCACGGTGCGAGCGGCGGCCTAGCGGTGGGGGCGGGGGCGGACGGTGATGTCGGTCAGGTGCGCGTCGGGGCTCGCCAGGACCGCGGCGGCGACCGCGCCGGCGACCGACTCGGGACGCAGGTACTTCGCGGGGCTGTACTCGCCACCCTCGGCGGCCACGACGGCCTGCTGCATCTCGGTGTCGGTGCGCCCGGGGTAGACCGACGTGACGCGCAGGCCGTTCGGTTCCTCCTCGGCGCGCAGCACGTCGGCGAACGCGCGGGCGCCGAACTTGCTCGCCGCGTACGGGCCCCAGCCCTCGCGCACGGACAGGCCCTGACCGGAGTTGATCACCACGACATGCCCGTTCGCGGCGCGCAGCGCGGGCAGCAACAGGCGGGTGAGCTCGGCGACGGCGACCACGTTGACCTCGTAGTTCCGCCGCCAGGCGTCGGCGGAGGAGTGCGTGACGTCGGCGAGCTGCGCGACGCCCGCCGAATGGACGAGCACGTCGAGCCGGTCGATGCCGGCCGCCGCGTCGGCCACCGCGGCGTCGTCGGCGAGGTCGACGACCCACGGGCGGGCGTCGGGCAGCTGCGCGGCGAGCGCCTCGAGGGCGGCGCTATCGCGGCCGCCGAGGAGGATGCGGTGTGTGTCGGCAAGTGCGCCGGCGACGGCGGCGCCGATACCGCGCGACGCCCCGGTGACGAGTGCGAGTGGACGATCCATACGCGCCACCGTAATCCCGAGGCATGGTCGCGTTGAGCGCGACCATGGGGCCCTCGGGAGCTACATCGGTTGGGCTGGGTGGGGGTTCACCCGATGGGTGTCAGGCGCCGATTCGGCCGCCGCCGGACTTGTAGGTGGCGACGATGGCCGGGCGGGCGTGGCCGCCGTCGGGCCAGGTCGAGCCGGGCTCGCCGCCCTCGCCCGGGTGCTGCACGGCGACGAGCACGATGTCGTCGCGCACGACCGGGCCGCACGTCTCCGCACCGACGGGAACGGTCAGGAACTGCTTGACCTCACCGCGGTTCGGGCCGTCGACCGGCACCGAGAACAGGCCGTCGTTGGAGCCGAGCGCGTTGCCGTCGGTGGAGATCCACAGGTTGCCGTAGCCGTCGAACGCCAGGTTGTCCGGGCAGGAGATCGGGCTGACCTGGCTCTTGTCGAACCCGCCGAAGTAGGTGTCGGCCGTGGCCGGGTCACCGCAGACGAGCAGCAGACGCCACACGAACGTCGTCTCCGCGCCGTCCTCGTCCCACTCGAGGATGTGGCCGTTCTTGTTGCCGTTGCGCGGGTTCGGCTCGTCGGCACCCGCCTCGCCGGTGGCGCCGCGGTCGTCGTTGTTCGTCAACGCGGCGTAGATGCGGCCGTTGACCGGGTTCGGCTCGATGTCCTCGGGGCGGTCCATCTTCGTGGCGCCCGCCTTGTCGGCGGCCAGGCGCGTGAAGACGTACACCTCCTCGGCCGTGAAGCCGTCCACAAAGGACTTGTCGCCGCTGGCCAGCGGCAGCCACTCGCCGGTGCCGTCGAACTGGCCGTCCGAGGGCAGCGTGCCCGAACCGTCGATCTCCTCGGCGGGGCTGTTGCCCGTGAACTTCGCGACGTACAGGGTGCCGTCGTCGAGCAGCGCCATGTTGTGCCGGCGCGCGTGCGCGCTCTTGCCCGGCTTGTACCTGCCGTTGGAGACGAACTTGTAGATGTAGTCGAACCGCTCGTCGTCACCGGAGTAGACCGCGATGCGGCCGTCGCGGGTGATCTTGACGTTGGCGGCCTCGTGCTTGAACCGGCCGAGCGCGGTGTGCTTGATCGGCTTGGCGTTCGGGTCGTTCGGATCGATCTCGACGACCCAGCCGAACCGGTTCGCCTCGTTCGGCTCCTGGCCGAGGTCCCACCGCTTGTCGAACCGCTCCCACAGCCGCGTGCTCGCGCCGGCCTCGAAGCCGTACCGCTCGAGCCGCTCGGCGGTGGCCGGGTCGGTCACCTTGTCGGCATTGCCGAAGTACTGGTGGAAGTTCTCCTCACCCGACAGCACCGTGCCCCACGGCGTGACGCCGCCCGCGCAGTTGTTCTGCGTGCCGCGCACGATCGTGCCCGTCGGGTCCTCCGACGTCTTGAGCAGGTCGGATCCGGCGACCGGGCCGCGCACCTCGAACTCGGTGTCGAGCGTGATGCGGCGGTTGTACCGGCTCGGCACGACCTTCAGACCACCCTCGCGGGTGCGATCGGCCTGGACGACGGTCAGCCCGTGCGCCGCCCACGCGATGCGCACCTGCTCCTCCGTCGGGTTCTCCTCGTCGTAGGCGCCCTCGGGGAACATCTCCGTCTCGGTGGTGTACTCGTGGTTCACCACCAGGAAGTTGCGCTTGCCCGAACCGTCCTGCGGGATCAGGCCGACGAAGTCGTTGTTGTAGCCGAACTGCTGGGCCTGCTTCTCGGCGGTCTGGTTGTGGAGGTCGAACTCCGGACCACCGGGCAGCACCGGGTCGCCCCAGCGGATGACGACCTGCTGCTCGTAGCCCTCCGGGACGACGACCGCGTCCTTGGTGTTCGGCGCGACCGGCTCGAAGTTCGTGCCCGGGGGCGGCGTCGCGGTGCCCGGGCGACCGGCCGGCCCGCGGGCTGCGCGGCCAGCGCCGGGACCTCGGCCGACGCCGTGCCCGACAGCGCGGCGAAGCCCGCCGCCGTCGCGGCCAGCACGCCACCGGCGCGCAGTGCACCGCGCCGCGACACGACATCCCGCACGACGTCGCCGAAGTACTCGTTGTCGGACGTGTTCGGAGCGGGGTGGGAACACTGATTGCCGCACCGGTACTCACACGTCACCGGCGAGCGGCCGGAACGATGGGTGGTCAGCAGCGGGAGCAGTCGCTTGGCGGACACACGGCCTCCAGTCACTCAGTCAGGGGAACGCTGGTGACTCTACGTTCGGCATCCGAGTCGGAATGGTCGAAAAGGTAAACGACGAGCGAACGAGATTCGACGTCGAACACGGAAGCGAACCAATATTTCGTCGGTAAATAGACGAAAAGAGCAAATCGGACCACGAGAGCGCGTCGTGTCCATGACTGCGCGGATGTCCACCATGTACGTACCGGCTACGGGGACGTAGGTTCGGGGGATGCGAGCTGTCGTTTTCGATATGGACGGAGTGCTCGTCGACTCCGAGCAACTCTGGGACGAGGTGCGCCGCGACCTGGTCGCCGAGCACGGCGGGACCTGGACCGACGAGGCGACCCGCGCGTTGCAGGGGATGAGCACCCCGGAATGGGCCGAGTACCTGGTCAACGAACTGGGCACGCAGCTCGCCCCGGAGGAGGCCGCCGCGCGGGTGATCGACGAGATGCGCATGCGGTACGCCGACGGGCCGCCGATCCTGCCGGGCGCGGAGGACACCCTGCGCACGGTGTCGGAGAACCTGCCGACGGCGATCGCCAGTTCGGCACCGCCGGTGCTGATCGACTCCCTGCTGACCGCGACCGGGCTGACCGACCGGATCCGCGTGGCCGTGTCGAGCGAGCAGGTGGCCGCCGGGAAACCGGCACCCGACGTCTATGTCGAGGCCGCCTCGCAGCTGGGCGTACCGGCCGGCGAGTGCGCCGCCGTCGAGGACTCGACCAACGGACTGCGGTCCGCGCTCGCGGCGGGCATGACCGTGTACGCGATCCCGAATCCGCACTTCCCGCCCGACCCGGACGTGGTCGCGCGGACCCATCAGGTGCTCGGGGCGATCGGCGACCTACCCGCGGCGCTCGGCATCTGACAACACGGCGACGCAGGACGCCAACACGGCGACGTGGGGTGCTGACACGGCGACGTGGGATGCTGACACGGCGACTCAGGGGTGGGCACCTGGTGGCGCCCACCCCTGTTCGTCACTCGTCCGAGGTGCCTTCGATGAACTTCTCGACGGCGTCGCGGGCGGTGGAGTCGTCGTACTGCACCGGCGGCGACTTCATGAAGTACGAGGACGCCGACAGGATCGGACCACCGATACCGCGATCCTTGGCGATCTTCGCGGCGCGCAGCGCGTCGATGATGATGCCCGCCGAGTTCGGCGAGTCCCACACCTCGAGCTTGTACTCGAGGTTCAGCGGCACGTCACCGAACGCGCGACCCTCGAGGCGCACGTAGGCCCACTTGCGGTCGGACAGCCACGCGACGTGGTCCGACGGACCGACATGCACGTTGGACTTGCCCATGTCGCGCTCGACCTGCGACGTCACGGCCTGGGTCTTGGAGATCTTCTTCGACTCCAGGCGCTCGGACTCCTTCATGTTGAGGAAGTCCATGTTGCCGCCGACGTTCAGCTGCATCGTGCGGTCGAGCTGCACGCCGCGGTCCTCGAACAGCTTCGCCAGCACGCGGTGCGTGATCGTGGCGCCGACCTGCGACTTGATGTCGTCGCCGACGATCGGCACGCCGGCCCGCTCGAACTTCTCGGCCCACTCGGGGTCGGAGGCGATGAACACCGGGATGGCGTTGACGAACGCGACCCCCGCGTCGATCGCGGCCTGCGCGTAGAAGCGCGTCGCCTCGGTCGAGCCCACCGGCAGGTAGGACACGAGCACGTCGACGTCGGCGGCCTTGAGTGCCGCGGCCACGTCGACGGCCTGCTCGTCGGACTCCTCGATGGTCTCCTTGTAGTACTTGCCCAGACCGTCGAGCGTCTGCCCACGCTGCACCGTGACGCCCAGCGGCGGCACGTCGCACAGCTTGATGGTGTTGTTCTCGCTCGCGAGAATCGCCTCGGACAGGTCCTGGCCGACCTTCTTCGCGTCGACGTCGAACGCGGCGACGAAGTCGACGTCACTGATGTGGTAATCGCCGAACTGGACGTGCATCAAGCCGGGAACGCGCGCACCCCGGTCGGCCTCGCGGTAGTAGTGCACACCCTGAACCAGCGAGGCCGCACAGTTGCCAACGCCCACGATGGCCACCCTCACGCGGCGGTTCTCGCCCATGCCGGTATCTCCCTTTACTCGTGTTCCGTAAAACCTGGTTCACGCCGAGGCGCGGTCGATTCGGACCGGTGTTGCTCGGCCTGTTCATGCGCGATGAGCTCGTTGAGCCAGCGCACCTCCCGCTCGCTGGTCTCGAGCCCCAGCTCGTGCAGCTCACGGGTGTAGCGGTCGATCTTCTCCTCGGCCCTGGCCAACGCTGCCCGAAGACCTTCCCGACGTTCCTCGACCCGCCTGCGCCTGCCCTCCAGAATCCGCATGCGGACATCTGCGGGCGTGCGCGAGAAGAACGTCAGGTGGACGCCGAAACCCTCGTCGTCCCACGTCTGCGGCCCCGCGTCGGCGAGCAGTTCGTCGAACCGCTCCTTGCCCTCCGCTGTGAGCTTGTACACGCGTTTCGACTTGCTCGCCCTGCGGTTCCACGACGTCGTGGGGTCGGCCGCATCGGCCACGTCCTCGGCGATCCAGCCGGCCCGCTGCATCCGGCGCAGGGTCGGGTACAGCGATCCGTAGCTGAACGTGCGGAACATACCCAGCGACTCGTGGAGTCGTTTCCGCAGGACATAACCGTGCATGGGGTGCTCGTGCAGCAGCCCGAGAATCGCGAACTCCAGCACACGTGCACCCCCTTACCGGGAACGAATCGGCGTCGACCGGCGTTTCCGCCTGTCGGGTGATGCCCGGGACATCGTGCGCCGAGCGTCACCCATGACCATGCAATGTACCGACCCACTATATCGCGCCGATACATCGGAGTGGTGGAGCTAACCGTGAGGATACCCCCACGGAGGGCAAACTTCACCGGACCGTTATCGACGTCGACGGCGTGTCGCGTCGCACCGGTCGACGATCCCGCAGAACGGGACGTGGCCTTCCGCCGCGGACCACGTACTCTGTTGAGGTGCAGAACCAGCGGCAAGTCGTCGACTACGCGCTCCGGCGCCGTGCGCTGCTGGCCGAGTTCCGCTCGGGACGGGCCAGCGTCATGGACGTCTGCGACGCCACCCCGCAGTTGCTGCAGGCTGCCAAGTTCCACGGCACGCCTGCCGGTGACGCCTGCCCGGTGTGCGGCAAGCACACGTTGGGGCAGGTCAGCTGGGTGTACGGCGACGAGCTGCAGCACGTTGCGGGTTCGGCGAGGAAGCGGAGGAACTCGAGCGCATGGCCGCGCGATTCAGCGAGTTCACCGTGTACGTGGTGGAGGTCTGCACGGCGTGCGCGTGGAACCACCTGGTGCTCTCGTACGTCCTGGGAACGGCCGACTCGCCGGAGACGGCACCGCGCACTACGCGGACCACACGGAGGACTGCGGGACAGTGACATCTGATGCACTCGAGGCAGTAACGACGTGAGTGCCGCGACCATGTGGCGGGGCCTGCGACAGGTCCACGCCATGCACACGAGAGGGTTGGGTCCGCAGAACGGCGTCCCCCGACGCGCCATTCTGGGAGGGTCTTAGGTGAACGACCAGGGAAATCACGGTTGGCCGGAGCAGGAGCCCGGGCCCCCGCAGCGGCCGCAATGGCCCTCCGGTGGTGACGCTCCGCAATGGCCCGGTGACAGCGGCGACGAACCGCCGAGACCTCCGCGTCCGCCGCGGCAGGCACCCGGCGGCGACCATCGGCAGCCGCCTCCTCCGCCCCGTGGGGATGCCGGCCGACCCGATCAGCCACCCCAGCCTTCCCGCCGTCCCGATCAGCCCCCGCAGCAGCCGCCCCGGCAGGCGGGCGGCCCGCCGCGCCAGCAACCCGGCCAGCCCGGTCCGCCCGGCCAGCCGCCTCAGCACGGCCAGCCGCCGCGGCGTCCTCAGCAGCCGGGCCCCCAGGCGGGGCCCGGTCAGAACCCGCCTCCTCCCGGCGCGTCCGGGCGGCGAACGCCGCCCGCAGAACCCCCAGCAGCCGCCGCGTGATCCGCAGGGTCGTCCCGTTCCGCCGGGCGGTCCGCAGGATCCGACGCAGGCTCGGCGCCAGCCGCCCCGCCGTCCCGAGGACCGCAGACCCGAGGACCGCCGCCCCGAGGGTGGGCGGCCGGATGGTCCGGACCGCGCGGCCGGTGGCGCGGCGGCAGGCGCGGCCGGTGGCCGTGGTCGTCCCGCGGACGGGCGTGGGCAGCCGCCCCGCCGCCCTGAGGACCGCCGTCCGGAGGGTGGCCGTGGCGAGGGCACGCAGCAGCGCCGCGGACTCGGCGGCGCCGCCGCGGCGGGCGCGCGGGTGCGGGCGCGGCCGGTGCGGCCGGGTACGCGGCGAGCCGCGGCGGTCAGCCGCCGGAGCCGCGCGAACCCGAGCTGATCACGCATCAGGACATGAGCGGCACCGGTCGCGGGTACGACCCGTACGACGACCGCTACGACTCCGACCCGTACGGCACCGGCGCGTACGGGTACGACGACGACGGCTTCACCGGCGGCGACCCGAGCGCCCCGGACGGGCTCACCGCGGTCGCCGCGGCCGACGGCCGCGACGATCCGAACGACGACTCCGAACCGGCCGACGGCGGCTCGAAGGGCAAGGCGGCTCTGCTGACCCCCGCGCAACGCAAGAAGCGCCGGTGGCGCATGGTGCGCCGTTCGCTGTACGCCTGCGTGGGCGTGTTCATCGTGCTGCCGGCGCTGGCGTTCGTCATCACATACTTCTTCGTCGACGTGCCGACGCCGGAGGAAGTGGCGGCGAGCCAGGACAAGGTCGTCAGCTACTACTACGCCTCCGGCGACAAGATGGCCGAGGACGCGCCCCAGGACGGGCGCCGGGTGATCCTCAAGCCCGAGGACGTCCCGCCGGTGATGCGGTACGCGGCCTACGCGGCCGAGGACTCCACGTTCGAGAGCAACTCGGGCTTCGACATCAGCGGTATCGCGCGCGCCGCGTGGAACCAGGTGCGCGGCGGCGTCGGCGGTGGTTCGACCATCAGCCAGCAGTACGTGAAGGTCGCCACCGAGAACGACGACTACTCGTACCTGCGCAAGTGGACCGAGATCGTCCGCTCGTTCAAGATGAACAACGAGCAGTCGAAGAGCGAGATCATCACCGGGTACCTGAACACCATCTACTTCGGACGCGGTGCCTACGGTGTCGAGACCGCCGCGCAGGCCTACTACGGCAAGAGCGCCAAGGACCTGAACGCCTCCGAGGCTGCGCTGCTGGCCGGCATGATCCAGCAGCCGGGCCGCAGCGAGGACGAGCAGGTGCGCCAGCAGCGCTGGGGGTACGTGGCCGACCAGATGGTGGCCAACGGCTGGGTGAGCCAGGCCGAGCGCGACGGCATGGAGCTGCCCCGGCTGATCCCCGAGAACGAGTCGCGGCCGGATGCGCTCGACGGTCCGGACGCGTTCGTGAAGAACCGGGTGATGGCCGAGCTGGCCGCGAAGGGCTATTCGCAGGACGCGATCCAGACCGGCGGCTACAAGATCACCACGACGATCGACAAGCGCGCGCAGGAGGCCGCGAAGCAGGCCGTCAACGACATCATGGAGGGCGAACCGGGGAACCTGCGCAAGTCGCTGGTGGCGGTCGACCCGAAGAGCGGTTCGGTGCGGGCCTACTACGGCGGTCCGAACGAACCGGGTGTCGACGAGATGGACTGGGGCAACGTGCAGCGCAACCCCGGTTCGGCGTTCAAGCCGTTCGACTTCACGGCCCTGTTGCAGCAGGGCAAGGGCGGGCTGTACTCGACGTACGACGGGACGTCGCCGCGCGAGTTCAACGGCATCACCATCGGCAACGCCGAGGGCACCGACTGCGGAACGGAATGCACCATCGAGGACGCGATGGCCCGTTCGATCAACACGGTGTTCTACGACATGGTCACCAACGACACCGGGCCGCGGGCGGTGAAGGAGGCCGCGATGGCCGCCGGCATCCCCGAGAAGCACGGCGACCAGCAGACGATGGCCAGCCTCGACGGCAACATCTCCATCGGCGGTGGTGACACGCTGGTGACGCCGACGGACATGGCCGGCGCGTACGCGACGTACGCGGCGGACGGCATCCAGCGGGACACGCACTTCGTGGCGAAGCTGGAGACCTCCGACGGCGAGGTGCTGTTCGACGAGACGACCCCGGCGGCGAAGAAGGGCGAGCCCGCCTTCGACCCGGACGAGGAGCAGAACCAGACGATCACGCGGAACGTCACGGCCTCGATGGAGGGCGTGCTGCCGGAGGCCGACCTGTCCTGCCCGGGTGCGCACGAGTGCGCCGGCAAGACCGGTACGCACCAGTACGTGCAGGGCGGCAGCGAGGACGTCGCGGACGCCGATCCGACGCAGAAGGACAACGCGCAGGCGTGGATGGTCGGCTACTCGCGGCACATCTCGGCCGCGGCGTGGGTCGGCACGGGCACGGGTGAGCCGATCCGCAACGCCGCCGGCGGCATGATCTACGGCAGCGGGCTGCCGGCCGAGATCTGGCAGGAGTTCATGGCGAACTACCTCGAACCGTTGGATCCGGAGCCGTTCCCGCCGCTCGAGGAGGTCATGGGTCCGCAGGAGACCGTCGTGGACGACGCCCCGGCGACGACCGAGGAGACGACGGAGGAGACGACGACCGAGGAGACCACCACGGAGTCCTCGCCGCCGTCGACGACCCGGCCGCCGCCCTCGCCGTCGGAGCCGTCGTCGCCGCCCTCGTCCCCGTCGGAGGACGACGACGAGGACGAGTCGGAGGACCCGGGCGGCCCGATCTGGGGCCGACCGACCGATGATCCGAACGACAACGGCGGTGCGTGAGGTGCGCTTGTAGCATCCGGTGCGTGTCCGGCGATACCTCTTCTCCGTCCTCGCGTGCCCACACCGAGGAGACCGCGGAGAGACGGGTATCGCCGGACACCGCAGCGGAGGACACCGCCCCGGGCACGGGTCCGGACGACACGGCCCCTGACGACACCGCTTCTGACGACACCGCTTCTGACGACACGGCGTCGCTGGGGCCGACGGACCGGGCGATCCCCAGCCGGGAGGAGCCGCTGGTCGCGCGGGCGACGGCGCCGCTCGGCGGTCCGCTGGGCCGGCACGCGACGGTGGGCCGGCACTGGTTCTGGTCTCCGCTGCGGGTGTGCCTGCTGCTGGGCGTGATCGCGCTGTCGCTGTCGTGGTTCGGCAAGGCGGCGTGCATCCAGCAGTACGAGGACCCGTCGGGGCAGCTGCGGCTCGACTGGCAGTCGGGCCGGCAATACGTGGCGATGTGCTACTCGGACATCGTTCCGCTGTACTCGGCGCAGCGCCTCGACCAGGGCGACACGTTCCCGTACGCGACGCACTGGTCGGAGGAGACCCAGGCGGGCGAGCACGAGCGCCGGTACATGGAGTACCCGGTGCTGACGGGCCTGTTCCAATGGGTCAACGCGAAGCTCACGCACGGCTGGACGGGCGTCGCCGATGCCGGATTCCTGCCGGGCGCACTGCCGGTGGCGGTGTACTTCAACATGACGGCGTTGTTCCTGGCCGCGGCGTGGTTGACGGCGATCTGGGCGACGGCGCGGATATCGCGGCACCGACCGTGGGACGCGGCGCTCGTGGCGATCTCGCCGCTGGCGATCGTGCACGCGTTCACCAACTTCGACACCCTCGCGGTCGCGCTGGCCACGTGCGGCCTGTTGGCGTGGTCGAGACACAGACCGGGGCTCGCGGGCCTCCTCATCGGACTCGGTGCCGCGGCCAAGCTGTATCCGCTGTTCCTGCTCGGTCCCTTACTGGTGTTGGGTATCCGCGCGGGCAGAGTGGCCGAGTGGGGGAGGACGTTCCTGGCGGCGGCGGTCGCGTGGTTCGCGGTGAACCTGCCGATCCTGCTGGTGTTCACCGAGGGCTGGCGCGAGTTCTTCCGGCTCAACTCCGAACGCGGGATGGACCCGGACTCGATCTACAACGTCGTCTCGTACTTCACGGGCTGGCCCGGCTTCGACGGCGAGCTCGAACCGGGACAGGCGCCGACCGTGCTCAACACCGTCAGCGGTGTGCTGTTCCTGGCGGGCTGCGCGGTGGTCGCCTACATCGCGTTGACGGCGCCGCGGCGGCCGCGGGTGGCGCAGCTGTGCTTCCTGGTGGTGGCGGCGTTCCTGGTGACCAACAAGGTGTGGAGTCCGCAGTACTCGCTGTGGCTGGTGCCGCTGGCCGTGCTCGCGATCCCGCGCTGGCGGCTGCTGCTGAGCTGGATGGTGATCGACGCGCTCGTGTGGGCGCCGCGGATGTTCTCCTACCTCGGCGTCGAGAACAAGGGACTGCCCGACAGCTGGTTCCTCGGCACGGTGATCGTGCGCGACATCGCCGTGGGCCTGCTGTGCGTGTTGATCGTGCGGGAGATCTACCGGCCGGCGGCCGATCCGGTGCGGTCCGGGCCGACGGCGACCGACGACCCGCTGGGTGGTCCGCTCGCCGGGCAACGGGACGTCGTCGTGCTGCCCGGGTTGTCGACGTTGCTGCCGGCCCGGATCGTGCCGCGGAGACTGCGTCCCTCGGGGCGGCACTCGGCGGAGTCGGACCGGGAGCGAGCGGGATCCTCGGGGCCGCGGTCGTAGCTCCGGTTCAGCCGCGGAGGTGCGCGATGTCGGCGCGCTGGCCCTCGGCCGGGGTCTCGACGACCACCGGGGCTCCGGCCTCGCCGGCCGCAACAGCGACGGCGCGCAGCACGTCGGGGTCGATCGTGCCCTCACCGCCGACGACGTTGGCGTGCCGGTCGCGCTGCGAACCGGCCGCGTCGCGCGAGTTGTTCAGGTGCAGCAGGTCGATGCGGCCGGTGATCGCGAGGACGTCGTCGACGACGGTCTCGAGGTCCCAGCCCGCGGCGTGGGCGTGGCAGGTGTCCAGGCAGAACCCGGCGCCGAACTCGCCGACGGCGTCCCACAGGCGCGCGAGCATGTCGAGGTCGCGGGCCATCGCGGCGTCACCGCCCGCGGTGTTCTCGATGAGGATCGGCACGTCGAACGAGGTCCGTTCGAACAGCTTGCGCCAGTTGGCGACGCCCTCGGCGGGGTCCTCGCCCTTGCGGACGTGCCCGCCGTGCACGACGAGTCCGCGCGCGCCGATCGCCGCGGCCGCCTCCGCGTGCTGCGTGACGCCCTTGCGCGAGGGGATGCGGATGCGGTTGTTCAGGGACGCCACGTTCAACACGTACGGCGAGTGGATGAACACCGCGACGTCGGACGCGAGCAGGTCGTCGCCCCTCGGGTGCGGCTGCGGTTTCTTCCAACTGCGGGTCGGACAGGAAGAACTGGACCGCGTCGCGCCGACGTCCGCGGCTGCCGAGAGCGGATCGTCGTCACCGACGTGGGCACCGATCTGCATACCGCGAGCCTATCTACGTGCGAAGACGATCATCGAGTACCTTCACCCGTGCAACGGAGATCGCTCGCGCGCGTGCGCAGAGTGATGCAGCAACAGCGAGGGGTGGGCTCGTGAGGATCGGCCGGAACACACTGCGGACGACCGTGACGGCAAGCGTCGTCGCGCTGGGGTCGCTCGGCATCGGCGGCGTGGCTTCCGCGCAGGAGGACGCCGAGCCCGAGTTCATCAGGGGCGAGTGCGCTTCCACGCTGAAGGGCGAGGACGGCGAACCGCTGACGCTCGACACCCTGGCGGCGATCAACGGCGGCGAGGGCCTGGCCGGCATCGGCACCGGTGAGGGCAGCGACGCGCTCGTGACCCTGCCGGTGAAGGAGCTGCTCGCGGGGCTCGGCATCAACCGGGCCGAGGTCGTCGTCGATTCGCTCGGGCAGATCTGCGACACCGCCCAGAGCACCGCCAACACGACTGTCAACGCGCTGCGCGCCCCCACGACGCCGGACGAACCCGAACCGGAGCCCGAGCCCGCGCCCGAGCCGGCACCCGAACCGCAGCCCGAACCCGACCCCGCGCCGCCGGAGGACGACCCGGAGACACCGGCTCCCGGTGACGGCGGTCCCGGGGACGACGCGCCTGGTGACGGCGCCGGTGGCGAGACCCCGGACGGGCTCGACCTCGCGGCGCCCGCGCCGGACCCCGGTGCCGCTGCCTCGCCGCTCGAGGACATCGAGATCCCGGGCGGCCCGCAGACCCCGCCGGAGGCCGAACTGCCGCCGGGTGCCGACCTGGACGTGCCGGAGGCGCCGGTCGGCCCGGGCATGGACAGCCCCGAGCAGGGCAACCGTCCCGGCGAGCAGGAGAACGCGGCCCGCAAGTCCGGCACCGCGCAGGCCCTCCCCCAGGCGGGCGAGCGCGACCGGGCACCGCTGGTGCTGTCGGTGGCCGCACTCCTGGTGGTCATCGGCGCGTTGAGCCGGGCGTGGATCGCGCGCAAGAACGCCTGATCGTTGGTGTGCGTGACGCCGCGGGATGTGGTTCGTTAGTTACTACGAACCGATCTCGGAGGGCACGCGATGCGAGACGACGACAATCGCGAGAACCGTGGTGACGGCGAACCGGGCGATCTCGGTGCCTGCGGCGGTCCGGTGGGCGCGTGACCCGCAGGGTCGCGAAGCCGGCGGCCGTCACGACCGCGGGTGTCCTCCTGGCGATGACCGCGGGCGCGGTGGCGCCCGCGCAGGCCCATGCCGAGGGTGAGACCAAGAAGGTGCGGTGCGGCCAGACCGTCACCGCCGAACCCGGCGACCGCATCCAGGGCATCACCGCCCTCGGCGTGCCCCTCGACCTCGGAGTCGTCACCGACACGGTCGGTTCGCTGCTCAGCGGCCTGTGCAAGGTGACGGTGAACGTCGTCGACACGGCCGTGAAGCCGATCCCGGGCGCCGGCGAACCCCTGTCCGACGGCCTCAACAACACGGTCGAGGGCGTCACCGGCGGGGCCCGGCAAATGACCGACTCGCTCGGCAACGGCCAGGTCGTGCCGCGTCCCGACGAGCCCTCCGAACCCTCGGAGCCCGAGCCGTCCGAGCCCGCGCCGTCCGAGCCCGACTCCGGTGCCGGCGACGGCGGTGACTCCGGCAGCGGATCCGGTGGTTCCGACGGCACACGCGAACCGAACAGCCCCGTCGTGGGCGACGGCGGTTCCGGGTCGGGCGGCGGGTTGTCGTACGCGGCCGGTGGGTCGGCGGGCGATCCGGCCCTGCGCTACGCGGGCGTCCCCGCCGCCGACGGCGCGCTGTTCTCCGCGGCGCCCGGCCTGCGCTACGGCGGGCAGATCCCCGGCTACAGCCCCGACTTCGGCCTGCTCGGCGAGACGCCGCCCAGCCCGAACGCGGGCGTGCCGGACATCCGGGCCCTCGAACAGCAGACCCCCGGCCAGTCCACCGGGCACGGCCAGCAGCAGGGCGCCGACGAGGTTCGCAACGCGGGCGAGGCGTCGTCGCTGGCGCAGCAGAGCCCCGCGGGCGGTCCGTCGCTGCCGTTGATGCTGGCGGTGTTCGCGCTGGCGGGTGTCAGCGCCGGCCTCGCCCGCAGCTGGGTGCTGCAGCGCGCCGGCGGCTCCTGAGCCGCGGTCCGTCAGCCGCGGTTGTGACGTCGCGGTTGTGACCGGCCCTGTGACCGGCCCTGTCACCGGTTCGTGGCCGGTTCGCCCGATGCGGGGACGAATCGGGCACGAGCGGTAGCTACCGACCCGTATCCCCAACGCCGAGCGGTCGTTTATCTTGTTGACGCCCTGCCGTGCCAATGAGGTCCAGGCAGGGTAAGCCGTTCGGAAAGGGATACCGTTCGAAGTGCGTACCAACACCGCCCTCAACCGGGTGCTTGGACTGGTGGCCGCGACGGCGGTCGCCGCGGGACTGACCGCGTTGGCCGCGCCGGCCGCAGGCGCTCAGACGCAGGCCCCCGTCAACTCGTGCACCGCGACGGTAGCCGCCCCGATGGGCGCGAAGGTGATGCTGAAGGGCTCGTCCGTCGCCGGCCAGGTCGAGGCCGGCGCCCGTGAGGCCGACCGCTTCCTGCAGTTCACCTTCCCGAAGAACCTCGCCGAGGAGATCAGCAAGCACACGCTCGAGGTCGGCACGGTTCCGCACCGGGCGACCGGTGTCGTCGGCGGGGAGCGGGTCGCGAACATCGTGACCGACATCCTGGACGGCAACCCCGCGCTCGGCTGGCCGCACAAGCGACAGCAGGTGCTCGACTCGATCCACCGCAAGGTTGCCGGCACGTGCGGCATGCCGCTCGAGGCGACGAACCACTCGGCGCCGAGCTCGCAGCCGCAGCGCGGCGGCGGTGACGGCCACTCCGGTGGTTCGGCGCAGCCGCAGCAGCCCGGCGGTCACGGTGGTTCCGGCAGCACGGCGCCCGGCGCGCCGCAGCCCGGTGGTGTGCCCCCGACGCCGGACTCCCCGCAGGGAAGCGGCGACGCGTGGGCCGCGCCGCGCGACTACGGCAACATCCCGTCGGCCGACGCGCCCACCGGCGGCGCGGCCGTGCCGCCGGACATGCGCTACTCGCCGCAGGACGGCGTCCCCGGTGCGCCCGACTCGCCGGAGTTCGGCGTGCTCAGCAGGGTGGGCAGACCGGTGCCGGCGCGCAGGGCGACGTCCGCAACGCGGGCAACGCCGACGCACTGGCCGCCGCGCCGGCTCCCCGGGCCAGGTGCAACTGCCGATGCTGCTCGCCGTCGTCGCCCTCGCCGGCGTCACCGCAGCCTGGTCCGAACCTGGGTCCTCCGCAAGACCACCTAGCTCCGCAAGAAAGCTCCCGAGGCCCCATGGTCGCGCCCACCCGTCGCCCGGCCACCGCCCCCCAAGGACGCGCTCGCGCGCGGCTGCGCCCACCCGTCGCCCGGCATCCGTACCCGGGAGCGGGGGTGTCGGGGGTGGTGGCTAGACTGGCGAGTCGACATTGCCCTCCTGCCACGGACGTTCCGTGGCCGCCCGAGCCCATAGGAGGTGAGTGGTTGTGTCACGCCATTACGAGGTAATGGTCATCCTCGACCCGTCGCTCGACGAGCGGACGGTCGCACCCACCCTGGAGAACTTTCTCAAGGTCATCCGCAACGGCGGTGGCAGCGTGGAGAAGGTTGACGTCTGGGGCCGTCGCAGGCTCTCGTACGAGATCAACAAGAACGCCGAGGGCATCTACGCCGTCCTCGAGCTGATCTCCGAGCCGGCCGACGTGCAGGAGCTCGACCGGCAGCTGTCTCTGCAGGAGACCGTGCTGCGCACCAAGGTGGTCCGCCGCCAGGAGGTGCGTGGAACGAAGCGCGCCGCGAAGATCGCCGCGAAGGCCTGAGGCGGCAGCCATGGCCGGAGACACCATCATCACGGTGGTCGGCAACCTGACCGCGGACCCGGAGCTTCGGTTCACGCCGTCCGGCGCGGCCGTCGCGAACTTCACCGTCGCCTCCACCCCTCGCCAGTTCGACCGGCAGAGCGGTGAGTGGAAGGACGGCGAGGCTCTGTTCCTGCGCTGCAACATCTGGCGCCAGGCGGCGGAGAACGTGGCGGAGACGCTCACGCGCGGCGCCCGGGTCATCGTGCAGGGCCGGCTCAAGCAGCGGTCGTTCGAGACCAAGGAAGGCGAGAAGCGGACCGTCGTCGAACTCGAGGTCGACGAGATCGGTCCGTCGCTGCGGTACGCGACGGCCAAGGTCAACAAGGTCAGCCGCGGCGGTGGCGGTGGCGGCGGTTTCGGTGGCGGCGGCGCGGCTGCGTCGGCCGGTGCCGGCGCCGGTGCCGGTGCGCCTGCCGACGATCCGTGGGGCAGTGCGCCTCCCGCCGGTGGCGGTGGCGGCTTCTCCGACGAGCCGCCGTTCTGAGCTGCTCGCAACGAGCCTTCCCAGACATCAGCAACCACGCAATAAGTTCCCCAGGAGTACACAGTGGCTAAGCCACCCGTTCGTAAGCCGAAGAAGAAGGTCTGCGTCTTCTGCAAGGCCGTGAAGCAGGGCCACCCGGAGGCCATCGACTACAAGGACACCAACCTGCTGCGGAAGTACATCTCCGACCGCGGCAAGATCCGTGCCCGTCGGGTCACCGGCAACTGCAGCCAGCACCAGCGCGACGTCGCCATCGCGGTCAAGAACTCCCGCGAGATGGCGTTGCTGCCCTACACCTCGACCGCTCGCTGAGAAGGGAGTCAGACATGGCGAAGATCATCCTGACGACCGACGTCGCGCACCTGGGCGGTCCCGGCGACATCGTCGAGGTCAAGGACGGCTACGCGCGCAACTACCTGCTGCCGCGCGGCTACGCGATCCCGTCCACGAAGGGCGCGGAGAAGAACGTCCGCACGATCCGGCGTGCCCAGGAGGCCCGTCGCGTGCGCGACCTCGACCACGCCAAGGAGCTGAAGACGCAGCTCGAGGGCCTGGGCCACATCGCCGTCGCGGCGAAGGCGTCCGAGGGCTCGAAGAAGCTGTTCGGTTCCGTGACGACCGCCGACATCGTCGGTGCGATCAAGGCCGCGGGCGGCCCGCTGCTCGACAAGCGGGTCATCCACGTCGACGGTCACATCAAGACCGTCGGCAAGCACTCGGTGACGGCCCGTCTGCACCCGAGCGTGAAGGCGGACGTCCGGCTGGACGTGCAGCCCAAGTAAGCACCCCACGAAAGGTGGCGGTTCTCCGGAGACGGAGGACCGCCACCTTTCGTATGTTTGGACCATGACGCTGTTGAGGGGGGCGCGCGGACGCGCAGCGTGGCGAACCGGTGGGGCTTGTCCGTTGGGGCGGCGGTGGCCGGGTTGGTGCTGACCGCCTGCGGCACGGGCACCGAAGGCGAGGCAACCCCCGACGACGACACCCCGGCAACCCCGGCAGCCGAGTCGTCACCTGCGGGTGGCAACGGCGCCGGCGAGGTGCCGCGGGTCCCCAACCCGGTGGACGTGGCACCACTGGAGCAGGACCCCTGCGCGGCGCTGGACGATCAGCAGATCGACGAGCTCAACCTCGAAGCTGGCCAGCCCGAGGAATTGACGGACGGCGAGTGGATCTGCAAATACCGCTATGCAGCCGATACAAACACCGTCGTGTCCTTCGTCCAATCGCCGACGCTTACCAACGGCTTGAGCGACGTCTACGACCGGAAAGATGCGGTCGTCGTGTTCGAGCCGACGGACGTGGCCGGACACCCGGCCGTGGTGACACAGACCCACCGCGACTCTCGCGACCAGGGTTACTGCGACCTGCAGGTCGGCTTGACCGACAGTGACGTCGTCACGGTGGTCGCCCAGATTGCCGAGAGCAATGACGACTATCCGCAGGGCTGTGCTGTAGCTGAGGTCTTCGCCGAAGAGATGATCGAGAACCTGCGGGGAGGTGCGTGATGACCCGGCGCTTCACCGCATCCCGGGCGGCCACGGCAATGATCGCCGGTATGGCGGCCGGCCTGATCCTCTCCGCCTGCGGCACCGACCCCCAGCAGGGCGAGGCCAGCCCGGACAAGACCACTGCGGCGACCGACACCGGCAGCACCGGCGAGGCACCCCGAGTGGTGAATCCGGTCGACACCGCCGCCCTCCAGCAAGACCCCTGCGCCGCGCTCTCGGATGCGCAAGCTGCGGAGCGGAATCTCGAACGTGGGGTGTCAGAAGAGCTCGACGGGGACCCGAGCTGCATCTACCGGTACACGGATGACTCGGGCAGCCGTGTGCGCTTCGCTCAGAATCCAGATCTCACCAACGGGCTGGATGACCTGTACGCACAAAAGGACACCTTCGGCCTCTTCGAAGAAGCCGAAGTGGCGGGCCAACCAGCGGTGTTCACAAGTCAGTATGACGACGACCGGGACGAGGGTTTCTGCTATCTGCAGCTCGGGCTCACCGACAACGAGTTCATGTCGGTGATGGTCTCGGTCAGACCTTCGAGCGACGACTACCCACAGGGCTGCGACGTCGCCGAAGCCGTCGCCGGCGACATGATCGAGCACCTCCGCGGAGGGGCGTGACCGGCGATAGCCGGCACGTGGGCTACTCCACTCGGGTGATGGTCGGTGCGCTGACGGTGCAGTACTACCAGAAGTACTCGCTCGCCCCCGGGATCTGAGAAGATTTTCCCGAGCAAAGGAAACCTTCGCGCGCCTGCCGTCGTCATAGTGGTCGAGACGGTTGACGCCCTGAGCACAGGGCGGAAGGCTTTGCGGAGACTTGGAGCGACCGCGAGGGGTCCACGAGGAAGGGGTCGAGATGTCCAGCATTCCCCAGATGCCGACGCCCATGATCGGAATGGCAGTGGGTGGCGCAGTGGGCGCAGGTGCGTCGTTCGCGGCGAAGGCCGCCGCGTCACCCGCAGGTGGCGGCTACGAGTTCAGCCCCGAAGAGATCGACAACGCGATCCAGCAGTGGGAAGAGCTGCGGAGCGGCCTACGCGACGACATACAACTCGCGCGGCAAATCGCCAACGTACAGGCGCCCGCCGACGAGCCGGCCAGCAGCATGTTTACGGGCTCCGCCGGGACCTCGGGCGAGGCGCTTGTCGAACAAACGCAGGCGATGATCGACCACTGCAACGAGTACATCCGTGCCCTGAAAAGGGCCAAGGGCGTCACGGAAGAGACCGACGCCCAGGCGGCCCAGGACGCGACGAGCTCCGGAGGCGGAGCACTCTGATGCCGCGTCGCTCCACCGCATCCCATACAACCTCGGCCGTCATCGCTGCCGCGGCCGCGGGACTGATCCTGTCCGCCTGCGGCACCGACCCCGAACAGGGCCAGGCCAGCCCCGACAACGGCGGCGCGCCCTCCGCACCGGCGAGTGCACCTGCCGAATCCTCGGCGGCAAACGGCAACGGAGAGGCACCGCGCGTGCCGGACCCAATCGACGTAGCACCGCTCGACGAGAACCCCTGTGCCGTGTTGTCGGATGCGCAAGTCCGCGATCGCAATTTCGAGCCCGGCGAAGCGCGGGTTCAACAAGGCACTCCCGAATGCCTGTACGAGTACACCGACGGCTCGGGGAGTCGCGTCGCATTCGTCCAAGTGCCTGACTTCACCAACGGTCTCGACGACGTCTACGCCCGCAAGGACGCGGTTGCGCTGTTCGAGCCCACCCAGGTCGCTGGACATCCCGCCGTCATCACCAGCAACTATTCCGACGACCGCGACGAAGGCTACTGCGACCTGCAGGTCGGCCTCGCCGACAACTACGTCATGTCGGTCATGGTGCAAGTCGGCGAAGACAGCGACGACTACCCGCGAGGCTGCGAAGTCGCCGAAGCTGTCGCCGGCGACATGATCGAGACCCTCGGCGGAGGTGCGTGATGTGCCGCGCCGACGCGTTCCGTCTCATCCACATCAATCAGGGGAGTTGATCCGAGATGGTGGCACCGTTCCTTATTCCGGCCGCCGGCGCGTATGTCTACGACTCGCTGGCCAACGGCGAGGAGGCCCAGCGGCAGTCCAGCACGCAGGGCTGTATCGACGCCTACCAGATCTACCAGAAGATCACGTCCGGCCGGGGCACCGCGTCGCTCCATGAGGGTCAGGCCGCGAGCTTGGAGCTGTCGAATCTCCACAGCCAGCGTGCCACCCAAATCAGCCAGATCAACTCGACGATGGCCTCCGCCTGGACCGGTGAGGGTGCCGAGAGCGCCCGAATGGGCGCCCAGCCGCTTCAGACGTGGATGGGCGACGCCAGCGCTAACCTCGGCACGAGCGGCCAGGTGATGTCGACCCAGGCCGGGGCATTCGAGAATGCGCGCAACAACGTGCAGCCGCTCCCGGCCGAGCCGCCCGAGAACAGCTGGGGCAACAAGCTCAAGCCGTGGGAGACGGACCTCGACCGCGACATCGCGGAGTACAACGACAACGCGAACAAGAACGTCCAGGTCTTCAACCAGTACCACGACACGAGCTCGCAGAACGCTGGCCAGATGCCGCAGTACAGCACCATGTCCGGTGCCTACGGCGACGTGAGCCTGGGCGAGTCGGGCGTGAATGGTGGGCGTACCGGGCCGGTCAGCATCAACGAGCCCGGTGGTGGCGGCGGTCAGGGGACCGGCGGCGCGGGCTACCAGTCGCCCGGTGTGTCGTCCGGCGGCGTGCAGACGCCGGCCGCGTCGTACCCCGGTGGCAGCACGCCCGGCGGCGGTGCCGGCGGCGGGAGCTACCCCGGCGGGCCCGGCGGCAGCTACCCCGGTGTCCCGGGGGGCGGCGGATCGTCGACCTACCCGACCACCCCGTCGCCCAACGACGGCACCAGCTCGTCCAACTACAACCCCAACTTCCCCGGCGGCCCCGGCGGCGGATCGTCGACCTACCCGACCACCCCGTCGCCCAACGAC